>JBCDJG010000004.1:0-147932 GCA_038748065.1 Pseudomonadota bacterium
AGTTCATCCTTCAGCTCCCAAGCTTCAGCCTTTAGCGAAACAAAGCGCTCGAGCGACGGAGAACCCGCTTCCACCTCCTGGTCCATTGCTACCATCTTCTCAACGAAGGATCGGTAAAGTTTCTCAGCTTCAACAGCTTGCTCAGCAAGTTCATTCGCTTGGGACATTAGTCTCTCCAATAGAAAATAGTGTTTCCGTTCCTCGTGGAACATTGAGCAAAGGACCACCCCCGACATATGGTTATATATAAGACTCTCTCTATGCGACTGGCTTTTATGCAAAGATTGCCGAAATAGAGTTCGCATCGAGAATGGCTGGCTTGGCTCGTTCGTTTTACCCAGTCTGTATACGACTGGGTAGGCCTAAACCCAGTCGTATAGAGAGAGCGTGAAATGATAATCATCGAGAGACAACCCTCAGGTTTACAGGCGACGACCACTGGTCTCGAGCTTTGCACCAGTAAGAGAGAGGTACATTGCTCGGAAGAATGCCCTCGTCATACCTCACTCCCTTAGAGGGCTCATCAATGCCGTTCCAGGTCACCGCGACTAACGTTGGATAGCTCCTTACTTTCCTCCCCATGCGGGTAACACAGATGAAGCCCGCGGCTATTAGTTCGGTCTTGGCTTTGTATAATGTCGCTGTGGATTTCCAGCCCCGCTGCCTCAAAACCGCCCAGGCTGCCGTAAGCGGGCCGTTGTTTCTCCCGTTGTACTGGTAGCAGATATCAATCAGTAGCTTCACCGCGTGGGGAGATAGGCCGGTATATCGTTCTGATGCAACTACCCGCTTTGGTATTCCAACAAATGACTCTCGTTTCTTACTGCTCTTCCGGCCATCTGTAAGAGCCATGTTTAGAAGCCCCCTCGGATGCCATTGCTTCTGGCCATACTCGACATGGACGTAAATCCAGCATGACTGGAGCAGTATCCCCAGGGGCGCTCGTGTTTTAGAAGAATTACTCCGCAACTGATACATCGATCTTTAGTTTGTTTGTGCTGTTTGTGCCGCGTGGATTTCGATATGCTCATCGGGTCCGCCACTTTGATTGCCGTCAAAAGGACATCAGGGTCCTGCTCCCCCACGGAGCAGGCTTTTCTTTGGAGTACTCTTGTAAGAGTCGCCAGATGTGGTTCCTCAGTCACACTTCTGAGAGACTTTCCTGAGAAGGTCTCTTATGTCTTCTGCTCTCCACACAGTGGTCCGGCTGCTCAACTTGATTCCCGGTGGTGCCTTGCCCTCCTGCACCCACTTCCACCAAGTCGAGCGGCCGATCCCAAAGAATGGGTAGATCTGTTTGTCGCGGAGGAGGCCTGTCTTCGGAAGATCTTCTAACATACGGATGGTAGTATTCCAACGGTGCTTCGGGGTGTCGCAGGCGGTATCCATGTTCGCTCCCAGTGATTTCAGTTGATCCGAATCTCGAACTAGATTAACCGGGAGCATGACGGTCGTCATTGTGGCTTTCTCTTGAGAAACCCAGAAAAGCCCATTTTCGATGGAGTGATTGAGCGGGTGTTTATTAAGCTTAGTACTCGGGCTTTCTTTCGTATATTTCCTCTAACCTTGCAGATACCATGCTGGCCTCGTCCGAATTGGTGCCCGGATTTCTCTGAGTCCTAATGAGCGTTGTGACCTCCGCGATCCGCTTAATACGGGCTTGGTGCTTGTAGTAGTGGTCCTTGATTGTTCCTTCTGACACACCAGTCATCTCAGACGTCAGCTCTAGCGCTTCCAAGAACTCTCTGCCAGGTAGCAGGAATGACATCAAGCTTTCCGCCTCTCCTGCCCACGTGTGAACTTTGGAGCCCGATGGATTGAACATTTCTGAGGGCTTGATGTTTCCAGACAGCACCGATGACATTTCGCTAGCGATTAACTCTTGGACCTCAGGAGGGATGTTATTGCCTTTTTCCACACTGTTACAGAAGTACTGGTAGATCAGTTGTGTGGAAGTAGTTGATCCTTTCTGAGCATCGTAGAGGAGCCCATCTAAGGAGTGCCCCATGTAGTTGATACTCTCAATCGCTTTGTTGTTCATTCCACTGCGGCCTTCGCGATAGCCAGTCTTACAGCTATATGGCTCTATCGTGCCTCCTCAATCCGGAAAGCGGGTCGTGTGCATGAGCACAAAGACACGCGCCTGTCCCGTATTCGCCCGTTACTGGAAGTGCGCTCGTTCTGATCATGAAGGTGCTAGGCGCATGATCATTAGCGTTCAGTTGTTTCGCTCCTATTGCTTAAGAGCTTCAGCCGCTTCAGCAATATTGTTCATCGCGTTTGCTAGACGAGAGTCGAGCATTCTAAAGATCTCTCTGTATCCGGAGGTTGCCTGGTCGTCATCATCAAAGGGAGAGTTTCTAGAAAGGTAGCTCATCATATTCGCGACGTCACTGCATGCTTCAAAAAGCGTCGTTGAGAGCTGATACGTTGGATTTGATTTTGCCCATAACATGTTCTCCAGATGTTCGCTTGAAATTCGAAGGCCGGCTTCTGGTTCTCCTTCGCTCACCCCCGCTACTGTTACGTCAGACTGTAACTAGTTGTAGGCATTCTTAAACCTGCCGATAACAACGTTTCCATCGCGTGCCTGCTCCTTGAGTGCATCCAGGTAGTCTGCCCACTTCTGCATCATCTCTTGGCGCTGGGGCAGGTGTTTCGTTCGGTTATACGCTCTACCAAGGGAGTCCTTTACCTGGTGGGCCAACTGTTGTTCGATCCATTCGAGTCGATAGCCCAATTGTTCGTCCATCAGCGTGCGAGCTGATGCCCTGAACCCGTGAGCGCAATGTTGCGTTTTAGTATCGTAACCGAGATTCTGAAGGGCACTGTTTATCGTCGCTGGACTGGCGTGCTTTTTACGGTGCCTGGCGTTAGGAAAAACATACGGCAGCCGACCAGTCAAAGGCTCCAGATCCCTGAGAATCTCGATTGACTGCGTGGCGAGAGGGACGATATGTGGCTGCGTAGTCTTCATTTTTTCACCTGGCAGCTTCCACACGCCCTCGCGCCAGTCGATCTCCTGCCACTCCATGCTGATCATTTCTCCGGGTCTTTGAAATAGTAGCGGACACAACCTGAGCAAACAGCGCACCGTGTGAGTCCCCTCATAGCTATCGATCGCGAGAAGCAGCTCGCCGAACTCTTTGGGTTCGACGATGGCGGGTCGGTGCCGAGTGCCTTTCGGTCTCAGAACCCCTGCGAGATCGGCTGCTGGATTGGCTTCGATCCGTCGAGTTTGTTTGGCGTAGCGGAAAATCTGATTGAGCACCTGTCGCGCATTATGGGCTGTATCTATGGCGCCGCGGTCCTCGATGCGCTGTAGCACAGAGAGAAGATCTGAGGTGTCAAGGTGGTTGATAGGTGTATGTCCCAGCCAGGGATTCAGGTCGTTTTGCAAAAGCCCTCTTCGCTTGCTCGCTGTAGATTCTGCCCATATGGGGGTCTGCTTCCCAAACCACTCGGAGGCGACACTTTTAAACGTGTTCTCGGCCTCCCACTCCTCTTTGGACTTTCTGGACCGCTTGACCCGCCCCGGATCGATATCATTACGGAGTAGGGCGCGGGCATCGTCCCTACACGCTCGAGCGTCTTTCAGGCCAACCTCTGGATAGACGCCGTATGCCAATCGCTTCTCTTTACCAGCGAATCTGTACTTGTGGCGCCAGTACTTCGAGCCGTTGGGGTGCACTTCCAGATAGAGGCCCTTTTCATCGGCCAGGCGATACACCTTTTCACGTGCTTTAGCCTGCTTTACCTCTTGCGCGGTGAGTGGCATCGACAACTCCTTTATGGGGGCATAAGCCAGGCTGATTTTGCAATGTGCCCCCAGAAATGCCCCATGAATGCTCGATTAGAGACGAGGTTTACTTGGACTAACGAGAACTATATTACTTGCCAACGTCCTGATTTTCAGGAGCTTTATAGATCAATATGGACTAACGGATTGGGATATATGGTGCCCAGAGACAGAATCGAACTGCCGACACGGGGATTTTCAATCCCCTGCTCTACCAACTGAGCTATCTGGGCATGGTGCGGAACCGCAAGAGGCGCGTATTAAACCGGGATGGCTGGCCCTAGTCAAGGCCGGCTATTACTCGCTCGGCGGGACGTAACCCTCGGCCTGATCGTAGTCTTCGCCGGCAAAAAACTTGTCCATTTCGCCCTGCAGGTACTTGCGGGCCTCAGGGTCTACGAGGCTCAGGTGTTTCTCGTTGATCAGCATGGTCTGGTGTGCCTGCCAGTCTGCCCAGGCTTGCTTGGAGATGGAATCGAAGATCTCCTGGCCCTTGGGGCCCGGGTAGGGAGGCTGATCGAGGCCTTCCATGTCTTGCTGGTACTTCTTACAGAATACGGTACGGGACATAACGTTGCCTCTATCAGTAGAAGGGGTCGGCTTTTAGGGTCTCTAGCAGGCCCACGACGGGGGCCGCGAGACCAACGGCCGGGGGCTGGCGCAGGTTATACCAGAGCTGTTCGTCACTCGCCATCACCGCCTGCGGACAGGTGGGTAGCGTCGCCAGGATGGGCTGGATATCGAGGTGGTAGTGGCTGAAGGTATGGCGAAAGGGGCTCCAGCGCTCGATGCTGGTCGGCGCGAATTGGAAGCGGTCCACACACCAGGTCTCGGCTGCGCTCGCATCGGCCAATTCGGGGAAGCACCAAAGGCCGCCCCAGATGCCGCTGGGCGGTCTTCGTTCCAGCCATAGAGAACCCTCGGGGTCGCGCAGCATGAGAAAGTGCGTACTGCGCTCCGGCAGCGCTTTCTTTGGTTTCTTGCCCGGGTATTGCGTTTGAGTTCCACTGGCCAGGGCGGAGCAATCCTCCTGCAGCGGGCAGTCGCCGCAACGTGGCCGGGTTCGGGTGCACAGGGTCGCGCCCAGGTCCATCATGGCCTGGGTGTAGTCCGCAATACGCGACGTTGGCGTGTAGGTTTCCGCGGATGCCCACAGGCTTTTCAATGTGCTGGCCTCGCCAGGCCATCCCGCCACTGCGCCGTGGCGGGCCAATACTCGCTTGACGTTGCCATCCAGTATGGGCGCTCGTTTACGGTGAGCAATGCTGCAGATGGCACCCGCGGTCGAGCGGCCAACGCCCGGCAGCGCTTCCAGGCCTTCGACGGTATCGGGGAACTCGCCAGCGTGTTCCTCGCACACCTGCTGGGCGGCCTTGTGCAGGTTGCGGGCGCGAGCGTAGTAACCAAGCCCCGTCCAGTGATGCAGAACCTCGTCCTGGGGTGCAGCGGCCAGTGATTGAACGTCGGGAAATCGATCCATGAACCGCTCGAAGTAGGGGATCACGGTGCGCACCTGTGTTTGCTGCAGCATGATTTCTGAAACCCAGACCCGGTAGGGGTTGATGTTCTGCTGCCAGGGCAAGTCATGGCGGCCATGTTGGTCGAACCAGGTGAGGACGCGTTGGTGAAAGCTGGGGGTCATGGAGGCTTGCTTAGGGTGCTGGAGCCCCGCTCTCGCGGGGGGTAACTGCCTGTACTCGCTGGAGAAACTCAGGCCAAGAAGGATACGGTGAGTGTGGTGATACTGCCAGTGAATTCAAGGACTTGTTGGCATATAATGGCGCGCTTTTCGGGGCATGGGGCCCCAGCGGAGCTGGCCATGGCTGAACGCAAAGCCACCGTAATGCGCGACACACTGGAAACCCAGATCACGGTAAGCGTGAATCTGGACGGCACCGGTGTGGCCAAATTCGACACCGGCATTCCCTTCCTCGAGCATATGATGGATCAGATTGCCCGACACGGATTGCTCGATCTCGAGATCAAGGCCAGCGGTGATCTACACATCGATGATCACCACACGGTTGAAGACATCGGCATTACGCTCGGCCAGGCAGTCGCCGAGGCGGTGGGTGATAAAAAGGGCATTCTGCGTTATGGCCATGCCTACGTTCCACTCGACGAGGCGCTGTCGCGGGTGGTCATCGATTTTTCTGGCCGCCCCGGCCTGGAATTTCATGTGCCCTTCACGCGAGCCTCGGTTGGCGGCTTTGACGTGGATCTGTTTCACGAGTTTTTCCAGGGCTTTATTAACCATGCCCAGGTCACGCTGCACGTGGATAACCTCCGCGGTGAAAACACCCATCACCAGGCGGAAACCGTATTCAAGGCCTTCGGTCGGGCCCTGCGCATGGCGCTGTCTGCCGATCCGCGCATGGCGGGCGTCATGCCATCGACTAAAGGCGTTCTCTAGCTCCACGCAACGAGGTTTGTCATGTCCGGTGTAGTCGCCGTTATCGATTACGGCATGGGCAATTTGCACTCTGTGGCCAGCGCGCTGGAACACGTGGGCGCCGAGCGCGTTGTGGTGACGCACGATGCCGCGGAAATCGCCCGGGCAGACCGGGTGATCTTCCCGGGGGTGGGTGCAATTCGCGATTGTATGGCGGAAATTCGCCGCCTCGAGTGTGATCGACTACTGCAGCAGGCACTCACGGAACAGCAGGTGCCCGTGCTTGCGATCTGCGTTGGCCTGCAGGCACTCATGACGCGCTCCGAAGAAAATAACGGCGTCGACTGCCTCGACATCATCCCCGGTGAGGTGCGTTTTTTTGGGCATCCGCTCACTGATAGCGACGGTCAGCGCCTCAAGGTGCCCCATATGGGCTGGAACCGGGTGCGCCAAACCCGCAGCCACCCGCTCTGGCAGAACATTGAAGACGACAGTCGCTTTTACTTCGTACACAGCTACTACGTGCATGCACAGGAGCGCAGCCTGTTGGCGGGCGCGCTGGATTACGGCGTGGCCGCGGATGCGGCGCTGGCGAGAGATAACCTGTTTGCCGTGCAGTTTCACCCCGAGAAGAGTGCGACTGCGGGGCTACAGCTGCTACGCAACTTTTTGAATTGGAACGGACAATGTTGATCATCCCCGCAATCGACCTCAAGGACGGCCAGTGTGTGCGCTTGCGCCAGGGCCTGATGGATGACAGCACCGTCTTCTCCGATGATCCGGTCGCCATGGCGGCGCGCTGGGTTGAAGCCGGCTGTCGACGGCTACACCTGGTGGATCTGAACGGCGCCTTTGCCGGCGAGCCGGTCAACGGCGAGGTGGTCACAGCGATCGCTGCGGCCTACCCTGCGCTGCCCATTCAGATTGGCGGCGGCATACGTAACCTCGACACAATCGAGCACTATGTACGTGCGGGTGTGAGCTACGTAATCATCGGCACGAAGGCGGTGAAAGAGCCTGAGTTTGTGGGCGAGGCCTGTGCGGCCTTTCCTGGCAAGGTGATCGTGGGTCTGGATGCAAAGGAGGGCCGTGTTGCCACCGATGGCTGGGCAGAGGTTTCGGAAGTCCGGGCGACGGACCTGGCCAAACGCTTCGAGGCAGATGGTGTTGCAGCCATTGTCTATACCGACATCGCCCGTGACGGCATGATGCAGGGCGTAAATGTTGAGGCCACGGTCGCCATGGCGCAGGCTTCCAGTATTCCGGTGATCGCCTCAGGCGGCATTACCAATCTCGATGACATTCAGGCCCTGGCAGCGGTAGCCGACCAGGGCATCTGCGGCGCGATTACTGGCCGCGCGATTTATGAGGGAACCCTCGATGTGGCTGAGGCGCAGGCCCTGTGTGACGTAGCGGCGGGCGAGGTGTAGCCATGGGATTGGCCAAGCGCATCATCCCCTGTCTCGACGTGGAAAACGGCCGCGTAGTGAAGGGCGTCAATTTCGTCGATATTCGTGATGCGGGCGACCCGGTTGAAATTGCCATGCGCTACAACGAGCAGGGCGCAGACGAGGTGACCTTCCTTGATATCACCGCGAGTCATGAGGGCCGCGAAACCACCGTACACACGGTGGAGCAGATCGCGGAGCATGTCTTTATTCCCCTCACCGTGGGCGGCGGCATACGCACGGTGGATGATATTCGCACCATGCTCAATGCCGGCGCTGACAAGGTCAGCATCAATACTGCTGCAATACATAACCCTGAGCTGGTGCGTGAATCTGCCCAGCGCTTTGGCTCCCAGTGCATTGTCGTGGCGATTGATGCAAAGCGGGTTGACGATGTCGACGGTCAGCCGCGTTACGAGATTTTCACCCATGGCGGACGCAAGCCCACGGGCATCGATGCGGTGGCCTGGGCAGAGAAAATGGCTGACCTGGGCGCCGGTGAAATCCTCCTGACCAGCATGGATCGCGACGGCACGAAGAACGGCTTTGAGCTTGGCGTGACGCGCGCGATTACCGATGCTGTAGAGATCCCTGTCATCGCCTCGGGCGGCGTGGGTAACCTCGATCACCTGGTGGATGGTGTATTGCAAGGGGGCGCGGACGCGGTGCTTGCAGCTAGTATCTTCCACTTCGGTGAATACACCGTGCCCGAAGCAAAAGCCTACATGGCCGAGCGCGGTATCGAAGTGCGGCTTTGAGCCAGTGCTTCCTCCTCGCTTTCTTCCCCATCTAAGCCGAGCGCTTCCGAAGCGGTAAGCAGGCGTATCCCCTCAGCCTGAAGGCCCGGTAGCACTTCTCTCAAGTAGTCGATGGTCTCTGGGTAAGGGTGCCCGATGGCAACGGCGAGCCCCTGCGCCTTGGCCAGCGCGATAGCCGCGTCAAAGCGCTCTGCAATGGCCTCAGCGGTGCGCTGATTATCCAGGAATACGTGACGCGACAGGTTTGGTATGCCCGCGGCTTCCGCTGTTCTTGCGGCCACCGTGAGATGGCTGGTCCGTGAGTCCACAAAGTACAAGCCGTGGTGACGCAATACCTGCATCATCCACGCCATTTGCAGGCCCTGCTGGGTCAGGTAAGAGCCCATGTGATTGTTCACACCCCGCACGTTTGGCACGGTCGCCAGAGCGGCTTCGAGTCGACGGCGAAACTCAGCTTCATCCAGCTCCGCCGTCAGGGCGCCCTCTCCAAGGGGTTCGTCGCCGATGTTGCTCATGGGTGCGTGCAGCATCACCTCCTGGCCCCGCGCGTGTGCCTCGCGCGCAAGATCGGCACCATGGGGCGTATAGGGCAGAACGGCGATCGTCAGCGGCCCAGGCAGTTCAATCACCGCGAGGCCGCGGCTACGCTGGTTGCCAATATCATCGATGATCAGCACAAGGGCCGGGGTAGCCGGCTCAGAGGCTGCAGCCCCGCCGGTGCTGATTTCCGCAGACGCGCTGTGGGAAAGAAGGAGGAGAGTCAGGCCAGCAAGATACTGGCCCCAAGGCCGCACTCAGCTGTCGCCCGATGGCTGATCCGCCTGCACGGCGCTGTTAAGGCCTAAAATATTCAGGCCCTTGAGCAGAGTGAGTGCCTCGTACAGCTGGTTATCAGCGCTAAGTAGCTGCGTATTGCTGCTCTTTTTGCTGCTCATGCCGTTGTTGCCGTTGCCGTTATCGAGGTGCCCCGCGAGGTCGGCCTCGGATACCCGATTGGACTCGAAGGTGGTGACCTGTGCTCGCTCCACCAGAATATCGGGTTCGATGCCCTGAGCCTGGATGGATCGACCGTTGGGCGTGAAATAGAGCGCTGTGGTCAGTTTTACGGCGCGCTCCTCAGACAGCGGCAGCACGGTCTGCACGGAGCCTTTGCCGAAGCTGTTGGTGCCCATGATCACGGCCCTACGGTGATCCTGGAGGGCACCGGCGACAATCTCCGAGGCGGAGGCTGAGCCGCCATTAATCAATACAACCAGTGGGATGCCGCCGCTCTCGTCGTCTGCGCCCGCATTGTAGCGGGTGTCCGAGTTCTCAAGACGGCCCTCGGTGTAGACCACAGTACCGCCGTCCAGGAACAGCTCTGCCACGTCAACGCTGGCACGCAGGATGCCGCCCGGGTTGTTGCGCAAATCGAGCACCAGGCCTTTGAGTTCCTCATCGGACATCATTTTAGTCAACGCATTGCGCACGTCCTCACCAGTGCGATGCTGGAACTGGGCGATGCGGATGTAGCCGTAGCCCGGCTCCAGCCAGCGCTTGCGTACGCTTGCCACTTTGATCACGTCGCGAACCAGCGTCACTTCAAAGGGCTGGCTTTCACCCGGCCTGCCGATGGTCAGCTCGATTTCACTGCCCTTGGGACCACGCATCCGGTCGATGGCATCGCCGAGGCTCATGCCCTTCACGGTCGTGTCGTTAAGCTTCAGGATGACGTCGCCGCTTTGCAGTCCCGCCGCTTCGGCAGGTGAGCCGTCTATGGGGGAGATGATCTTTACAAAGCCATCTTCCATGCCGACCTCGAGGCCGAGCCCGCTGAACTCTCCCGTGGTGTTGTCCTGCAGGTTTTCGAAGGCATCCCGAGTGAGGTAGACCGAGTGGGGGTCCAGACCCATGAGCATGCCCTGAATGGCGTATTCGAGCAGGGTACTGTCATCGATCTCTTTCACGTAGCCGACGCGAATCTGGTTGTACACATCGGCGAAGGTACGTAGCTCTTCCAGCGGCAGGCGGCCGGGCTCTTCCACGGCCACCGCCGTAAGAGGTACGAGCCCAAGAGCCAGCCCTGCGGTTATCAGTCGGCGCCGCAAGGGCTGGGGTATCAAAGTCTTCATAATGCTACTGCCGGGGCGGCCGGCTGCCGCCCAAAGGGTAAATGCCAAAAAAGTAGTGTAGCGCAATTCGAAAGCGCGGGCCCGGCTGTCTAGCCCTTGCACCAGTTGTCAGGGTTGGTGGGTTTACCCTGGTGGCGAATCTCGAAGTAGAGCGTTGGCCGGGTAATGCCGCCGGTGTTGCCTACCGTGCTGATTGACGTACCGGCCGTAACCCACTCACCGACCTCCCGCAGCAGCGACTCATTGTGCGCGTAGAGGCTCATGTATCCGTCACCGTGATCCACGATGAGCAGCAGCCCGAGTCCCCGAAACCAGTCGGCATAAACAACGCGGCCGTGATGTATAGCGCGCACGGTTTCGCCGGCACTGGCCTGGATATTAATGCCCTGCCAGCGCATATTGCCCTGGTTACGTGGCTTGCCATAGCGGTTGCCGTGTTTGCCGCTGACTGGCCAGGGCATCTGGCCTCGCGCTGCGGTAAAGGCCTGGTAGTTGTCGGGTACCTGCAGATTGACCACGGCCTCTTCGATGGCCTCCAGCAGCTCCTCCAGCTTCGCGCGGTCAGCCTCCATTTGTTTCAGCTGGCCGGCCTTGTCGGCAATGTTGCTGTTGAGCTTGGCGACCGCGAGCTGGCGGTTTTCCTGTGCCTGGCCGACCTGCCCCTGCTGGCGTGTAATTGCCGCGGCATCGTCTTCGAGGCGCTCAAGTGCTGCAGTGATCTCGCTCTGGACCTGCTCAAGTTCGCCCAGCGTTTTGCGGTAGCGCGTGATCAGTTCCGTGCGCGCCTCGAAAAAGTAACGGTAGTAGACCAGGGTCCGTGCCACGGTGTGTGGGCTTTCCTGATTCAACAAGACACGCACCTGGCCCTGGTTGCCCAGCTGCCAGGCGGTGCGTAGTTCTGTCGCAACCCTGGCCTGCTGCGCGTCGCGAGCACTTTCCAGGGAGTCACGCTCACTACGCAGCTGTGCGATCTCGGTGCGCGTTTCACGCATGCGTTGCTCTGTCTGGGCCAGCTCTCGCTTGAGTGTGCCGAGCTCGACCTCTGCCGCTCGAAGCTGTTGCTCGAGGGTGTCGCGACGGCTGCGTGCCGAGCTTATTTCGCGATTGATGCGCGCGATATCGCTTTGCAGCGCTTTGAGCTCGCGCCGCGCTTTTTCTTCGTCGGATTGTGCGAAGCTTGGGAAGCTGCCACCGGCCAGCAGGAGCAACAAGAATGCTGCTCCGGCCGGGATGCGCCAGCTCACGATATCAGTGGCCTGTCTGTGCCAAGGTAGTGGCGTGCTCCGTCGCCAGATTAGTTGCCAGATTGCGGCCGGTCATTTCCGCAGGTTGGGGCAGATTCATCAGCGCGAGCAGGGTTGGTGCAATATCGGGCAGGCGGCCGCCTTGCCCTGCCAGCTGCACAGGCTCCTCCCCGACGTAGACCAGTGGGACCAGTTCGGTCGTATGCTGGGTGTGGTGCTGGCCGGAGTCGTGATCGACCATCATCTCGCAGTTGCCGTGGTCAGCGGTTATCAAGGCTTGGCCGCCGACGGCGAGCACTGCGTCCTCGACTCGGCCGAGACACTCGTCCAGTGTTTCAACCGCTTTGACGGCGGCGTCGTAGACGCCGGTATGGCCTACCATATCGCCGTTGGCGTAATTGCATACGATGAGGTCATAGTCATTTGATCGAATGGCGGCGACCAGCTTATCAGTGACCTCGAAGGCGCTCATCTCTGGTTTAAGGTCATAGGTCGCAACGTCCGGTGACGGCACCAGTTCGCGCACTTCGCCTGGGTAGAGTTCTTCGCGGCCGCCACTGAAGAAAAAGGTGACATGGGCGTACTTTTCCGTCTCGGCGATGCGCAGCTGGGTAAGGCCCTGCTGTGCGACGTAGTCTGGCAATACATTCTCCAGTGTTTCCGGCGGAAAAGCGCAGCTTGCTGGTATATCAGCGGCGTATTCTGTTGTGGTCACGAAATCTGCAAGTTCCAGGCGCTTGTCGCGCTTGAAGCCATCGAAGTTCGGATCTACAAAGGCTTGGGTCAGCTGTCGCGCGCGGTCGGCGCGGAAGTTCATGAACAGCACTGCATCGCCATCTTCGATCCGCACCTCGGTCTGGCCCGGTGCCTGAATCCGTGTTGGCAGGACGAATTCGTCGCTCTCACCGCGATCATAGGCCGCTGCCAGGGCCTCAGCGGCGCGGGCAAACTGGTAATCGGCCTCCCCCGTGGTCAACAGGCGGTAGGCCGGTTCGACCCGTTCCCAACGATTGTCACGATCCATGCCATAGTAGCGCCCGCTAACGCTGGCCACGCGTCCGCAGCCTAAATCCGAAAAGAGCGCTTCGGCTTTTTCCAGGGACGGGCCCGCACTGCGCGGCGGTGTGTCGCGTCCGTCGAGAAAAGCATGCAAGTAGACGCGCTCCGCGCCGCGCTGCGCCGCCAGGCGTATGGCCGCCATTATCTGGTCTTCATGGCTGTGGACGCCACCTGGCGACAAGAGGCCGAGAAGATGAACGGCGCCGCCCCCGGCTACGGCGCGATCGATCGCGCTGCAATAGGCGGGGTTGTCAAAAAAGCTGCCATCGCAGATGGCCTCGTCGATACGCGTAATGCTCTGATAGATAATGCGGCCAGCGCCCAGGCTCATGTGGCCAACCTCGGAGTTGCCCATCTGTCCTTCAGGCAGGCCGACGTCAAGGCCCGAGCCAGAAACCAGCGTATGCGGGGCGCTCGCCCACAGGCGATCCCACACTGGGGTCGCCGCCCCGGCGATGGCGTTGTCCTGGGTTTCTTCGCGGTGGCCCCAGCCGTCCAGGATGATCAGTACGGTGGGTCGTTTACCAGTCTCTGTCATGGCGTGAGAGCGCCCTGTATCGCGTGTTTTACCAGCCGTTCATTTTACAGGAGCGCGGGGCGCAGTCACAGGGCCGCAGGCTGGTTGCTGGTGATCTTAGGCGGTATACTTGGCGCCCTTTTTGGCGGGCCACGTTGTCGAGGCCGTCAGTGACAGCAAAGTAGCGACCCGTTTAGTAGTTATAAGATAGTAATAGCTTTATGGCCCTGTTCTTGGAATTTTTGGCCCAGCAGTGGATATTGGCCGCTGCTTTGCTTGCCGTGATCGTGATGCTTATCAGCCACGAGGCACGCAAATCTGGTCCTTCCCTCAGCCCGCAGCAGGCAATTAACTTGATCAACGCCGAGGGCGGCGTTTTTGTCGACCTGCGCGATGCGGCAGAGTTTAAGGGCGGACACATTGTGGATGCCTTGCATATCCCTGCCTCACAGGTTGAGAAACGCTCGACAGAGCTCGACAAATTCCGCGATAAGCCGGTGGTGCTGGTTTGCAAGATGGGTCAGCACTCCGGTGCGGCGGGGAAGCAGCTGCGCGCCGCCGGATTCGACAAGGTCTACAAGATGGCCGGCGGCATGCTTGAGTGGGGTAACCTGCAATTGCCCACAGTCAGCAAGTAAGGAAACCCATGCACGCACCCGTCAAGATATACAGCACCCGGTTCTGCCCCTACTGCGTTCGCGCCAAGCAGCTACTCGACAGCAAGAAGGTGGCCTACACGGACATCGATGTCGATCAGTCGCAGGCCCTGCGGCAGGAAATGATGACGCTCAGCGGCCGCCGCACTGTGCCCCAGATCTGGATCGGTGAGCAGCACGTTGGCGGTTATGACGATCTCGCGTTGCTTGAGCGGCGCGGTTTCCTTGATCGACTACTTAGCGGCGCCGTTGGCGGCGCCGAATAAACCCTTTTTGGAATACGGAGGACGGCTCAATGGCCGATGAACCACAGGCAGCAGCACAGGACCAGCAGGCGCAACAGCAGTTTAGTCTGCAGCGCATCTACACGAAGGATGTATCTTTCGAATCACCGGCCAGCCCCGGCGTGTTTCGCCAGCAGTGGCAACCGAAGGTGAGCGTAGATATGAACACCAAGAGTGACCCGATTGATGAAGAGGGTAACTTTGAGGTTGTCCTCACGATAACGGTAACCGCCAAGATCGACGACCAGACCGCGTTTCTGGCTGAAGTGCAGCAGGCAGGCATTTTCTTCGTTAAAGGTATCCAGGGTGAAAACCTGCGCGCTGTTCTGAGCACTGCAGCGCCGAACATTCTCTTTCCCTACCTGCGCGAGGCGATCGACTCCATTGTCGTCAAGGGTGGCTTCCCGCCGGTGCAACTGGCCCCGGTTAACTTCGATGCGCTCTACCAGCAGGCATTGGCGCAGCAACAGCAGCAACAGGGCGAGGCTGCGGCGCCGCAGCCACACTAAGAGCCCTCAGCCCAACCAAGGGCCCTCAGCGGCAGTGTGGAAAGTCCAACTGCCGCAACCCCTCGTAAACGATCACCGCCGCAGCGTTGCTCAAGTTCAGGCTGCGGCTGCCCGCCCGCATCGGAATGCGCAACCGCTGCTCTGCTGGCAGGGCGTCCAGCACGCTGTCCGGCAGCCCGCGCGTCTCTGGGCCGAATAGCACGCAGTCACCGGACAGGAATCGAGCGTCTGTATAGCGGCACCTGCCGCGGGTGCTGATGGCGAAGAGCCGGGATTCCGGCAGGCTCGCGGTCAAGCTGTCCAAGCTGGCGTGCAATGTCACGCTGGCAAAGTCTCGGTAGTCGAGCCCTGCTCGGCGTAGTTTTTTTTCGTCCATGTCGAAGCCCAGCGGTTCGATCAGGTGCAGCGCGCAGCCTGTGTTGGCGCACAGGCGCATGATGTTGCCGGTATTGGGTGGAATCTCGGGTTCGTAAAGAGCAATGTTGAGCATGGCTCCATGGTAGCGCCCGCTCCGGCCGTCGTGCTACATGTTGAGCTCTTTCATTTTACGCGTCAGCGTATTGCGCCCCCAGCCGAGCAGTTCTGCTGCGTCCCGCTTGCGGCCGCGAGTATGCGCCAGCGCGACCTCGATCAGCGCGCGCTCGAAGGTGGGCACCGCGTGCTGCAGAATATGATCTTTGCCCTGCACCAGCTCGTTCTGGGCCCAGGCGGAGAGCAGTTCATGCCAGGGGGCGTTGCTTGGCTCAGACACCTGAACGGGGGCGCGGCCAAGTTCCGGCGGCAGATCGCTCAGGTGCACCTCGCGGCCGGCTGCCATCACTGTTATCCAGCGGCAGGTATTTTCCAGCTGGCGCACATTTCCAGGCCAATCGAGGCTGGCCAGGAACTGCTCCGATTCCGGTAGCAGGACCTTGGGTTCGCCGCCCAGCTCTTCCGCCGCCTTCTGGAAGAAGAATTGCATCAGCCGTGGAATATCTTGCCGGCGCTCTCCCAGGCGTGGAATATGGATACGAATCACGTTCAGTCGGTGGAAGAGGTCTTCGCGAAAGTCGCCTCGTCGCACCAGTTCTTCCAGGTCCTGGTGCGTGGCGGCGATGATTCTCACATCGACCTGCACAGGGGTATGGCCTCCGACCCGGTAGAACTCGCCATCCGCCAGTACGCGCAGCAATCGTGTTTGGGTATCCGCAGGCATGTCACCGATTTCATCGAGGAAGAGTGTGCCGCCGTCGGCCTGCTCAAAGCGGCCCGCTCGCTTGCTGTTGGCGCCGGTGAAAGAGCCCTTCTCGTGACCAAATAACTCTGACTCCATCAGGTCCTTGGGTATAGCCGCCATATTCAGGGCGATAAAGGGGTTGCCGGCGCGTGGGCTGTGGCGATGCAAGGCGCGCGCGACCAGTTCTTTTCCGGTCCCGGATTCGCCGTTGATGAGCACCGTGATATTGCTCTGGGCGAGGCGCCCGATAGCCCGGAAGACCTCCTGCATCGCCGGCGCCTCGCCGATGATTTCGGTATTGCGGAAGTCCTCTTCCGGCGCGGGCGTGCCCCGATTCTCCAGTGCCTGTGCGACGGCCCGCTCGGTAATGGCCACGACTTCATCAATATCGAAGGGCTTAGGGAGGTACTCGAAGGCGCCGCGCTGATAGGAGGTCACTGCGCTGTCGAGGTCGGAGTGTGCGGTGGTGATGATCACCGGCAGTTCCGGGTGGCTGCTGGCCAACTTGGCGAGCAGCTCCAGACCGTTGGTACCTGGCATACGGATATCGCTGATAATGGCGTCTGGCGTTTCGTGCTGTATCCGGTCTAGCAGGGTATCGGCATCCTCAAAGCTTTCATTGTCGATGTTAGCCTGGTTCAGGGCGCGTTCCAGCACCCAGCGTATGGAGCTGTCGTCGTCGACCACCCAGACTTTAACTGACTTTTGCATATTGGAATTCCAGGGGTAAATAGAGAGTAAAACATGTCTTTCCGGGCTCGCTGCTGCATTCCAGCAGGCCGCCGTGCCGGCTGATGATGGCCTGTGCAATGGATAATCCAAGGCCGGTACCGGAAGCGCGGCCGGTAACCATGGGAACAAAAATCGACGGCAGCAGATCGGCTGGTATGCCGGGCCCATCGTCGATGATGTCGATCTGTGTTACCAGGCGGTGGCGTCGTGAGCCAATAGTGAACTGCCTTCGTGTCCGAGTACGAAAGGTAATGTGGCAGTCCGCTTCGGCCGCCTGTAACGCGTTGCGTGCGATATTGAGCACGGTCTGTACCAGTTGACTACGATCGCCCTGCAGTTCGGGAATACTGGGGTCGTAGTCGCGACTGATGGTGAGTTCATCACCGGCCTCGGCGGTGACCAACTGGCAAACGTGCTCGAGTACTTCGTGGATGTTGAGAGCCTCGATCCGCGGCGTATCCCGCGGCCCCATCATCTGGTCCACGAGGTCGCGCAGTCGATCTGCCTCACGAATGATGATGCTGGTGTACTCGGTGAGGTTGGCGTCGGGTAACTCCCGTGCAAGCAGCTGAGCGGCGCCGCGAACCCCTCCCAATGGGTTCTTGATCTCGTGCGCAAGGCCGCGAATGACCGCGCGAGTGGTTGCCTGGGCGTCCAGCAGGTGCCCCTCGCGGCTTATTTTCAGCAAGCGATCCACCGGCTGCAGTTCCGCGAGTAGCCTGAAGTCCCGTTTGGCCTCATGAATCGGCGTCAACATCATGTCGACGTGAATCTCCTGGCCGCCGGGTAGCCGCAAAGGCACGTTGCGCTGGGCCATGGGACTATTGCTGTCCATCACCTTGTACAGGCTTCCGAGCCACTCCCGCGACCCGGCGAACAGGGTACTGGCATGCGCCCCGGCAATCCGCGGCGATGAGACCTGCAGGAGATTCTCGGCGGCGACGTTGACAGCCAGTACGCTCAGCTCGCTATCCATGGCGATGACGGCACTGCTGATGTGGTCGAGAATGTCGGCTGCCAGGCCCATAGTTGCCCTATTATTGACCGCTCGATAGCGGCATGCATGTTTGTAAAGCAAGAATGGAGCCAAGCGGTGGCGCGGGCTAACGGTCTCGATGGGAACCAACCCATCGAGGAATTTCAGTGATAGTAAGCGCTTACATCAGATGCGCTGGGAAGGCAGCTCGACCGCCATTGGCTCACCGTGCACCATTATTGTGCGCGGCGCATCGGAAGTCTAGTTAGCGCTGCGTCGAGCTCGTTGGATGACCGAGGGCCGCAGGACGTAGACGCGTACGGGGCCTGATTGGGCGAGGGCTGCGCCGTCCTCGTCCAGCACCTGCACGACGAGGTCTGTCTGCCCCCTCGGCACGCCGACGAGTGCCCAGGTGCCAGCGGCTTGGGGCTCGCCCCAGGGTTCTCCGTTCATCACCAGCTGCAGCTGATCCCCCTCGCGCAAGCTCGGGTCCAGCGAGGCCTGAACGGTAAAGTTGCCGCCCCCCATGGGTATGGTCGTTTCGTTGGGCGGCGCAGAGATGTTGACGCGGTAATCGGGGGAGGCATCTTCAGGCGCCGGATCTGGCTCGCTCTGCTCAAGTCTTTCTACAACGGGGGGCGGGGCTGCGGTATTGGTTTCGGTGACTTCAATCTGGCGAGCGCTGTTGCCGTCGCTGGGCGGCGTATCGGAATAGCCGATGACGCGCCCGCTTTCGTCACGAATTTCATAGACCTGCGCCAACATGGGTGATGCCAAGGTAACGAGAACGAGCAGGAGCAGACCACGTAACATGCGCATTCGGCTTTCCGCGAAATTTTGCTTCACCCTAGCAGAACTTGGGCAGAAAAAAAAAGCCCGATGTCTCGCGCCCCGGTGTCGCCTAGACCGAGTAATACATCGAGAATTCGACGGGATGTGTCGTCATATTCAGCTTCTCGACTTCCTCAGATTTCAGGTCGATGTAGCCATCGATCATATCATCGGTAAAAACGCCGCCGGCGGTCAGGAAATCGCGATCCGCGTCCAGTGCCGCCAGTGCCATGCCAAGGCTCGATGCCACGGTAGGAATAGCGGCGCCCTCGTCGGGCGATAGGTCATAGAGGTCCTTGTCGGCGGCGTCGCCGGGGTGAATCTTGTTCTGGATACCGTCGATGCCAGCCATGAGCATCGCTGCAAAGGCCAGGTAGGGGTTGCCCGTGGGATCCGGGAAGCGTACCTCGATTCGTTTGCCCTTCGGGCTTGGCTCATAGGGTATGCGGATCGAGGCCGAGCGATTGCGGGCCGAGTAGGCCAGCATGACTGGCGCTTCGAAGCCGGGCACCAGGCGTTTATAACTGTTGGTAGAGGCGTTGGTAAAGGCGTTCAGGGCACGGGCATGTTTGATGATGCCGCCGATATAGAATAGCGCCTCGTCCGATAACCCAGCGTAGCCATCGCCCGCAAATACGTTTTCGCTGTCCTTGCTGATGGACTGGTGGCAGTGCATGCCAGAACCATTGTCGCCGACCAGTGGCTTGGGCATGAATGTGGCCGTCTTGCCATAGGCGTGGGCCACGTTGTGTACGCAGTATTTCAGGATCTGTGTCTCGTCTGCCTTGGCCACGAGAGAGTTAAACTTAACCCCGATCTCGCACTGCCCAGCGGTGCCGACCTCGTGGTGGTGAACCTCAACGGGTAGTCCCATCTGTTCCATCGCGGCGCACATGGCGGCCCTGATGTCATGCAGTGAGTCGACTGGCGGTACCGGGAAGTAGCCGCCTTTGACGCCCGGACGGTGGCCAATATTGCCGTCATCATAGTGCTCCGCAGAAGACCAGGCGGCCTCCTCTGAGGAGACCGAATAGTGGGCGCCAGACATCTCTACCTTCCACTTGACGTCATCGAAGATGAAGAACTCGGGCTCGTTACCAAAAAAAGCTTTATCGCCGATGCCCGTGGCGACGAGGTAGGCTTCTGCGCGCTTGGCCACTGAGCGTGGATCACGCTCGTAGCCTTGCAGGGTCGACGGTTCCACGATGTCACAGCGCAAGATCACGGTAACGTCGTCGGTGAAAGGGTCGAGGGTCGAGGTGCTGTCATCGGGCATCAGTATCATGTCGGACTCGTTGATGTCCTTCCAGCCAGAGATCGAGGAGCCGTCAAACATCTTGCCGCCTGCAAAGAAGGCCTCGTCGACCTCGGCGGCAGGAATCGTGACATGCTGCTCCTTGCCGCGGGTGTCGGTGAAGCGCAGATCGACCCAACGGGCTTCGTTATTCTCAATCAGGTCGAGGGTGTTCTCTGACATGGGACGGTCTCCAGGGTGTTTTTAGTAGATCTCTGACGATGCTTGTCTTCAGCGCGTGAGCATTTTGTACGTGACGGAACTCCGTCATAGTAGACCAAAAAGAGCCGCGCGCGACTGGGTAGCAAGGGCCGCCTGCACGTTGGCGTCCTGTGTTTGACTGGTCAGTGAGAGCTGAAAAATGATGGGGGGTGAACGCTGGCCCGGCGGGCGCCGAGCCAGCGTTCAGGGGACGTACCTGAAACCCGTAAAGCGTGCCGGGGCTAGAAGCCAGCCTCTTTACAGGTTTTGACGATTGCCGCCGCGACCTTGTAGGGGTCAGCGTTTGATGCGGGGCGACGGTCCTCAAGACGACCTTTCCAGCCATCTTCCACGGTGCCCACCGGGATGCGGATGGACGCACCGCGATCCGAGACGCCGTAGCTGAACTCTTCAATCGACTGGGTTTCATGCTTACCGGTCAGGCGCTGGTCGTTGTCGGCACCGTAGACGCTGATGTGGCGCTCGATATTTTTGCCGAACTCTTCGCAGATCTTGTGGAACACGTCTTCGCTACCGGACTCGCGCATCGGACCGTTAGAGAAGTTGGCGTGCATTCCTGAGCCGTTCCAGTCCGTATCGCCCAGGGGCTTCGGATGGTAGTCGATGGCATAGCCATATTTCTCGGCGGTACGCTCAAGCAGGTAGCGGCCCAGCCAGATCTCGTCGCCAGCGCGTTTGGCGCCCTTGGCGAAAATCTGGAACTCCCACTGGCCAGCGGCCACTTCGGCGTTGATACCTTCAACGTTGAGGCCGGCTTCGAGGCACAGGTCGAGGTGCTCTTCGATAATGGGGCGCCCGTAAGCGTTCTTGGCGCCCACAGAGCAGTAGTAGGGACCTTGCGGTTCGGGGTAGCCGCGTGCGGGGAAGCCCGGGGGACGGTTAGTTTCGGGATCCCACAGGAAGTATTCCTGTTCGAAGCCGAACCAGAAGTCGTCGTCATCTTCAGCTTCATCGATGGTGGCGCGACCGTTGGTGACGTGTGCTGAGCCGTCTGCATTCAGGACTTCGGTCATCACGAGATAGGAATTCTGGCGATCCGGGTCGGGAATGATGGCGACCGGCTTCAACAGGCAATCCGAATCACTGCCGTCGGCCTGTTCGGTCGAGCTGCCGTCGAAGGACCACATGGGGCATTCTTCCAGCGTTCCGCCGAAGTCTGAGCGGACCATGGTCTTGCTGCGCAGGCTCTGAGTCGGGGCGTAGCCGTCGAGCCAAATGTATTCCAACTTACTTTTCATCTTGCGTTTCTCTTTGTGGCGGATGGATATCGACATGAGCTGTGCTTGGACAGCTCGCCTGTAGCAGAGTCAGGGTAGCAATATCTATTCCAACTTTTGTCGAGACCTGTTAGGGGCAGGAAATGCCCCTAAAATGAGCAGCTTACACGCGTCCATGCCACCTTGGAGGCGCTATATGCCGGTATCAACGTCTAGCAGTGCACCAAAAACGCTCATTGAGGTCCGGTTCTGCACAGAAATGGTGCATTTATAGTGCATTGATGGCACTTTAACCCCCTGAAGCATCCACAACGACGACGGTAATATTGTCCTGGCCCCCGCCTGCCAGTGCCAGATCCACCAGTGCGTGGCAGGCCTGCGCGGCTGATCCGCTAGCCAATTCGGTCTCTATGTCCGTAAAGGCGACCGGGTTGTAGAGGCCGTCGCTGCACAGCAGGAATCGATCTCCGCTGCGCACGGGCGAGTAGGTCATATCCAGGCGCAGCTCGCCGTGGCCGAGGGCGCGTGTCAGTACGTGGGCGCTGTCATGCGTCGCCTTCTCTTCGGCCGATAGTTCGCCGCGCGTAAACTTGTCCTCTGCCAGGCTGTGATCCCGAGTCAACTGTTCCAGCGCCTTATCGCGCAGGCGATAAACTCGACTGTCGCCCGCCCAAAGCAGGAAGCTGTAGTTGCCGTGGGCGAGCATGGCCGCAACGGTCGTGCCGGGACGGTGCTTACGGAAAGCGTTGCGGCACTTGTCGTGTGCAATCTGGAGCCGCGCTTCGATGTCTTGCAGATTGGCGAGTATGGAACTCTGCCTGGGAAAATCCCGGAGCTGATCAACCACCGCGCTGCTGGCGTAGTCGCCACGGCTGTGTCCGCCGAGACCATCTGCCACTACCCATAGGCGCTCAGCCTGTGAGTCCAGAAAGGCATCTTCGTTGACGTGGCGCACCCGCCCGACATCGGTGCGACTGGCGCTTTGCCAGTCGATGCCGGATTCCGGGCGACCACCGCTGTCTGCATCGGCTTCGGAGCGATCGGCAATTTCGGCGACTTGCTGCAAAGTGGCATCTGACATCGTGAGGTGGGGCTATTCGTAGGCGTCCGTCTGCCAATCGTTTCTGAGTACGCGAACCAGTTCCTCCGCGGTTCTCGGCCGTGCGGCCGGATCCTTATCCAGGCAGCGCATGGTCAACCGGGCAAGCGTTTCCGGTATGGCTCGGTCACTGATGGCGCGAGGGTCCGGTGGCGTTTCTTCGCTAATCTGCTTCAGCAGGGTGGGTATAAGGTCGCCCTGGAAGGGTGTGGTCCCGGTCAGCGTCTCGTAGAGCAGCGCCCCGAGGCTGTAGATATCTGAACTGAACGATATAGCCGGATCTCGATTGACCTGCTCTGGTGACATGTACATCACGGTGCCTTGAAGCTTGCCTTCGCCCGTCATCCCGGGGTCGCCGTCGGCCTCTTCGGAAGTTTCTCTACCGCCCGGGGTTTTATCCTTGTGCCATACCTTGGCGAGACCCCAGTCGAGGACCAGGACCTCGCCATAGGGGCCGATCAGGATATTGTCCGGTTTGATGTCCCGGTGCAGTACGCCCATGGAGTGGGCATAGCCGAGTGCCTGGCCGACCTGTTCCAGCACTTCCATCAGCTGCGTCAGGTCATAGCGCTCGCGGTAGTTCAGTACCTCGCGCAGTGTGTAGCCATGGACCAACTTCATCGTGAAGTAGAGCTGGCCCTTATTATCACGGCCCAGCTCATAGGTCGGCACGGTGTTGGGGTGCTGTAGCGCCGCTGATATGCGCGCCTCGCGAAGCAGCCGGTGATTTTCAACCGGATCATCGACGAACTCGGGTCGCAGGGTCTTGTAGCAAACGGTGCGCCGCATGTGCAGATCGCGGCAGGACTTGATCAGGGACTTGCCGCCCCGATCGATGGTGGAGAAGTAGGCATAGCGCGTGTGCGGATTCAGCTTCTCCGGCAGCGGCGCATCCATCTCCTCGGCGTAGAGTGGCGTCTCAGCATTTTGTTGTCGTTCGAATACAGGCATGAGCGGTTCAGTGTAATAGTGTCTACCCTCGCGGGAGCGTGAGTCGAGTGGTCAGTATACTCAATCATCAGCCGTTCGCTCACCGACCGGATGCAGTTATAATCCGCCGCCTCTTTCGCACACCCCGAGGACAGCTCCTTGATTGAGAAGCTCCGCAACATCGCCATCATTGCTCATGTTGACCACGGCAAGACCACGCTGGTCGACTGTCTGCTGCAGCAGTCGGGCACTCTGGATCGGCGCAGCGAAGGCGCCGAGCGCATCATGGATTCCAATGATCAGGAGCGTGAGCGCGGTATTACCATCCTGGCAAAGAACACGGCGATCAAGTGGCAGGACTACCGGATCAACATCGTCGATACGCCCGGACACGCGGATTTCGGTGGCGAAGTGGAGCGCGTGCTGTCGATGGTGGATTCCGTGCTGCTGCTGGTCGATGCCGTCGACGGGCCCATGCCGCAAACGCGCTTCGTGACCTCCAAGGCCTTCGAGCGCGGCCTCAACCCTATTGTTGTGGTGAACAAGATCGATCGCCCTGGCGCGCGTCCGGACTGGGTCGTAGACCAGGTCTTCGATCTCTTCGATCGCCTTGGCGCTAACGAAGAGCAGCTTGATTTTCCGGTTATCTTCACCTCCGCGATCGAGGGCATCGCCGGTGAAGACCACGAGGCCATGGGGGAAGACATGTCCGCTCTTTTCCAGTCTATCGTCGACAAAGTCCCGGCGCCTGAGGTTGACGCGGAAGCGCCACTGCAGATGCAGATCAGCGCCCTCGACTACTCGAGCTATGTCGGGGTCATAGGCGTAGGGCGCATCACCCGTGGCCGGCTTGGGCCCAACACCCAGGTCGCGGTTGTTGATTACGAGGGAGGAACGCGCAACGGCAAGGTGCTGCAAGTGATGGGCTATCTCGGGCTCGAGCGGGTAGAGACTGATCGTGCAGAGGCCGGGGATATCGTCTGCGTGACCGGTATTGAGGGCCTGAATATTTCGGACACGCTGTGCGACCCTGCTGCGGTTGAGGCCTTGCCGGTGCTGACCGTCGATGAACCGACCGTCAGCATGACCTTTCAGGTGAATGATTCACCTTTTGCCGGCAAGGAAGGTAAGTTTGTCACTTCGCGCAATATCAAGGAGCGTCTCGAGCGCGAGCTCATTCACAACGTCGCCCTGCGTGTTGAGGCGGGAGACAGCCCTGACAAGTTCCGCGTATCGGGCCGCGGCGAGCTGCACCTGTCGGTACTGATAGAGTCTATGCGCCGAGAGGGGTTTGAGCTTGGTGTATCGCGCCCTGAGGTCATCCAGCGGGAGATCGATGGTGAACTGCAGGAGCCCTTCGAGCAGTTACTGATCGATTGCGAAGACGAGCACCAAGGCTCGCTTATGGAGGAACTGGGACTGCGCCGCGCGGAACTTGAAAACATGGTGCCCGACGGCAAGGGGCGCGTGCGACTGGAGTTCATTATTCCCGCGCGCGGACTTATTGGTTTTCGTTCGCAGTTCCTGACGATGACTTCAGGTAGCGGCATCATGACGCATGTGTTCGATCACTACGGCCCGCTGAAGCAGGCAGAGATTGTCCATCGCACGAACGGCGTACTGGTATCCATGGTGAAGGGCAAGACCCTGGCCTACGGGCTTTACAACCTCCAGGATCGCGGGCGGCTCTTCGTCGACCCGAATATCGAGGTTTATGAAGGCCAGATTATCGGCCTGCACAGTCGGGGTAACGATCTCACGGTAAACCCGACCAAAGCTAAACAATTGACTAATATCCGCGCGGCTGGTTCAGATGAGGCGCTGACGCTGACGCCGCCGGTGCGCCACAGTCTCGAGCAGGCCCTCGAATTCATCGAGGACGATGAACTGGTTGAAGTCACGCCGGACAGCATCCGTCTGCGCAAGAAACTGTTGCAGGAGCACGAACGTCGCCGAGCTAGCCGCGCTGCCTCGTGAAGGCCCTGCTGCAGCGCGTCACCGAGGCCTCCGTCAGTGCCAACGGCCGCACGCTTGGCCGTATCGATGGCGGTCTACTGGTCTTACTTGGGCTTGATAAGGCCGATGATCAAGCAGTCGCCGATCGCCTGCTGAACAAGCTGCTGGCGTATCGCGTGTTCCCCGATGAGGAAGGCCGCATGAATTGCAGTATCACAGATACTGGCGGTGGCATTCTGCTGGTATCGCAATTCACGCTGGCGGCCGATACGCGCAAGGGTCTGCGGCCAAGCTTCTCTTCGGCGCTGACGCCGGCGCTCGCCAAGCCACTGTTTGAATGGACCCTGGCCGAGTTATCCAGGCGGCACGCAGGGGCGGTAGCGACCGGCGAATTTGGCGCTGATATGCAGGTGGCGCTGGTCAATGATGGGCCGGTGACCTTTCTGCTCGAGGCTGGTTGACGCGGGGGCTCAGCTCGACTGAGCGCTCAGCAGCATCTCGATATGGGGAATGCCATCATCGAGATACTCATCCCCGGCGATCACGAAGCCGACGCTGCTGTAAAAATCGCTCAAGTGGGCCTGCGCGCCGATGCGTATATCGCTATCGGGCCAGTGGTTGCGGTTGTAGTCAACGCCCCGCTCCACCAGTTCGCGGCCCAGCTGCTTACCCCGTAAGGCCGGGCTGACCAGAATGCGCCCGATCGAGCTTTCTGGATAGCTTAGCCCCGGAGGCAGCAGGCGCTGGTAGGCGGCGAGATCGCCATTGTGGTATGCGCGCATATGGAATGATCCCTCGTCCAGCCCGTCAAGATCGCGGTAGATGCACTGCTGCTCGACAATGAAGATGTCCTGCCTCAGGCGCACAATCTCGAACAGTTCGCGCTTGCCCAACTGGCCGAAACTACTGGTTGTCCATACCATGCTCATATTCAGTGCCGCCCCCGCATTATCTGACGTTGCCCAGCGCTACCCGCACCGCTCCGGCAGGGCCGGGCTGTGGCGCCGGGTACCGCGCGACAATTGTCAGCTTTTCCATTCTATCGCGCTGTCAGAGTTGCTACTATGGCCACAGGCCGGGCCAGTCGCCGGTATATAAAAAAACCAAACGGGACGCCGGGAGCCAGATTGCTTCCTTTCACGAAGGGATGTGCCGATGTTAGCGGACGTCGAATTGACACCGGATTTTCAGCTTCTCAGTCAGCAGTACTCGCAGCTGGCGCGGTCGCTGTTGGCCACCGTCAACATTCCGCCGATTTCGGTTGAGGCGGAAGCGACCGTCTCCGGCAATTTCCGTGGTTTCGACGCTGGCAAGTTCTACGTCATCGAAAGCGGTTCCATCACGGTGCGCTACCGCGGCAAAGCCATCTATATTCTTGAGGAGGGTGATCTCCTGCTGCCGGATATTACTGGCGCCTCGGAAGGCGATAACAGCGCCTACTACGGCAGTGAGGCGGGTGCATCGCTTGGCAGCTACCCGGCCATAGAGTTTCTCTCCGAGGTCATGAAGAATCCGGCTGCCACAAAGCTCTGGACCCGTCTGTTGATCACCTATTCCGGCATGATGCTGAGGCTCAACGCTGCGCGTATTCCAGAGGAGCTGCCTTCGACACCCGGTTTTGAAATCTACGAGCCCGGTGATGTGATCATTCACCAGGGGGATAGAGCCGACTATGTCTTTAACATGACCAGCGGGGTCGCAGAGGTCGTCGTTGACGGTGTCACCGTGGGCCGCATCGCGGAGAGCGAGATCTTTGGTGCCATGGCAGCGCTGACGCACGCTGACCGCAGCGCAACGGTTGTCGCCAAGACTGAGTGTTCAGTGGTCAAGGTGCCCAAGGAACAGTTTACCGACCTGATTAAGTCCAACCCCGCGACGATCCACAGCCTACTGGTTGACATGGCCAACTCCATCGTCAACCTGAATGAGCAATTGGTCGGCCTGCGTGGCACAAGCCGTGAGCCCTAGAACGCGGACCCCGACGCCAACATCTGATAAAGCCTTTTAACACCAGCTGCAAGCCAATACATGACAGACCTTTCCACGATCGACAGCGACGGCATCGAGCAAGTTTCACTCAGGCAGTATACGGAGAAGGCCTACCTGGACTATTCCATGTATGTCATCCTCGATCGCGCCCTTCCGCACATTGGCGACGGCCTGAAACCGGTGCAGCGGCGCATTGTCTACGCGATGAGCGAGCTGGGGCTGAAAGCTTCCGCCAAGTTCAAGAAGTCGGCACGCACCGTCGGTGACGTTATTGGTAAGTTCCATCCTCACGGCGACAGTGCAGCGTATGAGGCCATGGTGCTCATGGCCCAGAACTTCAGTTACCGCTACCCGCTGGTTGATGGCCAGGGTAACTGGGGCTCGCCCGATGACCCGAAGTCGTTTGCGGCCATGCGCTACACCGAGTCGCGGCTGACACGCTACGCCGACGTGCTGCTTGCGGAACTGGGCCAGGGCACGGTGGACTGGATACCCAACTTCGATGGCACGCTCGACGAACCGGCGGTGCTGCCGGCTCGGGTTCCTAACGTCCTGCTTAACGGGACAACCGGTATCGCGGTCGGTATGGCAACGGATGTGCCTCCGCACAACCTGAATGAAGTGGTCACCGCAGCGGTGCGCATGCTCGAATCGCCAAAGTCGTCGGTGGCCGAGCTCTGCGAGCACGTCAAGGCGCCCGACTTTCCGACCGAGGCTGAAATCATCACGCCCCGTGAGGAAATTCTAGCGATGTATGAAAGCGGCCGCGGCGCCCTGCGCATGCGTGCTGTGTGGGAGCGCGAGTCAGGCGATGTCGTGATAAATGCTCTGCCCTACCAGGTCTCCGGCGCCAAGGTGCTGGAGCAGATCGCACAGCAGATGCAGGCGCGCAAGCTGCCGATGGTGGCTGATCTGCGCGATGAGTCGGATCACGAGAACCCGACGCGACTGGTGATCGTGCCGCGCTCTAACCGTGTGGACCTCGATGGTCTGATGAGCCACCTCTTTGCAACGACGGATCTCGAGCGCAGCTACCGCGTTAATCTCAATCTGATTGGCATCGACGGTCGACCTGCCGTGAAAGGCCTGGACGTTATTCTGAAGGAGTGGCTGAAGTACCGCACGGAGACCGTCCGGCGGCGTCTTGAATACAGGCTCGATAAAGTCCTCAAACGCATTCATATCCTGGAGGGCTATCTCATCGCCTTCCTGAATATCGATGAGGTCATCCACATTATTCGTACTGAGGAGAAGCCCAAGCCTGCTTTGATGAAGCGCTTTGGTATTACCGACGTACAGGCCGAGGCCATCCTCGAGCTGAAGTTACGCAACCTCGCCAAGCTCGAGGAAATGAAGATTCGCGGCGAGCAGGACGAGCTTGCGGCGGAGCGTGATGCGCTTGAGAAAACGCTTGGCAGCGCCGCCAGGCTGAAAACCTTGATCAAGAAAGAACTGCTCGCAGTGGCTGAGGAATTTGGCGACGAGCGCCGGTCTCCGCTGGTGGAGCGAGAAGAGGCGCAGGCATTTTCTGAGCTGGAGCTGATGTCTGCCGACCCAATTACGGTAGTTATCTCAGAAAAAGGCTGGATTCGCGCTGCGAAGGGCCATGATATCGATCCCGCTTCACTCAGCTATAAGTCAGGGGACGGCTTCAAGATGGCCGCGCGCGGGCGCAGTAACCAGCCCACGGTCATTCTCGACTCAACGGGCCGGTCCTACACCGTAGCCTCTCACAACCTGCCCTCCGCTCGCGGCCAGGGAGAGCCCGTCACCGGGCGCATCAATCCGCCGTCGGGCGCGACCTTCGAGGGCGTCATGATGGGTGCCGATGAGCAGCTCTTCCTGTTGGCGTCAGATGCCGGCTATGGCTTCGTTGCCAAATTGGGCGATCTGCAAAGTAAAAATCGCGCGGGCAAGGCGGCCCTCAGCCTGCCCAAGGGTGCTCGTGTCTTGCAGCCCGCCACCGTTGATGCAGTGGACGGAGCCTGGGTGGCGGCGGTCTCCAACGAGGGGCGCATGCTGGTATTTCCTCTCGCCGATCTGCCACAGATGGCCCGCGGTAAGGGCAATAAGATTATCGGTATCCCTGGCGCCCGGGTGCAGAGCCGCGAGGAGTTTGTGGTGGCTGTGCAGGTCTTGCGCGAGGATGATGCGCTGGTGGTACACGCGGGTAAGCGCCACCATCGCCTGAAGTTCTCCGAGTTGGAACATTACCGCGGCGAGCGGGGCAGGCGCGGTAACAAACTGCCCCGGGGATTTCAGAAGGTCGATCGCATGGAGATCGACGCTAAATGATGGTCGCTGACAGGCCTTAGCCGGACAGCGGGTCTTCCAGGCGTTTACAAATCAGCCGTAGCTGCCGTTCCAGCAGGTCGTCATAGGGCCCCTCGAACGCGGTGAGCATACTGAAATTCTGCAACTCCGACGGCGCCAGATCCGCGCGCCCGGCGATATCGATGTCCTCGGCTGCCGCAGGCGAAATCAGCACCCGCGGTGGCTTGCGCACGCAGAGCGCCTGCAACTCGTCGATGGTGTGTTGCATGTAAAGGCCAGGGTAGATGTCTTTGTCATCACCTGCGCCCAGTTCGCTGAGGGCGATAGCACCGGCGACCAGCAGCGACAGCGAAAGCTGCTTCTCGAGTTCACGACAGCTGGACTGAATCAGCCAGGCGCAAGATGCAGCGCGGAAGACCGCACTCCCCGACTTGTTACTGCCACTGAAAAAGACCACCAGTCCAAACTGGCGACTGACCTGGAGTTGCCCGCCGTAAAAGCCGGCGGCGGCATAAATGACCTGGTGCAAGCGGTGGGTATAGCGATGCAGGGAGTTGTGATCCAGAGTATCGACATAGTCAGCAAGACTCGCCAGGTGCAGATACAAAACGGCCGTCGTGCTGTAGTTTTCGTCGCGCGGATCACCGCTGGAGCGGGTGCGCAGTAGATCCATGGGCAAGGCTTCGATATGGCTGGCAAGCCGTGCCAGCTCATTCGCAGGGCCATTGCCGGCGTCGTCCAGGGCGATCTGGCGGGACAGGCCGCGCAGGCGGTGCCCGAGACGCTGACCCAGCTGATGCGTGGCCAGGTAGATGAACAGGCTCAGCAACACAGCGAGCCCGGTCAGGCTGAGCAGGAAACGCAGCTGTGCCGCCCGCTCTCGGTCGCCGCCCAGCGTTATCACAACCTCGCCCGCGATATCCTGTTCGATGAGCACCGGGGCGCGATATTCGCGCCACTCCTTATCCCTGGGCCTTCCGGCTCGACCCAGGGCTTTGCCCTCGACGTCGAAAATAGCCACCTCGTCGGCGGAAGAGGTTTCGACAAAACGCTGCAAAGAGGCGGAGAGGCTGAGCAGATCCCCGGTTTCCAGAGCGCTGCTGATGCGTCGCGCTATTTGTTGTGCCAATGCCGTCCCATACTCGGCCTGCTGTTGACCAAGCAGGTGTGCGGAAGACGTGCCGGCAAGCACAATGATGGCCAGTGAGATAGCCAGTGCGAGGCTTGCTGCCACCAGGGCCATTTGCTGTGCGAGGGAGCTGTTCTGGAGGCGCTGGAGCACGTGGTTCAGAGGGTCGCGGCGATCGGGAGCACCAGTATAAACCACTCCTTGCGTCGAGCGAGGCCCGCTTTCGAAGGCCTGCGCCAGGGGTTAAAATAACGCGGCCCTCGCCCCTGGAAGCCTGGCTTGAACAAAATTCTGCTGATAACCCTGTCCGGTCAGGATCAACCCGGTATTACTGCGGGAGCAACGGCCCTGCTGGCCGCGCAGGGCGTCAACGTATTAGATATTGGGCAGTCGGTAATTCACGCCAGCCTAACCATCGGCCTGTTGCTGGAGCTGCCCGATGCCCTGGAAGAAGCGGCTGTGCTCACTGGCCTTGAGACTTTCGCTGGCGAGCATGGGCTGCAGCTCCACGCCAGCGATGTTTCTGCCGACAGCTACGGCGCCTGGGTTGATGCACAGGGTCGTGCGCGTTATATCGTAACCCTGCTGGCGCGCAAGATCACCGCTGAACACCTGGCGCGTGTGAGCTCAGTCATTGCCCGATTCCAATTGAACATTGACAGCATCTCGCGCCTCTCGGGCCGTATTCCGCTGGGCGATGTTCCGCCGCTGAGCAAGGCCTGTGTGGAGTTCTCCGTGCGCGGTCCGGTCCCTGACCCCTTGGCCTTTCGCAGTGAGCTGCTTGAGGTCAGCAGCGAGCTGGAGATGGATCTCGCCTTCCAGGAAGACAACCGCTACCGTCGCACCCGGCGCCTCGTCGTCTTCGACATGGATTCAACTCTCATCGAGGCGGAAGTCATCGACGAGCTGGCCACCGTTGCCGGGGTAGGCCAAGAGGTCAGCGCGATCACCGAGCGCGCCATGCGCGGCGAGCTGGACTTCAGCGAGAGCTTCAGGCGCCGTGTCGCGCTGCTGCGCGGTCTGCCTGAATCTGAGCTAGCAGCCATCGCTGCGGGACTCAAGGTGACCGAGGGCGCCGGGCACCTGATTAACACACTGCGGGCGCTGGGCTATAAAACGGCCATACTATCGGGCGGATTCACCTACTTTGCCGAGCGACTCCGGCAGGAGCTGGGCATCGATTATGTGCATGCCAATGTACTGGACATCGAGGACGGCAAAGTCACTGGCGATGTGCGGGAACCCATCGTTGATGGCGAGCGCAAGGCGCAGCTGCTGCGCGAGCTGGCTGAAGAGCAGGGCATCAGCCTGGAGCAGGTCATCGCCGTCGGGGACGGTGCCAATGACCTGCCCATGCTAGGCATTGCCGGTCTCGGGGTGGCCTTTCGCGCCAAGCCCCTGGTTAAGCAGTCCGCCGAGCAGAGCATCTCGACGCTGGGACTGGATGCCATTCTCTACCTGTTGGGGATTGGCGACAGACACCAGGGCTACTGAAGGGGTGTTAGACTGGCCTTGGGCCTAAATTTTGCTCCACACGGACTCGTAAGCGCTGTCGACGTCCAGGTCGGCTTCTATTTTTTTCACCTTGCCAGCCAGGTCGGCGACGTGGTTAATCTCGAACTGGGCATAGTTGCCGGTCAGCGGTAGCTGGCGCACCAGTCGCACGTTGCGGGTGTCACCGCCGCGCATCAGCTCAACGCGCTGCCCTTCACGAAAGCCTACCTTGGGCACCAGCAGGCTCTCCGCCTGCCCCACCAGCTTAATCTCGGGCATTAACAGCGCCCGCAGCGGCTCTGAAGGTGGCCGCCGGTTCAGAATGCGCGCGCCATAGGGCTCTGCCATGGGGCTCAGCAGTTCCACCCCGAACATCACCGAATTGTCTTCAAAGCGCTTCAGCCAGCGCACCATGGCGATGGACCAGTTATCGTCGCCGTCTTCGCGTAGGGCAAGAATTTCCCCGCCGCGTATCTTAATCGCAGGCTCTCCATGTAGCCTGAGGCAGTAACCTCCCGGGCTCGCATTGATAGCATTGGCCCGGTAAACGGGGTGTCGGTCAGACTCCAGCGCCTGTAGCTTCTCGCCAGTCTCGTCCTCCAGTATGGCGCGGTTACTTGCACTCAACTGGACCTCCGCCCGATGCTCGGTCGCGCGTTTGTGGTAGTCCTCACCGCGACGAATATCGTCGGGGTTGGCCGTGGCCCAAGGATCGCCATCGTCTTTGCTGGGCAGGAAGGGATTGCCCGGATCCTCCTCAGCCTGCAGCACGCGGCTGCCGAACAGCAGCTGGTCGAACGTAAGCTCTCCGGCGAGATGGTAGTGACTGTCGCTGAGTCCGAGGGTCAGGCTGAGCTCCGAATCGGAGCTCAGCCGGCTAAAGTTACGCGAGCTGACCTCGCTCATGGTATTGAGCAAATGTTGAACGATCTGATCACTCAAGGTGCAGTCGCGATCAAAAACGATGCCGTTCTTGCGGTCGTAATCGCTGCTCTCGCGCAGCTCCTCAAGATGCCGGCGCAGGGCTTCCGTGGTGATGAAGCGGCACTGATTACCCGGGTCGCTTGGGTACATGGCGCTATACAGCGGTGGCTGGTCGCCGTCGAGGTCGACGATAAAGAGCCCGTCACCAACTTCCGGATCCTCGATATCGACGAACTCACTCCAGTCGAGGAAGGCGCGATAAACCGCAGCCATGTCGCTCTGCAACAGCTGGTTGGGCTTGCAGCAGCCGAGCATGACTGCCTGTAAATACGCACCTGCAATACTGCCACCGCCGCTCAACCGGTCGACCACGGGCAGCCGCGACAGCTGCTGGCGCTCGGCAAGCGCGTACAGCTGGTGCAGGTTCTGCCAGGCGGCGGGCTGGGCATCCTCATAGAGCTGTAGCGATTGCAGGATCATGCGGCCTGAGAAATGAACGGCTCGCTGCAGGGCCTCGCAGACCAGTCTTGCCGGATTGACGCTGTGAATTTCGTCGCGATGGCGAATGGCATGCAGCGCCACCAGGGTATAGGCGGTGGCGCTAAGTCGATAAAGTTGGCCGGCGCTGCGAAGCATCGCCCTGGATTCTTTCGGCAGTACCAGCGGCAGATTCATCAACTTGCGCTGCAGGTTGACCAGCACCACGTGAATACTCGGCCTGATCGCCTCCAGAATATGGAAGCGATCATCGGGTTTGAGCGCGACGCGATTTAACTGGCCGAGGGTCGATTCGAGGCGATCGATGACTTCCTGTGTGTTGGTGATCGGCAACTCTTGTGCCCAGCGCTGAGCCGAGTCGGCGTCCAGCGCGAAGGGCTCGAAGGCCTTCAAGTCCTGGGTGGGCAGTCGAAGCCTGATGGGATTGATGCTGTTCATAGCGGAACATCATAGCACCGCCCAAGTGAGCCGCCAGCGCGCTGTGCGAAACTGCCAAATTCTGCACGCTTCGGTTATGATGTGCGGCCTTTTTTGGCAAGTGTAATGAGTAGCGGTTATGGCGAGTTATTCCACGAACGAATTTCGCTCCGGGCTGAAAGTCATGCTGGACGGTGAGCCCTGTAGCATTCTCGACAATGAGTTTGTGAAGCCCGGCAAGGGCCAGGCCTTTAATCGCGTCAAGCTTCGCAACTTGAACACCGGGCGCGTTTGGGAGCGCACCTTCAAATCGGGTGAGTCTCTCGAAGGCGCCGATGTCATGGACCAGACCATGGAATATCTCTACACCGACGGCGAGTTCTGGTTCTTCATGGAGCCAGACACCTACGAACAGCATCAGGCTGACGCAAAGGCCGTTGGCGACGCTCACCTGTGGCTAAAGGAAACCGAACGCTGCGAGGTGACCCTTTATAACGGGACGCCGCTGTCTGTGGCACCGCCGAACTTTGTTGAGCTGGAAATTGTCGAGACCGACCCGGGGCTGAAGGGCGATACCGCTCAGGGCGGCAGTAAGCCTGCGAAGCTGAGCACGGGCGCTGTCGTCAAGGTGCCGCTGTTTATCAGTGAAGGCGAAGTGGTGCGCGTTGATACGCGCACCGGCGAATACCAAGGGCGCGCCGGCAAGTCCTGAGCCCGGGCATGCCCAACTGGCAACCCAACGCGGGCCGCGAGATGTTGGTAGCCCGCGCGGAGTTGTTAGGGACCTTGCGCCACTTTTTCCTGCAGCGTGGGGTGCTCGAAGTCAGCACGCCTTTGCTCTGTACCACCGGTGTCACCGATCCAGCAGTTGAGACACTGAGGGTGACTGAGGGCCGTTCGCTGGACAGTCCACGTTACCTGCAGAGCTCACCGGAATATGCGCTGAAACGCCTGCTGGCGTCGGGCAGCGGGCCCATTTACGAGATCTGCCCGGCCTTTCGCGACGGTGAAGCCGGTGCGCGGCACAACCCGGAGTTCACGCTTCTGGAATGGTATCGACCAGGCTACGATCACCATCGACTTATGGACGAGGTGGCGGAACTGGTCAGCGCCTGTCTCGGCGACCGGCCGATGCGTAAGCTGTCTTACCAGGCGCTCTTTCTTGAGTATCTGGACCTCGACCCCTTTGCCAGCAGCTGTGCCGAATTGAAGGCGCGGGCCGGCGCAGAAATCGATATTGGGGGACTCGATGGGGATACAGACCTGTGGTTGGACCTGCTGCTGAGCCACCTGATCGAGCCGCAGCTTGCCGGCAGCGGTTTCGTATTTGTCTACGACTACCCCGCCTCACAGGCGGCCTTATCGCGCATTGTGACGACGGACGATAAGGCCATCGGCGAGCGCTTTGAACTCTACGTCGACGGCGTGGAAATCGCCAATGGCTATCATGAGTTGCTCGATGCTGAGGAGCAGCGCCGGCGTTTTCAGGCAGACAATGAGCGCCGGCAAGCAAAAGGGCAGGTGCCCTGCCCCATAGACGAAGGGCTGCTGGCGGCACTCGACTCGGGTTTGCCACCATGCAGTGGCGTCGCCTTGGGTGTTGACAGGCTACTGATGTTGGCCACGGGACGCGACGACCTGCGTGACGTTCTTAGCTTTGACTGGAGCCGCTGCTAGCCTCGCGGCGATCTAACAGCGTGCGATCAGTGATGTTGCCGTCGTTCAGTTTGCGACGATAGCGGGTCCGTAGCCTGCGATGAACTCGGGTGGCAGGCGTCGTGGCTTGCCGCTTGAGAGCTCGATACACACGAACCGTACGAGCCCGCGCAGCACCGTGGCGCCGTCTACTGGCCGGATGATCTGGAAGCGCCGGCGCATGCTCAGCTTGCCGTCCCAGTCGATGATCCAGGTGGCAGCGAGTAGCTGATCGCCCTCATAGGCCGCCTGCAAGTAATCGTACTCGCTGCGCGTCACGGCCATTGCGCGATCAAGGCTGCGGTAACGATCGATATCCAGTCCCAACGCGCTGGAGTGATCCCAGGCCACATCCTCGCACCACTTGGCGTAGCGGGTGTTGTTAGTGTGGCCAAGGCCGTCTATATCGGCCGGACCCACCGTGATTTCCCGGGTGAAGGGCTTGGGGAAATCCCATGCCGGGGGAGTATCAGTCACCGTATCTCACTCCACCTTTGCCATGGCTTCTTCGCTGGTCGGCGCATCGCCAGGCATCTGGGCAAACTGCAGGTAGCCATAGACGACGGCCAGCACGGGGCAGGCCAGGTTAAAGAAGGCATAGGGTGCGTAGCTGAAAGTGGCTACGCCCAGCGTGGCGGCCATGTAGGCTCCGCAGGTGTTCCAGGGAATCAGGGCCGAGGTGATCGTGGCGCTATCCTCCAGCGTGCGCGATAGATTTAGTCGGCTCTGTCCGCGCCGGACATACTCGTCTTCGAACATGCGACCGGGAAGCGCGACCGCGATGTATTGGTCGGCGGTGAGGATATTGGTGCCGATACCGGTGGCTACCGTCGTTGCAATTAGCGAGCCGTCACTGCGAATACGGGCCAACATTTTGGATAATAAGAACCTGAGTATGCCGCTGCGATCGAGGATGCCTCCCAGTGAAAGCGCTGCGATGCATAGCCACACCGTGTTCATCATGCTGCTCATCCCACCCTTGCTCAGCAGTGAGTCGAGGTAGTCGTTGCCGCTTGTGGAAACGTAGCCATCAAACAGGCTGATCCAGATGCCTTTCGTCAGTGTCAGCGCAAGGCCTAGATCCTCACTGTCGCCTGCAAGTTTCACAACCGCCTCACTCTGAAACAGCAGCGCGAACAGGGCCCCTGTCAGGGCGCTGATAACGATCGCCGGGAACGCGGGGTAGCGTTTGTAGACCAGGTACAACATCATGGCCAGGGGAATTAACAGGTGCAGTCCGATATTGAACTCAGCCTGCAGACTGGTCTGCAGAGCCTCAATTTCTTCGGGTTTGCTGCCGCCTGAGCTGCCTAGCGCCGCGAATATGACCAGTGCGATCACAAAGCTCGGGAGCGTTGTCCACAGCATGTGGCGTATATGGGCGAACAGGTCAACGCCGGTGACTGCCGCTGCCAGGTTCGTGGTGTCAGACAGCGGCGACAGTTTGTCACCGAAGTAAGCGCCCGAGACGATCGCTCCTGCGGCAATTGCCGGCGACAGGCCGAAGCTGCCGGCGATGCCCATCAGGCCGATTCCCAGGGTCCCGGCCACGGTCCAGGAGCTGCCGATACTGACCGCAACGAGAGCACAGATGGCCGCGCAGGCGGCATAGAAAATACCGGGGTTCAGAACCTGAACGCCGTAGTAGATCATCGAGGGCACGGTGCCACTGAGGATCCACGTGCCGATCAGCATGCCTACCCCCAGAAGAATAAGCGTTGGTCTGAGGCCCACGCCGATGCCGGATATGATCCCTTCCTCCAGTGTCGACCAGCTCATGCCGATAGCGCGCCCGACCAGTGCGACGACGCAGGTAGTCAGTACGAGTACGATCTGGTTGGCGCCATATGAGGAGTCCGCGCCAAACAGGTAAACGGACACCGCGAGCAGCGTCACAAGGAAAACGATCGGGGTCAGCGCCAGAGCCATGGTCAGCTCTTGTTCGGGTTCAGGCACGTGATTCAACTGGAGGACTCTCTGTGCTTTCGCTTATGATGGCGGGCGCGGGCGAGGACTGTAAGGCGGTCTTCATGCAAGATTTCAGAATGCCCTAAATAGGGATGGGGGTACAGTGTCAGTTTTAGCGAGGCCGGGTCGTCCGGCGGTCTGGGCAGCGCTGCTGACAGCGATAAGCCTCACCTTTGTGGCCTGTGCAGTGCCCTCGTCTGAGCCGGCGATGGTGTCCAGCGTCGACGAGACGGAGCCCTTTTCTGAGAACAACGGCGGTGGCGGGCAGCTGATTGCCCGCACGCTGAATCGCGAGCTTGATGATCCCTGGGGGCTCGCATTTCTGCCCGACGGAACCTTGCTGGTCACCGAACGCAAGGGCAGTCTGCAGCTGCTGGACCCCCCGGGGTTTGACGCGCGTGAAGTACGCGGCCTGCCGGATGTGGTGAGCGCGGGCCAGGGCGGTCTGATGGATGTCGTGGTGCATCCGGACTTCGAGCAGAACCAGCTCATCTACCTGAGCTACTCCATACGCATGGAGGGAGGCCTGACCACGCGAGTGAGCCGGGCGCGCCTTGTGGGCACCAGCCTTGAAGGCCTCGAAGATGTGTTTACCGCGCAGCCGGCCTATCGCGAGCGGCGGCACTTCGGCTCCCGGCTGTTGCTGGATGATGGCTACCTTTACGTCACGGTCGGTGATCGCGGTAACCGCGATCTGGCCCAGAGCCTGGAGACTCACAACGGCAAGGTCATGCGTCTCACGGAATCGGGCGAGGTGCCGCCGGATAACCCCTTCGTTGATCGCCCCGGAGCCAGACCAGAGATTTGGACCTATGGCCACCGCAATCCTCAGGGCATTGATAGACACCCGGTGAGCGGCGAGATATGGGTGGCAGAGCACGGCCCGCAGGGTGGGGATGAGGTCAATGCCTTGAGCCCGGGCACGAACTATGGATGGCCGCTAGCAACCTATGGCGAGGAATACGGCGGCGGTAAGATCGGCAAGGGCACCCATGTTGAAGGTACCGAGCAACCGCTGGTCTACTGGGTGCCCTCCCTTGCTACCAGCGGTATGGCCTTTTACGACGGTGACCTTTACCCGGAGTGGGAGAACTCGCTGCTCGTTTCCGGCCTGCGACTGACGCGCATCAGTCGGCTGGCGCTGGATGGGACGGGCCTGGGCCGCGAAACGCGTCTGATGGCTGACTTGAAGATGCGGATTCGTGACGTCCGCGTGGGGCCTGACGGGAAGGTTTATGTGCTCGCCAACGGATCGCGGTTGATGCGACTGGACCTGCAGGGCTGATGCCGGCAGCCGCCGCGCCCCAGCCGGCACCTGAGCTGCCACCGCGCTATTACCACGATAATTTTCTCGCCCTGCTAACAACGGTGCTCGCGCGTTATCGGGATGTATTGAGTGCCGAAGAGCTTGCCTGGCTGAATACTCTGACAACTGGCTTATCTACGGAGGCGCAGTGCCTGTATCTGCGCCTTGCCTTCCGTGTCGGGCCGTGGTTTCGTCAGTCGCGCCTGCACTATCCAGAGATTGGCGATATCCCTGCGCCGCTCGCGGAGCTCTTCGCCGCCGGCCTCGTCACGCGCCCCGAAGACCTCCCGGCCCACGAAATGGGGCGTTTATTCACCGTCGCTGAGTTGCGCAACGTATTTCCCGAGCTGGCAACAACCGGGGGTAAACCTGCGCTGTTGGCCGCCCTGGCTGAGCTGGGCCCCGAACTTCAGGAAACGGTGTGCGCGTATCACCGAGAGCACTTACTAGGCCCCGTCGGCGGTGACGTCCTTAATTTGCTTCAGCTTCTGTTTTTCGGGAGCTTCCGCCATTCCCTGACAGATTTTGTTCTTGCGGATCTCGGCGTGCAGCGGTTCTATCCCTATGCGCTGGAGCAGGCGATCCGCAAGTTCGACTGCCGGGAGGCGGTCGACGAGTATCTGGCACTGGCTACCTTTCGGCAGCTTTGGAACGCGACAGTGGAAGCTGATGATCGCCACGCCAAGCAGGCGCTGGCTGCAGAGTTGACCACGCTGACGCCGCATTATGAAGCCGCTGCAGCGCTGTGGTCGCGAATCTGTAATCGAGTGGCTAGAGAGCTGGAGCGCAGTGGTGATTTCGACCTGGCGCTGGCGCTATATGGCGGCAGTCAACAGCATCCTGCCAGGGAGCGCAGGGCCAGGGTGCTGGAGGCTCAGGGAGACTGGCAGTCTGCGTTGTCGCTCTGTGACGATATCAGCAATGGACCCTGGTGCGAACAGGAGCTGCAGGCGGCGGAGCGTATCGCGCCTCGTCTTCGACGGCGCCTGGGTGGCCCGCCCGTTGCGCGCTTGCCCGTAGACCACGAAGAAGTTGTATTGCGGCTAGCGCAGTCAGGTGCAAGCGTTGAGCGGCTGGCGGCGGCACATTTTGAGGCGAGCTGGCAGCGCGTTGTCTACGTTGAAAATGCCCTGCTCAACGGGCTGTTCGGGCTCGCCTACTGGGACGAGATTTTCTCGCCGCAGGCGGCCGCCTTCCACCATCGCTACCAGCGAGGGCCGGAGGACATGTTCACCCGGGATTTTGCGGAGCGGCGCTCGAAGCTGCTGACCGCACGGCGGGCCGAGCTGGCTGCAGGTCCCATCAAAACTCTCTTGCTGGCCGCCTACGACCGCTATTTCGGTTACGACAATTACTGGGTTAATTGGCGCTTTCTTGATCGCGAATTCCTGGCGGAGGCGCTCGATGTGATTCCGGCAGCTCATCTTCTTGCTATCTGGGATCGTCAGCTCTTTGATCCCGGGGAAAACCGGAAGGGTTTTCCGGACCTGATTGCCCTGAATCAGCGCCAAGGAGACTATTGCCTGATCGAGGTGAAGGGGCCGGGTGATCGCCTGCAGGATGGCCAGCGACGCTGGCTTCGTTACTTCATGAAGCAATCCATCCCCTGCTCTGTGGCGCGTGTAGCTTGGCAGGATTAGGGTGCTTCGATGACTGAACTGCGTGTTGCAGTACGAGATCTCGCCGCGTTTTGTCATCGACAGGGGAATCTGGACTATCGACTGGGTGCCAGCCCGACGGGCGTCGAGGGCATCCGGGGGCACCAGGCTGTCTATCGGCAACGCCCGGAGACCTATCAGCCGGAATACGCCGTTGCCTGTGACTATCGTCACGCGAACCTCCTGATACAACTGCGCGGCCGCGCTGACGGCTTTGACCTGACGCAGGGGCTGGTCGAAGAGATCAAGACCTGCCGCGGCGCCTTTGAGCGCATTTCTCCTTCGGTCAGCGCGCTGCACTGGGCCCAGCTACAGCTTTATGCGGCGCTTTTATCCCGGGAACAGGCGCTGCCCAGGCTTGACTTGCGACTGACCTGGTTCAATGTCGATACGCATGAGCAGCATTGCGAGCAACGTGAGTGCACCTGCGAGGAACTGGAGGCCTTCCTCGAGGCATCACTTCAGCGTTTCTCCGAGTGGATGCTGAAGCTGGTAGCCCTGCGCGAACGACGCGATCGCAGCGTGGAGCGGCTTCAGTTCCCCCACGGCGAGTTTCGACCCGGGCAGCGCGATCTCGCTGAGTTGACCTATAAGTGTATCGATCAGGGCGGCCAGGCCCTGCTTGAGGCACCTACCGGCATCGGCAAAACAGCCGCAGTTCTGTACCCGGCGCTGAAGGCCCTTGCAGCGGGAAAGCACGATCGTGTTGTGTTCACCACGGCGCGCAGTACGGGGCGGCGCGCGGCCGAGGAGACGGTGGCCCTCTTCAATGCAGCGGGTCTTGAGGCAAGTACGCTAAGCCTGAGTGCCAAAGAGCGTATCTGTTTCTCACCGGGTAAAGCCTGCCACGCCGACGAATGTCCCTTCGCTGTTGGCTACTATGACAAGCTGCCCGCAGCGATGACTGAGGCCCTCACTTTAGCGGATCTCTCTCGCTCACGGATTGAGGTACTGGCGCGGGAGCACGAGCTTTGCCCCTATCACCTCGGAATAGACCTGCTGCCATGGATGGATGTGGTGGTTTGCGACATGCACTACGCATTCAGCCTGCAACCCCTGTTGGCCGGCCTCGCCGCTTCAGAAGAGCGTTGGACGGTCCTTGTTGATGAGGCGCACAACCTGCCACCGAGAGCGCGAGACATGTATGGCGCAAGGCTGCAGAAGCAAAAGCTGATGCTGGCCAGGCGGGAGGCTCCTGGCGCGCTGAGAAGCGGGTTTGATCGCGCCAATCGGGCCATGCTGGCACTAGCAAGGGAAGACTGGTCTGAGGACGACTTTGACTGCCGAGAAGAACTACCCGCCAATCTGATGGATGCGCTCAGGCGATTAGCGGGCGAGATTTCTCAGGTGCTCGCTGAGGAGCCCTCTACCCTGCACAGTTGTCCGGCGGCCCTCGATTTCTATTTCGATGTCCTTGGCTTTCTGCGGGCAGCGGAGGTCTGGGGTAGCGAATTCCGCCTGCAGCTAACGCGCGGCCGCGGTCCCCAGGGCTTGGTGATGAGCCTTGTCTGTCTGGACCCCGCGCGCCTGCTGGCCGCGCGTCACGATGCCTTTCATGCCAGCGTATTGTTCTCCGCCACGCTTTCACCGGAGGGATGGATTCGGGCGACCGCGGGGCTGAGTGATGAGACGGTTTGCAGACGCCTTCCTTCCCCCTTTGCGGCCCAACAGCTGGTGGTGGGCATCGATACCAGTATCGATACAAGATTCCAGCAGCGCAGTGCGTCACTGCCGAACCTCGTCGCAACTCTGCAGGCGTGGCTGTCCCGGGTGAGCGGCAATACCATTATTTATTTTCCCTCTTACCGCTACCTTGAGGATGCCCTTGCGGTGCTTGATAAGCCTGATCTTGCCTGGATACAGCGAGCGCATATGGCGGATAGCGCACGTGAGGAATTGCTGACGCTGCTGCGAGATAGGCGCGACGTACTCGCGTTTTGCATTCTGGGCGGGGTGTTTGGCGAAGGCGTTGACCTGCCTGGTGAACAGCTGAGCAATGTGGCGGTCGTTGGCGTAGGCCTGCCCCAATTCAATCGAGAGAACGAGCAACTACGGGACTTCTACCAGCGAGAACATGGCGCGGGTTTCGAGTTTGCCTACCTTTACCCGGGCATGCAGAAGGTAGATCAGGCGCTGGGCCGGGTTGTGCGCCGTAGCGATGATCAAGGGCAGGCCCTGCTCATAGACCAGCGCTACGGCAGCGGCCAGTACCGAGCCTTGCTGCCGCCCTGGTGGGAATATCGCGAGAATCAGGCGGTGAAGCGGTAGCCGGGCTTGGCGAAACTCAACTGTACTGTGCTGATAATACGCTCACGGAAGCCACCTTCGCAGTAGCTGAGGTAGAAGTCCCACATCCGTACAAACTGCTCGTCGAAGCCCTGGGCTTTTACGGCCTCGAGCTGCGCAAAAAAGCGTTCCCGCCAGCTTGCCAAGGTGTCGGCGTAGTCCTCGGTGATATCGCGTAGGTGCACCATTTGCATGTCGGTATGGCGTGACAGATTTTGTGCAATGACCTCCAGTGAGGGCAGACAGCCACCGGGGAAGATGAAGTGCTTGATAAAGTCGACAGAATCTCGCGCCTGTTCGTAGCGTTGGTCTGCCATGGTGATCGCCTGAATCACCATTTTGCCGTCTGGCTTGAGCAGTTGGCTGCAGCGCTGGAAGTACTCGCTGTAAAACTCGTGGCCCACTGCCTCGATCATCTCAATGGAAACCAGCTTGTCGAACTGGCCTTCCAGGGCGCGATAATCCTTGCAAAGAACCGTGATTCGATCCGTCAGTCCCAGCTCGGCTACCTTGGCGCGCGCGTATTCGTACTGTTCCTGAGAGATCGTCGTGGTGGTGACGCGACAGCCGTAGTGACGCGCGGCATAAATGGCCATACCACCCCAGCCCGTGCCAATCTCCACCAGGTGATCGGATTCCTTGAGTTCCAGCTGCTGACAGATCTCATCAAGCTTGGCGACCGCTGCCTCTTCCAGCGACCAGTTATGGCCGGAGAAGAGCGCGCTTGAGTACATCATTGTGTCGTCGAGGAAGAGTTTGAAGAAGTCGTTGCCGAGGTCATAGTGAGCAGAGATATTGCGTTTCGAGCCTTCACGGGTATTGCGGTTGGCGTAGTGCATGAGCTTCATTGACAAGGTCACGTACCACGCGCGCTTGCGTTGCATGGAGGCCATGGTTTGCAGGTTGGCGCTGAACAGGCGTATCACCTCGGGCAAGTCAGGCGAAGACCACTCGCCGCGAATGTAGGATTCCCCGGAAGCCAGGGTGCCGCCCAGAAGTATTCTTGACCAGGCGCGCTGATCATTGACGATGATTTCCGCGCGTGGCTCCTCAGGCCCCGGTTCGTCGCTGCCTAGCGTGATAACTTCCTGGCCATCTCTGATGATGAGGCTACCGGTTCTGAGTCGGGACAGTACCTTGAGGAAGAGATTTTTGGCCAGATTCTCACTGCGCCAGTTGAGCCCCACCTGTGGTAGTCGGATGCGGCTTACGCTCGGGTTACTCATTGTATGCTCCACTTGATTGTCTATTCGGGTGGGCGTAAAGCGGAACGCCCTTCAGGAAAAGCTTGAGCGCCTGCCAGTAAATGGCGAGGCCGACCTTGGCGGACATCATGGGGTAGCGCCACAGGTGTTTGTTGAGGCTGGCTGCCGTGAGGGGCGCCGCATCCATGGACAGCGTGGCATCGAAGACCTTGCCCCTTTGGTCATGATTTTCCAGATGCAATGCCAGTCTCTCGCCCGGTGCTGAACTGTTCCAGTGATACTGCATATCCATTGGATTAAAAGGCGACACATGCATGGCTTTGCCAAATTGACATTTGAGGCGTTCGCCAGGTTCGGGGCCCTTGAGTACATAGCTGTGCCGCTCATTCCAGGGCGTATTTGTCACCTCTGCGACAAGGTACTCGAGGCGAGATTCGTCCTCGCTGAAGCAGTAGTAGCAGGCCAAAGGATTTGTTGCCTTGCCAAAGTAGCGCAGGTTGGCCAATAGGTAGATAGGTCCAGTGGGCGTTTCACCGGTGTCTGTCTCTACGCGCTGCCGAACTGCGTCGTCCAGGCTGATGGCCGGATCGCCCAGGAAATCGCTGCGGCGATACTCCGCCAGTGCCCGCCCGCGCGCGGACCAAAATGGGGTGTCATCGAACAGTGTGGGTAGCTCATCCAGGCAAAGATAGGGCATGAAAACCCGGTAGTCGAAGTGGTGCTCCCGCGGCATGAAACGTCGGTGTCGCAGGGTGCCTGTGTAGAGTCGAGATTTCACGCGGCGACCTTGCGCGCCTCGTTCATTGCCCGGGCGACGCGCAGTGCACTGACGACGCCATCTTCGTGGAAGCCGTTGTGCCAATAGGCGCCGCAGTACCAGGTGCTGTTTACACCGTTAATTTCATTCCAGCGGCTTTGAGCGGCAATGCCGGGAACAGAAAACTGCGGATGCGCGTAGCGGAATTCGCCGAGAATCTTCACGGGATTAATGGCGTCTGTGTCGTTAAGCGTGACGCAGAAGGTTTCCGGAGCCTGGATCCCCTGCAGGATATTCATATTGTAGGTCAGCACGGCCTGTGACTGGTTTTGCTTGAGGCGGTAGTTCCAACTTGACCAGGTGCGCCGGTTGCGCGGCAGTAAGCGCGTGTCCGTGTGCAGTACAACCTCGTTCTCTTCGTACGGTAGTGCGCCAAGAATCTCCGACTCCTCAACGCTCGGATCGCTCAACATGGCGAGGGCCTGGTCCGAGTGGCAGGCCAGCACCACCTGATCAAAGCGCTCGTTGCTGCCGTCCTTGAGCTTCAGTGTGACGCCTGCGTTGTCACGCTTCACGCCAACAACCGGTGTGTTGGTGCGAATGTTGGATTCAAAACGCTGGCATAGGGGCCGTAAGTACTCCCGGGAGCCGCCTTCAATGACATGCCACTGCGGCCGGTGCTTCACGGACAGCAGACCGTGATTGCGGAAGAAGCGCAGGAAAAATTCCAGTGGGAAGTCCAACATGGTTTTGGCGCTAGCCGACCAGATGGCTGAGCCCATGGCGACCAGGTATTGGCGCGTGAAAGCCTCGCCATAGCCGCCGCGTTCGAGATAGCTACCCAGCGTTTCGCCTGAATCGACGCGGCCAGCGTCTAAATCGGCGATGCTCTGTTTATTGAAGCGCAAGATGTCGTACACCATGCCCAGAAAGCGCGGCGACGCCAGGTTGCCGCGCTGGGCAAAGAGTCCGTTTAAACCGGCACCGCAGTATTCGAGGCCGGTATCGCTATCGGTGACGCTGAAGCCCATGGACGTAGGTTTGGTCGAAACGCCCAGCGAATCCATGAGTTCAATGAAGTTGGGATACGTCCAGTCGTTGTAGACGATGAAGCCCGTATCGACAGCGTAGCGGCGCGTTCCGAGCTTTACGTCAACAGTTGCCGTGTGCCCGCCTATCTGGCGGTTGGCTTCAAAGACTGTCACTTGGTGGGCGCTGCTGAGGTAGTGAGCGCTTGCTAACCCCGAGATACCTGACCCGATAACTGCAATGTTCACAGCGTGCTCCTGACATGAACGGCGCAATCGGTATAGAGGCGCCTTAATGTGAAGCAATTACGCCCTCCGGCTGGGGCTGGATCAACTTTGGCAAAACTTGGTCAGTAATTTCTGCCTGAGATGATCCGGTCATAATGAGAAGGCGTATACTTGGCTGTGAACGCACAACTTCGAGACTACAAAGTGGTTGAAAACACAGGAAATAGTTCGAACCAGTGGCAGGCCCCTCAAGGCCGCCGCAACGACGAGTGGAGCGAATGTCTGACGCTGATCGCAGCGAACGAAGACCGAGCAGCTTTCACGCGGCTCTTCAGGCACTTTGCGCCGCTCATCAAGGCGTTTGCGCTTTCGGGATCCAGCTTGTCAGCCTCAATGGCCGATGAACTAGTGCAGGAGGTGATGCTGAAGGTGTGGCAGAAAGCCGGCGGCTTCAACCCGGAAAAAGCAGCGGCCAGCACCTGGATCTACACCATCGCGCGTAACTGCCGCACAGATATGTTTCGTCGGCTGCAGAAGTTCGACACGCCGCTGGCGGCGGAGGACGTACACCCCGACCAAGAGGTGGAGGAGCCGTTTTCGGCGCTACAAAGCCGACGCAGTGGCGAGCGGGTAAAGGAACTCATGCAAACTCTGCCACCAGACCAAGCCCAGATTCTGGCAAAGGTCTATATGGAAGGTAAATCACACGCGGAGGCGGCCGCTGAACTTGATCTGCCTCTGGGTACCGTCAAGTCGCGCGTGCGACTTGCAGTACAGAAACTACAAATTCAAATTGAGCGATAGAAAGATGGCCAAGTTTCACCCTGAACTCGACTTACTAACGGAATACGTCGCAGGCACTTTGCCCATTGCACAGTCAGCTTGCGTGTCCGCGCATCTAAACTACTGCGAGCAGTGTCAAAAGACGGTGACCCAGCTGCAAAACGTTGGTGCCGCCCTGTTTGAGACGCAGGCACCCATTACGGTCGGTGATGACATTCTCAATAACGTGTTAGCACGGCTGGACGAAGTACCGCCACTGCGTTACCGGCAGGAAGACGTCATGACGGAGGGCATGATGCCCGCTATTCTGCAGCGACTGATGCGCGGTGATTTCAGCGACCTCAGCTGGAAAAAGGTAACCGATGCCCTCAGCATCAGCTATTTGAAGACCGGCGATCCGAACTTCGAGTTTGCTCTGTACCATATCAAGGCTGGCGGTAGGGTCCCCTCGCACAGCCATAAGGGCTCAGAAATGACGCTGATCCTGGAGGGTGGTTTTTCAGATGCAGAAGGCGTTTATCACAAAGGCGACTTCCTGTTTCGCGACGCCAGCCACGATCATGCACCAACGGCGTTACAGTCTGAAGACTGCATATGCCTGGCCGTCCTGGATGCTCCGCTGAAGTTTACCGGCTGGAAGCATCGCTGGATGAACCCGTTCCTGCAGCTGCATCCGGGTTAAGGCGACTCAGCAGGAGGGCCGCCTGGCGTAGAGAGCGTTAGGATACCGCGTCAAAGGCCCCACCGGTGACCGGTGGCGGCCTTTTTTATTCCCCAGGCGAATAGTCACCATAACTCCAGCGCTACAGGAGCTGTGGTAAAGTTCGCGGCCGCCCCGGTATCCGTGGGCACCGCGGAGTCCCCAGAGGACAATAATAGCGTGGCCAAAGGTCGCGCGATAAAAGAAAACTACAGACGAAGGGTGTCGTATGCGCATCGCAATTCCCAAGGAAAACTTGTCGTTAGAAAGTCGGGTGCCGATAACGCCCGACACGGCTAAAAAACTGTCCCGACTGGGCGCCGAGGTCGTTATTGAGGCGGGTATGGGGGAGTCAGCGGGCTTCGCTGACGAGCAGTACATCGAGGCGGGTGCGAGTATTGGCGCCTCACGGGATGAGCTGATCTCTAGCGCGGATATGCTGCTGCGGATTAACAAGCCGGAGCTCGAAGAAGTCGGAAAAATGAAGCAGGGCTGTATTCACGTCAGCTTCCTCGACCCCTTCAATGAGCACGAGCTCGTTAAAACGATGAAAGACGCCGGTGTTACAGCGATCTCCATGGAAATGATTCCTCGCAGCACCCGCAGCCAGAAGATGGACGCACTGAGCTCGCAGGCTAACCTCGCCGGCTACGTGATGGTGATGAAAGCCGCAGAACAGCTGCCGCGCATCCTGCCGATGATGATGACTCCGGCGGGAACGCTCAAGCCTGCAAACGTGTTCGTGATCGGTGCAGGCGTAGCCGGGCTGCAAGCCATTGCTACGGCCAAGCGGCTGGGTGCAAAAGTCACTGCTTTTGACACGCGAGCGGTGGTGGCCGAACAGGTCCAGTCGCTCGGTGCCAAATTTCTTGAGATCGATCTTGGTGAGACCGGCCAGACTGCGGATGGTTATGCCAAGGAGCTGACGCCTGAGCAGGTAGAGATTCAGCGGCAGGCCCAAAAGGATGTTATCGCCAAATCCGACGTGGTGATTACCACGGCCCAGGTATTCGGCCGCAAGCCGCCGGTGCTGGTAACGACCGACATGGTCGAAGGGATGCAGCCGGGCTCTGTTGTCGTCGATATGGCTGCCGAAACCGGCGGCAACGTCGAAGGTTCGGTGGCGGGTGAAACGGTGGATATCAATGGCGTGAAACTCATTGGCACCGGCAACTGGGCGGCCGCCGTTGCGACAGATGCCAGCCAGATGTATTCGTCCAACCTGTTCAACCTGGTAGATGACTGCTGGGACGAAGAAGGCAAAACCTTCAAAATCGATTTCGAGCACGACATCCTGCCGGGCTGCATCATCACCCACGATGGCCAGGTAACGAACGAAACAATAAAGAAGATCCTGGAAGGAGACGCCTGATGATACCCGCTGAAGTATTCCTGACCTTCATTCTGATGCTGTCCATCTTCCTGGGCTTTGAGCTGATTAATAAGGTACCCGCGACCCTGCATACACCCCTGATGTCGGGTGCTAACGCCATTTCCGGCATCACCGTGGTTGGTGCTATCAGCCTGGCCGGTACCGGCCAGCAAGACCTGGCGAATTGGCTGGGTGCCGGCGCCGTAGCGCTCGCCTCCATTAACGTGGTAGGCGGCTACATGGTGACCGATCGCATGCTCGCCATGTTTAAGAAAAAGGAGGGCTGATTCGTGGATATCCTTATTCAGTTCGCCTTCGTCGCTTCGGCGGCGCTGTTTATTTTTGGCCTGAAACAGCTGGGTTCACCCGCAACGGCGCGTCGCGGCAATTTTATATCCTCACTCGGTATGTTGCTGGCCATTGTCGCCGCGCTACTCGATCAGGGCATTGTTGACTATTCCTGGATTGTCGGCGGCTTCATTGTCGGTGGTGCTATCGGTGCGGCAGCCGCGCGGCTGGTGCAGATGACCTCGATGCCTGAGATGGTCGCGCTGTTCAATGGCTTCGGTGGCATGGCGTCGCTGCTCGTTGGAGCCGCAGCGCTTAGCCCGGATGCGGCAACCTTTACGCTGGTCACGATCGTGTTATCGATCTTGATCGGTGGCCTGACTTTCACCGGATCACTGGTCGCTTACGGCAAGCTGAGTGAGACGATCGATTCCGGGGCCGTGCAGTTCGACAAGCAGCAATTGGTTAATAGCGGCATTGTTGCCGGCATCCTGGTGAGCGCTGTCTTGTTCTGCCTGTATCCAGACACGCTGTTCTGGCTCTACCTCGTGATCATCCTGTCGCTGGTGTTTGGCGTGATGGCGGTGATTCCCATTGGTGGCGCGGATATGCCCGTCGTTATTTCGCTGCTCAACTCTTATTCGGGTCTCGCCGCGTGCGCTGCCGGCTTTGCGGTGGACAACAACATCCTGATCGTTGCGGGCTCACTTGTTGGCGCCTCCGGTATTATCCTGACGCAGATCATGTGTAAAGCGATGAACCGCTCCCTCGCTAACGTACTGTTTTCTGGTTTTGGTAGCGCCAAGCAAGACACCACGGAAGTGGAAGGCGAGATCAAGCCCATCTCCGTGGAAGATGCCTACTACGTTCTGGAGGCGGCTAGCAGCGTCGCCATCATCCCTGGCTACGGCATGGCTGTAGCCCAGGCACAGCACGTGGTTAAGGAGCTTTGCGAACTGATGGAAGATAACGGTGCGGAAGTAAACTTCGGTATTCACCCTGTTGCTGGTCGCATGCCCGGGCACATGAACGTGCTGCTGGCTGAAGCCGACGTACCCTACGATCAGTTGTTGGAGATGGACGACATCAATCCGCGAATGGAGACCGTCGATGTCGCTATCGTGATTGGTGCCAACGACGTGGTTAACCCTGCAGCCCGTGAATCGGAAGGTTCGCCCATTTACGGCATGCCCGTGATCAATGTTGATCATGCTCGCACCGTGTTCGTGTTAAAGCGTTCTATGGCTTCTGGCTTTGCGGGTATCGAGAACCCGCTGTTCTACAAAGACAACACGCGCATGCTCTTCGGTGACGCCAAGGAGTCTATTGGCGGGCTTGTCCGAGAATTCGGCTAAGTCTGGCGGGTTCGTCTACGGCGCCCTTGTGAAAGCAGGGGCGCTATATGCTTTTCACATATCCCTGCAAGGTCCGTCTCTGGGCCGCTAACTGGTTCAATATAACGCTCATCTACCCTTCGCTGCGGTAGATCAATGCCTGCGTGGTTTCAGCGCTTATCCTCTAGGCGTATTCTAGGCAAAAGAGCAAAGACAGGAGCGGAGCGATGCCAGCCTCTGCAAAAGCCAAAAGCAGCCCCGTCGAACAGCCTCAGCGTAAGCCCGGCAAACGTGGCGGTAACAGTAAAAAGTCCAGAAATAACAATAAGATATCGCCGGGAGGAGATAAGCTGCCCGAGCAGCCACTGATGGTGGCCTTGCGCGCCGAGCACCGGCATATGGCAAATATACTGGAGCTCTACCGGCAGCAGCTGGAATCCATCGCAGAGGGCGATCTGGTCGATACCCACGTGGTGTATGAAATTATGCACTACATGGTGACCTGGCCGGATCGCTTCCACCATCCACGGGAAGACCTTATTTACGGCCGTGTGGCAGAGATCGATGCCTCCGCTGCCGACGACGTTGACACGCTACAGCGCGATCATGATCGCATGGGCCGTGACAGTCGTCGTCTTTTACGCGCCATTGAGGACTGGCGTGACGGCTCCGTGGACGGCGCCGAAATTGTCGAGCTGGGTCTTGCCTATGTGGAGGACTACTATCGCCATATGAAGGTGGAAGAACAGCTGGTGTTTCCGCAAATCGAGGCGCTGCTCTCGCTCGAGGACTGGCGCGACCTCGCCGACGAAGACCTGCTCAAGCCCGTCCGTGATCCGGTATTCGGCGGCCGGGTCGATCGCGAGTTCCGCAATCTGGCGCGCAAGCTGCGCCGCGGCCTGCGGCACCGTGTGGAGCACGGCGTGCTAAATGAGTGGGCCGGCATCGACGCCATGATGGAATCACTTGAAGTGATGTCCATGGCGGCGGAATCAGCCCGGGATAGCGCCAGCGATCATTTGCGGGCGGTGGTCGATGACTCTCTGGATCTGTTTCGCGCGGCGCCTGTCTCCGCGCCGCTGCGCTGTGCCGTCAATAACACGCGGCACACCGTCTCTTTCCTGGGCGATATCTTCGATATTTCTCGCGATACCATGGACGATCTCGGCCGCGTCAATCAGGAGCGCAAGGCGCGAGTCAGGCTGCTGGCGCGGCGCTGATGCCGCTATCCGGCTCCCGGAACTGGAGTCGCGCGAGGCGCGCATACAGTTCGCAGCTGGCCAACAGCTCCTGGTGACTGCCGGTTGCCAAGAGCTGTCCCTGGTCTAGTACGGCGATCCGATCAGCGTGGAGTATGGTGGATAGCCGGTGGGCAATAATCACCGTGGTGCGCCCCGCCATCAGCTCTTCCAACGCTTGCTGGACCTGATACTCACTCTCGGTATCGAGCGCGCTGGTCGCCTCGTCCAGCAACAGGATATCCGGGTCATTGAGGAAGGCCCTCGCCAGAGCTATGCGCTGCCGCTGGCCGCCTGACAGGCGGACGCCCTGCTCGCCGAGGTGACTGCGATAAGCATCCGGTAACTCAGTAATGAAGTCGTGGGCATGAGCTGCCCTGGCCGCCGCTTCTACGTCGTCTATCGACGCGTCTGGTCGGCCGTAGGCGATGTTGTAGCGCACGTCGCCTGTGAATAAGGCGGGTTGCTGGGGAACGAGAGCCATGCGATCACGCAGTGTCGACAATGGCAGCTCGCGGATGTCCCGTCCGTCCAGTCGAATCAGGCCCTGCTGTGGATCATAGAAACGCTGCAACAGCTCGAAAATGGTAGATTTACCCGCCCCGGATGGCCCGACCAGTGCCAGGCTACGCCCCGGCTGTATCTCCAGGCTGATCTCGGTCAGGGCGGGGTTTTCGGGCCGCGTCGGGTAGGCGAAGCTGACGTTCTCAAAGCGCATGCCAGGTTGGCCGAGAGCAGTGGGTGCTGCGCCCGCCGGTTGATCGATGAGCAGACTTTCCGTGTTGATGAGTTCCAGCAGCCGATCCATAGCGCCTGCGGCCCGTTGCAGCTCGCCCCAGACCTCAGAGATGGTTGCGAAGCCAGAGCCCACCATAATCGCGTAGAAGACGAAAGCGCCCAGCTCGCCCCCGGTCATATTGCCGCTGATGACATCCTGGCCTCCTGTCCACATCATGGCGGCCAGACCACTGAACATGAGCAATATGGCGCAGCATACGAGCAGCGAGCGCTGCCGAATGCGCCGCCTGGCGATCGCGAAGGCCTTCTCTACTTCAGTAGCGAAAGCGCGTGATTCAAAATCCTCTTGAGTGTAACTCTGTACCACCTTGATATGTTGAATGACCTCCCCGGCGTAGCTGCCGACGTCGGCAATGCTGTCTTGGCTTTGGGTAGACAGGCGACGTACTCGCCGGCCAAACAAAAGAATGGGCAGCAACACCAGCGGCACGGTGGCAGCAATAATCAGGCTTAGCTTGAGATTGGTGATAAACATCATGACCAGCGCGCCCACCAGCGTCAGCGTGGAGCGCAGTGCCATGCTGAAGGAAGAGCCGATAATCGTCTGCAACAGGGTGGTATCTGTAGTCAGGCGGGACATGATCTCGCCGGAGCGATTCGATTCAAAGAAGCCGGGATGCAGCCGTACGATGTTGTTGAAGACGGCGAGACGCAGGTCGGCGCTGACGCGTTCCCCCAGCCATGAAACGAGGTAGAAACGGATGAATGTGCCAACAGCCAGGGCCGCGCTGATCACCATAAGCAAGGTGATGGCGTTGCGCAGGCCTTCGCTTCCTCCGCCCCCAAAGCCCTGGTCGATCAGAACTTGCAGGCCCTTGCCGATGCTTAGGGTGGCCGCGGCGGTGAAGATTAGTGCAAGGCTGGCGCTGATGAGGCGCGCCTTGTAAGGCAGCAGAAGCTGTACGATGGCCTTTAAGGGCGCAAGCCCACGGGCGCTGCGCTCCGGCATCAGGCGGATGAGCCCTTGGGCGGATAGTCTATGCTGCCCTTGAGTGCCGCGATTTCATCGTCGGTGTAGTTGGGGAAGGGCAGGCGCTCCTCCTCTCGCATCTCTTGCATTTCCCGCTCAACGCGGGCCATCTCTTCGGCCGAGGCCTGCCTGAACTCGCGCACGCTGAGCACCTGGCCCGCTCCGCTGAAGGCGGCACCTGCGTCGTGCACAAGTTCAATGAAGCGTAAGTTGATGTCCTCGGCAATGGCGAGATATTCCTGGTAATCACGCGTGTTGATGCCCGCGTCAAGGCGCATGATGACCGTTGCCTGCTCGATTCGCTCCAGGCGAACGCTGACCGTATGTTGCAGTACCTTGGGATGGGAGTAGAACAGCTCCCGGGTCTTGGCGAGGATCAGTCGAAGCTGTTCAGCGTCCGCCATCTGAAGATGCGTCTGGCGGAAGAAGCGAACGCGATCGCGCACGGAAAAGTTTTCGACCTCGATTGATGAGAAAACTGAATTTGGAATCACCACGAGCGTCCTGTCCAGCGTGCGAATCAGGGTAGAACGCAGGCCGATCTCCTCGACGATGCCCAGGGTTTTGCCGAAGCGGCAAAAATCTCCCGGGTTGACGGGCCTGGCGGCATACAGAGTGGCGGCACCGATCACATTTTCCAGCGTTTTCTGGGCGGCCAGCGCAACTGCCAGGCTGCCGACACCCAGGCCCGCGATGATGGTCGTCATGTCGTAGCCGGCGCGATCAGCCCAGAACAGCGCGATGACGGTGACTACAAATACTTTGATGATGGTGGTCAGAGGTTTGAGCAAAGCGGCGTACTGGGCCTTGCCGGTGCGCTCCATTTTTCGCATGCGCGCATCCCGAACCAGCGAGAGTGTGCCCATCAGGAGCACCGTCCAGGCTATAAAGTCCAAGCCCGAGGAGTCGAGAATGATGCGCGCGGTCAGCGACAGGCCAAGCTCGCCCATGAGCCCGCGGGCTATGGCAAGATAAATAAAGAAACGCAGCGAGCCACGGAAGAAGCGGGTTAAACCCGCTGAGAAGTCATTGGGAATTAGCAGGGCAATTCGCAGCAGAATGTTGGTGATCAGCATGGAGATGGGCCACGCAATAATCAGGAACACAGCGGAGGCGACCAGCTGCCAGTTCTGCATGCCGAAATACGAAAACTGGGGCAGCATATCGCCGAGCTTGATCGCCAGATCGCTGTAGCCGAGCTCGTCCCACATCTCGGGTATGCGGGCGACGGTGGCATTGGACAGGCGCCACACGCGGCCACCCTTGCCATCAGGTATGCGCTGCAGGTAGATCGGTATCTCTTCGCCTGAGGTGTAGACGGTGCCCAGAAGATCACGATAAGAGGGCAGGCCGTCGTCCAGGTGGCCCTCTGGCTCATCGCTGAGCTCAGTCAGGTCGAGAATGTTCTGCTGGCCGAAAACAAGGCTCATCGCGCGCAGCAGCAGCCCCGGTTCGATTTCCTGCAAATCTTCAGGAATGTAGCGCAGGTCCAGATAGCTGGTGGCCTTGTCATAGTCCTGGTTGCGCACCGCTTCCTGCAGACCAAGCATGGCCTCAAGCGGGGTACGACCAATCAGGGCCTCGGCTCCCTTACTGGATGACTTTTCCTCGATCAGCTTCTCCGCCTTTTCCTCCTGTTCAATCAGCTCTCGCATGGAAGCTGATTCTGAAGGCGGAACAGCAGGATCCTCCGCGACTGATGGCAGGGCTGGCATCAGCGCCAGCAGCAACAGGGTGATGGCGCGCCAATCACGCATCAGCTTGTTCTTCATCCTGGGTCCCCCGCGTCATGAAACGACCGAAAAGTACGCCCAATTCGAATAATAGCCACATGGGAATAGCCAGCAGGGACTGCGAAATGACGTCCGGCGGCGTCAACAGCATGCCGAATACGAAGCATCCAACGATAATGTAAGGGCGCTTTTTGGCCAGGTCGTCAGCCGTCGTCATGCCTGACCAGATCATGAGTACAGCTACGATAGGAATTTCAAAGGCGATGCCAAAGGCAAAAAACAGTTTGAGGACAAAGTCGAGGTAGCGGTTGATGTCCGTCATGATGGTGATGTCTTCCGGCCCAACGCTGGTGAAGAAGGCGAATATCAGAGGGAAGACTACGTAGTAAGCAAAGGCGGCACCGGCATAGAACAGCAGGATGCTGGAGACCAGCAGCGGTATAGCGAGGCGCTTTTCATGCTTGTACATGCCCGGCGCTATAAAGCTCCAGAGCTGGTAGAGCACATAGGGGATGGCAATGAAGATGGCAGATACCAGGGTCAGCTTGAAGGGCGTGAGAAAGGGCGAGGCCACCTCGGTGGCAATCATGCTTGAGCCCTCAGGCAGAATTGCCCTCAGTGGCTCCGATACGAAGGCGTATATTTCGTTGGCGAAGGGAAACAGGACGATGAAAACAACCAATACAGACAGCAGCGCCCGCAGCAGACGGTCGCGTAACTCCGTGAGGTGTGCAACCAGCGGCAATGGCTGGTCTATCTGATCTTCTTCAGGCACTGGTGCCGGGCCCTTGATCGCCGGCGTCTGCAGGGGCCTCATCGCTCTCTTTGAGCAGATCGCGATCCAGTTCCCTTTCCGCCTGCTTCTGCGCCCGCCTGACCTCGCGCCTGAGAGCCTCGCCCTCTGTCTTGAGTTCGCTCTGCGCCTGGTTAAGGTCGCGCATCACACCGTCGTTGTGCAACTCCTGCTGGACCTCTCGCTTGATGTCATTGAAGCCACGGCGAATACGAGAGACCCACGCGCTGCCCGTGCGGATAGCGCCGGGGAGGCGCTCCGGGCCGATAACCAAAAGGCCGACCACTGCAATGATGAGCAGTTCGGCAAAGCCAATGTCGAACATGTCGGGCGATTACTTCTTGTCTTCTTCAGCAACTTCCGCGGTTTTTTCTACGGGCTGCTCTGCCTCTTTCTCAGCGCCATCTTCGCCCATGCTTTTGCGAAAGCCCTTGACGGCGCTCCCGAGGTCACTGCCAAGGGTGCGCAGGCGCTTGGTCCCGAACAGCATGACGACGATGGCCAATATAATCAGCAGCTGCCATACGCTGATACCACCAATTCCCATAAGTCTATCCTCTCACTCAATCACTGGCGGTCCGGATTACGGGCCGCCTTCTCTTCGTGCCCGGATGTACCAAAGCGGTCGGCCAGGCAGTCCAGAACTTCATTTGCATTGCCGCCCAGGTGCGACAGCATGACGAGGCAGTGAAACCATAGATCTGCTACCTCGCCGACCAACGCCGCGTGCTCTCCGCCCTCCTGGCGATCACGGGCAGCCAAAATAACCTCGGTGGTCTCTTCGCCAACCTTCTCGAGAATCTTGTTCAAGCCCTTCTCGTGGAGACTGGCAATGTAGGAGGCTTCCGGGTCAGCGTTGCGACGTTCTTCCAGTATGGCACTTAATTCTTGCAGTACATCGCTCATGGCTTGCGGCCGTAGATGTCCTCAGGCGACTTGATCACGGCATCGGTCTCCTGCCAGTGGTCCTGGTCCCATCGCAAGTAAAAGCAGCTGCGCCGACCGGTATGGCAGGCAATGCCCCCAACCTGCTCGACTTTCAGCAGGACCGTGTCTCCGTCGCAGTCGACCCGCAGCTCCTTCAGGTGCTGAACATTGCCGGAAGACTCGCCTTTGCGCCACAGGGCCTGCCTTGAGCGCGAGTAGTACACCGCGCGTCCTTCTGAGGCTGTCAGCGCGAGGGCCTCGCGGTTCATCCACGCCATCATCAGGACCTCGCCAGTTTGCCAGTCCTGGGCTATAGCCGGTACGAGACCTTGATCGTTGAACTGTAGCCCTGCCGCTAAATTTTGCTCTTCATTCATGACTTACTTCTCCAGCGGGCGCTATTATCGCATAGGAAGCGCCCGTCGCCATCAGGTCTCGCGGCCGTTGCTATCAGGTCTCGCGGCCGTTGCCATCAGGTCTCGCGACCGTTGCCATCAGGTCTCGCGACCTGGCCAAAGCAGAGCCAGGGCCGCTGCTCCCAGCAACCAGCTGATTGTTGGCGCTGTCCTGACCTGCTCCCAGGCGTCCGGGAAGGCGGCGAGTGCGGCAAGCGCGCAGGCTATCGCGGCAAGTAGATTGCGTCGCCGGCGGCTCCTGCGCTGCACAAGCGCAGCTTCGAGTTTCTCGCGCCGCTGGCGCTCTGCCTGATAGCGCTTGAGTGATTCGCGCGACTGCTGCAGATTATCCAGGACAGCGTCAGGGAGCGAGGGAAGCTGCTCCAGCCACGAAGGTGCCTGGCGCTGTAGGCGCTTAAAGACATTCTGTGGCGAGTAGCGCTCCTGTACCCAGCGTTCCAGATAGGGCTGGGCTGTGTCCCAGAGATTAAGCTCTGGGTAGAGCTGGCGACCGAGCCCTTCAATATTAAGTAAGGTTTTCTGCAGCAGGACCAGGGACGGTTGAACCTCCATATCGAAGCGGCGAGCCGTGCTGAACAGGTAAATGAGCAGCTGGCCGAAGGATATCTCGCTGATGGGGCGTTCGAAGATGGGCTCGCAGACCGCGCGCATCGCGGCCTCGAAATCCTGTACGCGGGTGTCCGGCGGTACCCAGCCGCATTCCACGTGCAGCTGTGCAACCTCGTGATAGTCGCGCTGGAAGATTGCCAGCAAATTGCGGCCAAGATAGTACTGGTCAGAATCGCTGAGGCTGCCGATGATGGCGCAGTCGACCGCGATGTAGCTCGGATTAGAGGGATCTGTTGCGTCAACGAAGATATTGCCCGGGTGCATATCAGCGTGAAAGAAGCTGTCGCGAAACACCTGAGTGAAAAAGATCTCCACGCCGCGCTCTGCGAGCAGCTTGAGATCCACGCCGAGTTGGTTCAGCTCATCTAGGTCGGTCACGGGGATGCCGCTGATCCGCTCCATGGTGAAGACATTGCGACGGGTGTAGTCCCAGTATACTTCCGGTACATAGACAAGGTCGCCGTCTTCAAAATTCCGTCGGAGCTGTGACGCGTTCGCCGCCTCGCGACCCAAATCCAGCTCGTCGAGGATAATCAGCTCGTAATCAGCGACCACCTCTACCGGGCGCAGACGCCGGCCGTCGGGCAGGTAGCGCGCGACCAGTCTAGCCAGGGTAAAAAGCAGGGCGACATCTTGGCGAATCACGGGCTCGATATCCGGCCGCAGCACCTTGATGACCGCGTGCTGGCCATCCTTCAGACTCGCTCGGTGTACCTGGGCCACGGAAGCCGAGGCCAGGGGCTCTTTTTCAAAGCTCAAAAACAGATCGCTTATTGGCTCGCCCAGAGCGTCTTCAATGATCGCCACCGCCTGGTCCGTTGGGAATGGCGGCACATCGTCCTGTAATCTGGCCAGTTCGTCGGCTATATCATCCGGTAGAAGATCACGCCGGGTGGACAGCATTTGCCCGAATTTTATAAACACCGGCCCCAGCTCTTCCAGCGCCTTGCGCAAGCGTTCACCGCGACTGAGCTTTGGGACTGTCAGCCAGCGCCAGGGTGCTATCGCCAATAAGATGCGTGGCAGGCCGGGAAGTCGCTCCCTGTCGATAAACTCATCCAATCGATAGCGTCCGACGACGCGGGCGATGCGCAGTGCGCGGGACAATCGGCTCACGACTGCTGTGAGTCCCGCAGGCGATCGAGGCGTTGCTTCAGACGAGTGATGCGGGATTCGAGTCTTTCAACGTCCAGGCCGAGTGCCTGCACATCGCTGTAAAAGTCCTCAAGCTGCAGACGGGGTGGGCTAAGCCTGGCTTCCTCGAGGATGAACTCACTGAGCTGCCTACGCAGGCTTTCACCGGCTCTTTGTCCCCAGCCGAAGGCACCCCGCAGCCCCGCGGCGAGCTGGTGACCTGGAACATCGCCAAAGGCGTCGACCAGGGGCGCCTCCCAATCGACATCAAGGTCGCCAAGAATCTGCTGCAGCTCAATCAGTGGTGCGCTGTCGCCATCGATCTCCAGAGCACCGTTAATGAGCGTAGCTGCTGGGTCGCTAGCGCTTGCCAGCTCGGTAAAATCTGCGGCGCTGCCGCGTACTGCCGTAGTAATGGGATGTTCACAGACGCCCATCAAGCGCACGCCCATCTCTTGCGGCAATAGGTAGAGCTCAAAGCTGGGTGAGGTGCATTGGACACAAAAGACGCTGCCATCCAGCTTCGCAAGGCGCGCACTGGCTCCCGGTGCCAGCGCAAGCGTGCGGTTCATGGCGGCCTCCAATGCAGCCAGAACGCCGGTATGGAGAGTGGGGTTGCGGCTCGCGGTCATGTCAGAGCTTAATGCCGCGGTGCAGGGCAACGATGCCGCCCGTCATATTGTGATAATCGCAGCGGCCGAAGCCGGCATCCGTCATCATGTCGCGGAGGGTTTCCTGGTCGGGGTGCATGCGAATGGACTCGGCCAGGTATTGGTAGCTGTCACTGTCTCGCGCCACCAGCGCGCCCATTACCGGGAGCACGCGGAAGGAATAGGTATCGTAGGCGCGGCTCAATAGCTCGCTCCTGGGCTTGGAAAATTCCAGCACAAGCAGGCGCCCGCCCGGCTTGAGCACGCGGTACATGGATCGGAGCGCGCGATCCTTATCGGTGACGTTGCGCAGGCCGAAGGCGATGGTGATGCAGTCGAAGCTCTCGTCCGGAAAAGGCAGATCCTGGGCGTCTGCCTGCACGAACTCGATGTTACCGGCCCTGCCACTATCGAGCAGTTTGTCGCGGCCAACCTGCAGCATGGAATCGTTAATGTCCGCCAGCACAACGCTACCGCTGTCTCCCACCAGCTCGGCGAAACGAGCCGCAAGATCTCCTGTACCACCAGCGATATCCAGCACAGCGTGGCCCTTGCGTACGCCGCTCAGCTCGATGGTGAAGCGCTTCCAGAGGCGGTGTATGCCGCCTGACATCAGGTCATTCATCAGGTCATAGCGCGCGGCTACGGAGTGGAAGACATCAGCCACCATGCCCGCCTTGGCGTCGCGTTCAACCTCGCGGTAGCCGAAATGGGTCCGCTCGTCTTTTTTACCGGGCTCGCTGTCGCTGTGCTCGGTTTTGCTGTGCTCGCTCATACGCCACTGCTCATGCCGGCTGTTGCCGGGTCGGGGGGCAGTATTGTAGCGTTTTTGCTGCCTCAGGGGTCGAAGTTGATTACCTGGACCTCAGGGTCGCGCGTGGCACCTGCGGCAGCGAGGCGATCCAGGTAGTTTTGCCACCAGGTCTCCTGGTTGGCACAGAGCTCATACAGGTAGTCCCAGGAGTACAGGCCGCTGTCGTGGCCGTCGTCGAAAACAAGCTGAAGGGCATAGTGGCCGACGGGCTTTAGCTCCACAATATTGACGCCCTGCTTGCCGGTTTGCAGGGTTTCCTGTCCTGGCCCGTGCCCACGGACCTCCGCTGAGGGTGAGTAGACGCGCAGGTATTCGCAGCTGAGTCGATAGCGAAGCTGCTCGGGGTACACCAGTTCCAGCTCGCGTGAGCGACGGTGAAAGTTGATGTCGAGCGGCTGTTTATCCACGGCGTTTACAGGATGAACCTGGAAAGATCTTCGTCTGCGCTAAGCTCCGCCAGCTGCTTGTTCACGTAGTCGGCATCGACCTTCAGTGCCTTACCGTTAAGGCCGGCATCGGCGGCGCCGAAGGATGCCTCCTCCAGCAGACGCTCCATGACGGTATGCAGGCGTCGGGCACCGATATTCTCTGTTTTTTCATTCACCTGCCAGGCGGTCTCAGCGATGCGCCGCAGACCGTCGTCGGTAAATTCGACCTCCAATCCCTCCGTGCGCAGCAGCGCCTCGTATTGCTCGGTCAGCGACGCATCGGGTTCCGTCAATATGCGCTCGAAGTCCTCAGGGCTAAGGGCCGCGAGTTCCACCCGAATGGGCAAACGTCCCTGCAGCTCCGGTATCAGGTCGGAGGGCTTTGCCAGGTGGAACGCACCCGAGGCAATGAACAGTATGTGGTCGGTCTTGATCATGCCGTGTTTCGTCGTCACCGTAGAGCCCTCGATCAGCGGCAGCAGATCGCGCTGTACGCCCTCCCGCGATACATCAGCTCCCGCGCCTTCGCTACGCTTGGCGACCTTGTCCAGCTCGTCAATGAACACGATGCCGTTCTGTTCAGCGGCGCTGACCGCTTTCTGTTTGAGCTCTTCTTCGTTGACCATTTTGGCGGCTTCTTCGTCGCAGAGCGCGTCAAAAGCGGCTTTTACCGACATCTTTCGGGTCTTGCTCTGAGGGCGTGCCAGATTGGAAAACATGCTCTGAAGCTGATTGGTCATTTCCTCCATACCGGGCGGTGCCATGATCTCCACGCCGGCGCCTGGTCCGGACAGCTCGACGTCGATCTCTTTATCGTTTAACTCGCCCTCGCGAAGTTTTTTGCGAAGCAGCTGTCGGGTGTTGGTCCCGGTGCTCGCGTCGCTGTCGCGAGCGGGGGGCAGCAGGATATCCAGCACGCGCTCCTCGGCCGCCTCTTCTGCGCGAAAGCGGACGCGCGACATTTCTTGCTCGCGATACATTTTGATCGAGACATCCACGAGATCGCGGACAATGGACTCCACGTCGCGGCCGACGTAACCGACCTCGGTGAACTTTGTGGCCTCTACTTTAACGAATGGCGCATTGGCGAGTTTTGCCAGTCGTCGCGCGATTTCTGTCTTGCCCACGCCCGTCGGTCCGATCATCAGAATATTCTTAGGCGTGATTTCGGCGCGCAGCTCCTCTGGCAGCTGCATGCGGCGCCAGCGATTGCGCAAGGCGATCGCCACTGAGCGCTTGGCCTCTTCCTGGCCAATAATGTGTTTGTCCAGCTCGTGGACAATCTCTCTTGGGGTCATGTTCGACATCGCGGCGCCTAGAAATCCAATTGTTCGATGGTGCGGTTGTGGTTGGTATAGATGCAGATATCCCCGGCGATGCCCAGACCTTTTTCGACTATGCTGCGCGCGTCCAGCTCCGTGTTATCCAACAAGGCGCGCGCTGCCGACTGGGCAAAGGGGCCGCCTGAGCCGATTGCGATCAGGTTGTCCTCTGGCTCGATAACATCACCGTTGCCCGTGATCACCAGCGAGGTTTCGCGATCTGCGACGGCCAGTAAGGCCTCCAACTGGCGCAGCGAGCGTTCGGTGCGCCAGGCCTTGGCGAGTTCGACAGCGGCGCGCACCAGGTGTCCCTGGTGTTTGTCCAGCTGCGCTTCGAATAATTCGAACAGGGTGAAGGCATCCGCAGTACCGCCTGCGAAACCTGCGAGGACGCTGTCTTTGTGTAAGCGGCGCACCTTGCGTGCGTTGCCCTTCATCACGGTGTTGCCCATGGAAACCTGTCCGTCGCCGCCAATGACAACGCTATTACCGCGCCGCACGGATAGTATGGTCGTGCCTCTGTACTGTTCCACCGGACCTCCGGGGTGAGCTTGTTACCTGGGAACTAGCAGTTATGGGGGAAATTGGCGAAATTTCAAGCGCGGCCGGGCTAGGGGGTGGCGTTTCGCTTCAGTACCAGTGTTTCGATATTTTCCGCCATCGCCAGACTGCGGGCTCGATTCATGGCCGAGCGCGTCTGGAAGGGGCCGACGTAAACTCGAAACCAACGGCCGTTATCGCCACTGGCCTCCTCTACGCGCGGTGACAGCCCCAGCAGAGTCAGCTCCCCCCTGCGGCTGTCAGCATCGTCGGGGTTGCGGAAAGAGCCAGCCTGTAAGAGGTAGTAAACGCTCGCCGCTGCCTCGTTATCGCTGCGCGACCGCGCGACTTCAGCCGGGTCGATGTCGACCTCGATGCTTTGCTCCGGCAATATCGTATAAAAGTCGAAGCGGGGTTTGGGCGGGCTCGCCTCTGCAGCAGCCTCGTCTGACGCAGGGTTTGCAGCCGTTCCCGCGTGGTCGGGTGCCAGGGTGCCCAGGTAGATCAGGAAGCTCAGGAAGATGCCTGACAGCATACCGGCGCCGAACCAGCGCCAGGAGCCGCGCTGGCCGCCATCGCTGCTGCGGCTGGCAGAAGCGCTCTTGCGTCGACCCGATTGACCCTTTTTTGCGTAATCGCGAGCCATGGGCTACATCGATTCCGGGGCGGAAACACCCAGCAGGTCCAGGCCATTGGCGGTGACCTGGCGCACGGCCTGGCTCAAGGCTACGCGGGCGTTGCGAAGGTCGCTATCGTCGACCAACATCTTGTGGGCGTTGTACCAGGTGTGAAAATCACCCGCCAGCTCGCGCAGGTAGTTGGCGATGTTGTGTGGCTCGAAATTGCGGGCCGCGGCTGCGACCAGTTCCGGGTACTGATCAAGTCGTTTGAGCAGTGCCCGCTCATGCTCCTCGGTCAGGCTATCGAGGTGCGCCAAGGCCTCCTCCGGCTGCCACTGCCAACCCTGATCTTCCAGCTTACGCATGACGCTGCATGCCCTGGCGTGAGCGTACTGGATGTAGTACACCGGGTTGTCGTTGCTCTGGGAGAGCGCCAGGTCAATGTCGAAGGTAATTTGCGAGGTGGGCGCGCGTGCCACCAGGAAATAGCGAGTGGCATCTCGCCCAACTTCGTCGATCAGGTCACGCAGAGTGACATAACTTCCCGCGCGCTTGGATAGCTTGACCTCCTCCCCGTCACGCATCACGGTCACCATCTGGTGCAGTACGTAGTCCGGCCAGCCTTCCGGCACGCCCTTGTCCAGCGCCTGCAGGCCGGCGCGCACCCGGGTGACGGTGCTGTGGTGGTCTGCGCCTTGTTCGTTAACGACCCGCGCGAAGCCCCGCTCCCACTTATTCAGATGGTAGGCCACATCGGGCAAGAAATAGGTGTAGTTACCGTCCTGCTTGCGCATAACGCGATCTTTATCATCGCCGAAGGTGGTCGTGCGCAGCCACAGGGCGCCGTCCGCCTCGTAGGTGTGGCCGCCGTCAATGAGCCGGGCTACTGTTGCGTCTACGGCGCCGATCTCGTAGAGAGATGACTCGAGAAAGTAGACATCGAAGTGAACGCCGAAGGCCTTGAGATCCAGATCCTGCTCGCGGCGCAGGTAGGCCACCGCGAAGCGGCGGATAGCCTCTATGTCGCCTGGGTCTGCAGCTCCGGTAACATGCTGATCCTCGGCGTCGATCGTTTCGCCCGCCATATAGGCCTTGGCGACCTCAGCGATGTACTCTCCCCGATAGCCGTCTTCCGGCCATTGGGCATGGCCGGGTTCCCAGCCATTGGCGCGCGCCTGTACTGACAGTGCGAGATTGCTGATTTGCGCACCGGCGTCGTTGTAGTAGAACTCACTGGCTACCTCCCAACCGGTTGCGGCCATGAGGCGGCAGAGGCTATCGCCCACGGCGGCTCCGCGCCCGTGGCCAACATGCAGCGGGCCCGTGGGATTTGCCGATACGTATTCCACCTGTACTCTTTGCCCGGCGCCTGCCTCGCTGCGCCCATAGCTGTAGCCCGCCTCCAGGACACGTTTGACGACCGCCTGACTCGAGCTGTCTGAGAGAAAGAAGTTTATAAAGCCAGGCCCTGCGATGTCGGTGTCGCGGATAAAATCGGCGTCGGGCAAGGCGTCGCAGATCATGCCGGCCAACTCGCGCGGATTGCGCCCAGCCCGCTTGGCCAGGGTCAGTGCGATATTGCTGGCAAGGTCACCGTGCTGTTTGTCACGGGTGCGATCAATTTTGATGTCCGCCTGTAAATCGGCAGGCAGCTGCCCATCGGCTGCGAGGGAGCTCAATGCCTGTTCGATAAGCGAAATGAGTTGCTCTTTCATGTATGCCTTGGTGAGTGACGTTGCGGCGACTCTTCGAAGCCGCCGAAAAGCTGCATATTATCCTCGTCTCGCAGCTTATTCGCCAGCACTCGACACCTCTACAGCGGTTCCGTGGGGTCGACGTCTACGGACCACTTACAGTCGCCGGGCGCGCGCAGCGACTCGGCCTTGCTGACGGCCAGAGCCGAGGCTGTTCTCACCGCGCTTCGGTGGCCGCCCTGCAGCAGCAGGTGCCAGCGGAATTTGCCGGCTCGTCGATGCATGGGTGCCGGCAGCGGGCCCACTAACTGGACACCGGCGGGAAGCGTTGGCATCAAGTGTGCGCGCAGACTTGTCAGAAACGCCTCGCCAGCGGCGGCGTCGCTGCAATCTGCCCGCAGCAGTGCGAGTTGACCCGTGGGCGGCAGTTGGCGCTCCCCGCGCTCGTCCAGCAGGTCCAGAGCGCGGCGATGGTAGCTGGTCTGCAGCATTGCCTGTAGCGCGGGATGATCTGGATGATGGCTTTGCAGTAGGACGTACCCGGGCTGTCCCGCCCGCCCTGCCCTGCCCGCGACCTGAGTAAGCATTTGCGCCATGCGCTCCTCGCCGCGGAAGTCGCCGCTAAATAGCATCGCGTCGGCGTCGATAATGCCGACCAGGCTCACCCCCGGGAAGTGGTGCCCTTTGGCGAGCATTTGGGTGCCTAATAAAATGCAGGGCTCGCCGCTACTCACTTCATGCAGGATCTTGTCGAGGGCCTCCCGACTCCGCGTGCTGTCGCTATCCACGCGCAACGTTCGCCACTCTGGCAATTTCGCGCGAATAGCGTCCTCGGCCTGCTCGGTTCCCAGCCCCTGTGTCATCAGCGCATCACTGTGGCAGTCCGGGCAGCTACGCGGTAGCTGCTCGGTGGCACCGCAGTGATGGCAGCGCAGCTGACCGCGGGCGCGATGCACGGTGAGCCTTGCATCGCACGACGAGCAGTTGGCTATCCAGCCGCAGTCGTGGCAGCGCAGCGCCGGGGCGTAACCGCGACGGTTCAGAAATAGCAGTACCTGCGATCCGGTGCTGAGCGTGTCCCGCGCGCGTTGCAACAGTGGCTCGGACAAACCGCCATAAAGGGGTTTGCGGCGCAAATCGATAACCTGCAACTCTGGCAGGACCGCCTTGCCGGCGCGTTCTTCCAGTCGATGATGCCGGTAGCGCTGGCGCACTGCATTGTGCAGCGACTCCAGCGATGGGGTGGCGCTGCCCAGCACAACCGGGCAGCGTTCGAGCTGTGCCCGCTTCACCGCGACATCCCTGGCCGAGTAGCGAAATCCGTCCTGTTGTTTGTAGGACGCATCGTGTTCTTCATCGACGACGATCAGCCCGAGCCGTGGCATGGCGGTGAACACCGCCGAGCGGGTGCCAATGACGATAGCGGCGGCGCCGCATTGTGCCTGGGCCCAACTGTCCAGGCGCTGACGGTCCGTCAGGCCCGAGTGAAAGCAGCAGACGGTTGCTTTGAATCGAGCCTCGAAGCGCGACAGGGTTTGCGGTGTCAGGCCGATTTCGGGAATAAGTACTAAAGCCTGCTGGCCCCGCCCGAGACACGCAGCTATTGCGCCCAGGTATACCTCGGTCTTCCCCGAGCCCGTCACACCCTCCAGTAAGTGTGCATGGAATTCCCCAAGTGTGTCATTGATCGCCATGACGGCAGCAGACTGGGCGGCGTTAAGCTCATGGCCAGATGTCGCCGCGAGGGCGTCCGGGGTGCTCTCTACGCGGCAGGGCACCACCCAGCCGCGCTCTGTCAGGCGGCGCATGACGTCATTTTTTATACCTGCATCGCGCAACTCCCGGGCGGTGTGCGCTTTGCCATCACCGAGTAGCTCAATGGCTTGCGCCTGCCGTGGGGAGCGCGATAAAGCGCCATCAGGCAGCCCCTGCGCGCGGCTCGTTAGTCGCCAACCAGATTCACCCGGCTCGGGCAGCTCGGTGCCGCGCCGCAGCGCTGACGGAAACGCGCTTGCGATGACTTCGCCCGTGGGGTGCAGATAGTAGTCCGCCGCCCACAGGCACAGTTTTATCAACGCGGGGTTCGGCAGTGGTTCTGCGTCGAGCACCTCGATTGCATGCTTCAGCTGCGCAGGTGAAAGCTGCGTCTCCCGGCTCACTTCCACCAGAATACCCACCATCTCGCGCTTGCCGAACGGCACACGCAGTCGTTGACCGGGGCGCATTGAGTGCGCGCTGAGACCCTCTGGAGGCAGGTAGTCGAAGAGACGGCGCAGGGGGGTCGGGAGCGCCAGGCGAAGTACTGACATGGAGCCCGAAGGCACCTCTGGGCGTGTAAATTAGGCAGTGTATCAGGGTATTGCTAATCCCGCCGCGTTTGATAAGATTCCGGCCTATTTTTCGACCGGCTCACGAGCCGTTTCACTAAGAAGCGGTTTGGCAATCGGGGCGCCAGAGTCTAGGCAGGCGGCTGCCGATGGCGGCGCCAGGCCAGCAGAAAGCGCCTATCCGAGCGGGTCAGGCGCTTTTTTTGTGAGAGCAGTATGAGCCAGGATTTTAAAGAGCAAGCACTTAACTACCACGCGCATCCCGTTCCCGGGAAGATCAGTGTTGCCCTGACCAAACCCGCCGAAAGCCAGCGCGATCTTGCCCTGGCTTACAGCCCGGGTGTTGCGGAACCCTGCCGGGAGATTGCCGCCAGTGCCGATGAGGCCTATCGCTATACAGGCAAAGGTAATTTGGTTGCGGTTATCAGCAACGGAACGGCCGTTCTGGGGCTCGGCAACCTGGGTCCGTTGGCGAGCAAGCCGGTTATGGAAGGCAAAGCGCTGCTGTTTAAGCGCTTTGCGGGTATTGATTCCATCGATATTGAGGTCGACACAGAAGACGCCGGTGAATTTATCGACACAGTAGCGCGGATTGCCGGTACGTTCGGGGGTATCAACCTCGAAGATATCAAAGCGCCCGAATGCTTCGAGATAGAAAAGGCGCTGGTAGAGCGCTGCGACATTCCCGTATTCCATGACGACCAGCACGGCACCGCCATCGTGACCGCAGCGGGTCTGGTCAACGCACTGGATATCCAGGGAAAGCAGATTGAAGATGCAGTTATCACCTGCCTGGGCGCCGGTGCGGCGGCGATCGCCTGCATGCGTCTGCTAGTGAGCCTGGGAGCGCGCCGCGAGAATATTTTCATGCTGGATCGACGCGGCGTGATCTATGCGGGCCGCGATAACCTCAATGCCTACAAGGAAGAGTTTGCCAACGCGACTGATAAGCGCAGCCTGGCCGATGCGGTTGAGGGGGCGGATGTGTTCATCGGTCTGTCCGGTGCTAACCTGTTGACCCCCGATATGCTACGAAAAATGGCGCCGCGCCCTGTGGTGTTTGCTTGCAGTAACCCCGACCCTGAGATTGCGCCGGAACTGGCAGTTGCAACGCGCGATGACCTCGTTATTGCGACCGGTCGTTCGGACTATCCCAATCAGGTAAACAATGTGCTTGGCTTCCCCTTTATCTTCCGTGGCGCCCTGGATGTCAGGGCAACCGCCATCAACGAGGCTATGAAGGTCGCTGCGGTGCATGCACTGGCGGGCCTCGCACGCGAGCAAGTGCCCGAGGAGGTACTGGCCGCATCCAATGAGGACAGCCTCACCTATGGCCCTGATTACATCATCCCCAAGCCAATTGATGCGCGCCTGTTGACGCGCCTGGTGCCCGCAGTAGCGCGGGCCGCCGTCGAAAGTGGCGTGGCCCGGCTGCCTCTGCCCGCGCACTACGACGAGCTTTCCTGAGCGACTAAAAGATATCCTGCAACAGGTCTTCGGTCCCGCCGCTATTGGCGCCGGGGCCCAGTTCGGCGCGACTTTGCTGCGGCACCTGCTCTTCCCGGAAGTACTCGAAGATCGCATCGCGCTGAGATGCAGGGGCGAGAAGCCCTGTTTCCGGATCGATTCTGACGTTGACGATGCCCTGAGGTACCTCGACGCTTGTCTCCGGTCGTCCGGCAAGCGCTTCGCGCATGTAGTCTATCCAGATCGGAAGGGCCGCTGTGCCGCCGAATTCCTTGCGTCCCAAGGGTGTGAAGTTGTCAAACCCGACCCAGACGGTGGTGACCTTACCTGGGCTATAGCCTGAGAACCAGGCATCCATCGGTCCATTGGTTGTGCCGGTTTTGCCGGCGATGTCATCCCGCTCGAGAACCAGCGCCCGGCGGCCCGTGCCCCGGGTGATGACGTCTTTCAGGATACTGTCGATAATAAAATGAACCCGTGCGTCCATCACGCGAGGGGCGACCGGGGGTCGATCTGTCTCGGCTGCCTGGCGGGCAAGAATCTGCTCCATGCTGAGCTCCGCGTCGATGGGTTCGGCTGCTTCCGAGTCGCTGCCCTGTGCAGTCAGCTCGCATTCCCGGCATACCGTCGCGGGCGCGGCTTCATAGACGGTCTCACCTAAAATATTGTCGACGCGCTCGATCAGGTAAGGTTCTACCGCATAGCCGCCGTTGGCAAGAATGGCATAGGCGCTGGCCAGTTCCAGCGGGCTCATGGCATGGGTGCCAAGGGCCAGTGACAGGTCGGCGGCGAATTCGGTGGTATCGAAGCCCAGGTCGCTGGCGTAGCCCAGGAGCTGTGAAGTACCCATCTGCTGCAGCAGGCGGATCGACACCAGATTGCGCGATTTGGTCAGTGCCCAGCGCAGGCGAGTGGGCCCGTAAAACTTGCCGCTGTCATTCTCGGGGCGCCAGATGCCCTCTAGCGACGCGTCCTGCATCACCAGCGGTGCATCATTGATGATACTTGCTGCCGTGAAGCCGCCGTCCAGGGCTGCCGCGTACAGGAAGGGCTTGAAGCTGGATCCCGGCTGGCGCTGAGCCTGGGTCGCGCGGTTGAACTTGCTGAGCTCGAAGCCCATGCCACCGACGATGCTGACGATCGCCCCGTCTTCAGAGTCGAGAGATACGAGAGCCGCCTGGGCGGCAGGTACCTGCGCGAGATGCCACAGCCCGTCTTCATGTTGCTCCACCCGCAGCAGGTCGCCGGGGGCAAAAACATCAGCCGGGCTGCCCGGGGCAGCGCCCCTGGCATTCTCTGTCTTGTAAGGCCTTGCGCTGCTGATGCCGCTCTCCCAGCGCAACTCGTCCTGCGCACCCCCGGGAAGAAGCAGTTGCACGCCCTCCTCGCCAACGGCGGTGACAATCGCGGGCGTCAGGCCAGCGATTACCGCAATGTTGTCGAGGGTCTGCTGCCAGTCGTCAATGAGCTGCTCCGGGCTCGCCTGTGGGTCTGCCGGCGGGAAACGCTGCTCCGGGCCACGGTAGCCGTGTCTGTCGTCGTAGCGTCTCAAGCCCTCGATGACCTTGCTTTGGGCCAGTTGCTGTAATTCGCTGCTGATGGTGGTGTAGACGTGGTAGCCATCGTTGTAGGCGCTGAGGCCGTAGCGCCGCAACATTTCCTGCCGCGCCATCTCAGCGGCGTAATGCGCGGCGAAGCTGATCCGGGCACCGTGGTGGGTGGCGCTGACCTGCTGGGCGCTGGCACTGTCAAAGGCGCTCTGGTCGATGTAGCCAAGGTTCAGCATTCTGCCGAGAATCCAGTCACGTCGCTCGCGGGCGTTGTCAGGGTTAGAGATTGGGTTATTGCGCGATGGGGCCTTGGGAATGCCAGCCAGCATTGCGTGCTGGGCGAGCTCCAGTTCGGCGAGTGACTGGCCGTAATAGACCTGCGCAGCGGCCTCGAAACCATAGGAGCGGTGCCCAAGAAACATGCGGTTGACGTAAAGCTCGAAGATTTCTTCCTTTTCCATTGCGCGCTCGATTTCTATCGCGAGCAGGATTTCATTGAACTTGCGGGTAAAGGTCCTCTCCAGGGACAGGAAGTAGTTGCGGGCGACCTGCATGGTAAGGGTGCTGCCACCGGAGCCTTTCTCGCCCGTCAACAGCAGCTCCGATACAGCCCTGGCCAGCCCCATGACGTCGATGCCGCGATGTGTGAAAAAGGCATCGTCTTCTGCGGCCAGTAGCGCCAGAACAAAGGTTTCCGGAATTTCTTCAAATGCCACAGGGGTACGCTTTTGTTCCCCGAATTGACCAATGAGGTCTCCCTCGCGAGTGTAAACCCGCATAGGGGTCTGCAACTTTATGTCCCGCAGGGTCTCAACATCGGGCAGATTGGGGCTTAAATAAAGGTAAACCCCGGCCAGGAGCCAGATGGCGCCGAAAAAGCCCAGAAAACCCAGGTGAAGAGCGAGGCGAAAGAGCTTCATTTAACCTTTAATTATCAATGAGTTGCGGTAGCCTAGAGCGGCCGGTCGCCGCAGGGCTTTGGTAATTATATGCTTTTTTTGGCTTTTGATAACTTAGGGACTATGTTATACCTAATTGCTCATGTATCAGTGCATAAAAATATCCTAAGTTGGTGATACTGATAGGAAAATCGAATTGGGGATGTTCGGAAAAGCTAAAAATCCGCCGGTACTGGGACTGGACATCAGCTCGACTACGGTCAAGCTGCTTGAGCTGAGTCAGAACGGGGACAAGTACCGGGTAGAGAGCTATGCCGTTAGTTCTCTGCCTCAGGATGCGGTGATCGAGAAAAACGTCAACGACGTTGACGGGGTGGCTAGTGCCATTCGCAACGTGGTGACGAGCTCGCGTACGAAACTGAAGAACGTTTCGGCGTCAGTCGCTGGCAGTTCGGTTATCACCAAGATGATCGATATGCCCGAGGGTCTGAGTGACGACGAGCTGGAGCTACAGCTGACGCTGGAGGCGGATCAGTACATCCCCTACCCGCTTGATGAGGTTGCGCTCGATTTCGAAATTCAAGGGCCTTCTCCCGAACGTGAAAATCAGGTTGAGGTTTTGCTGGCAGCCTGCCGGCGAGAGACGATTGATGCGCGCGTTGAGGCTATTGAAGGCGCAGAATTGAACGCGCGCATCATGGACGTGGAAGCTTACGCCATGGAGCGGGCCTACAACCTGGTCCGTCATCAGCTCGATCTGGAAGATGAAAGCACGGTTGCAGTAGTCGATATTGGTGCCACGATGACCACGCTGAGCGTGCTCCATGACGGGCAGACGATATATACCAGGGAACAGCTGTTCGGGGGCAAGCAGCTCACCGACGAAATCATGCGTCGCTACGGCCTTCCCCTGGAAGAGGCAGGCCTTGCTAAAAAGCAGGGCGGCCTGCCCGACGACTACGAACCTGAAGTGCTCGACCCGTTTAAGGAAGCGGTGGTGCAGCAGGTAGCGCGTTCCCTGCAGTTTTTTTTCTCGTCGAGCTCCTATAACGACGTCGACTACATCATTCTGGCGGGCGGTGTCTCTTCAATGGAGGGACTTGCCGAGCTGGTGCAAGACAAGTTGGGCACGCCTACGGCTGTGGCCAACCCCTTTGCCGATATGACAATTTCCTCGCGGGTGAATACGGTGGCCCTCAGCAGTGACGCTCCGGCGCTGATGATTGCCTGCGGCCTGGCCTTGAGGAGCTTTGGCTGATGGCCCAGATTAACCTGCTGCCCTGGCGCGAGGAGCGCCGACAGGAACAGAAGAAGGAGTTCCTCGCCAGTATCGCGCTGGTCATCGCGCTGGGTGTGGGCGCGGTCATCCTCGCCGACGTTGTTGTGAAGGGCCAGATCGAGAATCAACGTGGCCGTAACAATTACCTGGCTGAGAACATCAAAGTTCTTGATGAGCAGGTAGCTGAGATTCGCGAGCTACAAAAGAAGCGCAACCAGTTGATCGAACGGATGCGCGTCATTCAGGAGTTGCAGGGCAACCGACCCATTATTGTGCGTATTCTGGACCAGCTTGTGCGCACCGTCCCGGATGGCGTGTTCTATCAGTCGCTTTCGACCAAGGATAAGCGGATTACCGTCGACGGCATAGCCGAGTCTAATAACCGTGTCTCTAGCCTGATGCGGCGCCTCGACTCCTCCGATTGGCTGGAAAATCCCAATCTTGACGCCGTACGTGCAGCCACCGGGTTCGGCGATCAGGCGACGTCTTTCCGGCTGACTGTGAATGTTCAGCTGCCGGAGACAGAAGGCACGGGAGAGGGCTGACACATGGCGTTACAGGAAAGTCTGCGCTCACTGCAGGAGTTTGACCTCAACGATCTGGATCTCGACAGCGTTGGCAGCTGGCCTACGCCGATTAAAGTTATCATCTGGATAGCCCTGCTGGTTGGTGTGCTTGCCGCTGGCTACTACTACGATATCAAGGGCCTGCAAGAGCAGCTCGCGCGGGAAGAGGCGAAAGAGGTTGAACTGAAAAAGGACTTCGAAAAGAAAGCCTTTCAGGCAGCCAACCTAGACGCGTATCGCCGCCAGATGGCAGAAATGGAAGAGTCCTTCGGCGCCCTTGTAAGCCAGTTACCTTCCGATACTGAGGTGCCTGGATTACTGGAAGATATCACCAACAAGGGGCTGCTGAACGGTCTGGAAATTGGCAGCATTGACCTCAAGGACGAGATTACCCGTGAATTCTATATCGAGCTGCCGATAGCTATTACAGCGCAGGGCTCTTACCACGACCTCGGCGCCTTTATTAGCGGTATGGCCGGCTTGCCCCGGATTGTGACCCTGCACGATTTCAATATCAGAGCCCCGGCCCCGGGCGACAGCAAGCTCGGTATGAGCATTGTTGCCAAGACCTATCGATATAAAGACGGTGAGACCTGATCCAATGCGCGTCCTCGCTTTAATACTGATGAGCATTTTATTGAGCGCCTGTGGCGCCAGTGACTTTTCGGATCTTGATGCCTATATGGATGACAAGCGGTCACGCCCCGGCGGCATTATCGCGCCCATACCCACGTTCAAGGCGTACGAGGCTTTTTCCTACAGCGCCACCACACTGCGCAGCCCCTTTGATCGGCCGATCGAAGTGCGCGAGATTGCGCAGCTGCAGGCAATCGCCGCGATCAAGCCCGACGAGGATCGTGCTAAAGAGTTTTTGGAACAGTTCACCTTTGATTCTTTGATCATGGTGGGGTCGCTTGCGCGCAGTGGGACCGACTGGACACTCATACGAGATCCGCAGGGCGGTGTGCATCGAGTGCGTTTGGGTAATTTCCTGGGGCGTCACCACGGCAAGATTGTCGAAATGACCGACACCTATGTCGCGGTGGTGGAAATCGTCAGTGATGGAACAGAAGACGGCTGGGTTGAACGGCCGCGGACGATAAAATTGCAGGGGCTGTTATAGGGGCCATTGGTGATAGCCATGATAACGACAAGATTCGAACAGGGGACAGGGGCGAGGCATTGGATCCGGCGAGCGAGCCTGTGGCTACTCGCTGCTCTTTCGATTGCGGCCGCTACAGCGCAGGCAGCGCCGACGGTGACCGATATCGAGTTCTCCTCAAGACCGGGCAGCAAGTTTGAGATTCGTCTGGATTTCGATCAGCCGCCGCCGACGCCGGATGCCTATACCATCGAGGAGCCGGCGCGCATCGCCATCGATTTCCCCGGCGTAACCAGCTCACTTGAGCGAAAGCGCTATTCGCTGCCCTACGGTAACGCGACCGGCGTTGTCGTGCTTGAATCTGGCGATCGCACGCGCATGGTGGTGAACCTTGTCAAACTCGTTCCTTACGAAACGAGGGCCTCCGGTAACAGCCTGTATCTTGTTGTTGGCCAGGATGCGGCGGAGGGTTTTCTGAAGCAGGCCAGTGACCCGAATAGCATCATTAACAAGATCGAGCCGGTAGCCAAAGTTGAGTCCGAGATTGAGGACCTGCAGTTCCAGCGTGCCGGTGACGGCGAGGGCCGTCTGACGCTCGATCTCACTGACCCCTCTATTGATGTCAACGTGTTTAGCGAGGGCGGCAAAATCAAGGTGTCGTTCATTGACACCGCCGTACCTGAGCGCCTCATGCGCCGTTTCGATGTGACCGATTTTGCTACCCCGGTACAAAGCGTGGATGTTCGCTCGACGGAACGCGGCGCGACCTTGACGCTTGAGACATTTGGCGATTTTGATTACCTGGCTTATCAGACCGACAGCCAGTATGTGCTGTCAGTCAAGCCGCTTACGGCCAAAGAAGCGGAAGAGCGCCGCAACGAATTTAACTACGTAGGCGATCGCATCTCCCTGAACTTCCAGGATATTGAAGTGCGCGCTGTGCTGCAGCTCATTGCGGACTTCACTGAACTGAACCTGGTGGCCAGCGATACGGTGTCGGGCCGCATAACCCTGCGCCTGCAGAACGTACCCTGGGACCAGGCGCTTGAGCTGGTATTGCGAACCAAGGGTCTGGACAAACGCCAGATCGGCAACGTATTGATGGTTGCGCCAGCGGACGAAATCGCCGAGCGTGAGCGTCAGCAGATTGAAGCTAACAAGCAGATCGCCGAGCTGGCGCCGCTGCGCTCCGAGTTCATTCGCATCCGCTACGCCGATGCCCAGGCCGTCAGCGAGTTATTCGAAGCGGGCTCCGAGGAGGGCGGCAGCCTGATCTCAGCGCGTGGATCGGTCATCGTCGATCCGCGGACAAACTCCCTGATTGTGACGGAGACCAGTAACAAGCTGGCTGAAATTCGTGACCTGATAGAGCTGGTAGATATCCCCATCCGCCAGGTGATGATTGAAGCGCGTATCGTTATTGCCCAGTCAGACTTCGCGAAGGAACTCGGTATCGAGTGGGGCGGTGGCTACGTAAACGGTGACCTCAATGGCAATACGCTGACCGCGTCAGGCACCACAGAGAATGTTGTTACGCTGGCTAACGACGTGATTGCCGGCACGACGCCGACACCGCTACCGCAATACCCGGGTGCCTTACTAGTAGATCTTGGCGTGGCGGCTCGCACCAGTGGCTTTGCCGTGGGTTTCGCCAGTGACGATCTGTTCCTTACAGCGGAACTATCTGCATTGGAATCCGCCGGTCAAGGCGAGGTGGTTTCGCAGCCTAAGGTGATCACCGGCGACAAGCAAAATGCGATTGTGAAGTCCGGTACCGAGGTCCCCTTCCAGGAATCTGCGGCAAGTGGCGAAACGACCACCCAGTTCAAGGAAGCGGTGCTGGCGCTAGATGTTACGCCAAACATTACCCCGGATGACCGCATCCTCCTGAATCTGCAGATCAACCAGGATTCGATCGGCGAACTGGTACCCAGCGGTCGCGGAGGCGTGATTCCGTCCATTGATACCACTGAGCTGAACACGCAGGTCTTGGTGGGCAATGGCGAGACAGTAGTGTTGGGCGGCGTGTTCCGTACAGAGGATATTGAAACTATTACCAAGGTGCCCTTCTTTGGTGACATTCCCTATGTGGGAGCTTTCTTCCGGAATAACTCTAATACGCGCACTAAGACGGAAACGCTTATCTTCATCACGCCGCGCATTCTTTCGGATACGCTGCTGGACTGATGCCCGCTCTGCAGCGCGTTTTTCTGGTCGGCCCCATGGGGGCCGGCAAGACGACCATTGGCAAGTACCTCGCCCAGCACCTCAATTTGAGCTTCTCAGACACCGACGCGGAAATCGAATCGCGCACCGGTGCCGACATCGCGTGGATTTTCGACGTTGAGGGCGAAGAGGGCTTTCGCAACCGTGAAGAGCAGGTTGTTGAGGAGATGACGCAGTGGGATCGCATCGTGCTGGCCACTGGCGGTGGCGTGGTACTGCGGCCCGGCAATCGTCGGGCGCTGGCAGCGCGAGGTTTTGTCATTTATCTGCACGCAACGGTCAATGAACAGGTCAGGCGAACGCGGAACGACCGCAAGCGCCCGCTGTTGCAGGGTGCAGACCCCCGGGAGGTGCTGTCCGGGCTGATGGAGGATCGCGATCCTCTATATCGCGAGATTGCAGACCACGTCATCGATACCGACGGCTGCAGCCCGCGGACTGTCGCACAGCGTCTGGTGGAGCAACTTGCCACCTGACGGCTTACAGACAGACCCGCGCCGCGAGCGTTATGATGCAACACCCAAAGCCTAAGGATTGCCAGTGTCTTTGTTGATGCACACCCTGCACGTCGACCTTGGCGAGCGAAGCTACCCGGTCTATATCGGCCGCGGGCTGCTTGCCGATGAAGAACTGATGGCCCGGCACATCCCGGGGTCGCAGGTTGTCCTTGTCAGCAACGAAACGGTCGCGCCGCTGTTTGCTGAGCGGGTGCGCGCTGCGCTGGGACCGCGAGACCTTGTTACCGAGGTCGTGCTCCCCGATGGCGAGCAATACAAAACGCTCGATACGCTATCGGGTATCTTTGATCGCATCATGGCCGATCGACACAACCGCAGTACCACGCTGGTGGCGCTCGGCGGTGGCGTCGTCGGCGACGTCAGTGGTTTTGCTGCGGCCAGTTACCAGCGGGGCGTGAACTTCGTGCAGTTACCCACCACCCTGCTGGCACAGGTAGATTCTTCCGTTGGGGGCAAAACGGCGGTGAATCACCCGCTGGGGAAAAATATGATCGGCGCGTTCTACCAGCCCGCTGCAGTCCTCATCGACACCGATACTCTGCACACATTGCCGCCGCGGGAGCTTGCGGCTGGTCTGGCGGAGGTTATTAAATATGGACTTATCTGTGACGAACCCTTCTACCGCTGGCTGCAGGAAAACATATATAAGTTGCTGGCCCGCGACGAGGCGGCGCTGGCGGAAGCCATTGAACGATCCTGCATGAACAAGGCCCAGGTTGTCGCTGCTGATGAGCGAGAGGGCGGCATACGCGCCATTCTCAATCTCGGGCATACTTTTGGCCACGCCATCGAGACCGCCCAGGGCTACGGCAATTGGCTGCATGGTGAGGCGGTGGCAACGGGCATGCTGTTGGCGCTGCGCCTATCTGCGCAGCGCGGCTGGATTCCCGAGGCGGAAGTAGCGTCGTTTGCGGACCTTCTCGACGTCATGGGCCTGCCGCGCGAGATTCCCGCGGGTATGGATGCCTCAACCTTCCTCGATCTTATGGCCCGTGACAAGAAGGTCATCGACGGCCGGTTGCGACTGGTTCTGGTCAAGGCCATCGGCGAGGCCTGCATCATCGAAGACGCGACGGAACCTGAACTCATCGCGCTACTGGAATCAACTCCTCACGCTGATTAAGGCACGATTTTTGCTGTTTGTAGCAGTAGTGGCATCTGTGTAAAATTATCAGCCCTTTCGCCACCGGCTAGGCCAGCGGGTGGGGGCGCATCGCTATAACTTATTGTTTCGATTGGATTTTTGGACTGACTATGAGCGCAGGCCTTTACAGACCTGAAGAATTCCGTGACAACTGCGGATTCGGCTTGATCGCCCACATTGAGGGGCAGGCGAGCCACCGCCTGCTGCAAACGGCTATAGAGTCTCTCACCTGTATGACCCATCGCGGCGGTATCGCAGCCGATGGCAAGACCGGTGATGGCTGCGGACTTCTGATGCAGATGCCGAGTGAGTTCATCAGGACCGTGGCGCGCGAACAGTTCAGTGCCGAACTCGACGAGCGCTTCGCTATCGGTCAAATATTCCTGAGCACCGACAGCACCCGCGCGGCGGCCGCGCGCAGCAACATGGATAACGCCCTGGTCGAGCAGGGCGTCAGTGTTGTGGGCTGGCGGGAGGTCCCCACCGACCCCTCTGTGTGCGGAGAGATTGCTCTCGCGACCCTGCCGCGCATCGAGCAGGTTTTCATCGATGCCCCAGGGCTGAGCTCGGAACAGCTGTCCAGCGCGTTGCTAGTGGCGCGGCGCAAAGCGGAAATGGCAAACGAGGCGGACAAAGACTTTTATATCTGCAGCCTCTCCGGACGCGTGATCTCCTACAAGGGCTTGATGATGCCTGTCGACCTGACGGCGTTTTACCCGGACCTCGGCGATAGCCGCCTTGAGACCGCTATCTGCGTTTTTCATCAGCGTTTCTCCACCAATACGATGCCGCGTTGGCCCCTGGCACAGCCCTTCCGCCTGCTGGCCCACAACGGCGAGATCAACACGATCGAAGGCAACCGCAACTGGGCCGATGCCCGCACGGCTGCCTTCGACACCGAGCGTCTGCCGTACATTGCAGACATCGCACCGCTGGTCAATCGCACCGGCTCAGACTCCTCCAGCCTCGATAACATGCTCGACGTATTGCTGACTGGCGGCGTCGATATGGCCCGGGCCTTGCGCATGCTCATCCCGCCCGCCTGGCAGAATATGGAATCTATGGATCCGGACCTGCGGGCCTTTTACGAATACCATTCGATGCATATGGAGCCCTGGGATGGCCCTGCGGGTGTGGTACTGACGGACGGCCGCTACGCTGTTTGTCTGCTGGATCGCAACGGGCTGCGGCCGGCGCGTTGGGTGACAACTACCGATGGTTTCATCACGCTGGCCTCGGAAATCGGCACCCACGGCTACAAGCCGGAAGACGTGATCGCCAAGGGGCGAGTCGGCCCCGGGCAGATCCTGATGGTGGATACCGAGACGGGCGAGGTGCTGGAAACCGACGAGATCGACGCCCGCCTCAAGGCGCGACACCCTTACAAGCAGTGGCTCCGAGAGAAAGCACAGCGCATCGAGGGCACCTTTGGTGGCGAACAGGCGCCGGGCGTTGATATCGAAGCGCTAGATGCCTACATGAAAATGTTTCAGGTCAGCTTTGAGGAGCGGGACCAGGTGCTTAGGCCCCTGGCGGAATCCGGTAACGAAGCCGTTGGATCGATGGGCGACGATACGCCGATGGCCGTCCTATCGCGCGCCGAGCGCTCGCTGTACGACTACTTCCGGCAGAAATTCGCCCAGGTCACCAACCCCCCGATTGACCCCCTGCGCGAGACGATCGTCATGTCGCTGGAGACGGATCTCGGTGGGGAGAAGAATATTTTCCATGAAGGCCCGGAGCACGCCGATCGCGTGATCCTGACCTCCCCGGTACTGTCGCAGGGTAAGTTCAACACGCTCATGCAGCTCGACCGACCTGGTTTCAAGGTTGTCGATATCGACTGCACCTACGACCCCTTTGCCAAGGGCTTGCGGCAGGCGGTCGAGGACATTGCCGCGCAGGCCGAGCAGGCCGTGCGCGACGGCGCCACCATACTGATCCTGTCCGACAGGGCCGTGAGCAAGACGCGCTTGCCTGTCCACAGCCTGTTGGTAACCGGCGCGGTGCACCACCACCTGATAAAGGTCGGACTGCGGATTGATGCGAACCTGGTCATCGAGACCGCAACGGCGCGAGATTCGCACCAGATCGCCTGCCTGATTGGCTTTGGAGCGACTGCGATTTATCCCTACCTCGCCTACGAAGTGCTGGGTGACCTGATCCGCAATGGCGAGGTGCTGGGCGAGCCCAGCACCTGCTACAAGAACTATCGCAAGGGCGTTAACAAAGGCCTGCTCAAGATCATGTCCAAGATGGGCATTTCGGCGGTCAGCTCCTACCGCGGAGCGCAGCTGTTTGAGGCGGTAGGCCTGGCCCGTGAAGTGATCGACCTGGCTTTTGTCGGCGTCGCTTCTCGCATAGAGGGCGCGGGCTTTGCCGAGCTGGAAGCAGACCAGAAGGCACTGGCACGCCGCGCCTAGAGCAATCGCAAGACGATCGAGCAGGGCGGCCTGCTGAAATACGTTCACGGGCAGGAGTATCACGCCTTCAACCCGGACGTGGTGACTTCGTTGCAGTTGGCGGTTGCCAGCGGAGACTACGCCGACTACCAGCGCTATGCGGCCCTGGTTAATGATCGGCCGGTCGCTACCCTGCGCGACCTGATGAAGCCTGTTGAGGCGCCGACCCCGCTGTCGCTGGACCAGGTCGAGCCCATAGAGAATATCCTGAAGCGCTTTGACTCCGCCGGCATGTCACTGGGCGCTCTCAGCCCTGAGGCGCACGAAGGCCTGGCCGCCGCGATGAACCGCATTGGCGCCCGTTCCAACTCCGGTGAAGGTGGAGAAGATCCAGCACGCTTCGGCACAGAGCGGGTTTCCAAGATCAAACAGATTGCTTCCGGCCGCTTTGGTGTGACGCCGCATTACCTGGTGAACGCCGAGGTGCTGCAGATCAAGGTTGCCCAGGGCGCCAAGCCCGGTGAGGGCGGCCAGCTCCCCGGTGGCAAGGTGAATGAACTGATCGCGCGCCTGCGCTATTCCGTGCCCGGTGTGACCCTGATTTCGCCGCCGCCGCACCACGATATCTACTCCATCGAGGACCTGGCGCAGCTGATTTTTGACCTCAAGCAGGTGAACCCCGAGGCGCTGGTGTCGGTCAAGCTGGTATCAGAGCCGGGGGTCGGCACGATCGCCGCGGGCGTGGCCAAGGCCTACGCGGACCTGATCACTATCTCCGGTTACGATGGCGGCACCGCGGCCAGCCCGCTCACCTCTATCCGCTATGCCGGATCACCCTGGGAGCTGGGCCTTGCAGAAGTGCAGCAGACCCTGCGCGGCAACAGCCTGCGTGGCAACATCCGCCTGCAGACTGACGGTGGTCTGAAAACCGGCCTGGATGTCATCAAGGCAGCCATCCTTGGTGCGGAGAGCTTTGGCTTTGGTACAGTGCCCATGGTCGCCCTGGGCTGTAAATATCTGCGTATCTGCCACTTGAACAACTGCGCTACGGGTGTCGCGACCCAGAATGAGAAGCTGCGGGAAGATCACTTCAACGGCACCATCGAGATGGTCGTCAATTTATTTACCTTCATCGCGACCGAGACTCGCGAGTGGCTGGCTCGCCTGGGCGTTGCATCCATCGAGGAGTTGATCGGGCGCACCGACCTTCTTGAAGTACTGCCCGGCGAGACAGATCGCCAGGCCCGGCTCGACCTCAGCCCCATCCTGCACAAGGACGAGGAGGCGGAAGGCCAGCCCGAGTTTTGCCAGGTAAGCTCCAACGACCCCTTCGACAAGGGCGAGAAGGCTGAAGAGATGGTGGCTGCCACGCTGCCCACTATCGAAGCAGGCACGGGCGGTGAGTTCGCCTTTGACGTCTGCAACTGTGATCGCTCAATCGGCGCACGACTGTCGGGTGAGATTGCGCGACGTTACGGCAACAACGGCATGGAAGAGTCGCCGCTGGTGCTGCGCCTGACGGGCACCGCGGGCCAGAGCTTTGGCGTATGGAATGCCGGCGGCCTGCATATGTACCTCGAAGGTGACAGCAACGACTACGTCGGCAAGGGCATGGCAGGCGGCAAGCTGGTGATCTCGCCGCCCAAGGGCAGCGCCTTCCGTTCTCAGGAGACTGCCATCATCGGCAACACTTGCCTGTATGGCGCAACGGGTGGCCGGCTGTTCGCAGCCGGAGTGGCTGGCGAGCGCTTTGCAGTTCGCAACTCGGGCGTGCACGCGGTGGTTGAAGGTGCAGGAGACCACTGCTGCGAATACATGACGGGCGGTAACGTTACGGTGCTTGGCCCCACGGGCGTTAACTTCGGGGCGGGCATGACCGGTGGCTTTGCCTACGTGCTCGACGCTGATCGCAGCTTTATTGACAACTACAACAGCGAGCTGGTGGAGATTCACCGCGTGACCTCCGAACACATGGAGCCCTATCGCTACCACCTGCGCCGCAATATTCAGGAGTTTACCGAGGAGACAGGCTCGCTTTGGGGTGCAGAATTACTGCGCAACTTTGAGGACTATGTCGGTAAGTTCTGGCTGGTCAAGCCAAAGGCGGCGGACCTGCAGAAACTGTTGTCGCGGCTGCGCAACACGGACTGATTGCCGATTGGCAGGATGAGGTTATGAGCAATCGTTTGGCGAACAATTTCCAGTTTATCGATGTCGGGCGCAACGACCCCGACAAGAAAGCACTGGCTGAGCGCAAGACGGAATACGTCGAGATTTACGAGCCCTACACGCGGGAGCAGGTAGCCGACCAGTCACATCGCTGCCTGGAATGCGGCAACCCTTACTGCGAGTGGAAGTGCCCGGTGCACAACTTCATTCCTAACTGGTTGAAACTTGTCGCGGAAGGCAACCTCTTCGAAGCGGCGGAGTTGAGCCACCAGACCAATACGCTGCCTGAGGTGTGTGGACGGGTGTGCCCCCAGGACCGGCTTTGTGAGGGTGCCTGCACTCTGAATGACGGCTTTGGCGCGGTCACCATCGGCGCGTCTGAAAAGTATATTACGGATACCGCCCTCGCCATGGGTTGGCGACCCGATCTCTCCGATGTTGTGCAAACGGACAAACGCGTCGCGATAATTGGCGCAGGCCCGGCGGGTCTTGGCTGCGCCGATGTCTTGACCCGGGCGGGGGTTAAGGCGGTTGTGTTTGATCGCTACCCGGAAATTGGTGGGCTGCTGACCTTTGGCATACCGGAGTTTAAGCTGGAGAAAGAAGTCATGCGTCGCCGCCGAGAGGTTTTCGAAGGCATGGGCATCGAATTTCGCATGAATACGGAAGTCGGTCGCGACGTAACGATTGATCAACTCATGGCAGACTATGACGCGGTGTTCCTCGGCATGGGCACTTACAAGTACATGAAGGGTGGTTTCCCGGGAGAGCAACTGCCTGGCGTGTATGAGGCCCTGCCCTATCTCGTGGGCAACGTGAACCATAATCAGGGCTACGAGCAGGATCCCGACGCCTACATCAACCTCAAGGGCAAGCGAGTAGTAGTACTGGGCGGCGGCGATACCGCCATGGACTGCGTGCGCACCGCGGTAAGACAGCAGGCGGAGAAGGTGATCTGTGCCTACCGCCGTGACGAGGAGAATATGCCTGGCTCGCGTCGCGAGGTGAAAAACGCTCGCGAGGAAGGCGTAGAGTATATGTTCAACTGCCAGCCCATCGAGGTGGTTGAGTATTTTGGGCAGGCCTGTGGTGTGAAAGTCGTGCAGACTGAACTGGGCGAGCCGGATGAAGATGGGCGCCGTCGGCCGCAGCCGATTCCTGGCAGCGAGCAGATTATCGAGGCGGATGCCGTGATCATTGCCTTCGGTTTTCAGCCAGACCCGCCAGCCTGGCTCGGCGACGTGGAGGTGAAAACCAACCACTGGGATGGTGTCATCGCCGAGGAACATCAAACCTTTGCCTTCCAGACCACCAACCCAAAAATCTTCGCTGGGGGTGATATGGTACGAGGCTCAGATCTGGTGGTGACCGCGATTTGGGAAGGGCGGCAGGCCGCCGAGGGTATCCTCGACTACCTGGAAGTCTAGCCCGGCCGGCGCAAGCTCCCCACTACTTTTGCAAGGAGCCGCCAGTGCCCCAGAAATGTGAGCTATGACAGAATTAAAAAACGACCGCTTCCTGCGCGCCCTGCTACGTCAGCCCGTTGATCGCACACCTATCTGGATGATGCGGCAGGCCGGGCGTTATCTCCCGGAGTACCGCGCAACGCGGGCCGAGGCGGGCTCCTTCCTTGATTTGTGCAAGAACACCGAACTGGCCTGCGAGGTTACGCTGCAACCGCTTAGGCGTTACCCCATGGACGCGGCTATCCTGTTCTCGGACATCTTGACCATTCCGGATGCGTTGGGCCTTGGCCTGTATTTTGAAGAGGGTGAGGGCCCACGCTTTCACAAGACGGTGCGCAGCGAGGCCGATCTCGCTGGCTTGAACAGCTTCAGTGCCGCTGACGACCTTAGCTATGTGATGGATGCCGTAAGCGCGATCCGTAGTGCGCTTGGTGGTGATGTACCGCTCATTGGTTTCAGCGGCAGCCCTTGGACACTGGCGACTTACATGATCGAGGGCGGCTCTTCCAAAGACTTCGCCCGCGCCAAGGGTATGGCCTACGACCAGCCTGCGCTCATGCACAGCTTGCTCTCACTGTTGGCAGACGCGGTGACCGATTACCTGGCGGCGCAAATTGCGGCGGGCGCCCAAGCCGTACAGATTTTCGATACCTGGGGCGGCGCTCTACCGGCCTGGGCCTACCCCAAATTTTCGCTGAACTACATGGCGAAGATAGTAGCGGGCCTGCCCCGCGAGGCGGATGGGCGCCAGGTGCCCGTAATTGTCTTCACCAAGGGCGGCGGTCAGTGGCTGGAGCAAATAGCCGACTGTGGCGCTGATGCGGTGGGCCTGGATTGGACCACGGATATCGGGGCAGCCCGCTCGCGCGTTGGGGACCGGGTTGCCTTACAGGGCAATATGGATCCGGCCATGTTGTTTGCGAGCCCTGGCCGCATTCGCGAAGAGGTCGGAACGATACTCGCAGGCTACGGTGCTGGCGGCGGGCATGTCTTCAACCTCGGCCATGGCATCACGCCAGGCGTTAACCCCGATCATGTCACCGCGTTTGTCGATGCGGTGCAGGAGCTCTCACCGGCCTACCACAGCTGAGCAGGTCGCCCGTTTATTTCAGCCAGCTTTCTTCTGTGCAGGTTGCTGGTTGGCGCTTTGCTCTTCCGCTTCCTCGTCGCAGCAAAAGTCGTGCTCCATCTCCAGCGCAGGCTGTTCTGAAGCCGGCCGGCCGACCACTTTAGCGGGTACGCCAGCCACAGTGGTGTGCGGTGGTACCTCATCCAGCACCACGCTGCCGGCGCCGACCTTAGCGCCCTCGCCCACCCGGATATTGCCGAGTATCTTGGCACCTGCGCTAATCAGCACACCGTCGCCGATCTTCGGATGACGGTCGCCCTCATCCTTGCCCGTACCGCCAAGGGTGACCGACTGCAGGATGGAGACGTTGTTACCCACTACCGCAGTCTCACCAATGACCAGGCCAGTGGCATGATCCAGCATGATGCCCTGACCAAGTTTGGCTGCCGGGTGGATATCAACCCCGAACTCTGATGACACGCGGTTTTGCAGAAACAGCGCCAGTGACTCGCGGCCCTCGCCCCACAGGCAGTGCGCCACGCGGTGCATCTGCAAGGCGTGGAACCCCTTGAAGTAAAGGAAGGGGATGTACAGCTCGTGGCAGGCGGAGTCGCGATCCAGCACGGCTGTCAGATCAGCGCGCACGGCTTGGCCGATGTTGACGCAGGAGCGCAGGGCGTTAAGGATGACCTCGCGAAGCATCAGCGAGGAGGCCACCACGCTGTCCAGCTGACTGGCCAGGTGAAAGCTGAGGGCACCCTCCAGGCTGGCGTGATTCAAGATGCTTGAGTGCAGGAAGCTGGCCAGCATTCTCTCTTCCTGCGCCTGCCGCTCGGTCTCCTCGCGAATGCGTGCCCAGACAGGGTCCGGATTTTGTATGCTCATAAGATCACCTCTCTCGAGCCATGCTCAGTCGATACGTATTGTACCTTAGGTTGTAGCCTGGCCTGGTAGTGCCAAAGTGCTTGGCCGCTGGCGAGATATTTGCGCTCAAATAGTGTTATGGGCTCTGACACCTGGAGCTGGGCAATCCAGCCCTGCTGCCCGGCCAGCTGCAGGGCCAGGCCGAACTCCTCTACATAAAGCTGCCAGTTGGAGCGCAGTTCAATCTGCCCGCCGAGGGCCAGCAGATCGGCTAAGCCTGGGTGACCATGAATGCGCCGGCCCAGGTGTGCGGGCTTGGGCCAGGGGTTGGGGTAAAGCAGGTAGTGAAAATCAACGCTGATGCCCGCCTCGCGCAGTAGCTGCCAGATAGGCTCGCAATGCGCGCGCAGCAGCAGGTAGTTCGGAGGTGGCGTAGCCAGCGGTTGATGCCTGGCGAGGCGGGCGCTTGACTGATCGATACCCACCACAAAGTGTTCGGGGTGTATTGCCGCGAGCCTCTGTGTGCTGAGGCCAGTGCCGCAGAAGGAGTCCAGTACCAGCCGCCTGCCAGCTCGGGCCTCTGTCAGTCTCGCAAAGGCCTTAAGGTTGTACTCTGCGATTGGCTTGCGGTGACGGCTGGCAAGGTGTTTCTCAACGACTTGTGCCAGCCGTGGGTGCATGCCCTGCTGGCTAGAGCTGACACTGCGCGATGCGCCAGGTCTTTTCCCATCTGATTCTTTCTCGTCTGATTCTTTCTGGCTCATCGCGTTGATGTTAGCCACTGCCGCTGGGATGATAAAGCCGACCGAAAAACCGCCCGCTGATCCGGACCCACCTTATGCGCAAGGACCTTCGACCTTATTGGCTCAAGAAGCTGTATATGACGTATCGCCGCTGGTATACGGATTACTTCTTGCGGCCGCAGTGCGAGTATCTAGGCCCGTGGGATGCCGTCTCTAAGCCCTGGTATGTGCATATTTCGGGCCCAAATATACGCATAGGCAAATGCTTAACGGCCATCGGTGAACCCATGCACCGGGTAGAAATCGGCGTATGGGGCCGCGAGGACGGCCACGGGCGCATCGAAATCGGCGACGATGCCCTGCTCAGTCCCGGCACGCGTATCAGTGCCTCTGATGAAATTGTCATCGGTAACGCCGTGATGATGGCCAACGGTACCTACATCACCGACTCAGACTGGCATACCGTTTACGACCGCACTCAGCGCGACAGCGAAGCCAAACCCGTACATATCGGTGACAACGTCTGGCTCGGCGACGGCTGCTGCATCCTCAAGGGCGTGACCATCGGCGACAACTCGATCGTCGCCGCGCGCGCCGTCGTGACTCACGACATCCCCGCCAACGTTATCGTTGCCGGTAATCCAGCCAAGGTCGTACGCGAGCTCGACTCTGAGCGCGGCTTTCGCACCCGCACTGACTACTTCGCCGATCCCGCCGGCCTCGAGCGCTTCTTCGACCAGGTCGATAAAGATGTGCTTGTCGGTAACTCCTTCTTCCGCTGGCTCCTGTCCATCATTTACCCGAAATCCCTTAAGTGGAAGTAGTCTCGGGGCAAAGACTCCGTCATCTCGTATCCCGGCCAGGGCCCGGGGGCTTTTCTCAGGACTCGCCGTGAATACATCCATGTAGGCTCGAGTGAGCCATCCATGGCTCACACGGTCCTGAAAAAAGCCCCCGGACCCTAGCCTCTACAGGCTTGGCCGACAGATGGCTTCAAGTCCATTACTGAGTAGAGTTACAGTTGGTAGGGCAGTGGGGCAGAAGCCGTCTCTCCAGGGATGTGTGAGGCCATGGATGGCCGAGGCCAAGCTGGCATGGATGCCCGCTTTAAGCGGTCCCTGGAGAGACGGCTTCTGGCGCGCTGACCGGCGTTTGGAGAACCTGGGATAGTAAGTCAGATTAGCTGCAGTGGCTCTTCGTCCAATGCCGCCATTTGCTCTCGTAATTCAAGAATATGATCAGCCCAGTAACGTTCCGTATTGAACCAGGTAAAACTGCGCGGAAAGGCCGGGTCAGACCAGCGCCGCCCGAGCCAGGCGGCGTAGTGCACGATCCGCAGGGTGCGGAGGGATTCAACCCAGCGTAGCTGGGCCGGCTCGAAATCACAGAACTCACTGTAGCCCTCGATGAGTTCGGATAACTGCAGCTGCTGATGGTGGCGCTCGCCGGAGAGGAACATCCACAGATCCTGTATGGCCGGCGCTGTGCAGCAGTCGTCGAGGTCGACGAAGTGGGCAACGTCGTCGCGCCAGAGAATGTTGCCCACGTGGCAGTCGCCGTGCACGCGAATCTGCTGTTCAGCCTCGACTTTGCCGTACATCTCCTCCACGCGGGTCAGGAGATCAGCGGTGAGCGATTCGTAAGCGAGGCGCAGCTCTGTGGGGATAAACTCGCGGAGCAGGAATTCGCGACAGTCAGTCAGCATGCGCTCGATGCTGATTGACTGGCGGTGCTTAAACGCGCCTGCCCGACCGACCGCGTGGATACGGCCAAGAGTGCGGCCCAGCACGAGCAGGTTGTCAAAGTTATCCAGCTCCGGCGGATAACCACCGCGGCGTTCGAACAGCGCGAAGCGAAAGCCGGCGTGCCGGTGCAGCGTGGCGCCGTTCGCGTCCGCCAGAGGGGCGACGACGGAGATATCGGCCTCGACCAGTTCCTGGCTGAAGTCATGTTCCTCGGTGATTTGTTCGTCGCTCCAGCGCCCTGGGCGGTAGAACTTGGCAATCACAGGGTCAGCGTCCTCGAGGCCGACCTGGTAGACGCGATTTTCGTAGCTGTTCAGTGCGAGCAGGCGTGCGTCCGAGAGGTAGCCAGCGGCTTCTACGGCGTCGATCACGAGGTCGGGGGTGAGCGCGTCGTAAGGGTGCGGGTTGTTGGTCACGGCGCGGCTCCGGATTTCAGCTTACAGGCGCCGGGGTTCGGGCCAGGCACCAGATTTCCACGGCCGAGGCGCCGGCGCTGCGCAAAGCGCTGGCCATGGCCGAGGCGGTGGCGCCGGTGGTGAAAACGTCATCCACGACGGCGACCCGCAGGTTGTCACAGCGCCCGCGTACAGTAAAGGCACCGCGGAGGTTGCGACGCCGTGCGCTGGCGTTCAGGCCATATTGTGGAGCGGTGGAGCGCGGGCGAGAGAGCAGTTTGGGCTGCATACTTGGCGGTGCCGCAAACGCTCCCGCAGCGAGCAATTCACGCAGCAGTAACTCCGACTGGTTGTAGCCCCGGCGCAGCAGGCGGCGCCAATGGAGGGGCGCCGCTGTAACAATGTCAATGCCTGGCGTCGCTTGTGCATTTTGAAGCCACAGCGCGCCCAGCAGCGGTGTGAGCCCCACCGCGCCTTCGAACTTCCATCGCCTTACGAGGTAGGCCATTGCGTCGTCATACAGCCAGGGTGCGATGACCCTGTCAAAAGGTGGCGGCTTCTTCAGGCAGGCACCGCAAAGCCTGCCAGCACTTGCCTCGGGCAGCGGTGCCGCGCACTGGCGGCAGCAATGGAGGTTTGGACGAAGCAGCGTCTTGCAGCTGTCACACAAGGGCAGCGAGCAGTCGCTGGGGAGCGCACAGAGGCTGCAGCGCTGCGGCAGCAGGCTATCGAGCGCGCGGCGCCATTGGGCTTTAAGGATGCCAGGGCCGTTAACCACAATGAGCGTCTCGGGTTGACAAGAATATCCCCTGTTTTATCATGGCTAATTCCCGTTCATTACGATCCAGTGCCTCCCTTATGTCTCATGCACAGCCCCGGCCACAGGCCGCACACTCCGCGCCTCACTCGGCTTTTCGTCACGACTGGCGTCGCGAGGAAGTGGAAGCCTTGTTTGCGCTGCCCTTTAACGACTTACTCTTTCAGGCACAGAGCCTGCATCGTCAGTATTTTGATCCAAATGAGGTTCAGGTCAGCACATTACTTTCCATCAAAACCGGCGCCTGTCCTGAAGACTGTGCCTACTGCCCGCAAAGCACGCGCTATGAGACAGGCCTGGAGCCCGAGCAGCTGATGGAAGTTGAGCGGGTGATGGAACAAGCACGAGCGGCGCAGGCCAGCGGCGCCACGCGCTTTTGCATGGGTGCTGCCTGGCGCTCGCCCAAGGACCGCGATATGCCCATCGTAGTGGCCATGGTCAAAGGTGTGAGAGAGCTGGGGCTCGAGACCTGCATGACCCTGGGGATGCTGACTAAAGCGCAGGCCGAGGAGTTGGCGGAGGCGGGGCTCGACTACTACAACCACAACCTCGATACCTCGCCCGAGTTCTACGGCGAAATTATTACCACGCGTACCTATGGCGATCGCCTCGATACCCTGCAGCACGTCCGTGACTCCGGCATGAAAATCTGCAGCGGCGGGATTGTTGGCATGGGCGAGGGCACCGCAGACCGCGCCGGCCTGCTGCAGCAACTGGCTAACCTGCCGCAGCACCCCGAAAGTGTGCCTATCAATATGCTGGTGCGCGTTGAAGGCACGCCGCTGGCTTACGAAGAAGACCTCGACCCCTTCGAGTTTATCCGCACGGTTGCTGTAGCCCGCATACTGATGCCGGCTTCTCATGTTCGCCTGTCCGCCGGCCGTGAGGAAATGAGCGAAGAAATGCACGCCCTTGCCTACTTTGCCGGCGCGAATTCGATTTTTTACGGCGAGAGCCTCCTGACCACGCCTAACCCGCAGGCAAACAGCGACATGGCGCTGTTTCAGCGGCTCGGTATTCGGCCAGAAGAACGCGAGCTCGAGCAGGCGCCAGCCACGCCAGATCCGCGCTTTTACAACGCCGCCAGCGCGTAGTCATGACGCCGTGGCCGGTTTCGATCAGCGCCTGCGTTCGCGCCTGGCATCCCGCCACCAGGACCTGCTATATCGCCAACGACTGACAGTTGAAGGGCCTCAGGGCCCCGAAGTCACGGTTGGCGGTGAGACCCTGCTCAACTTCTGCAGTAACGATTACCTCGGTCTGGCTGCCCATCCCAAACTCGCTGAGGCACTGCGGGAAGGCGCCCGCCGTTATGGTGTGGGCAGTGGCGCTTCGCACCTGGTTTGCGGGCATGGCGTAGCCCATCACGCGCTGGAAGACGCGCTGGCAGAGCATACTGGCCGATCGAGAGCGCTGCTGTTTTCTTCGGGTTACATGGCCAACATCGGCACCCTGGGTGCTCTCTTGGAAACGGGTGATCTGGTATTGGAAGATCGCTTGAACCACGCTTCATTGCTGGATGGCGGGCTCGCCAGTGGCGCTCGCTTCAAGCGTTTCGCGCACAACGATACGGAAGCTGCCGCGTCTCAGCTGGCGGCTCATGAAGGTAATGCGCTGCTAGTGGTTGATGGCGTATTCAGTATGGATGGCGATATGGCGCCCCTGCCAGCGCTCGCAGCGCTGTGCGGCACCCCGAAGCGCTGGCTGATGGTCGATGACGCGCATGGCTTTGGCGTATTCGGCGCAACTGGGGCGGGCAGCCTGGAGGCCGCGGGCCTGGATGAAGCGCAGGCGCCCGTGCTGATGGCGACGCTGGGCAAGGCGCTGGGTACGGCTGGCGCATTTGTTGCCGGCAGTGACACGCTGATTGACGCCCTTATTCAGTCCGCTCGGAACTACATCTATACCACGGCGCTGCCGCCGGCGCTCGCCTGGGCGACGCTGTGTTCGCTGCGACTGCTAGTGGAGGAAGCGTGGCGCAGGGAGCACTTATTTGATCTGGTGGCCTATTTTCGCAAGGCCGCGGGGCAGCTTGACCTACCCCTGATGCCCGCCCGCGGTGCTATCCAGCCGCTGTCTGTTGGTGACAGCGGGCGCGCTCTCGCACTGTCTAGCGGGTTGCGGGAGCGAGGTATTCTGGTCACGGCCATACGACCCCCGACCGTGCCTGCAGGTACCGCGCGCCTGCGGATTACTCTGACCGCCGCGCATTCGCGCTCACAGGTGGACCGGCTCCTGATGGCCTTGGCTGAGGTCGCAGGCGGTGAGTGAGCACCAAGTGTTTGCCGAGTTTCTGCCGGCAACGCGATCCGCGCTTTCGCGACTGGTCCTGTTGCACGGCTGGGGCTGTAATCGTGAGGCGTTCAGGCCCTTACTGGTGCAGCTCCGTCCGTGGGCGGATGTCACCCTGTTAGAACTGCCGGGCGCCAGCGATGAACTCGTGGCGGACGAGCTGACGCTGGAATCGGTGCTGGAGCAATTGCTCGCGGCCGCGCCTGCTGAGCCTGCAAGCTACGTAGGCTGGTCGCTGGGCGGGCAACTGGTAACCGAACTGGCGCGCCGCGCGCCCGAGCGCGTGTCGACCCTGGTGACTCTGTGCTACAACCCGTTGTACCTGGGTGACGGGGCCGACTGGCCTGGGCTTGGCGAATCGACCCTGCAAGAGTTTGCGCGGCGCATCCGCGATGACGCCCAAAGCACGCTGAACCGCTTCGATATCCTGCAGAGTGAGGGCAGCCCGCAAGCGGCTGAGCTCAGGCGCTACCTGCGCGGCCAGCGCCGCACCCTGCAGCCACTGGCTCTGCTGCAAAGCCTGACATGGCTTGGCCTGGACCAGCGCGCCGTGTTGCCGCGCTTACCGCAAGCACAGCTCCACCTTTTTGGTCCCAACGATAGTTTGGTTGATGCCAGCATCCCGGAGCGACTGCGGTCGGTGCTGAGCCAAGGTCCAGCGTTTAGTGGCCAGTGCTCTATCCAAACAGTTCCGGCCACTTCGCACATGCTGCCGCTGGAAGCCCCCGGTCAGGTGGCTGCCCGCATTGCCGCGCATCTTGGACTGAACCTTGCTGATGAGATAGCGCAGCCCAGCGCGCCCGTCAGCAAACGGGATGTTGCGGCATCATTTGGACGCTGCGCTGCCAGCTACGATGCTGTAGCGGATTTACAGCGCAAGGTAGGTGCCGCGCTGCTCGCCCGGCTCGATGACCAGTCCCCTGAGCCTGCTACAGTGCTGGACCTGGGCAGCGGCACCGGTGCCCACAGCGGCGAACTCAGGCGTCGACTTCCTCATGCGAAATACATCGGGCTTGACCTGGCTGAGGGCATGGCGCGCTTCGCGCGCGGAAACTACCCCCGGGAGTCCTGGTTGGTTGGCGACGCCGAGGCCTTACCCCTGGCTTCATCGTCTGTAGACCTGATTTTTAGCAGCCTGGCGTTGCAGTGGTGTTATCGGCCCCGCTTACTCATGGCTGAAATAGCGCGAATCCTGCGTCCCGGAGGGCTGTGCCTGTTCAGCACGCTAGGGCCGGGGACACTCGGTGAACTCCGCGATGCCTGGGCTGCCGTGGATGAATATCGCCACGTGAATACCTTTTTGCCAGGGTCGGAACTGCAACAGTCGGCGGCATTGCTGCCTGGCGTAAAGCTAGAGCTGGAACGTACTCCGATCGTGATGCGCTATCAGCGGGTTCAGGACCTGCTGCGGGAACTGAAAGGCCTGGGCGCGCACAACGTGAACCATGAGCGCCCTTCCGGCCTCACCACGCCCTCGCGCTTGCGCGCGATGTTTGCCGTCTATGAAGCGCAGCGAGAGCGCGGCTACCTGCCGGCCACCTACGACGTGCTCTACGGCACTTTGGAGAAAGTATGACGCGGACGTTTTTCGTGACGGGCACCGACACCGAGATCGGCAAAACTGCCATGAGCTGTGCCCTGCTGGAGGCGGCCGCGGCCGCCGGCTTGAGCACAGCGGGTTTGAAACCGGTCGCCGCAGGTTGTGACGCAGATGGCCGCAACGAGGATGCCCTCGCGCTGATGGCCTCAATGACCGCTGAGTTGTCCTATGAAGACGTTAACCCCGTGGCGCTGCAAGAAGCGATTGCGCCCCACATCGCCGCTGACCATGAAGGCCGCAGGCTGGATGCTGACTATCTTGCCGGCCTGTGCCGAGAGCCCATGGCGGGTGGACATGATCTGTTGCTGATAGAAGGCGCTGGCGGCTGGCGGGTACCGCTGAACGCACGTGAGACTCTGGCTGATGTCGCGGTGCAATTACAGGTGCCGGTGATCCTTGTGGTCGGCATGCGCCTGGGGTGTATAAATCATGCCTTGCTCACCGCAGAAGCCGTAGCAGGCGACGGATTAACACTGGCTGGTTGGATAGCCAATCAGTGTGGGCCGCGCATGGATTGCCATGAACAAAATCTGGATACCCTGCGGGCACTGATGCCCGCGCCCTGTTTGGGTGACGTGCCCTGGTTGACGCCCTTCTCAGCTGCCAAAGCTGCAAATTATATTGAACTACCTGCTCTAAAAGGTAAGTGAGTACAAACACACACAATTTCTGCCAGGCGCCTTTATAACGCCTCGATAGCATCCGGGACCGCCCGCCTCTGAAAAAGATATTTGACTTTTGGCCTGTTTGAGCCACAATGTAAACGCTGAACACATACACCGGATGTCACACTTACGGCACACGCTTGGCTCGCTCGAGTGATGAGTGACGAATGAGAGCGTGCTGCAGATCCCATAACCAAGAGGTAACAAGACATGCCAGAGTACAAAGCGCCCCTACGCGATATCAGCTTTGCCATGAACGAGCTGCTCGAAGCGGAGCAACTGTTCCAGACACTGCCCGGTTACGAAGAGGCCACCCGCGACCTGATGGACGCCATCGTTGAGGAAGGAGCGAAGTTTGCGGAGCAAATCCTGTCGCCCCTGAATCAGAGTGGTGATGAGGAGGGTTGCACTTGGTCTGAGGAAGGCGTGAAGACCCCCGAGGGTTTTCCCCAGGCTTACCATCATTACGTAGAGAACGGTTGGCCGGCCCTTGCAGCAGAGACCGAATACGGTGGCCAAGGCATGCCCAACCTGCTGGGCATCATTATTAATGAGCTAACGGGCACCGCGAACTGGTCCTGGGGTATGTACCCGGGCTTGTCGCACGGCGCGATTAAAACGCTTGAAGAGCATGGCGATGCCGAGCAGAAGAACACCTATCTGACCAAGCTGGTTGAAGGTAGCTGGACCGGCACGATGTGTCTGACCGAAGCGCATTGTGGTTCCGATCTCGGCCTGCTTCGCACCAAGGCCGAACCACAGGCGGATGGCAGCTACGCCATCACCGGAACCAAGATCTTCATCAGCGCCGGCGAGCACGACATGGCCGAGAACATTGTGCATATCGTGCTGGCGCGCCTGCCTGATGCACCCGCTGGCACCAAGGGCATCTCGCTGTTTGTTGTGCCCAAGTTCAATGTCAGCGAAGACGGCGGCGTGGGCGAACGCAACGCTGTGCACTGCGCTTCCATCGAGAAAAAGATGGGCATCAAAGCATCCGCCACCTGCGTGATGAACTTCGATGGTGCCAAGGGCTACCTGATCGGCCCGCCGAACAAGGGCCTGAACGCCATGTTCACTTTTATGAACACCGCGCGCATCGGTACCGCCATCCAGGGCCTGGCTCACGCTGAGCTGTCCTTGCAAGGCGCACTGGACTATGCCCGTGATCGCCTCGCGATGCGCAGCCTCACGGGCCCGAAAAATCCCGATGGCCCGGCAGACCCGATCATCGTGCACCCTGACGTGCGCCGTATGCTGCTGACGCAGAAGGCCTTTGTGGAAGGCATTCGCCCCTTCCTTTACTACCTCGCCATGCTGGGCGACGTGCTCGATCATGGTAGCGAAGAGGAAGCGAAAAAAGCCGACGACCTGTTGGCTTTCCTTACCCCGATCGCGAAGGCCTTCGCCACCGAGGTAGGTTTTGAGTCTGCCAACCTGGGGCTGCAGGTGTACGGCGGCCACGGCTTCATTAAAGAGTGGGGTATGGAGCAGATCGTGCGCGATGCACGTATCGCCAGCCTCTACGAAGGCACCACCGGTATCCAGGCCATGGACCTGATCGGCCGTAAAGTGCTGGGCTCCGGTGGCAAGCTGCTACTGGGCTTTACCGAGAACATCGACCAGTTCTGCGACGCTCACAGCGATGAGGCGGATGCCGTCTATATCAACGAGCTCAAGCGCTACAAGGATGAGTGGATTGATGTTTCTATGCAGATCGGCGAGAAGGCCATGCAAAACGCAGACGAAGCCGGTGCCGCTGCTGTGGATTACCTGATGTACTCGGGCTACGTCACCCTGGCTTACTTCTGGGCTCGCAGCGCCGTATTGGCGCGCCAAAAGATTGCTGAGGCTGATGGTGACGCTTCATTCTACGAAGCCAAGCTGATGACTGCGGAGTTCTACTTCGAGCGCATTTTGCCGCGTACCCTGGCGCATAAGGAAGCCCTGCAATCTGGCGCTGAAAACCTGATGCAAATGCCCGAAGCGATGTTTGACTTCTAATCCTTTGCTGCTCGGGAAGCACGCCGAAAAGGCGTGACTTTCCGTCCTGTCGGGGGGAGAATTTGCGAAGGCAATCTCCCCCTTTTTTTATGACCGACGAAAAACCCGACAAGCCTGAAGAGCTGGACAAGAGTTACCAGAACCAGCTCACAGACGAAGACCAGGCCCGCGTTGATGAATTCATCTCCAAGGGCGTGAATTCGGTGGAGCGCAAGCCGTTCCGAGTGTGGCGCCTGCTGTTGATGCTACTGGTTGTGGTCACTTCCCTCAGCGTGCTTAGCCAACTGCTGGCGAAGTGGTCAGGGGTTTACTAGGGAAAGCGCTCTGGTATAGTGGCGCTCCTCAAAATCCACGGTGTGTGGCGCAGCCTGGTAGCGCACTTCCTTCGGGAGGAAGGGGTCGGAGGTTCGAATCCTCTCACACCGACCAACACAAACACGGTGTATTCCGGGTACATCCGATACCGGAGCGCCGGCCGCCGGAGACATGGTTTACAGTTTTTCCGGTAGCCACGGATACAGGGCGGGTTCTACCCGCCCACAATCCTCATCAAAGAATCCTAGATCATAATCCATAAAGCTGACCAGCCAGATTTTGTCAGCAACCTCGCGTATGCCGACGATTTGGCCACCGAACACGACACTTAGGTTGACCTTCCGTCGCCCGATGCAGATCCTGCCGCACTTGGTCACTTTTACGGCTTTGTCGTGAAAGGGGTACTCAGGTTCCTCTGCGGGTCGGTATTGACGCGCTGAAGGTGTAAAGACTTCGGCAGGGTATTGCCCACCGAGCGCCTGATGCGGTCGCTCGTTATTGTAAATTCCCTAGAAGGTGTCGAAGCGACTCTGCTGCTGCAGGAAGTTGTAGGAGGCAGGCTTGGTGGCCTCTTTTTTCAAGGTCAGGTGCATGCGCTCGTGGCGTCCGTTCTGCTCCGGATGGCCTGGCTTGATACGCTCGATATTGATGCCCAGCTTGAGCCACCAGATAGAGAGTCGGCTGAGGCCGAAAAAGGCATTAGGTGAGGCGAACGGAATGCCGTTATCTGTGCGTATCGCGCCTGGCAGGCCGTAATCCTTGAATGCCTGCTCAAAGACGTGAAAGGCCAGCTCGGACTTGGTTGAGTCCAGACCTTCGCAGGCCAACAGATACCGGGAACGGTAGTCGGTGATAGTCAGCGGATAGCAGTACTGGCGATTCCCCAGTAAGAACTCCCCTTTGTAGTCGGCACACCAGAGCGCGTTGGGTTCCAGCGCGTGGTTGAGTACCGTGCCCTGGGCTTTGCGTCGCCACCGCTTACGCCGCTTCACCAGTCCATTTCTGTCGAGAATGGCATGAACCGTGCTCTTGGCCGGCGGGTTGATCATGGGGTATTCCTTGATCAGCTTCGCGCGGATCTTGGGTGCACCCCAGGTTGGATACTCGCGCTTAATGGCGAGAATGGCCCGCTCGACCTGGAAAGGGAGCTTGTTCGCATGGCGGTAGGGTCGCCGGCTTCGGTCTTCCAGTCCCTTGGGGCCTAACTCCTTGTATCGGTTAAATATCTTGTAGCCGGTTGGCCTGGAGATACCAAACTCTCGACACACCACGGACATCTTCTCCCCATCAAGGAGTCGGGCAACAAACTTCAGTCGTTCATGCCCAAGAAGAGGGGCAGGCTCTCCATCGGTTTACACTCTTTCCAAGGCATTTGAGGTCCTCCCTCAAATACCTAATGTGTAAACCATGTCTCCGGTATATTCTGTAAGCTATGTGTCACGAACTACAACATGTAGGGTCTCATGACCCTCGTTACACACTGGCCTTCGTTTTATCGAAGCGACGATGAAGGCTTTGGGTAACGCTCCGCGCCCGTGCCAACTGGCCCCCGATGCCTTGCCCATTAAATTTGCCTGAGTTGACTGAGTTCGCCGCTGTTGCGAGCTGCGAGACGATGCCGTTACCCGGCCTCAAGCCCTTATCCGCAAGGCCGCGTAGCCTCGTGCCCAGTGCGACAGGCGCCAGCGCGATTCCACTACGTCAAAATCGGGATACAGAGCAAGCAGTCGCGGGAAGTACGCCCGCGCCTCGAGGCGCGCAATGTGCTGGCCGATACATTTGTGCAGCCCAAAGCCAAGTGACAGGTGGTCTTTGCTGGGCCGCTCGATATCAAAGGCCTCGGGTTCCGAATAGTGTGCCGGGTCGTGGTTGGCCGCGGCAAATAGCAGGCTGATCTCGGCCCCTGCCGGTATGACTGTACCGTGCAACTCCAGGTCCTGCGTCAGTCGCCTGGGTAGCCCTTGCACGGGCGGCTCTCGGCGGAACATTTCTTCGATAGCGCTATCGAGAAGCGCCGGGTTCGCTAACAGCTTCTGTCGTTGTAGCGGGTATTTAGCTAACAGTCCGGTGCCATTGCCCAATAGGTTGATGGTGGTATCCACACCGGCAAAGCCCAGGCAATTGGCAAAAATACGCGTCTCCTCGGCGCTGAGCGCGCCTGCAGCCTCGCGCTTGACCAGCCAGCTGAGATGGTCCTCGCCCGGCTTGTGGCGTTTTTCCTCCAGCACCTGTTCAATCATGGCGGCAAAATCATCCAGCACCTTAATGGCAATCTCAGGGCTGGCGGGCGTATCGGATTCAGGGTCGGTACCCATCAGGACCTCGCCGATGTCATACCATTGGTCGATCGAGCTTTCCGGGAAGCCAAGGAAGCGTGTCATGAACAGCTGCGGGATACGCATTATGACGCGGTGGTAGAGGTCGATGTCGCCCTTAGCAGGCAATGCCTCGAAGAGTTCATCCACGATTGTATTGATCATGGGCCACAGTCGCTCAACGGTACCCTTGGAAAACTCTGGAATGATTTCTCGTCGAATGGTGCTGTGGGTTTCGCCATCTGTAGTAGCCAGCGAGGGAATGTAGCTGTGGCCGGTATCGCCGTTCAATGTGCCGTCTGGATGTCGCAAAAGACGGCGCACGTCGTCAAAACGCGTAATCATCCAGATATCGCGGCTTGCGTCGTAATAGACGGGCTGCTGCTCTCGCAGTATGGCGTAACGCCCGTAGATGTCTTGATGGTAGGCAACAGACTGTACGTCAACGATGGGTTCAGCCATGTCTGTCTCCGGTCCGTGCTGGCTATTGGGCGCCCTTGGCGAGATAGAGTCGAGCGTCATCCTCGCGGCCAAGCTCCAGCAGCAGATTACCCATGAAACCATTGGCTTCGGGGTCGTCAGGTTGTAGCTCGAGAGCGTTCTCAAAGCTGGTAAGCGCTTCACTGGTCCGCCCGAGGGCCCAGAGTACGGAACCGAGATTGATATGGACGGGCCCGAACAGTGGCCTCGTACGGGCTGACTCAGAATAACAGGGAAGAGCCTCATCCATTCTGCCCAGCTGGTGCAGGCACATTCCTAGCAGGAATTGACCGTGGGCATCCAGCGTGGTCGAGGCCTTTAGCTGCTCAAGGCAGTCGAGAGCGCCAGCCCAGTTTTGCTGTGCCAGGTAAAGCTGAGCGAGGTTAGTCAGGGCATCCGGAAAACCAGGCTCGGCCTCCAGCGACTGCAGAAAGGCGGCCGCGGCTTTATCAGCCTGTCCCTGCTGAACGTAGATAGATCCAAGCACGTTCTGCAGCATCGGTTGTTCCGGATGCTGCTTGGCAAGTCGCTGGGCCATCGGGAGTGCCCGGGCGACCTCCTGTTTCTCATAGAGCTCCACCAGCGTTTGTAGTTCCCAGGGCTCCAGCGTCGGCGTACCGCCCATACGCCGATCGATCGCCTTGAGCAGCTTCTTCGCTTTACGGTGGCTGGGTATTTGCACAAGCACACGGGCATAGATGGCCCTAGCCTCCCGCAGTCGGCCTTCCCTTTCATGCTCCTTTGCCTCCACCATGGCCATCTCTATGGCTTGGTCAATTGCACTCATCTCTACGGTTCTCCCGGCCGCGCTCGCCATAATACGCAATAGCCTCCATCGGGTCCAAGGGCGTGCACTTACCGCTAGCCCAGTAAGCCCAGGGGCGTTTTCGATGCCTCACCCGGGATTTCCCTCACCAATCGTGGCACGAGGTAGCCCGGGTTGTTAGCACACAGCCCGTGGTACAGCTCCAACGCTTCACGTTCGGGGATATCAAAGTGTGCAGCACCTGCCACAGGGTCCAGCAGATGTAGATAGTAAGGCTGTACATGCATGTCCCAGAGCCGGGTCGATAGATCTGACAGCACTTCGACCTGATCATTAACGCCCCGCAGTAAAACAGACTGGTTAAGCAGGCGAAGCCCGGCGTCGGCGAGGTCGCCCAGTGCCCGGGCCACCGCCTCGTCGAGCTCGCGAGCATGATTGCTGTGCAGCACGAACACGCCCTGTAATCGAGACGCCCGCAGCCGTCTCCGCAGTCCAGCGGTGATGCGATCTGGAATGACCAGGGGCAAGCGGCTGTGAATTCGCAGGCGTCGTAAGTGCGGAATGGCCTCCAGCTTTGTCATCAGGTCATCTAATTGCGAATCTGCCAGAAGCAAGGGGTCGCCGCCGCTCAAGATGACCTCCTCGATGCTTGCGTCGGCGGCGATGTAGTCCAGTGCCTCCTGCCAGCGATCGCGGCCGGCTTGCCCGTGCTGGTAATCGTAGTGACGCCGGAAGCAATACCGACAGTTTACGGCGCAGGCTCCCGCTGCGATTAACAGCACGCGGCCCTGGTATTTGTGCAGCAGCCCCTGCGCTCTGTTTGCCGTAGCTTCGGCAAGCGGGTCGACGGTGAAGGTGTTAGATGGCTTTTCCTCCTCCAGAGCTAGCGGCAGCACCTGACGAAGCAGGGGGTCGTGCTCGTCGCCGGGGCGCATTTTCGCGGCGAAGGCGCGCGGTACCAGCATAGTGAAGCTCTCATCACCGCCCAGCCTGTCGCCCAGGTGTGCCAGGTCAAGATAGTGAAGCAGGGCCATCGGGTCTCGATAGGCGTCGCGCAACTGCTCCTGCCATGATCCCGTCGATACGCTCGCCAGTGGCGTCTCTGCGCTCATTCCGCCTGCCCGTTGATCACTCAACCCAGCCTGTCGCGCAGACTGTAGAACAGCATGCCCGCGACAAGGCCCGGCCAGCGCAACAGGGTGCCGCCCGGGAATCGCGGCGAAGGCACTCGGGCCATCACGTCGAAGCGTTCTGCGGTGCCGGCGATGGCTTCCGCCAGGAGTTTACCTGCCAGGGTAGCCATGGGAACGCCGTGGCCAGAATAGCCATGGGCGTAGAACACCTGCGGCGACAGGGCGCCAAAGTCCGGCATTCTGTTCATCGTCACCGCCAGCGTTCCGCCCCAGGCGTAGTCGATCCGCGTCTGGCTAAGCTCTGGATAGATGCGCAGCATGCACTTGCGCACCAGTCCCGCGATGTCCCGTGGAAAGCGTTTGCTATAGGTTTCACCGCCACCAAACAGGAGTCGGTTATCGGCGGAGAGTTTCCAATAGTTAATCACAAAGAGCGTATCGGACATGGACGCGTCGTTGCCAATGAGGCGCCTTGCCTGATCCTCGCCCAGCGGTTCGGTGGCCAGCATATAGTTATTGATCGGCATGATGCGGCCGGCCGTTCTTGGTTCGAGGCCTTCAAGGTAGCCATTGCAGGCCAGGACCAGAAAATCGGCACTCACCTCGCCAGCGGCTGTTTTGACTTTCACCTTGCCGCCGGCGTCACGTCTACCGCCCTCGCTGTACGCCAGCACACGGCTGCCCTCATACAACTGCGCGCCCAGTTCGGCAGCCGCGCGTGCGAGGCCAAGTGCATAATTCAGCGGGTGCAGGTGCTTACAGCCGGCGTCGAGAACGCCAGCGTGAAATCCCTGGCCAGAGGTCATCTCGCCCAGTTCCTCGGCGGGTACGAACCTCGCTTGCTGGTACTGGTAGGTGTCCCGCAGGTGTTCCACGTGCGCCTGTAGCTCAGTCACTTCGCGTGCTTTGCTGGCCACGTGCAGGTTGCCGCTGCGCAGGTCGCAATCAATACCATGCTCGGCGATAAGCTGGGCCACGGTATCCACAGCTTCCAATCCCAGGTGCCAAAGGGCCCGCGCCTGCTCCAGGCCCACCAGTGATTCAAGCGTTTCCTGGTCTGCGCGCTGGCCCGTGCCTACGTGGCCGCCGTTGCGACCGGAAGCGCCCCAGCCCACTTTGTTGGCCTCCAGCAGTATCACGCTATAGCCGCGTTGGCGTAAGTGTATGGCGCTCGACAGCCCCGTATAGCCGCCGCCGATAATACAGACGTCGGCGCTGTGGCTGCCGGCCAGGGTTTCGAACGCGGGCGACTGATTGGCGCTTGCCGCGTACCAGGAATCAACGTGGGGCTGTGCTTGCATGGGGCTACTATACGCTGAGCAGTGCCAAGCGTCGCCTAACCCCTTGGGGTAGCCGCTATTGAACCGGCAGACGCTGTGCTGCGATACTCGCGCAAGTCACCTAACAGCAATTCACTGAAGGGCGAGTCAACCATGGCCTCTGATTCTCAGTCGATCAAAGACTGACTTACCGAACACCAGATTTCCGAAGTGGAGTGTCTGGTGCCCGACATGACGGGCAATGCCCGCGGCAAGTTTATACCGGCCGGCCAATTTCTCGACCAGGGTGAGCCACGCCTGCCCGAGAGCATTCTCGCGCAAAGCGTAACGGGTGAATATTCTGACGAGCACTGGGACTTTGTCGAGCCCACTGATGCTGACATGATCCTGAAGCCTGATGCGAGCACGCTGCGGCTGGTGCCCTGGGCGCGAGAACCCACGGCGCAAATCATCCACGATTGCTATACCCAGGCCGGTGAGCCCCACCCGCTGTCGACGCGCAATATCCTGAAACGGGTGCTGGCGCGCTACGAGGAGGCCGGGCTGACGCCGGTTGTGGCTCCCGAGGTGGAGTTCTACCTCGTGGCGCGCAACCTCGATCCCGACAACGAGCTGACGCCGCCCACGGGCCGCTCGGGCCGTTCCGAGACCTCGCGACTGTCCTACTCAATGGACGCGGTTGCAGAGTTTGAGGATTTCGTGGAAGACATGTACGACTACGCCGAGGCCCAGGAACTGGCGGTAGACACACTGATTCACGAGAACGGCGCCGCGCAAATGGAGATCAACTTTTTGCACGGCGACGCACTCAGCCTGGCGGATCAGGTGTTTGCCTTTAAGCGTACGGTCCGAGAATCTGCACACAAATACGGGATGTACGCTACGTTCATGGCCAAGCCCATGCAGACCGAACCGGGCAGCGCGCTGCACATCCACCAGAGCATCGTGGATAGCAAGGGCAGCAATATTTTCGCCGATGCGCAGGGTCAGCACTCCGAGCGCTTCCTGAGCTACATAGCGGGGCTGCAGCGCTACACGCCTGAGCTGATTGCGCTTTACGCGCCCAATGTTAATTCCTATCGCCGGCTGGCACCGGACATCTCAGCGCCCATCAACCTCAACTGGGGTATCGACAACCGCACCATCGCCTTTCGCGTGCCGAAGAGCGGTGCTGCCGCTACTCGAGTGGAGAACCGCTTCCCGGGTGCTGACGTCAACCCTTATCTGGCCTTTGCCGCCACGCTGGCCAGTGGCTGGCTGGGCATGGAGCAGGGTCTCGAGGCGTCTGCCCCGCACCAGGGTACTGCAAACGAAGACAACGTTGAGGTCGCGCGCACCCTGGAGGAAGGGCTGCGTGAGTTGCTCAACACACCAGAAATCTGTGACATCTTCGGCGAACTCTTCCTGCGCGCCTATGCCGCGGTCAAGCTGGATGAGTTTGAAGAGTTCAATCGCGTGATCAGTTCGTGGGAGCGGGAACACCTGCTGCTGCAGGTCTAGAGTCCGTGGTCAGTCAGGAGCAGAGTCTTTTTGGCGGCGCGACGGGCTATCGCCTGTTTACAAGCGTCAAGTACATCACCTACCTGCTGCTCTTCGCCAACGTGTTTTTCTTTCTGGCCGAGGAACTGGGAGCGCTTGAGCATACCTTTGTCGACGGCATTGCCCCCGGCCAGATCATACAGGTGTTTTCCGCCACAATAGATACCGGCGCCTGGGTCATACTGCTGCTGCTGTTTGAGCTCGAGACCTCGGTGCTGGATGACAGCCGCATTCGCGGGCCGGTGAAGTGGAGCCTGCACGGCGTTCGACTGATTTGCAGCGCCGCGATCGTATACGCCTTCACCGGCTACTATGCCGAGCTGGTGATGCTCTACAATGCGGTCACCTTGCCGGCCTTTGATGCCTGCGCCTCCCTCGACCAGGGCTGGTCGCTGCTGCTGGATATCGATGAGTATGCGCCGCTGGATGCGCAAAACTGTCTCACCGTTGGCAGCGACGCCTGGCGGATATCCGGCTTTGATATCGTCGCAGCCTACCCTGTGTTAACCGACGCACGCTACCTCGCCTGGGTCGACGTAATTAATTCCGGCACCTGGATACTTGTGGTCATCGTCCTGGAGATCGAGGTCCGGCTGCAGCTGCGCGGCCAGCTCTCCGCGGCGCTGATGGGCGGCACGCGGTACCTGAAGTTTGCGCTGTACAGCGTCCTTTTCGCCTGCGCTGCCTACTGGGGTGTGAAGGGCGATTTTATTGATTTCTGGGACGCGGCCCTGTGGCTATTCGCCTTTATCTTCATCGAATTGAACGTATTTGAATGGAATTACGAGACGACTCACGGTATCGAGCACGAGGCCGCCAATGAGTGATATCGGCGAGTTGGCCAGCCTGCGCTGGAATGATAACGAAGGCAGGCTGGAAGTCATCGACCAGACGCTTTTACCGCACCTTCTTCAGTGGCAGCCCCTGGATACGCTAGAGGCGTTTTGCCACGCCATTGCCGCGATGCAGGTGCGCGGCGCCCCGCTCATTGGTGTCACCGCCGCTTACGGTCTGGCCTGTGCTCTGGGAGATGACCCCTCCGATACGGGGCTTGAGCGCGCAGCAAATGCCCTACTGGCCACGCGGCCTACGGCCGTCAATTTGTCCTGGGCCCTGGCTCGCGTCTGCGCTCGCGTCCGTGATCTCGTGCCGGCGCATCGCTACGATGCGGCTCTGGCTGAGGCCCACGGCCTGTGCGCCGAAGACGTGGCGAATTGCGCCAGCATCGGGGAGCACGGCCTGGCCCGGCTGCGAGCCCTGCCGCGGGTCGGCACTTTGAATATCATGACCCACTGCAATGCCGGATCGCTGGCGACGGTGCAGTGGGGCACGGCTCTCGCGCCGATCTACAAGGCCCATCTTGCGGGGCTTGAGGTGCATGTCTGGGTTTCGGAGACACGGCCGCGGAACCAGGGTGCCAACCTCACAGCCTGGGAATTGCAGCGTGCCGGTGTGCCCTGCACCGTGGTCGCCGATAACAGCTGCGGGCTGCTGCTGGCGCGGGGTGATGTCGACTGTGTCATTGTCGGTTCAGATAGAACCGCCGCTAATGGTGACGTCTGCAATAAGATTGGCACCTACCTCAAGGCCCTGGCCGCACGGGCTAACGACGTTCCCTTTTATGTCGCCCTGCCGGAATCCACCATCGATTGGGAGTGCCCTGCCGGGCTTGCCATTCCCATTGAGGAGCGCTCGTGCGATGAAGTGCTGACCATAGCTGGGCTTAGGGATGATGGCGCCCTGGCCAGCGTGCGGCTCACTGCCGAGGGCGTGGGTGCCTTTAATCCCGCTTTCGATGTCACCCCTGCGCCGCTGGTATCGGCGCTCATTACTGAGCATGGCTGTTTTGAGGCGAGCAACGCGGGTCTGGATCAATTGCGCGCCCTGCTGGCGCAGTAAGGCCTAGGCCAGCGCGATATAGTCTGTGGCGCTTTCGCGCTGTTCCTCGATAACACCGCGTAGCCAGCTACCGCCGTCGGCGTCGTGCAGGATTTCACCCACGCCTCCCGGATGCCGAACCGACAAAACGTGCTGGCCACCTGTCGTTCTCAGGACGGGTAGTTCCATGGCCGCCAATTGCTGCTCGGCGAGCCTCGCATCAAAGTCAAAGCCTTGTTTATGCACGGTCTCGCTGCCGATACGCGGGCACAGGGCGCGGTCCAGTTGCAAGACGCGCAGAGCGTCTGTGGCGTCGGCGCAATGCTCGCTGCAGTGCTTGAGCAGGCAGTCTGCTATGAGGTCATAAAGACGGTCCTGGTTTGCCAGGGCGTTGAGATAGAGGAGGTTACGCATCTCGTAAATCGACATACGCGATGTTGCATCGAGTTCACTCACGCCGGCCCCAAAACAAGTGACCATGGCACGCAGGACCTGGCGCAACAGCTGCGATACTGGTAACTGACCGTGAAGTGCCAATAGCCGCGTTGTCAGCGGCATTACATGGCCGTGTATCAGCAAGAGATGGGCGCTGATCAAAAAGTAGCCCTCCTCGCCCTGATCCCGGCTGAAGCTGTGGCAGCCTACGACGTACTCGCCCTTGGCTTTGCCATAGCCCGCGACAGGGATTGCCTCAATCTGGTATTCCTCTCGCCGTTCGTAGAATTCGGTGCCGGGCAGTAAGGTGTAGCCGAAGATATTGATGTTCGGAAAGGTCGCGAGTAGCCGGTCGAGGTTGCGCTCAAAATCCGGCAGGTTATCGCCCGGTAAACCCCAGATCAGCTCCGCGGCTATCGGCACACCTTCCTCTGACATGCGTTTAGCGATCGGCTCGTATTCGTTGGCGCTCATGTTCTGGCGATTGCTCAGACGCAGGGCTTCGGGCGTCAAGGTTTGCAGAGCGAGCTGATAATGCGGCAGCAGATCGTTCCTGTGCAGGAGCATCGCGATTTCCTGCACCTGGCGGCTGTGTTTCTTGGACCAGGACGTGGCAAAAGACAGCGGCAGTCCGTGTGACTGTTTCAGCTCAACCATCAGCTTGGCTTTTTCGAGGTCCTGCTTCAGGGCGCCGAAGTTCGAGTCGGCGAGCCAGATATCTTTGATGCCGGCATCGACGATGCGCTGCCAGTCGCGGGCGATGTGCTCCAGGGGCCACTGGTACATTTTGCTGCCGATAGCCCCGGTGCCCCATTCACAAAAAGCGCACTTGAAAGGGCAGCCTCGGCTGGTCTCGTAGGCAATGCTCTCATAGCGTGGTTCGCCGGCCTCGTCCGTCAATTGCAGCACGTCCAGTGGCGACGGGAAGCGTGCCAGGTCCTTGCAGCGCGCCCGGGACGTGGTGCGTATCACCTGGCCATTCTCCAGCAGCGCGAGCCCGGCGGTCTCGCGCCACTGCTCTTTGTTGTCGCAGTCCAGAAACTCCTGGAAGGTCTCCTCAGCCTCGCCGAGGAAAACAACGTCAATGGCCTCTACGCCGAGGTAGTCCTCGGCCTGCTGTACGTGCGGCCCACCGGCGATAATCAAGAGCTCCGGCAGGCGCGCCTTAAGCTGTCGTGCCAGCGCAAGAAATTCTGCCGCGTTCCAGGTATACATGCTGAGGCCAACGATGGCCTGCTGGCCTGCCCCGGCTGCGGCTCGCACGGAGTCCTCGACCTCCACCAGCCACTCGCGAGACCAGGCCTCAATCTCGCCCGCGTGCTGAAAGTGCACCAGCTCAATAGCGGCTCGCGCGGCGCCGTAAACGCCGTAGTAGGCGGAGAGGGCGGCGGTGGTTGTTGGCGGAGCATTGAATTGCTCCGAGTCCATACTCAAGAGCCATACTGGGCGAGGCACACGAATACCTTCTGGCGTTATGCTTATTGGCTCTGAATGTATAGCATCGGATAGTGTTTGCACATCCCCGCTAAAAAATGGGGTCGCGTGAAGGGTGCCGCCGTGGGCGGCCTTGGCTGAAGCGGTGCTGAGGCCCGCTCAGTCGTCGTCCAGATCCAGGTCGTAGTAGCCCAATTCATCGCGCAGTCGCTTTTCCTCCAGCCGCTGCTCTGCGCGGCGGCGTCTTTCAGCGAGGCGCTGCTTCTCAGACGTGACCTTGCCCGGTTCGTCCATATCGTCGTCGATGAGATCGCCGACCATGGGTTCGAACAAGTCTTCCAGGGGATCCTGGATAGCAGGTTCTTGATTGGGATCGCCCATAAATCACCTCCAGATGATTCATACCAAGGCACCTGCGAGCCAATATCACTTAGGGTTGGCATCGAGTCAATAAAAAAATTCGCGCTGCAATACCACTCCTGATGGTCGATATTGTGGGTGGTCCCGGCCAATCCCTGGCACGCTCCACGCGACGACCGGCGTCCTTGCCGATCCTGTTCGGTTCCCTACGCGGTAGCGGGGACCACCCGAAGGAATAGAGTGCAAACTGTGTGCCAGGATCAGGGCGCGTGTTTTATGGCCCTCGTGGCAATTCGAGGTCTTAAATCGGCGTACGTGCGCGTTCGCGAACGTGTTCAGTTGGCCGTGAGCATTTCCACGATGCGATTGGCCAAGAGATCAGCATTGCCCGCTGAAGTATCCACGGTATGGCGTGCGTAGTGCTCGTACAGTGGTACGCGTTCAGCATAAACGTCGGCGAAGCTCTGCCCTTTATCGCTGGCGATGCCTCGCGGCGGTGCCGCCGCGACCCGTGCTGCCAGGGTATCCAGATCAGCTTCGAGATAGACTACCGGGCCGGCGCGGCCCAGTCGCGCCATGATGGCCTGGCTGTACACCACGCTGCCACCGGTTGACACAATCGCCTCATCCAGCGGGACTTCCAGCAGCACCCGTTCCTCAACCTGTCGCAGATACTGGTGGCCGCGACGGTCGATGATTTCTTGCAGCGTAGCGTGTTCACGGCGCTGGATTTCCAGGTCAGTATCGAGAAAGCGCAGCCCGGTTAATTTCGCGAGGATGACGCCAACAGTGCTCTTCCCGGCTGCAGGCATCCCGATCAAGCTGATTGTGGTATCTGGGAGGGAGGTTGATGACACCAGAGGCTCCGGTCTGTACGAGTGCGCCGCTCATTATCCGGATCACCAGCAGTGGGGCAAGACGAAAGAGGGGCCTCAAACGCGGTGCGAGGCTTGCCTGGATGATAGCTGGTCTGTAGAGTTTGCCCTCCTTCACGGAGTGACCCGAGTATCATGACCCTCAACACAACGCCGCTCGATGCTCTGCATCGCGAACTGGGTGCCAAAATGGTGCCTTTTGCCGGATATGACATGCCTGTTCAGTATCCCCAGGGCATTATCAAGGAGCACCTGCATACCCGTGAGGGGGCTGGCCTGTTCGATGTCTCCCACATGGGGCAGGTCATCGTGGAGGGCGAGGGCAGTGCAGACCTGCTCGAGCGACTGGTGCCCGCTGACGTTCATGGCCTGCCGCTTGGCGGGCAGACCTATGCCCTGTTCACCAATGACGAGGGCGGCGTGCTGGATGATCTGATTATCACGCGCTGGGATGAGGAGCGTTTCTTCCTGGTGGTTAACGCGGCCTGCAAGGCAGAGGATATTGCGCACATGCGGGCGGCGCTGGACGGCCAAAGCCTCACCGTTCTCGAGTCCCAGGCCCTGCTTGCGCTGCAGGGCCCGAAAGCGCGCGAGGTGATGGCCGCTGTCTGCCCGGCGGCCGCTGAACGGGTCTTCATGAGTGGTTCTCACGAGAGCATCGATGGCGTGGACTGCTTCATTACCTGCTCCGGCTACACGGGGGAAGACGGGTTTGAAATTTCTGTGCCGGGTGACGCCGCGGACGCGCTCGCGCGGCGCTTGCTCGCCTTTGAACAGGTTGAGCCCATCGGTTTGGGCGCCCGCGACTCGCTGCGCCTCGAAGCTGGCCTCTGTCTCTATGGCCACGAACTCACAACGGAGATCGATCCGGTGCAGGCAGGGCTGATCTGGGCGATCAGTAAAGTGCGGCGCCCCGGTGGCGAGCGCCCCGGTGGGTTTCCGGGTGCCGACACGATTTTTTCTCGCATCGATAAGCGCCCGCCCTTACGTCGCGTTGGACTGGTGGTTGAGGGCAAGCGGCCCGTGCGCGAGGGCCAGGCCGTCGTAGATGCCAGCGGTGCGCAGGTCGGTGAAATCTGTTCGGCCTGTTACGGAGCGAGTGTCGGCGGGCCTATCGCGATGGCCTATGTCCAGCGCGAGTTGGGTGAGCCAGGCACTGCCCTGGCGGTTGATGTGCGCGGCAAGGCTCTGCCAGTGAGCGTGACGCGCATGCCCTTCAGCCCACAGCGCTACTACCGCGGCTAGCACTGTCGCGCTTCAACCCGGCGGGGTCAGCGCTAGTGGGGTCGGCGCTAGTGGGGTTTAGCCTTGTGGGCAGGCCGGGTGTTCGCAAGGCTCGGTACCGTTTAACCGCGACCGCGGCCGCGTGTTCAAGTCGTCGTTCAAACTTCATGCTTGCGCGTCTGATGCCAGGTAAGAGGCGCCACAGCGCCCAGATGAGGAAACCGGAAATTAGGGCCGTCGACACATAGGTCGCCAGCTCGCGTACGGAGACCGCTTGCCTGTTTGTCGTGGGCTCCGCGCCAGCGCTAACGCTTACCTCTACGGCTGGCAATGATACCAGCGACAAGGCACGCGTCTCCGTATTCCACCAGTGGAAGTCCTGTGCAGGCAAAACATAGGTTCCTGCCTGTTCGGCTATGTAGCTTATCTGCTCCGTGCGCATGGCGCGCATGGTGCCGCGATCACTGCGATCTTTCACGGCAGGCGGCTCGGTATAGGCACGCAGCCCGGGCAAGTTGTCTGGCACGAAGGCCGGCAGCATCATCGCAAGCACGTCGTCGGCCGTGAAAGACACCTGCCGGGTCAGCGCATCGCCGACAGTAAGCGACTGCGCTTCGCGGTCAAGGGTCTGCTCAACGCGGAGGCGGGGCGTCGCCACCCAGCTATCGAGGCCTGCAAGGGCCCCTGGCAGTTGAACGTTAAAGCTAAGGGCCTGGGTGTTCAGCTCGCCGCTGACTTCCCCATCGGGGGCATTCACCGAGATCTGAAGCCTGACCGGCGGTATGTCAAAGCGGCCCTCGCGCTGGGGAAAGAGATCGAGTGACCAGCGCTGGACGACCCATGTCGACCCCGCACGGCGTTCGCTGGCATTCACCGCGAAAGCATTTGTTTGCACAACGACAAGCCCCGGAACTTCAGGCGGCGTGATGCGTGTGCCGCCGCTGAACCAGCGCGGTGTCGCGATTTCGATAATGAGCCTCATCCTCTGCCCCGGCACCGCACCGGCGGCCGGCTCAACCGATGTCGTCAGGGCCAGATCGCCGCGCGCCAGCAGTTCTTGAGGTGTTAGCTCGGCATGCGCTGGTGCAGACAGCGCAAGTGAACAAAACGTGAGTGTAGAAAGCAGCATATACCGTGAGATCAGGCGCCGAGTCATGGCTCCTCCTCTGACCCGTTAGCCTGCTCCAACTGCATGCTGAACTTGATCGCCAGGAAGTCTGAGGGATCCTGCTGTACGGCTCGCATCCACATATCGGCGGTGGCGGGATTGCCGAGAATGTCGTCCGCACTGAGTTGCTTTAGCTCCACCTCCGTGAAGTCCAGCATCTCCGCGCCTTCGGCGGGCACGGCCTGATCGCCACCCATCTCACGCTCTTCACTGCCGACCCCGGCTTCTTGCTGCTGGCTTTCACTGAGTCGATTGATCTCATCAATCAGGGCTTGCACGCGCTGTCTATTCTCTGCCGCGCCGGGGTAGTCGGGCGTGCGCGCGAGCAGCGCGTCGTAACGCTGTACTGCGCGCAGGTAGTCGCGGGCCTGGGCGCGTGCGTTAGCCTCGTTGAATAGTGCGTCATCGGAGTCGCTGCGGGAAAAATACTCGGCCGCGGCCATGAAATCTTCGGCGTAGTAGAGCGCGATACCTTTCCACAGCGGATCGGCGAAGCGCGCGGCCGCGGCGCGATATTCGCTGCGACCCAGCAGGAGCCTGCCCTGCTGGTCGGGTGTCAGCCACAGGCTTGCGAACCAGCGGCTGGCGTCCCAGCGGCTGGCGCCGCCCGTGGCCGTCTCCTCCTGCGCCATCGTGGCCTGCGGTGGGCCCAGCAAAAGCAAGGGTAGCAGCAGCCAGGCCCAGGTCAGGGTCCAGCCGCGTCGGAACCAGGGCAGGCACAGCAGCAGGCAGACGAAGACCAGCGGATAGCCGCTGTCCAGCCAGGGCAGGGCGCTGTCTTCAAGAATGACGAAGTGGTTGTCGATGCGCCGATCCAGCCTGCGCATGTCACTGTCATCTACTGTCAGCGTCTGGTAGTAACCGCCTGTGCCGGAAGCCAGTGCTTGCAGTGCTTCGCGCTCCAGGGGAATCAGCCCGCTGCCTGAATCTGCGCTGCGGTCGCTTCCTACGCCGACAACCAGCAGCTGGTGTGAGCGGGTTTTGAACCAGTCGGTGAAAGCCCTTTCGCTGTCGGCGCCAAGTCCGTCGGTAAACATCACAAGGGTTGCCGGGGCCTCGCTATCGCGCAGCACGCGGTCCACCGCTGGCAGCGCATATTCTGGAAACTTGCCCGGCCGCGGCATAATGCCTGGCTGGAGCGCAGCCAGATACTGACCCAGGATCTCCCGGTCGGCCGTCAGGTTCAGCACCGTATGGGCACTGCCGGCGTACACAATCAGCGCCGCCCGTTTGTCGAGGCGCAGATCGAGCAGGTCACTGATCTTCTGGCGTGCGCGTGCCAGCCGGCTTGGCTGGATGTCGACCTGTTCCATCGAGGCAGAAACGTCCAGCAGGATGACCAGCGCCGCCTCGTCCTGGCTAAGCGGTGAAGGCTCTTGTCGCCAGCTTGGCCCCATCATGATTATGGCTAGAAACACCGTGATCACGATGCTGAGCGTTCTTGGATTGAACCATCGCGACCGGAAGCGGCCGACGCGCAGATGTTCCAGCAGGTGTGGTGCGATAATGCCACCAAACATGTCGCCCTCTTGCTGGCGCCGGCTCATCCACCACAGGGCAAGAGCCAGGGGCAGGAACAAGAGCCCCCACCACGGGCGCAGAAAGTGGAAGTACTCCCACTCAGGCCACATGGCTGCGTACCCCATGACGGTTGGACCAGGCGCCCCAGCAGTGGAATAGCGTATAGAGCAGGCCTGCAAGGCCAATGGGCCAATGATGCAGACTCGTGCGTGGGCGGAAGGAAATGGTCTCGTAGAGTTCTGGCTCAAGCTCACCGATGCGCTGGTAGGCCCGCCGCAGTTCTGCTTGCTCAAGTGCCTGGAAGTCGCGCCCGCCGGTGAGCTCAGAGATGCGGCTAATCGTTTCCAGGTCCAGGGCATCCTCGCCAATGGAGGCGGGGTCACCGATGGCAATCGTGTAGATGGTGATGCCGTAACGCGCGGCGACTTTGGCGGCGTCGATGGGCGGTACTGTGCTGCCGGTGTCGTTGCCGTCTGTCAGTAAAATCAGGACTCGCTGGTCGGTTTCATTTTCACGAAACAGCTTGATAGCCAGGCCAATCGCGTCGCCGATGACTGTGCTTGGCCCTGCCATACCGATCTCCGCCTCGGCAAGCAGTTGCTGCCAGACACCGTGGTCATCGGTGAAGGGTGCTTGCAGGTAGGCGGCGCTGCCAAACAGGATAAGCCCGAGCCGGTCGGAGGCGCGCTGAGCTGCGAGCTCTTCCAGAACCACCTTAACGGCCGTCAGTCGATCAACATTGCTGCCATTGGGTAGCGTAAAGTCACGCGCCTGCATAGAGCCCGAGAGATCCACAGCAACCATGAGGTCTCGGCCGGACTTTTGCTGCTCAATCGGTGCGCCAACCCACAGCGGCTTGGCCGCCGCCAGGACCAGTGCCAACCACAGGAACGCCACCAGAAAGCGTTGAATGGGTCGACGCTGTAAAATGGTGGCGCCGGTCTGTGGGCGCTCCTCACTGAGCGCCACCAACTTGTCAAAGAAGGGCACCTTGACCGAGTCCCTGCTCTCTTTGTAAGGCGGTAGCAACAGCATGGGCAGGGGTGCCAACAACAAAAGCAGTGCCCAGGGGTGGCCCAGTTCGATCATACAGCCCCGCCCCTGTGCGTGTTGATCCAGCGGCATGCGGCGTCTGTCAGAGCGGTGCGCGTGGTCTGATCGATCGGATACGGGCGGTAGCTACCCTGCGCCAAAAGGGCGGCCTGTGCCGCGTCAAAGAGCGGGCGGTCACACTGCGTCTGCAGAAAATCGATCCAATCAACGCCGCTGAGGGACGCCACTTGAGGGCGTGGAAAGCTGGCGAGGGCGGCGCGTTTCAGTATCGCGTTGAGGGCCGGTACCACCTCATCTTCAGGCATATCGGTGGGCAGCCGTTGCACTTCTGCCAGCGCCTCGCGACGATAACGATTCCGGTGCCAGTGCTTGAGCCATTGCCCTGCGCGCCAGGCGATCCAGCCCAGCAGCGCGATGCCCAGGTAGGCCCAGCCAGCGGTCTGCGGGAGCCAGGAGATCGACCCGGGCGCGACAACCTCGACCATACCTTCGAGGACATAGTTACCAAAGGCCTCGGGCAGCGGTGGCAGGCTCTGGTCGCTTATCATCGAGCGTGACCCAGGGTCAGGAGCGCCGAGCGCCCAGTTGACTGCGCACCTGGGCGACGACGGGTGTTGCCGTATCCAGGGGCAACACCGGAATGTCGTGCCGTTTCAGCTCCTCCTGTACGTGGGCGAAAGAGCTGGTGAAGTCCTCTTCGAAGCGGTCGCCCAGGTTGTGCCGCCGTGGATCGATTTCCAATTGGTAAACCCCATCGCTGACGACTAGCGCATTCGCGTCAGCGATGCTGCGCTCCAGGGGGTCGTAGACCAGGGTACAGATCACGTCGTTGTGGCGCCGAATGCGCTTCAGGCTGGCGAGCGCACGCTCACTCCAGCCGTAGAAGTCGGAGATCAGCAGCACGAGATAATCGTGACCGATGTTGCGCTCCGCCATCGCCAGGGCACGTTCCAGCGCGAGGGCGTCACTGCTGCGCTCGGCACTCACCGATAAATCCTGATTCATACCGGCCAGGGTTCCGAGCCAGCCAATGAGCTTGCGCGTACTCCGCCCGGGCCGGATTTCATGGCTGCTGCTATCGTTGAACAAGACGGCGCCGACCCGGTCGCCCACCTCGAGCACGCGCCAGGCACTGAGAGCGGCGACTTCAGCAGCGACCACGGATTTCATCTTCCAGCGGCTCCCGAAGAACATCGGCAGTCGCTGGTCCACCAGCAGCATGACCGGCCGGTCGCGCTCCTCCGTAAACACACGCACATGGGGTTTGCCCGTGCGGTTGGTCACGCGCCAGTCCATGGTGCGGATGTCGTCGCCGGGGCGATAGTGCCGCAGCTCATCGAAATCCAGACCCCTGCCGCGCAGGCGTGAGCGCTTGCGCCCCGCCAGCAGCGAACCCACGGGCTGCTTCGGCAAATAGCTGAAACCGTGGGCGCTGTAGCGCAGATTCACCAGCGCCTGGCGGCTGGTATAGACGCTGTCTGGCGCGTTCATCGTCAGCCCACGGCCACCTGGCGCAAGATCTCTTCGACCACCCGGTCTGCGCTGACCTGATCCGCGAGGGCGTCATAGCTCAGGATCATGCGGTGCCTCAGCACTGCGGGGACAACACCTTGAACGTCCTCGGGTAGCACATGATCGCGCCCGGCGAGCCAGGCCGCGGCACGACTGGCCCGGTGCAAGGCGATACTGGCCCGCGGGCTCGAGCCAACTTCGATCCAGCTCGGTAAGTCGCCGCTGTAGCGGGCTGGGTCTCGCGTCGCCATGACGATATCGACGATGTACTGTTCAATCGCGCCGGCAACCGCCATGGTTTGAATCTGCTGCCGCGCGGCGAAGATGTGCGCTTGACTGATGGCCTCGAAGCCCGGGCCGCTTTGGCCTTCCTCGGCCTGCAGTAGCTTGAGAATACCCAGCTCGGCTTCGCCGTCCGGATAATTGACAGCGATTTTCATCAGGAAGCGATCCATCTGTGCTTCCGGCAGCGGATAGGTCCCCTCCTGTTCAATCGGGTTCTGTGTGGCCAACACCATGAACAGGGGTGGTAGCGGGTAGGTCTTGCCCGCTACCGTAACCTGACGCTCTTCCATCGCCTCTAGCAGCGCTGCCTGTACCTTGGCGGGGGCGCGGTTGATTTCATCCGCCAGCACCAGTTCATTGAAGATGGGTCCAGGCTGAAACTGCAGCTCAGACTTGCCTTCCTTCTCCATATAGATTTCGTTACCGGTAACGTCTGATGGCAGAAGATCGGGTGTGAACTGAATGCGGCCAAGGCCCGCTTCCAGGGCCCTGGCCAGGGTCTTGATCGATCTTGTTTTGGCGGTGCCCGGGAGGCCTTCGAGCAGAACGTTGCCGTTGCATAGCAGCGCCAGGGTTAGCGTACGCGCTACTTCCGCCTGGCCGATGACGGCGCGCTCCATCTGCTCGCGCATGTGATTGATGGCCGTCAGGTGTTCACTCGACTCGGGTATCGACAAGGGGCATCTCCGTGCTTCGGTTCTCAGCCAGTATAGCTCGGAAGGCCTGGCGATTTTGGACAGGACGTCGGGCTTAGCTTGCCCAGGCGCGCTGCGCTTTGAATCGCTGTGAAAGATACTCCATCTGGTCCGCCAGGATGCGGTCCTTGGCGAGGAAGTGCCATTCCCAGGGATTGGGGGCGAAGGGTATGGCCAGCAGCGGCATATTAGCCTCCTCTGGCGTGCGATTATCCTTGGCGAAGTTGCAGTGTCGGCAGGCGGCGACCACGTTTTCCCAGCGGTCTTCGCCGCCTCTGGAGGTGGGCAGGACGTGATCCCGGGTCAGTTCTGAGCGAGGAAACTGGTTGCCGCAGTACAGGCAGCGATGGTCGTCGCGTCGAAACAGGGTGCGATTGCACAGAGGGGGTGTAAAGCCCTGCATGACTCTGCCCTGGACGGCAATGATGGGCTGCAGATCAACGCGAGAGCGTTCGCCGGTCAGTCGCTGGATGCCCCCGAGAATCGGGGGAAGAACGTCGCCGATGCCGTAAACGACATCGCCTCGGGCGTAGGCCGTGACGGCCTCGTTAGCGGTAATCCAACCCCTGGGCTGGCCCGCCAGATCCAGTTTAAGGATGTGCTGCATGGCACTCACCGTATAGGTTAAAAACAAGCTACTGGAAAAATGCAAAAGTCACAATCGTGAATTGTAGCGCTCGAGCCTGCCCACAGCAGCGTGGCATGAAAACGGCGGCCATAGCTGGACGATAGCTGGACAGCGGCAGGAGCGTTAGCCCGCTGGGGTCTATCTTCACCTAAATGGGCGATGCCCTCATTAGCGGGTGATTGACAATAGACGGTTCACAGGAGGCACCACCATGAATGCACCGACTAACGAAGAAGAACGCCAGCGCGCCGAAGTAGGCGCAAAGATGCTGGATGACATCATCGCACTGCAGCCCCAGCTGCGGGAAAACGCCGATCGTTGCCGACAGGAGCGTCGAGTCCCGGCCGAAAACATCGAAGCGCTGAAAGAGGCAGGCTTCTTTCTCGCCTTGCAGCCCAAGGCCTGGGGTGGCTATGAACTCAACCCGCAGGACTTCTTCCGCATGCAGATGGCAATTGCGGAAGCCTGCATGTCGACGGCCTGGGCCAGCGGCATCGTCTCTGTGCACTCATTCCAGCTGGCGCTGATGGACAAGCGCGCACAGGAAGATGTTTGGGGAGACGATATCCATACGCGTGTGTCCTCGTCTTATGCGCCGATGGGCAAAGTAGAAGAAGTCGAAGGTGGCTTCCGCTTCAGCGGCCGCTGGGGCTGGAGCAGCGGCTGTGATCACTGCACATGGGTGCTGCTCGGCGGCATCCTGCCCGATGGTACCTATCGCACTTTCCTCGTGCCAAACAGCGATTATCGGATCGAAGACACCTGGAACTCGATGGGCTTGCAGGGCACTGGCTCCAATGACATTGTGGTTGAAAACGCCTTTGTGCCGGACTATCGCACGCACAAGCAAAGCGACGGTTTCCTGGGCACCAACCCCGGCGTGGATGACGACAGTGCGCTGCTCTATCATCTGCCCTGGGCGCAGCTCTTCATCCGGGTGGTATCCACGCCCGCGATCGGCGCGGCGCGGGATGCGCTGAACCTCTACACCAGGCTTGTCACTAAAAAGGCCAGTGGTGATATCACCAAACTCGCCGGCGACGTGGGCACGCAAATGCGCATCGCGGAAGCGGCGAATGGTATTGATGAGATGACCACGGTGATGTTCCGCAACTTCGACGCGATGATCGCCCAGCTGCGCGAGGGTGTTGAAATCCCGATCGAGGAGCGCATCCTGTACCGCTACCAGGCCTCTTTAGTCATCGAGAAGAGCATGTCAGTGGTTGATTCGCTGTTCTCCTCGGCGGGCGGTTCCTCGGTCTTCCTGGGTAGCGACATTCAACAGCGCTTCCTGGACATCCATACCGCCCGAGCCCACGTGGCGAATAATCCGACCTCCTTTGCCCGTAACCTGGGGGCCGTCTCCCTGGGTGCAGACAACAGCGATTACTTCGTCTAAGAGCCCACTCGCCAGGCCCAGGGCGGTGATCGCCCTGGGCTGGTCTGGGCTCCTACCATTTTACGCCTGCGCTGCACTGGCCTGGTGGCAGCCCAGGGCACTTCCCTTCGAGTCCTCAGCACTGCTGCTAGCTTACAGTCTGGCGATCGCGTGTTTTTTGTGTGGCACCCTATGGTCCTCGGCGCGTGATGTCGCTGAGCCCGCGAAATCGCTGCGGCTGTTGGTCAGCAACGGGCTGGTTCTGCTGGCTACCGGCGGCGTGGTCTTCGCATCAACACACGTCGCCCTTGCGATCCTCATGCTGGTATTCTGGCTCGTTTACGCAATGGAGTGGTTAGGCGCGGGGCAGCGCGGCTGGTATTTGCGCTACCGCTTCCAGCTGACCTGTATGGTCAGCATCGCGTTACTCGCATTTCTTGCCGCCCCGGTGAATTGAGGCTCGCGCGCGGCGTATACTGGCGCAGAATTCACCGGTGGAGGTCGCTATGCGCCCTTACATTCTTGCCTGCCTTGCCTGTCTTGTCAGCCCGGGGCTTGCCGCCAATGAGGCACCTCGGTTCTCGATTGAGCTTGAACTCGGTTCCACCTGGCAGGAAAAAAACGATGTCCAGATTCCGAATGACCGAGAGGGTGATCGCTTCTCGCTGACGGAGGTGGCGGGCTCCGGTCCATGGGCCTCAGCCCGGGTCAACTTCAACTGGGACATCCGGGGGCCACACGGCCTTCGCGTGGTGCTGGCGCCCCTCAGCTACAGCGAACGGGGCCGCCTGGATGAGGACACCCGCTTCGCAGACGAATCCTTCAGCGCCGACGATACGGTCAAGGCCAGTTATCGCTTCAATTCCTGGCGTGTGGGCTACCGGTACCGTTTCTATGAAAAGAACGACTGGCGGCTGTGGGTGGGCGGTACCCTCAAGGTGCGTGACGCCGAAATCGAGTTGAAACAGGCTGGTGTGAGTGCAGACGATGACGACCTGGGCGTGGTGCCTCTGCTGTACTTTGCTGGGGAGTATCGTTTCAACGATCGCTGGCTGTTCCAGTTTGATTTCGACGGCCTTGCCGGTGGACCTGGACGTGCGATTGATCTCGGGCTGAAGCTCGGCTACGAGCTTAATGATCGATGGCGTGTCAGCGCCGGTTACCGCGGCCTGGAAGGGGGTGTAGACAGCGACGACGTCTATAACTTCGCCTGGTTCAACACGGCGCTCGTGGCGGTCGATTACCGCTGGTAGGCGAGTGCCTCAGTGGCGGGTTATCGGTGGGGCCTGATCAAGATGTAGCGGGAGCTCCATCACGTTGTCGCCTTCTCGAGGCGGCTGGCCGATCATCTCGTCGTAGGCTGAGCGCTGCCGCAGCAGCGCACTTGCGACTGGCATCAGCCGCAGCACCTCTACGACTTCCTGCAAGCTGTGACGACGAAATGGCCGCCCATCGTCCTCCACCAGCAAGTGTTCCCGGTTGTCGCGCATCACAATGACCTGGTAGAGCGCCTGGTCCAGTGAGTGAACAATCACGTCACAGGGTTCCAGTGCGCGGAACTGTTTAAACGGCAGTTTCACGCCACACGTATGCTCTGGCGCCAAGGTTTACCGCCGCACTTGGCGTAGTTAGGACACTCGCTGGTGCAGCCGCGGCAGGGCAAACGCTCTGTGTTATCACCAGAGCCAGGGGCGTTGTTTGTCGTCATGATGGCGTCTCCTTGTCGAACCTTACGCGCGTGCCGGCGCCATAGATCAGCGACGGTGGTCTGGCGAGCAGTCATGACCGTAGACTGAGCATGAAACTGACACGCGACGATATCGAAGCTCTGCCCAAGCGTGAACGGGCAGCTTTCATTAACTCCATCTCCGGCTTTAAGCCCGCCAACCTCGTCGGTACTGCGGATAGTGAAGGGCATTACAACCTGGCCATCATGAGCTCGGCGGTGCACGTGGGCGCCCATCCGCCTCTGCTGGCGCTGATCATCCGGCCCGGTGGCGACGAGCGCCACACTTTGACGAACATTCTCGATACCCGGTACTACACGATCAATCACGTGGGCATCGACTTTATCGCCCAGGCGCACCAAACCGCCGCACGTTACCCGCAAGGCGAATCTGAGTTTGACCACTGCGGTCTTCACGCGCATGTGGAGGCGGGCTTTCATGCACCCTTCGTCGCGGAGGCGCGATTGCGTATGGGTATGCGCCTGGCCGAGCATCACGAACTTAAAATCAATGGCACCCACCTGGTGATCGGGGAAGTGCTGAGCGTGGAACTGCCTGACGCAGCGCTGCGAACGGATTACACCGTCGACCTCGTGGCGGCGGGGACCTCGGTATTGGCCGGGTTGGAAAGCTACGGTGAGGTCACGGCTCTCAAGCGCATGGCCTATGCCAAGCCTGACCTGCCGCCGCGAGAGATCGATTAGCCCACCAGCATGGCTCGCATCATTTTTCTGAGCAATGCCTTCTGTCTCAGGATGTTATCCGGGCTTTGCAGGCTGCCCGCCGCCATTGTGTCGAAAGCGCGCTGAGACAGGAAATAGCCTGTCGTCAGGTTAAACATGGCGATCACGTTAAGTGCCAGCTCCTCGCGCGCGACGCCCTTGGCTGGAGCGGATTCCTCTAGATTCTGCAGGCCCTGACGAAACAGCTGGTCCAGCCACGTCATCATCAGGCGGTTGCCTATCGAATCCCTGTCCCCCTGCATGGCCTGCTGGAAAAGCGCCGCGATCAGCGGGTGTTCAGCCAGCAGGTCCGTCATCAGACCCGGCAGGTCGGTATAGGTGCGCAAGTCAGGCGCAGTGCCCAAGTGCCTCGCCAGCACCTCTGCCATCGGGTTCAGCGCCCGGTAGAGCACCGCTTCATAGAGTGCTTGCTTGCTCGGGAAGTGGTTGTACAGGCCCGGCTCGCGAATGCCAGCGCCCGCGGCAATCTGGCGCAGGCTGGTACCGTCGTAGCCCCGATCGGCAAACAGTTCCTCCGCCACGTCGAGCACTCGCTCGGCGGTGCGCTGTCCTTTCGTGAGTTTCGGCGCGTTGTTTGGAGCCATTGGAATAAAATATCAGTCGATAGTTAAAATTTGTGCAGGAAAATAGCACGCCAAGGTCGACCAGGCGACTTTTTGCTCGATATACTGGAAAAAATTAATATACGATCATTTTTGGAGCCCGCTTGCTCGATCTCGACGACCTCGTTAGCGAGGATGCCAGCCGCATCAGCCGACGCTGCTGGTCTGACCCTGCTGTCTATGCCGCTGAAAAAAAAGGCATTTTCGGGCGTGCCTGGCTGTTTCTGGGGCATGAATCACAAATCCCCAAGCCCGGCGACTTCGTGCAGGCCTATATGTGTGAGACACCGGTTATCCTGGCCCGCGGCGAAGATGGGGAGGTGTATGCGTCGATTAACAGCTGCACCCACCGTGGCTTGCCGGTGTGCCGTGCCAGCCGCGGTAACACCCGGCGCTTTGTCTGTCCTTATCACAACTGGTCCTATACGGTGAGCGGTGACCTGGTCAGCATCCCGCAGGAGAGCGAGGTCAACAACAAGCCCGACAAATCCAAGCTGGGCTTGAAACCGGTTCCGCGCCTGGCGTCCTGGCGCGGTCTCGTCTTTGGCAGCTTCGATGCCGACATTCTGCCGCTGCCGGATTACCTTGGCGATATGCGTTTTTACCTGGACGCCTTGTTCGAGCGCTTCCCGGGTGGCATAGAGTTCATGGGCGAGCCGCACCGGTGGATACTCAATGCCAACTGGAAGTTGCCGGTGGAGAACCAGCTGGGCGACGTCAACCATGGCGCTTTCCTGCACAGCGCCATTGTGCCGCGTGAGGCCCAGGATGTGATTGCGGAGTTGGGCTACAGTGCTGTGACCGCTCCCGGCCACGGGGCCACCTTCCGCCTGATGCCCGAAGATGCGCCGGCTGAGGACGTGGCCTGGGGCCTGGAAGGCATGGGGGGTATTTTCGGCGGGCCTGAGGTGCAAGAGTATCTCAGGGAGATTCAGGCACGGGCGGCGGAGCGTGTGGGCCCCATCCGCGCGCGCATGAAAGGCCTGACCTATGGCATTTATCCCAACCTGTCCTTTCTCTGGTCGAACACCTCTTTCAAGGTCTCCCACCCCCGTGGACCGGGAAAAGTCGAGTACTGGTCCTGGGCAGTGGTGCCTGCCGATGCGCCTTGCGCGGTTAAACGGGCACTGCGCACGAATTACAGTTCCTTTTTCGGCCCGGGCGGCATGCTTGAACAGGAAGATTCCGAAGCTTGGATGCAACAGTATCGAGGCAGCGCTATAGATTTCGCTGATGACCACAAGTACTTCTATGGCCTCGGCCTTGGCGAGGAGGGGCCACACTCTGACTTTCCAGGGCAGGTCAGTGTGACCGCCAACGAATTTTACGCGCGTAACTTTTTCAGCCGCTGGCGCGATGACCTGGCGCGAGTGGCGGCAATCTCATGAATGGCCTCTCGCTTGCCATCAGCGCGGAGCAACAGCGAGAGCTCGAGCGCTTTTACTTTTTTGAGGCACGGCTGCTGGATAACCGCGAATACCAGCAGTGGCTGGCGCTGCTCAGCCCCGAAGTACAGTACCTCATGCCGGCGCGCACCAACCTCATGGTAGACAACCGCGAGCGCGGTCAGGAAAGCATGATCAGCGTCGAGCGCGAGTTGGAGGACGCCGAGTCTATGGGCTGCCCACTGCGTGAGGAAACAATCATTCATCTGACTGTGCGCGTGGAGCGGGCTTACAAGATCAACTCCTGGTCAGAAAACCCACCGGCCCGGCTGCGGCGGCTCGTCGGCAATATCGAACTCATGGCCGAGGACGAGGGTGCATTAACCGTGTGGAGCAACTTCCACCTGCACTACGCGAGGCCCGGCAGCGCTGACTACCGTTATAGCGGCCAGCGGCGCGACGTATTACAGCGCGAAGATGACGCCTTCCTGATTCGCCGCCGCGAGGTCATTCTTGACTACGCCGATATCGAATTACCAACAGTGGGCCTGCTGTTCTAAAGCGCTGGCCATAATCGAATCAGTTGCTTGACCAGGGAACCGAGCGGTAGCGTCGGCCGTTTAGGACCTCGCCGATCCTGCCGTTGCGCACGAACAGCTGGTAGGTGACCAGGCAGGTCACGGACGTACCGGCGCACACAACAAGGAACTTCAGCTCCGCCGGTACCTCCCAGGCATGCAGCGCCAGGCCCAGAATAACCAGCGGCACGGAGTGGAAGATAAACACCCAGTAAGCGCTGTCGGAGAAGTAACGAATCCAGGGATTGTTGTCCTGAAAGTAGCGACTGAACAAGCCGACGAAGCCCAGCATGTAAAAGCCCATCGAGAAACCCGTGGCCACTGAAAGCAGTGCGTGCAGTGCCGCGTAGTTCGGGTGACCGGGTGTGCCCTTGCTGAAGAAGGCCGCCACCCCCAGGCCCAGTGCAAGGGTTGCTAGCAGCATGTGGCGGCCCCAGCGCAGCGCAAGCACATCGAGGTCGCCGAGGCGCTGATAGAGAAGCCAGCCAACACTGAAACACAAAGCGAAATACAAGTAGGTGGGAATGTATGGCACGAAGCTCAGCGAACCGGCCAAGCGGCCCGCGTAGCTGATGCTGCCAAGTGCGGCCAGCGACAGGCACAGGGGTAGAAATATCCAGGCCGAATACACAGGCGTGTTTCGCGCCCAGTCGCCGAGACGCGTGCGGGCCGAGTCAGGGAGGTACGCCCAGAGGCGCACGAGCAGCCACAGTGTGCCGACATACAATATCAGGTAGTAGAGAAACCAGAGGTTATGGGTGTTATCCCAAATGCCCCGCGGGTACTCCATCCAGCCGGGGTCAAAGCCGATTTCTCCAGTAGCCATCACGTGGCGCGCCACGACCTTCAGGATGGTCATCACCAGCGCCAGCGGTGGCAGATAGAGCAGGAAGGGCACCACCAGGCGGCGATAGCGATTGTTCAGCATGGCGCGCTCACCGTGTCGCGCCAGCAGCAGAGCGGTGAAAAAACCCGACAGTAAATAGAAAACCGGCATTCGAAACGTATTAATGAAAATCAAAAGGGCATCCATGCTGAAGGAGCGCGCCGAGTCCCAGTAGTAGTCAACAATGGGCAGAGTCAGGTAGAGCTGCGCCGAATGCAGCACCACACCCAGTGACATCATGATGGCGCGCAGGAAATCCAGACCGTGCAGGCGTGCCTTCAAAGGAGTGACTTCAGTCGTTGCCGTGTCAGCGGCGAGACGAGACCAGCGGCCGCATGAGCTGAGAGTTTGGGTCACTCTGCCTGAGCAATTCGGGTCTCAGCGGCGGCCTGTGTATGGGATGCTCAGGCTTCGGTCTGAATGGTGGCCGGATAACGCGCCGGTAGCCGCCGTAGTAGTACGACGGATAGGTATAGTCTTCGGGATACACATACTGTGTTGGTGGGTTTTCGGCTGACGCCGCGGCGCGCAGTTCAGCGCGGTGTTTTTCGCGCTCGCGCCGGTCCTCAGCCATGCGGTCGGTCGTCTCGCGCATTGAGGCGAGGCGTTCCTTGTGGGCTTCGGGGTCCTGGGCTTCGGGCACATCGATCTGCAGCACTTCTACTGAAGACTCGCCAGCGGGTGGCGTATCGGAAAAGCTGGTAACACCCTGCTCATCAACAGACTTGTAGACTGTCTCGGTGTTGGCCGCGGTGGCGGCCAGCAGCAGGAGCAATAACGGCCATCGGGCCATAGCTAAATCCTCACTTTTACTCTGGCAATTATAGGCGTTTTGCCTGAGACTGCTTGCCAAAGTTGAGCAGACCCGAATTTCACTGGGACAGGCCCGTGGCCAGATAACTTGGCCAAGCCTGATGTAACAATGTCACAGAAAGCGGGAATGGTGTTGTCATACACCATGGGTCAAAATATTCGCTATAACAAAGACATACGAAAACCCGACAGGGGATTTACTATGGGGCCAAAGGGCAAGCCGACCGCCATGGCGGTGGCTGTGGCTGCCGCCGGGGCAGTCTATTCTGGGCAGGTGATCGCACAGGACGAATCCGCGGTGCTGGAGGAGGTGATTGTCACCGCCAGCCGTCGCAGTGAAAGCGTTCAGGACATTCCCTACAACATCACCGCCGTCACCGGCGACTTCCTGCTGAACCAGGGTGCGGACGATTTGCGCAAGCTGTCACAGTTTGTGCCCGGGCTGCAGCTGATTGATGTCGGCGCTCGCGATGTAGGTCAGGCAACACTTCGTGGTATGAACATTGGCGAACTCACTGCAGCGGAGACGCAACAGGGTGAGTCGATTGCTCGCTACATCAATGACACGCCATTACAGATTGACTACAAGCTCTTCGATATCGATCGGGTCGAAGTTCTGCGTGGCCCACAGGGCACCCTGTACGGTCGAGGCGCGCTCGGCGGCACTATCCGTTACATTTTGAACAACCCCACGACCGATGGTATTGAGGGCCGACTGAATGGCCGGGTTTACCAGATGGAGGAAAGCGACGGAACCAGTTACCGCATGAGTGGCGTGCTGAACCTGCCCCTGAATGACACCCTCGCTCTGCGCGTCTCGGGTAGCTACCTCGACGAAGACGGCTTCGTAGATTATACGGAAGTATTGCTGGAGCCGGGCGTCAGCAACGATTCCCGCGTCGTGGATGATGTCAACACGGAAGAGACAACCTCGATCCGCGCTGCGCTCCGTTGGGAGCCCACCGATGATTTCTATGGCCAGATTAACGTGCTCTTCCAAGAGCAGAAAGCCGGTGGCCGTCAGGCAACGAACGAGGACTTCACCGGCGACGAGTTTGAGCTGCCCATGCGCTACCTGGAGCCCCGGGACGCTGAAGACACAATGGTGAATTTAGAGCTGGGCTGGAAATCCAGGTATGTAGAGCTATTCAGTAGCACGTCCTATACCGACTTTGACGCCGAAGGCACGCGCGACGGTACAGATATCCTGTGCGAAGCGATCAACCCCTATTATTGCGAATTTCCTGAATTCTCTGCCTTCACTGTTGATGAAGATGAAACCGAAATCTTCGTTCAGGAGTTTCGCCTGCTGTCCACCGACGCGGGCCCCGAGCGCGTGGACTGGATTGTCGGTGCATTCTATGAGGAAGAGCAGGACAAAAACCTGTTCCAGGAATTCACGCCGGGCTTCACCGATTTTATCGGCATTGACACAGGGTTCGGTGATCTTGAGTTTGAGTTCAAGGATGATACGACCTATACCGAGCTGGCAATATTCGGTGAACTGACTGTTCATATCACCGATGCGTGGCAGGTCACCGGTGGAGCGCGCTATTTTGATCAGGAAACGGACATCGAATTTGCCTGCACTAGCGTGATTTTCGCCGGCGTTATTGAAGACTGCATTTCAGGCAAGGGCAGCATTGACGACACCGTCTTTAAATTTAACACGTCTTATAACTTCACCGACGACATCATGCTTTACGCGACTTTCTCTGAGGGTTTTCGCCGCGGCGGTGTAAACGCTGGGCCCTTCCTGCAGTCTGACGAGCAGACCTTTGATTCTGATGCCGTTGAGAACTACGAGCTGGGCTGGCATACGACGCTGGCGGACGGCCGGCTGATTTTTAACGGCGCGATCTTCCGTATCTATTGGGATGACCTGCAGGTACCGGGCCGGTCGGAAGTAGCTGGCGTTACGATCATCCAGAATGCTAACGAGGGCGTAATCGACGGCGTTGAGCTGTCGGCGCAGGCGGCCCTCGGCGACAACCTGACCTTTAATGGCTGGATCACTTACTACGACACCGGGCTGGATGGTGATGCGCCTGAGATTGGCGGCATGGACGGTGACGCCTTCCCCGGCGTGCCGGAATTGCAGGCCAATGTGGGCCTGGATTACGTGCTACCCCTGAGCGGCGGCGATGTCATTTTCCGTGGCAATGCCTACTACAAGGATGAAGTGGCCACCCAGCTGAATTCCGGTTTGCCCGATTACCTGGTGCTCGATGATTACTGGCTCGTGAATGCCTCTGTCGAATATGCCTGGGATAACTGGCGCACCGTGCTGTACGCTGAGAATCTGCTGGACGAGTACTATTTTACGGGTGGCCGTGGTGGTTTCCTTTACGGTGAGCAGGGCCAGTTCAATTACACGGGTCGCCCGCGCCTGCTGGGCCTGGAGGTGAACTACGACTTCTAGGCCTTTCAATTAGGCAACTGGCCTGGCCTGCTGAGAAAGCTTTCACCACCTGAAATAATCACGGCCAACCATGGCCTGCCAGGCGTCATAAAAGTCATCGCCTTGCAGGCGATTGACCCGCATCCACTCTTCCTCCCCAACGCGCTCTCGTGCGGCCATCATTTCGATCGCCTCCTCGCCCACGGGATAGCGGAACCTTGGCTTATCACTGACGATGGCCTCCTCAATGACGCGGGCGACGTCCTCGGGCATGGCGGGATTTTTGAAGCCGAATTCGAACAGGCGGCCCAGCCGCTGGATCGACGCTGCATAGGGGCTATCCGCTAAAGGTGGATCGCCCTTGCCCCACATCGGGGTAACGGTGACGCCGGGCTGCACCAGGGCTACCCGCACGTTGAACTCTGCCATCTCGATCGCCAGTGCCTCACTCATGCATTCCATCGCCCACTTGGTCGCTGAATAGTGCGCGTGGGTGCCGGCGACGATCCTGGCTGCTGACGATGTGACGGTGACGATGACACCTGCGCATGCACGGCGCATATGGGGCGCTACAGCGGCGATCATGCGCGTGGTACCGATATAGTTGGTCTCGAATAGTTCACGCACAACGTCGATCGAGACTTCCTCGACAGGCCCGCCCGCGCCGATACCACCATTGTTGACCAGTACATCGATTTGGCCCTGATCGCCGACAACTCGCTGAACCGCGGCGTCGACGCTGTCCTGGTTTGTAATGTCGAGCTGGATAATTTGAACGGGCAGGCTTTCGTCGTCGATGGCCTGGCCCAACTCCGCCACATTGCCGGGGGTGCGAACGCCGGCATAGACAGTGTGGCCGGCTCGCCCCAGGTGTAGGGCTGTGGCCTGGCCTATGCCGGTGCTGGCTCCGGTGACGATGATGACTGACATGCTTCAGTTCTCCTTCCAACGCATACGAACCGTACAGGCGGTTTCTGGCAAGTGTGGCTCAAAGGTCATTTTCAGTCCGCCGCCTTCGCCTTTGAACAAGGCCTCGAAGGGTGCCTTACAAATGTAGAGGCAGCCCTCCTCAACGCTTGCGCCACTTCTGTCGTGGCGAGTCGCGCCAGCGGATCGTTTCCCGACGGGACTTGATGGCGGCGTAATCGCGATCTACCTGCGCCGGATCACCTGACAGTCGCAGCACAGGCAGAAAGGTGTGGGACACGATCGGCATGGCTCTTTTCACCAGCATTTTGTTGGACATCCACATGTCGATCCACGCTTGCGGGCACCAGTTGTAGTACCAGCCGCCCCGCAGCGGGTGAGTGACTCGCCCCGTGCTGCTGCTCGATGAGATGATGTCAGGTGATGTCATCAGTCGTGAAAGTAACGCAGCGTCAGTCCGTAGGTTGCCTCGGGTGCGGTCACGCCGGCGTAGCCACCGAGGGTCGGAATGTCGATACCGAAGCTGTAGTACTCTTCATCCAGCATGTTGCGGCCCCAGAGCGCGGCCTCCCAGCTGCGCTCTTCGTTACTGAGCGTGAAGCGGAGGTTCACCAGGTCTACCTCTCCGTTCATGAGATTCTCATCAAGATCCTGATCGAGGAAATACTCGTCGATGTAGGTATGCTCAAGCCGCAGCGTTGCCTGGAGGCGATCGCCGATAACCGTATCCCAGGAGAGATAGGAACTCACTGTCCACTCGGGGGCGTTGTCCAGCGGCTCACCGGCGAGATCCTGAATGCAAATGCCGGACTGTCCTGGCGAGCCGCCCTGCGCGCCCTCCACGACATAGTATTGCTCGAAGGTCTGGGCGACGGTGCACTGGCCATTATCGAACTCGTCGTACTCGGCCTTGTTGTAGCCGATAGCGGAGCCAAAGGTCAGACCTTCGGCGATCAGGTAGGTCAGCTCGATCTCGGTGCCATAGCTCTCCATGGTGCCGGCGTTGGTGACACGCAGGCTGGAGCCGTCAAAGGTCTGGGACTGGAAGTCGTCGTATTCGACAAAAAAGAAGGTGCCATTAAGCTGCAGGCGTCGATCCATAAACATGCCTTTCCAGCCAATTTCGTAGTTCGTCGCTATCTCCTCGTCGAACTCGCCATTGGAGCTACTGATTTCGCGCCGCTGGTTGTAACCGCCTGACTTGAAACCGCGGCTGACCAGGCCGTAGACCATGAGGTCCTCATCGATGAAGTAGCGCAGGCTCAAGGTAGGGGACAAATCGGAATCGCTGCGCTCATCGTCATAGAAGACATCTGGGCCTGCCACGGGCGGTATGTCGATAAAAAAACTTGGCGCGGTAATTTGTGAACCTTCACGTTCTTTCTTTTCATAGGTGTAGCGCAGGCCGAGCGTGGCGCTTAGCCGCTCATTGATATTCCAGGTGGCGTTGCCAAAGGCGGCGTAGCTGGTTGTCGTATAGAGATTCGTATCGGTGTTGAGCGCACCGTCGGGGAAGAAGATGCTCAGGCCCAAGGCTTCTGTGAGCGGTGGGCCCATCTGGAAGGTGCCGATGGAGTCAAACTCGGAATAGTAGGCGTAGAGCCCGCCGATCCAGTCGATGGTTTCGCCGCCGGGTGACGTGATGCGCAGCTCGCTTGAGTACTGGTCGAGTTCGACATCGGCGGAACTGCGGTTGCTGTTGTAGGCGGTGAAGTCGCCATCAAACTGGCTGTCAGAGCTGTAAGTTCGCCAGGCGTTAATGAAGGCTACGCTGTGTTCGTTGCTCAGATCCTTGTTCCACTCTACGGCGATGCCGCCAAACTCAACTTCGTTCGTCACCGTGCCATCAAACCAGTAATCATCTCTAAAAGGCTCCGCGACTGGGGGTGAAAAGCCCTGGCTGTCTTCGAAGGCCGTGTACTGAAGTATGTACTGGCCGCGATCATTGAGGCCCAGTGCCTCCTGGAGCTGGGCGGAGGGCACGTTGGTGATGGGCGAGTTCAGCGTCGACAAGCCGTCGTAGTCCATAACGGCGAGGGCGCAGCAGTCGGTGTCCTCCTGCGTGTAGTCCACGGTGACCAGCAACTCTCCCCAGTTGCGCTCGCCGCTGTTACCGTCGAACAGAATGCGGGAGCGCAGTCCCCACTTTCCTGCATCGTTTACACCATCACCGGTAAGAGTGTTTTCATGGCGGTGCTCGCCGTCTACGACGAAGCCTGCAAGGCGCATGGCATGGCCGCTGTCGCCGAAGGGAATGTTGACTGAGCCACGCAGTTCCGCCTGTTCCTCAGAGTCGTAGGTGGCTTCGATAAATGACTCGTAAAAGCTGGTGGGCGTTCTTGTTGTCACAGTGATGGCGCCGGCCGCGGTGTTTTTGCCATAGAGCGTGCCCTGCGGGCCGCGCAGGATTTCAACCCGTTCAACGTCGATCAGGTCGGAGACGCTCATGCCCGCGCGGCCCTGGTATACGCTATCAATGAATACGCCGACGGAGGGATCAATGCCGGAGTTCGTGCCAACGGAACCAATACCCCGAATGCGAATCGAGGTGCCCCGGCTATCCGTGCCGGGTGTGATGGTGAGATTCGGCGTGTACTGTTCCAGCGCCTGAATATTATTGACGCCAACGTCCTGGATGAAATCGTTACCGAAGGCCGATACTGACATCGCCACCTCCTGCAGGTTTTCCACTCGCCGCGTGGCGGTGACAATCACTTCCTCCAGAATCAGCGGCTCTGCTGCAGCTGAAATCTGCGAGGCGGGGAATGCGGTGGCCAACGCCAGGACGGCAGGCAGCGGGAGTCTGAGGCCCATGAATATCACCGGTGCAAGCTTGTTTTGATTATGGGCAAAACCTTAACAAAACCCGGTCAATCAAACAAACAGAATTGACTGTTTTTTTATTTGAGCTTAAAGGGGCGGGGTGCTACTGTTCTGAGCCCGTCCCGGCAGAACAGTAATAGGAGCGCGTATGGCTGAGCCCATGTCAGCGACCAACCCTTTTCTGAATTTCCCCTATGGCCCGATTCAGATGGAGTGCGAGGCCCGAGACCTGGTCGTTGAAGGCGAGGTCCCCGCGGAGCTCAAAGGCTCTTTTTATCGCGCAGGGCCAAACCAGCGCTTCAAGCCGCGTGGCGAATACCACCTCTTTCAAGGCGACGGTATGGTTCACGCCTTTCATATCCAGAACGGTCAGGTCGATTACCGCAACCGCTGGGTGAGAACGGCCAAGTGGAAGCTGGAAGACCGGGCAGGGCGCTCCTTGATCAATCCCATGAACCCCTTCGACTGTGACCCGGACTATTCAGATTTTGTCTTCACTGACAAGGATGGCACGGCGAATACCGCGATGATCTATCATGGTGGCCGTTTGCTGGTGATGGAAGAGGGTCATCCACCCTTCGAAATCGACCCGGTGACGCTGGAGTCCATTGGTTCCTGGAATTTTCGCGGCAAACTGCAAACAGCGATGACCGCCCACCCAAAGGTGGATGCCAGCTCCGGAGAGATGGTGTTCTTTGCCTATATGGCCACGGGACCCTTCGCGGCCGACCTTGCGCTACACAAGGTTGACGCTGCCGGCATCCTGACTGAAAGCCACATCATTCCGATTCCCTATGCCGCTATGGTGCACGACTTCATCATCACCGAAAACTATATTGTTTTCCCGATCATGCCGATCACCGGCAGCCTGGAACGGGCAATGGAAGCCGGACCACCCTTTGCCTGGGAGCCCGACAAAGGCGCTTACTGTGGCGTGCTGCCGCGACACGGCGGAACCGCAGAGGACGTTCGCTGGCTGCCCATGGACGTGCGCTTTGCTTTTCACTTCATGAACGGTTTCGACGAAAACGGCCTCATCACAATAGATGCCTGCGAGTTCCCCCACGCGCCGCTGTTCCCCACTGCGGACGGGCAAACCAGTGCTAAGGCTGTCGCGCACCTCAGTCGCTGGCGTATTGATATGAACCAGGCGGAGCCGCGGGTTGAGTCCAACCGCCTGGACGAGTTCGAGTCAGAGTTTCCGCAGTGCGATCCGCGCTATCAGTCGCGCGCATATCGCCATGGCTGGTATGCGTCTACGGATGGACAGGTGAAGGCGGCGATCGTTGAAAACGAAAATGTGTATAACACCCTGGGCCATTGGGACCACAGCACGGGCGAGGTGGAGCGCTACTGTTGTGGGAAGGCTCAGGTATCGGAGCCGATTTTTGTGCCGCGAGGGCCCGACGCGCTTGAGGGTGATGGCTTCCTGCTATCGGTTGCCACCAGTTTCGAGACGCGCTGCAGTAGCCTGCTGATATTTGACGCGCAGAAGCTGCCAGACGGGCCAATCGCCCGCGTACATCTGAACCACTACATCCCCGTGGGCTTTCATGGAACGTGGCGTCAGAGCCGGTAGTTTGATACGACCGGCATCCTTACTGCACCGGCACGCTAATGTGCGACGGATACTGTGCTGAGAAGTGGATGGTATTGCGGGCTACGCGGGCTGTTACTTCATCGTAATTGTTGCCGCCGGTGTTGAGATTGCGGCCGTAGCGGGGGAAATTACTGCTCGATATCTCGACGCGAAGCCGCTGGCCCGGCAGGAAGCGATTGCTGGTTGCAATGGGCCCCACTGACACCGGGTAAACCTGTCCCGGCGCCATGAATTCTGGCTTGTCGTAGCCGTTCCGGTAGCGCATTCTCTGAATACTGTCGTCGAGGTTATAGGCAGTGCCGTCCTCTTCGACGACCACTAGTTTGATCGTAATGTCTGTATCTGGTGCGTCGGAGGAAACGTAGAGTTCGGCCTCGATGTGCCCGGTCACGTCGAGGGCTTCTGTGAAGGGCGCTGATGTAAAGCTCAGCACATCGTCCCGGGCCGTGACTTCACCTTGATCGAAAGCGCCCGCCTTGAGGTCACCGAAGCAGCAGATGCTGCCCCCCGCAGAGGGCGCGGGGTCCAGGGGGTCGTAGCTGAATGACAAGGTGCCAGCGGCCTCGGGAGCGCTGTCGCCCAGCGAGCCCGCCTTGTTAGTCCCGCCATCGGTACTGGCGTGGCCAAGATAAAATTTGCGCAAGCTGGATGATTCACCCGGCCACTGATCGGTGTAGCGCCACTCGTTGATGCCCATGTGGTAGAAGGCGTTGCGCGGCCGATCGAGCACGCCCGTGTCTTTACCTTTCAGCCAATAGTCGAACCAGTCGATGAACAAGCCGAGATAGTCGAAGCGCGCGTCGCCCATCGGGCGCTCGCCCGCGTAGGTTTCTGCGCTTTCTTTGCCCTGGCGGCAGTGCTCGAGCGGGCCAATCACCATGAATTGATTGTCGCGGGCCTCGCTGGTTTTGGCATTGCTGCGCTGATGTTCAACATAGGCGATGTTGTAGGCCGTTGCGATGTCATACCAGGAGAGCACCCAAAGTGCCGGGGTGCCAAACTGATCGCCCTCTCGAACATAGTTTCCCGTTTGCCACTTTGGATCACCGGGCGTGCGCTGGATAAGCTCGTCAAAGTCTGAAGGCAAGCCATTTACATTCTTGAGTAGGTCCATCAAAGGTAGGTGTTCGACCGCTTCGACAAAATCAACTTTTGCCAGAGACGGTGTCGTTGAATAAGCCATCTCGTAGAGCTGCCGCTCTTCCAGCGTGAGGCCCTGCGGCATATTGGGCTTCAAGCTTGTGCCCAGAATGTAATACCAGGGGAACCAGGGACCCTGCCATACGCCGCCGCGGTAGAAGTTGCCCTGCTCCTGATAGGGTCCGACATCGCCGATGCCTGCGCCCGGTGCCATGGGTATCATGGCGGCGTGCGCGGGGTGGTCGGCCACAGAGAGTCCTAGCTGATGCTCTGCGCTGGAGGAACAGCCAAAGGTGCCCACTTTTCCGTTGGACCACGGCTGCTTCGCAATCCAGTCCACGGTGTCGTAGCCATCCTCGAAGGCGCCTGCCAGAAATGTATATTCACCCTCCGAGTAATGGCGCCCGCGCTCATGACTGAACATGACGGCATAGCCCGACTTTAGAAGCTCTGCGTAAACCACGGAGCCGACGCCGATTTCTTTGCTGAACTCATAGGGTGTGCGAACCAGCACCGTGGGGAGATCGTTTCGATCGCCGTCGGGGAAATAGATATCGGCGTTCAGGCTCACCCCGTCTCGCATTGGAATGCGTAGCTGCCTTAGGTGTTCCACCGTTTTCATATAGGCGCCGGCGTCCTCTATGCTGTGTCCGTAGCGCTGTGGTCTATCGGCTGGGCTAACAGAATCGGCGTGGGCTGCCAGCCAGAACACACAAAAGGCAATTAGGGCCAGGCAATGACGGATCAAGGCGACTTTCTCCATCTCTGCGGCAGGTCGATGAAGGAGGGTTGCAGCTGGCTGTGGTGCACGGTCCAGGTGGGCTCGCCCTCTGCCGGCACTCGCTCAAAGGTATCGGCATCGGCCCCCGCGATAGATACCCGCAAACGATCACCGGCCTTGAGCAGTGCGGAGATGTGATACAAGGGCACGACGACCTCTTCTACCACACCCGGCACCATGGGCTTTGCATCTGCTCGCTCAAACGAGTGATAGACCGTTTGCGTCACGTAGGGCGGATCGTCAGAGATGGCGCGGTTTTTTAATGCCAGGACACCCTCGGTGATATAGATGACCGAGCCATCGGGTTTTACTGCCTCGAGGTAGACGTGGAGTGCACCCTCCTCATGGGTAGAGCTCATGTGAATGGTGGCCTCGGGTGCGCCAGTGATTTCAAGATCGCGCGGCAGTGCTTCGCTGGTGTAGCTCAGCAGCTTCGAACTCTCGTCCCTACGGTCGGGGTAGATGATGTCCGGACCGCCGATGGAGTGCCACCGTGACGTCGGGCCCGTGCTGGCGCTGAAATCGACCTGATAACTATCTTTGCTGTCTTGCGGTTCGGAGAAGGCCTCACCGCTCTGCAGCTTGCGGCCTGCACCGAGCGACCAGCGCGCATAGGCGATGCCCTCCGGTGGCCAGGTATCAGTGGTACGCAGTGTGCCCTCGCCCACGGTGTAGTAGCGGATCTTGTGAACGTCCTCTGGTGCATCGTCCTGCACCAAATGCTTCGTGAAGAATGCGGCTAGCTGCTCCGTCTGCTCCAGATAGGCCGGACTTGGCGCTTGGTCGACCGGCATGAAGGGGTCGGTGTTGTATTTGCCGCCGTGTGAGAGGGCGCTGATAGTCACCTGTTGAGGGTTGGAGTACGTGAGGAAGCGAGCGATGGCGCCATCCGCCGTGGCCGAGTCGTACCACCCAACCCATGCGTTGATGGGTATTCCCATGGCTTCGGCGTCCGCGCGCATCAGGTAGGGTGTGCGCATGATCTCCCCGGTGTTCCCCCAGGGATCATCGCGAAACTCGTAGCCCTGCAGGTTCTCCATTACCGTGGGATTATCGCGTTCAGCGAACGCACGTCGCTTGCGCTCGCCGCCGTCGGAAACGTCTACGGGCTGGATGCCATCGAACATCTGGCCCGTCAGCCAGCACTGAAAGTCAGACCCGAAGATAAAGCAGCGGTTCTCGTCCATGGCCTGAGTCAGTGCGCTCCAGTTTTCCATGAAGTACTGATCGAACACCCCGCCGGGGCGGATCAGCATGGCGTAGAGATCGAAGTAGTTGAACAGAGGTGCTATGGCATGCAGGGCAGGGTGGCGCAGCTCCGTCATCATCTCCGCGGTCAGACCCACGTAGGAAACGCCTGCGGCGCCAACTCTGCCGTTAGACCAGGGCTGCTCAATGACCCAGTCAATTACCTCTCCGTAATCGGCAATCTCTTCCCTGGCCAGGTCAGTGTCTCTTTGGCCAAAAGACGCACCGCTGCCCCTGGCATCAATGATGACGACGGCCAGGCCTGCCTCAGTGAAGGCCTTGGTCAGACGCGCGTAGTTCAGCGGATCTGCCCTGCCGAGCGCAAGCATGACGCGGAATGGAAACTGCACGTCGAAGGAGCGCCCGTATCGCGTGCCAAAGACAACTGTCCCCAGCGGCTCCTCGCCGGCGTAATCGGCAGGCAACCAGAGATCGACGGCAATGTCGATGCCGTCACGCATCGTCAGATAGCGCGATGAAAAGCGCGTATCACCGGCTGGTGTGACCTGCTCCCCTGGCAGCGTAACGCTTAAACCCAGAGCGAAGTAGGCAACTGTCAGTAGCGTCGCAAGACCTGCAACCGACAACCCGAGATATCTTAGAGCGGCTTTTAGTTTGATGGTTTGGCTCCTCGTGGCGAGAATCTAACTCGACATCAAGATAATAACATACAGTAGTGTATTTTTGTCTCCAGCGCCAGCCCAAGCGGCCTTGATTCCAAGGGAATTGGGTGCCTCAGCTGTTAGGCTGGGCGCCCTCCGCCGCTTCGAGAAATTTACTGCCGCAGAGAATGTGCAGGTAGATGGAGCTATTGCGCATGCGCTCAGCCTTTGACTCCTTCTGATGCAGGCCCAGACTGTAGTAACCGATCTGGTGGAAATAGAGGACACGCGCGCGAATCCTGGCCTCGCTTTTGTCGCAACCCAGTGCTTCGAAAATCTCTTGTAGCCTCTTGATGCGCTTCTTGTCGACACGCTCCACAATACCCTTGGCGGCATCGTCCACCCGTGCCCAGTCACGCATGGCGGTTTCAAGGGCAGGCGAATAGGCCTTCTCGGAGATAAGGTGCGACATAGTCGCCTTAAGGGCCGCGAGTGCACTGGCGGGGTTGGTGGGCTTTTCCATCATAGGAAAGAAGACATCCCGCTTTGCCCAGTGGTTGAGCAGGCTGTTCAAGAGATCTCGACGGCTTTTGTAGTGGTGGTAAAAGCCGCCGCGCGTCACCCCAAGCTGCGTGGCCAGCCGATCCACTTTGATGCCGCTGACACCCTCTGTGACCAGTGCCTGGCGAGCAGCGTTCAGCCACTGCTCTGCTGCTACCTTGATGTTGTTGGGCATGAAAAACTCTAAGCCGTCTGAGTAAGAGCAACCCAATGAGCTGATTGCACGAGCCCCGGGCGCCGCTGCTTGCCGTGTCAAATTAGCGCGCAGCGGACCACAGAGAGTATTGCGACTTATCTCCCTTCGGGCAACCTGCGCTTGATATCGGATGACAAATACCTGCGGAGTCAGTCTTATTCGAATTCATAGCGGAAGCGCAGGCCATAACGCCGAGGCTCGGAAATATAGGTTGAGCCTGAGAATGAGAATCCGCTGAGCGCGGCCCCCGTTGCGTAGATGTCGTCCAGCAGGTTCTCAGCATAGAGTTCAAGGCGCCACTGGCCTGGGTCTATGATGCCGAGCCGGAGATCCCAGCGCTCGTAGGAGTCGATGATGAGGGCATTTTCCGCCCCGGGTGCCAGTAGTCCCGGTGACTGACGATCGTTGTACACATACACGACCCGCAGAAAGCCCTGATAGCCATTCGATAAGGGATGCACATAGTCCGCGGCCACGTTGGTGGTCCACTGCGGCGCATTGGGCAACTCGGCGCCGATACGGTCATCCTCCGGGTCATCGAAATCCGACAGTTCGGTGTCGACATAGCCGATGCCACCCGATAAGGTCAAACGCTCTGTAGGCCGCGCAAGAAACTCCAGCTCCGCTCCCTTGGCTACAGCCTCCGCGGCGTTGTCTGTAAAGGTCGCATTCGTATTCTGGTCTGTCACGTTGATCTGTATATCGTCCCACTCCATGCGGAAGGCTGAGATATTCAGTGACAGGCGGCGGTCGAAGAAAAAGGACTTGGTACCAATCTCATAATTGATCAATTCCTCCTCATCAAAATCTGAAGCTTCGATGTTATTAAGCTGGAGGCCGCCCGGCCGGAAACCGCTCGATACGGTGGTGTAGAAATTAAGGTTGTCGGTAGCGGCATAGACGGCGCTAAAGCGCCAGGTGGTGGCGTCGGCCGAGCGTGAGTCTTCGGCGTCGGGTATCGGAGCGATGCCCAGAATGCCGCCACCAAGGTCGACGAGATCGACCCCATCGGACACCGATTCCTCCACGTCAAAGCTGGAGTAGCGCAGGCCCGCTAAAAGGTTAAGCTGATCAGTGATGGCGTAGTCGATGTCGGCATAGGCAGCGAAGTTCTGTGATTCATCGGTGAATGAATTTCCGTTCAGCAGGCTGTTATTCGGCAAGAGTGAAAAATCGTTTGGAAAGCCCGTGACGGCCGACGGCAACAGGGTCAGTGCCTCGAGATCCCCGCCGCTGATGACTTCGGCGCGGCCATCAGCGCTCTCGTCGGTGTAGTACAGCCCGGTCACCCAGACGAGTTCGCTATCGTCTTTGCTGCCGAAGCGTAGCTCTGCGCTCCACTGGTCGAGGCTGCGTTCCGAGGTAGAGAAACCGGCGTCGAACTCGGAAAGATCCTGGTCAATCCTGGCGTCCCGATCCTCGGTGAGCCCGCCGACGATCAGCGTGAGCAATGTGCTATCGAATTCGTACTCCGCCCGACCGATGGCAAACAGCGTGTCACGATCACCAAAGGAGGGCGTATCCAGCGCGACGGCGGTGTTCGTGTCGTCAAAGCGCCTGCTGGCCCCTGCGGGTAGCGTACCCGGCGGGAATGCGCCGAGGCCCAGGTCCATAATCTGCTGGAAAGCCGGTAACTGCCCGATCAAGACGCCGTCGGTCACACCGATTTGCGGCAGGTCGCTTTCGAATTCTTCATAGGACAGGATGCCCTTGAGCGTCAGCCGATCAGTGGGCGTGCTGGCGACGGTGATGCGGCCACCAGCGCGCGTAAAACCGTTAGAGCGGGTGCCTGAGGGCACTTCATTTTCAAGGAAGCCGCCGTCGTCCTGATAGAAGCCGGCGATGCGCAGGGCGGTCGCCTCGCCTATTGGAAAACTGGCTGCACCTTCAAGATCGATATGGTCGTAGTTACCGCCGATGAAGCTCAGGTAGCCGTTTCGGCCTTCTCTGTCGGGGGTCACGCTGGTGAAGTTGATCGCGCCAGCGATGACATTACGACCGAACTGTGTTCCCTGTGGGCCGCGCAGCACCTCGACGCGCTCGACGTCGTAGATGCGATTCGTCGTATTGGCCAGCTCGAAGCCGTCCAGGTAGAGGCCGAATGTGGGCTGCTCGCCGCCCAGCGAGCCGATGCCGCGGATGGACACGGTGGCTTCGCCCTGGCGCGAGCCATCGTTGATACCCAGGTTGGGCGTGAGTATCGCAATATCTTCGAACTGTGTGATGTTGTCCCGATCGATGCGCTCGGCGTCAAACACGGTAACGGAGATAGGGACATCCTCCAGCGCCTGATCGCGGCGCTGGGCCCTGACGATAATCTCATCGATGCCCGGTGGGGCAGCAACTGGCGAGCTTGTTTCTACGCCGGTTTGCGCCTGTGCCGGGTAGCTGGTGGCCAGGCCGAGGAGGGTTAGGAATAGCGTGTGCTTGTGTGAGCGCGACATGTTGTTCTCCCATTAATTTTCGACTGCTGTTTCCAAAAAGAAACATCGGGAGACACAAGTAAAATACAGAACTGTATGTTTTGCAACAAAAATACAGAAGTGTATGACCGGCGCTGGCAGACGGCTGCAAGAGTGAGTCGATGACGATATCGCGGGGCTCAGCTGGATTCAGGCTCCTGTTGGACGGTAGAACGCACCGTCTTGCACTACACTGAGACTTTCGAGGGTTTATATGGGCGAGTGGCATGAGAAATCTTGTTGTGATGTTGTTACTGTTTGTATGCGTTACAGGGTGCAAACTGCGAATTGTGGTGCCCCAAGGTGGCAGCGTTCAGACCGAGTCCACGGCGTTCAGCTGCTCTGCCAACGATACCTGCACGATCGACGTCGTCGACCTGTTCTTTGACGAGACCTTTGTGGGCGTGCCGAACAGCGGCTGGGTCTTTGAGGGCTGGCGGCGCGGCAACAACCGCCTCTGCGGTGGCAGGACCGACAGTTGCAACCTGACGACCGGTGAGTTCGGAGGCATCCGGGCGCTGCTTGATATCCTGGAATCTGACGAAGTTTACTTCTTGCAGCCCATATTCGTTCGCGGCGAGGAGAGCAACTTCGGTCGCTGGAGTGGGCGCTGGACGAACACCTCGTTCAGCTCGGTCGGTGCCCTGAGAATGACAGCGACACAGCGCTCTAACAATCGCGCGCGAGTCACGGTGGATCTCGACGGTTTTGTCGGCGGGCTGCTCGACCCCGAGCCCCAGTCCGTCAACGCGACGATACGCAATAATGGTGATATTACGTACTCGGGCCAGATCGATGTTAACGGTAGTCCAGGCACGCTTGAGTTTCGACTGCGGCCGAACGGCAATCTGAGCATCTCCATGCCAGACTTGCCGGTAGCAGGTTTTCGCAGCTTCAGCGCGACGGGTACCTTGAGGGGCGGCGTGGGTTTCCTCGAGTATGAGGTCGAGTTTTCGCCTACCGGTTCGGCACGGGGGACGGTAAGCGCTACCCGCCAGTGACGGGTATTGCGGCACTCTTTCCGGGCCTGAACTCGATTTTCCGGGAGCGTGACCGGCAGAGGCACAGCACCTTGCCGGAAGTTGCGGGTCGCCTGAGCGAAGTCTCCCGTATTGGATTCAAGGGCGCAGCGACAAAAAGCACAGAACGGCTCTTGTCTGAGAATGATTTTGCGGCCCTTGCCGCGCTGACTATCGCCGTACAGTGTGGGCTCTACGACCGCCTGTGCAAGGGCGGTGTACGCCCCGATATTCTGGCTGGTTGTTCCCTGGGCGATATCGCGCGCTCTGTTTGCAGCGGCGCCTTCGACTACGTTGAAGCACTCGAATTTCTCGCCGGGCTGCAGGAGCAGGCCCATTTACTAGGGCCCATGGGCATGCACGTAGCGGTGCGGATGCCGCCGGGTGTCCCCCTGAATCACGAACTGATGTCGATCTTTCGCGCCTCAAACCTGGAGCCCTCGGTGCTCTCGGCCAGGCATCTGACCTTTGGCTGTGATCGCGCAGGGTTCAAGCGACTTGAGGCAATTTGCGGCGCCCGCGGGCTGTTCCTGAAGGACACGGAGGTGCCCTATCCGCTGCACTCGAGCCTTATGCAGCCGGTGATCGAGCGCTACTGGCGGCACGTTAGATATCAGCCGGGCATCCTGCGTACGGCGGCCTATTCCTCAGTACAGCTGCGCCGTCTGGACAGTGTGGCGGACATCGTTGATGACGCGCGGCAGGTGATCGCAAGGCCGCTGCACTGGCCCGAAACGCTAAGGCGCTTGCGCGAAGAGGAGGGCATCAGCCGATTTATCAACATTGGTCCCTGCAAGAGCCTGCTGTTGTTGATGCGCGAGACAGACCGGCGCCTCGTGATTGAAACGATGGCTGCCTGATCGGGCTTCTCGCTACCCGCGCTCGGGGGCCTGTAGGGCGTCGGCGCAGCCTACCAATATTCAGGCGAATTCAGAGCGTCACCGCAGCGCACTTTACCCTGAGCTTCTTCTAATACGCCCTCTACCAGCTCAACGGCCATCCACGCCTCGAGATAATCAATCGGGTAGGGCGGCGCAAGACGGTGGCGACTGCGAAAGCCGCTGGTAACGGGGGAGGTCCAGGTCTCCTATTTCTCAAAGCGCGCTAGACGGTTTATTGTTTGCTGATACCATATGGTGAGCGGGAGACCTGACCCTATAGGTCCGTAAGGGTTGCTACCTCACGGAGTAAATTGAGATATTTCATCCATGTTGCGCAAGTTCCTATTTGTGGTCATGTTCTTCTACATCATGTACGCAACTCTCGCTGTTGTCTTGACACCAACTCGCATGCTAGCGACTTATTATGTGCATGACCCTGGCGGCTTGCCATTACTGCCGACAGAACTGGTAAGACACGCCATTATTTGCTGCAAGGATGTTGGGCCTCCAGGGAGAGATGAGTGGAGACTAATCAGTTTTGTCTTAAATGGAGGTGCTTATCCAAACAACGAGGGCACCGGATCGAGGGAGCGGGCTATACGTCTAGTGTCAGACTTAGTCGTAAAAAGAGAGCTAGATCCAAATTGGGTAGACGATGAGTTGCCGCTCACCGCGTTCATAGACGCGCTGGCTTTTGGTTATAGTTTTGCTGTACCTGCGCTGATCGAAGTAGGCGCCGACCCTTGTTTGAAAATGCCACCCAGCGATAAACCCTACGCAAACCTCAATGCATACGAATATGGGAGATATTTGGAACGTAAGTACTTAAAAAAGCCCGAGCTAGAGTACATAACCATGACCAGCAGAGCTGTGCCTTTGTTGCAGGATGGTGCCGAGTGCGGTGTTGGTCAATAAAGAATACCGATGTTCTGAACATAACCCTGATTTACAGCCCAGCCCTTGCTGACAACGGTGGAGCGTAACGGTGTCAATGTAACGGTGTCAGGTCTCCCATTTACCATGGAATAGACTGCGAAAGGCTAACAGGGTAAGGTTTTCCCGTTCCCCTCGAAATGGATTGAAAGTAAGGAGGCCGTGTTTGACGCACCTCGGTTGGGCACAAGCTCGCAGGAGACAACAACCAGTGCTGAGGAAGGTGATGATGAGCGAGAACGCCCGAACGATATTTATTCAACCTTGAAACGAAAAGCTGCAGGAGACTTTTTGCGTGGCGACACTATTGACCTTGATACGACTCGGAGCCTCTCTGTTAGCTGCCGTGCTACTCGGCACCTTCAGCTCCTCGACACTTGCGCAATTGAGCAGTGAAGACTGGCTACTGTCCCATGGGTCTGCGGAAGCGAATGGAAAGGTGCGCCTTATCGGCGCCGCTTCCAGAGGTGTGCTGCAGAATATGGAAGTGGCGGTCTACGAATTAGATCCCGCCGCTGCAGGCGGCCTCGGGCAAAAGGTCGATGATGGTTTTACGGACGATCGAGGAACGTTTCAGGGTGTTGCGTTAGTCGCTCCCGGGATGAACGACTTGTATGTCGTGGCTGTGCGCAGGACGCGGGATTCCACCAATGCGACGACCGCAAAGCGGCCGCTGCTCTCTGAAATAAGGACGGTAGTGAGCGGGCGCCAGATTCTACAGAAAGAGCGCATCTACGCAACGCCGATATCGACTCTGATTCTGTCTGTCGCCCTGGAAGTGCAGGGTAAGCATCAGACTTTTGCTGCCGCACTCTATGCCGCAGAGGTGGTCGTGGGTTCTATTTTCGGCCTTGGCGAGGCAGATCAGCTGAATCTGCTCACAGGCGCGCCACTGCTCACAGGTGCCGCCAAAACTGAAATTGAACAAGGCCAGGTCTGGCAACACAGAGCAATAGTCGAAGTATTTTTCAGTGCCTTGCATGACCAGTTCAGCAGCTTGCCGAAGGGTACGGGCACTATCGATGATCTGCTGGGGGCGATGGCCTGGGATCTGGCGGATGGCAAACTGAATGCGCGGCGAAAGCGCTCCAGATCGGAAGTCTATGACGACGAGAGTCTGGCCAGTTATCGAAGGCCAGCTGAGACCTATGGCTTTGCGCGAACGGGCGGAAAGCGCCTATCGGATCTGCAGCAGATCATGTTAGATGAATTGCCCGTAACGAGAGAAAAGGTGAATGTCTCACAATTTGAAGCGCTGTCACTCGTAGTGTCTGCTCCCGCGTTTGTCCTCAACGGAGACACGGATCGGGACGGCATCCAAAACTCAGAAGATGGTGACGATGACGGCGACGGCTATTTTGACGACGTGGACGCCTTCCCGCTCGACAAGCGAGAGAACGCGGACTTCGATGGCGACGGTCAAGGCGATGAGGCCGACGCGGATGACGATAACGATGGTGTAGCCGACACATTCGATGAACTCCATATGATCGGTCTGCCGACAACACTGCGGCCCAGTGAGTCGGTGTCCGTCCGCGCAAAGGCTGGGCCGGCCTTCCCGCTGGAGGTCGACGGGAACGAAGGATGGCAGCTGCGTCACAGCCTGCGGGACTTAAGCGGCAACTTTCAGACGGTATTGAATTCGGGCATACCAGATTGGGATTGGCAGGGTCGGTATTGGCCGTTCGAAGTGGTTGCGCCCGCCGCAAAGAAAACCTACACCTTTGAACTGAGCATAAGGTGTTCTCAGCGAGGTGGCGCAGGAAGTCCTTGCGCTGATATCGATGGCGAAGAGATTACCTTTACTCAGCAACTCATCGTTGATTGCCCGGCGTCCGGATGTTCAACGGGAGGCGGTGGCAACAAGAACCCCGATACGAGAATCAAGGGTGCCACGGCGTCGGTATCGGGCCCCGGTACGCTGTTTCAGACTCGTCGCGGCGAGCTCTACACCGTGTTCTCGGAGCGAAATACGCGGGGCATTTTTACTCGAATTGTACGGTCGCAAGACCGCGGAGAGACCTGGGAGCGGGTTCCGCTCTTGCTGGAAGAGGGCGGCTACCGGGGTAGGTTTTTAGAGACTAGCACGGGTGAATTGGTTTATGTCTCGACCTGTTTGACAGACGATGGGCACCGGATATGTATCTATCGCAGCTTCAATGGCGAGGATTGGTCCGTGTCGACGACCAGCGCTCCCGTTCCCCGTTTTCCTGAAGGGCCCTTCGCATTTGGGTGGAACGTTATTGGATTGGTGGATACACCGTTCGGAGTAACACTGTTTCTCCGGTTTTTGCCCGATCAAAGTTTTGACATGAATGGTGGTATTTGGGTATCACGCAGCCGCGACCTGATTCAATGGACTTCGCCACGGCTGATTACGCCACCGGCGGAGCGCGCCGTGGTCGGCACCGCCGCCTACGACGGTGGGCGCGGCCATATGTTGGTTTACAGGCCCACCACAGGCAGAAACGAAACGGTACTCTTGCAGTCTTTTGATGGCATTAGCTGGGCAGAGCTTGACCGGCTGGCGCTGGGGCCAGGCGAGCGTCAGGACGGCATTAAATTTGTGCGAGACACCTCCGGGTTGTATTACACCTATTATGATCATCCCGATGCCAACTATGTACGCGAGATCGGCGATGACGGCACGATCGGTGAACCACAAGCGTTGACCTATCCATTCTTTATTTCAACGAACCTGGTGAAACTTGAACGCGGCGAGTATGGGCTTGTTTACAGTAAGAGATCGCCCTCTCAAACGAAGATATTTTTCCGTACGCTCTCCGATGAGCCTCTGGGGGACTGAAACAGCGCTGCTCGAGGAGCACCGCCCAACTCGAGTACTAACCTAGGCTTCTGGTCTATCGTCAAGGCATCCAGTGCGTTCTCTGCGCCGAGCAATTACTCAGCGCAATCCTCGCCGTCTACGAGCAGAGGCCCAGTGATGTCGTCGGAGATGAGGCAGGGTTGATTCACGTTGCGTGTCCGAATATTGCTTCCTGTCACCGGGCTTAGTTTGTCAAATGGCGCCTCTATCTCAAAGCCAACGTCGGCATTGGAAACAGCTAAATCCCTTGCATCAAAGCCGCTGTCTGTCGAGAAAAGCGCGGTTACCGTATTGCTTATCGCTACAGACTCGAAGCTTTCTGTTTGCCCGTTAGTCCGAAACAATAACACGCCGAAGTTGTCGCTGTTTTGGATGGTGCCATTGGTCCAACGATTGCCACCACGAAAGCCGATGTTGAGTGCCCTAAAGCCCACATCGCGAACCTCAAAGCCATCGATGTGAAGATTTGAACATCGATCCAGTGTAATGCCTGTCAGAACGTCTGAGGCTTGCAGATTTGTTATGGGGTGGCTGAGTTCTAAAAAGTTAGAGAATTTTATGGCCGATTGAGACTGCTTTACCGATAGATCAGAAATCCTGCTTCCCACCAGCGGTACACCGAAATTAAAGATGTCGATACCGTCTTCGGCACCATCAACGCTGAGCCCCTTTACGAAGGTTTCACCAAGGAGACCGATTCGAATGGCCCTGCCCGCGACATCCGCAGCGTGAACATTCTCTATCTGACTCCCATCCCCGCGCACTTGAATAAACATCCCATCGTCTGTTGAGCCCACCAGGCTTAAATTGCGGATCAGTGACGGGGACAGGGCCCTCAGGCCTATGGCTTCGAGGGTTCCCGTCATCCCGGAAACTGTAACAGAGTCCATCTGTACCCTTGTCTCGCCGATGATAAAACCCAGCCGGCCCGGCCCCGTGATTGTGACCCTTTGAATCTCCGCTTTAGTGGCATCGCGTATGATTAGCCCGGCGCCGTTCGGAAACTGCGGTTCAATCAGTAGGTCATAAAGCGCGAGATCTTTTCTGCCCCTGCTATCGATGACGAAGGCGCCAAAGTCATTGGCGCCTCCCGCAACGCGAAGGCCACGCACCTGTGTTTTATCGTTCAGGCGAACTACGGCATCACCGCCATTGGGAATAGACGCCTGCGTTGGAATACGGCGCAGTGTGGGGCGCCCGCCCAGATCGTTAAAGTGCAGCACGCGGCCATTGCTGCGACGTACCGTCAACGACCCATCATCACCAGCGCCCAGCAGTTGCTGACCGACTTCCAGCTCGATGGAGCCATTAATCTCGCCGTCACGATCCAGCAGGATGATGACTTCTGCATCTCTCAGTCTCGGGCTAGAAATGCTATTGGGTTCGCAAGCCGTACCGGCTGCGCGACGTGTGCCCCCGGCAGAGACGAAGCGCACTCTCTTCTGCGGCTCACAAGGTTCTGCCAAAACATCACTTATGGGAACGAACTGCGCGGAAAGCGTGTAGGCGAGATCTTCATCGAGCGCTTCCGAAGGCGCTGCTGCAATGCAAGGCATTAGTGAGTTTTTGCACAGCGTATTCCAACCGACGAACACGTGATCATCGTCCGGGATAGCGGTGAAGACATTGATATCTGTGGAAGTGACAGCGTATTCGCAGGAGCCTGAGCAGTTTACCTCCCGACCGTCCAGGGGCTTAGAAGCAATGATGCTGCCGCCCCCCACGGCTTCCAGTGTCAGCTTACAGGCCGATAGCAGCAAGATTGCCGCTAGAAGCACAAGTCTCGAAAAGAAGAGGCTAAGCATTTAAGAGTTCCTGTGATTTCGATGTTCTTGGCAACTAAAAGCGGATGTCGAAGCTGCCGGAAACACTGTCTTCCAATTCATTCTGATCGGTGGCGCTATAGCTCCCTGCGACACCGTCTTCATCGTCACGCGTGTAGTCG
>JBCDJG010000005.1:0-136613 GCA_038748065.1 Pseudomonadota bacterium
CAGCACGCCAGTGAAGGTTTTGCTCATGCTCGCGATGCGAAAGCCATCTGACACCGCGAGCGCAGCATCGGCATCGCCGTCAAAAGCGCCGGCTGCGCCACGCCAATTGAGGCCGATAAAGGGGGCGCGAACGCCGAGCAGGGCGCCCGGTGAGTCGTCCGGCCGACCGTCGAGTAAGGCCTGCAATTGATTCTCCATAGAGCTTGCCATGCGCTGTTCCTGTGCTAATATGAACACTGTTCATATTATTTGTCAACGAGCCCGCCAGATGACAAGTCCTCACCAGACGGTACCTCGGCTGCACGGCCACAATCAACGTAACGTCCCGTGGTTGTTGCGCGCCAGGGCAGAGAGCAGGGGAGCGCATCCTTTTATTGTCTGGGCGCCGTTTGACCAACCGGCGAGCCGCATCAGCTACGCTGCCTTCCTGGACTCTGTACTGCAGCTTGCGGCTGGCCTGCGTGAACGCGGTGTAGCGCGGGGCGATTTTGTCCTGCTGCACATGGACAACTGCCCGGAGTTTCTGCAGGTCTGGCACGCCTGCTCGCAGCTCGGAGCCGTGGTGGTGACCACCAATACGCGCTCCAGCGAAGAAGAACTTGGCTATTTCATCGAACACTGCCAGGCAACAGTAGCGATTACCCAGCCCTGTTACGTGGAAAGCGTTGTACGCGCGGGCCCGAAACTGGGCTGGATCGCCAGCATCAACCACGACGCGGGCGCCGCCCCGGATGTTGAACGCCCCCCCGGTACTCTGGCGTTTGATGAACTGCTGGCTGATTCTGAGGGTTTCCAGCCGGTGTCATCTGACCCGCTCGATTTCAACAGCGTGCAGTACACCTCAGGCACCACGTCGCGACCCAAAGGGGTTGTCTGGACTCACGCCAACGCGCTGTGGGGTGCTCGCAGCAACGCCCAGGTCTGCGGTGTCCGCGAGGATGATATCGGCCACGTGTTTCTGCCCCTGTACCATACCAATGCCCTGTGCTATTCCCACCTGGCGACACTCTGGGCAGGCGCGACGCTGGTCCTGCAGCCACGTTTCTCGGCCAGCCGCTACTGGGAAACGGTGATAGAGCACCGATGCAGTTGGGGCATCCAGATACCCTTCACCCTGAAGGCCCTGATGTCGCAGCCCATACCGGAGTCGCATCACTTCACCCGTTGGGGACTGGGAGCACATGATCCGGACATTATCCGGCAGTTGATTGGTATACCCTGTATTGGCTGGTTCGGCATGACCGAGACCATAGGCCTGCCGATCTACTCTACGCTCGGCCTGCCCGGCAGGGAGATGAGCATGGGTATGCCGTCGCCCGAGTATGAAGTCGAGGTTCGCAGCGCCGCGGGCGGTGAAGCGCCATTGGGAGAGAGCGGCCGTCTGTGGTTGCGCGGCGTGCCCGGCATCTCCCTCTTTCACTCCTACCTGCACAATCCTGAAGCTACCGCGAAAGCCTTCGACGCGGATGGCTGGCTCGATACCGGCGACATGGTAACGGCAACAGAGGATGGGTTTATTACCTTCAATGGCCGTTCGGGCGATATGTTGCGCGTTGGAGCGGAGAACGTGGCTGAGTCCGAAATCGAGCGCGTCGTGGCCGCCGTGCCCGGCGTGCTCGAAGTGGCCGTGGTGGGCAAGCCCCACGACATGCTCGATGAAGTGCCGGTGGCTTTTGTCGAAGCCCCGGGAGCAGGCCCCGAACTGAGCGAGACCATCATCGCCCACTGTGAACAACAGCTCGCAGACTTCAAAGTTCCCAGGGAGGTCTTCGTTGTGGAGCGGATTCCTCGCGTCACGCTGGGCAAGCTGGATAAAAAGACCTTGCGCAAGCAGCTGCGCGAGGAATAACAGGAGATACGCCATGTACCCACAAGACTGTCCGAACTCAGCCGCCCTTTACCAGCGAGCGCTCGGTGTCATGCCCGGCGGAAACACGCGACACACTGTTTATTTTCCGCCACACCCTCTGTACCTGACACATGGAGAAGGGTGTCGGGTCACTGATGTAGATGGCGTAGAGCGCATCGACTGCATCAATAACTACTCGGCACTGATACACGGCCATAGCCATCCGGCGATCGTCGAAGCGCTGCGCGAGCAGGCGGGCAAACTGCTTTCGGTCAGCCTGCCGACAGAAGCCGAAATCAGGCTGGCGGAGCAAATCGTAGAGCGCATGCCTGGCGTTGATCAGGTGCGCTTTGCGAACTCTGGTACCGAGGGAGTGATGTTTGCCCTGCAGGCAGCACGTGCGGTAACTGGTCGTAAACTGGTGGTGAAGGTGGAGGGGGCCTATCACGGTAGCTCTGATTCTGTAGAGGTGAGTCTCTATCCCGGCCCTGATGCCTGGGGTGAAGATGATCATCCCACCAGCGTTGGAGAGCCCGGAACGCATCGTGGCGCGGTGGAAAACACGCTGGTCATACCGGCCAACAATGTGGAGGTTGGGCGCGAGGTTATCCGCCGGCACGCCGCGGACCTGGCGGCGGTAATTATCGACCCACTAACCAAGAACCTCGGTTACCTGCAGGCGACACCGGCATTCCTGCAAATGGTCCGTGAGGAAACCCGCTCGGCCGGTGCGCTGCTGGTGTTCGATGAAGTCTATAGCTTTCGCATGGGCTATAACGGCGCCCAGGGTGAGCTCGGTATCCTGCCTGACCTCACTGCCATGGGTAAGGTCATCGGCGGTGGTATGCCCATTGGCGCCGTGGGCGGGCCAAAGGCGCTGATGGAAGAGATTTTTGATCCGCGCGAGAGCCGTGGCCGGATGTCGCAGAGCGGTACCTTCAACGCTAACCCGATGACGATGGTGGCAGGTGCCGTGGCGCTCGAGCACTACGACCGCGCAGCTCATGACCGTCTCGCCGCGTTGGGTGAGCGTCTGCGGCAAGGCTTGCGCGAAGTGCTGTCGGTAACTGATCGGCCGGGCCGCGTGACCGGCGCGGCCTCAATGATTGGCCTGTTTCACACGGATGAGCCTTTCAGCGACTGGCGCAGCGCGCTGCGCCTGATGATGGCGCAGCCGCACATGATGCAGCAGGGCGATGCCTTTTTCCGCGAGATGCTGAACCGCGGGGTTTACATGGCAAGCCAGGGCTTCTTCGTCCTGTCGACCGCCATGGAAGAAGCGGATATTGATTTCATTATTGAGCAGGCCCTGGCGTCTCTCAGATCCATACCCGCGCAAGCGGCCTGAATGCATAAACAGGAGTATGACCATGCGTGAAGCAGCGATTGTCGCCACTGCCAGAACCCCGATCGGCCGGGCATATAAGGGTGCCTTCAATAACCTGGAGTCACCCACCCTTGCGGGTTATCCGATCGCCGAAGCCGTGAGGCGCGCCGGCGTCGATCCCGCCGAGGTGGAGGATTGCATCATGGGTGCGTCCATCCAGCAGGGCACGCAGACCTTCAACATCGGCCGGCTTGCGGCCCTGGCGGGGGGCTTGCCGGAGAGCTGCGCGGGTATGAGCATCGACCGGCAGTGCTCTTCTGGCCTGATGGCGATCGCCACCGCCGCAAAACAGATCGTGGACGACGGCATGGGCGTCATGGTTGCCGGCGGTGTTGAGAACATCACCCTGGTGCAGAACGAGCACATGAATTTTCACCGCATTCCAGACCCTCGGCTCATTGAAGCCCACCCGAATACGCACATGGGCATGCTGCAAACCGCCGAGATCGTTGCCGAGCGCTACGGCATCTCCCGCGAGGCGCAGGATGAGTATGCGCTGCAGAGCCAGCAGCGCACGGCCGAAGCGCAAGCGGCAGGCAGGTTTGATGACGAGATCATCCCCGTGACTGCAGACAAACTGGTTTACGACAAGGAAAGCGGCGAATCCAGCACGCAAGAGGTCACGCTGGAAAAGGATGAGGGCAATCGCCCCGAAACTACCCTCGAAGGACTCGCCGGGCTGGCACCGGTCATGGGCGGTTGCATAACCGCAGGCAATGCCAGCCAACTGTCGGACGGAGCCAGCGCCTGCGTTCTCATGGAGGCAGCTGAGGCAAGATCGCGCGGGATCGAGGCGCTCGGCTATTACCGCGGCCTGGCGGTTGCCGGCTGCGCGCCGGACATTATGGGAATCGGGCCGGTCTTCGCCGTGCCGCGATTACTTGAACGACACGGGCTGGGTATTGATGACATCGGCCTGTGGGAGCTCAACGAGGCCTTCGCGGTGCAAGTGTTGTACTGCCGCGACGAGCTGGGCATCCCAAACGATCGCTTGAACGTCAACGGCGGTGCTATTTCCATCGGCCATCCCTATGGCGTGTCTGGCGCCAGGATGGTTGGCCATGCGCTGATTGAGGGCCGACGGCGCGGCGTCAAGTATGTGGTGATCACCATGTGTGTCGGCGGCGGTATGGGCGCTGCCGGTCTGTTTGAAGTTGCCTGAGGCTGAGTCCAACGACGATGCCAGTGTCGCTAAGCCGCAACCACAGTCATACACCCTCCGGCAGACTGCGTGCCCGGGGAGCCGGGATTCCCTTTCTCGGTAAACCCGGTAAGTACAACGCGATCACCGATGTTACCGGCGTGGAGCTTGGCTATTGCACCTTGATCGAGGGCGACGGCCCCCTGCAGGTGGGCCAGGGCCCGGTACGCACAGGGGTGACAGCGATTTTTCCGTTGGGCCGGGGGCGAGGCACCTTGCCGGTTTACGCTGGTTTTTTTTCCATGAGCGGCAATGGCGAAATGTCCGGCGCGCACCTGATTGTGGAGCGTGGGCGTTTCGAGGGGCCGGTTACTCTGACGAATACCCACTCCTGCGGCCTGGTCCGTGATGTTACTGCCAAGTGGCTGACGGCCCACACCGATACCAGCAAACGTCCGGAGCCATTCTGGATGCCGGTAGCGGCGGAAACCTACGACGGTTTCCTCAACGATGTGAACGGCCATCACGTACGCGAGGAGCACGTTTACGCTGCGCTGGACGATGCTTGCGGTGGGCCGGTAGAAGAAGGCAGCGTGGGTGGCGGGACCGGCATGAGCACCTACCAGTTCAAGAGCGGCTCAGGCACTGCGAGCCGTGTGCTCAACGCGGCGGGCAAAGAATACCGTGTCGGGGCTTTCGTGCAGTCCAATTTCGGCAAGCGGCACCTGATGCAGATCGGCGGTATCCCCATGGGACATCTGTTTCCCCTCGAACATGCCATCGAACCGGGGCGCGGCAGCATCATCGGCGTGGTCGCGACCGACGCCCCCCTGCTGCCACACCAGTTGGATCGCCTGGCACGGCGTGCTGCCTACGGCATCGCTCGCTCCGGAGGAATCGCCGCCAACGAGTCAGGAGACCTGTTCCTGGCCTTTTCCACCGCCAACCAGCGTAGTATCGGCCAGCATCAGGGTGTGCTTGAACTCGACTGTCTTGGCGAGGGTGAGATCAGCCTATTCTATGAAGCGGCGATACAGGCGATGGATGAAGCCATCATCAACAGCCTGGTAGCCAATGAAACGATGGTTGGCCGCGATTCTCATGTCGTTCCGGGCCTGCCCCTGGATGATGTTCTCGACGTACTGGCGCAGCACAAGCGGCTCAATAACTGATGACGCAGGTTCTGACACAGGCAGAGATTCGAGAAGCGCTGCATGATCTTGATCTGGTGAGCGCCATGGAGAGGGCTTTTGTCGCCTACTCGACAGGTCAGGCGGTGGTACCACCGGTAGGTGAGCTCACCTTCGACGACCCACCGGGTGATGTGCACATCAAGTATGGCTACCTCAAAGATGACGATTACTACGTGATCAAGGTGGCTTCGGGCTTTTATGACAACCCGGGCCTGGGCTTGCCTTCCAGTAACGGGCTCATGCTCCTGTTCGATCAGAAAACTGGCCGGGCGCGGGCCATCCTGCTGGACGAGGGCCTGCTGACTGACTTGCGCACGGCGGCCGCGGGAGCGCTGACGGCGCGAACGCTGGCCCCCTCGCATGTGGAGCGAATCGGTATTGTCGGTACCGGTGTGCAGGCGGAGCTGCAGTTGCGCCAGCTTGCGTCTGTGCACCCCTGCCGCCAAGCCTTGGTCCTCGGGCGCAGCGAGGAATCACTTGCCGACTATCGGCAGAGACTGGGCGATGGCCCGTTTGCGATTGACGTGACCCTTGACAGCGAGGAGATCGTCGATAGCTGCCAACTGATCGTTACAACAACGCCAAGCAGCGAAGCCCTGCTCTCGCATGTGCACCCGGGCACGCACGTTACAGCTATTGGCGCGGATACCCGGGAGAAACGCGAACTGGCTGATGAGCTGATGGCTAACGCTGATCTCGTGGTCGTCGATTCACTGCCACAGTCACTGGAACGGGGTGAGGTCTACCAGGCGGTAGCCTCTGGCAGTATTGATCGCGACAGTGTCGTGGAGTTGGGTAAGTTGCTTATCGGAGAAGAACGGGGCCGTCGCGATGACGCGCAGGTCACGGTCGCTGATCTTACCGGCGTGGCGACCCAGGATATTGAAATCAGCAAAGCGGTGTACCGGAGAGCAATGAATGCAGATTGAAACCTTTGAACTGGAGCGAAACCAGAGCCTCTACGAGAACACGGTTGACTACAACCTGACCGAAAGCGGGATTCACCCCTATACCCTGCGCGAACTCCTGACCGAAGAGCAGCAGCAGGAGGTGCTCGATTTGCGCCTGGGTTACGGGCAGACGAACGGCGCGCCGGAGCTGCGGACGACGATCTCGTCCTACTATCGTGGCTGCAACGAGGACAACGTGTTAATCACCAATGGCTCCGCCGAGGCGAACTTTGTCGCCTTCTGGAGCCTGCTGGAACCTGGAGACGAGGTGGCAATGATGCTGCCGAACTACCAGCTACTGTATGGCCTGACCCGTTCCCTGGGCTGTACCGTGAAGCCCTTCCACCTGCGCGAATCACTGGATTGGGGCCCTGACCTCGATGAGCTTGAATCGGTGTTAAGCGAGAAGACGAAAGTGATCGCTGTATGCAATCCCAACAATCCCACTGGCTCCGTGCTCTCGCGGGCACAAATGGAAGCGATTGCCGAACTTGCCAGGGCGAGGGGCTGTTACATTCTTTCGGATGAGATATACGCCGGTTCCGAACTCGACGGCGATGAAACACCCAGCTTTATGGAGGTCTACGAAAAAACCATAGTCGCCTCCGGCCTGGCCAAATCCCTGTCCCACCCCGGGCTGCGAATCGGCTGGCTGGCGGGGCCGAGGGAGTTCATTGATGGTGCCTGGCACCACCACGACTACACCTCCATCAGTACCGGCATCATCAGCCAGTACGTGGCCAACATCATCATGCAGCCTGAGAAGCGTCAGCAGGTACTCGAGCGCGGCCGCCAACTGCTGCGCGATAATGTGCCCGTGGTGCAGGCCTGGGTAGAACATCGCGCCGAGAACTTTCGCATGATTCCCCCGAAGGCTGGTGGCATGGCGTTTATCGGTTATAACCTTGATATCAACTCGGGAGAGTTGGTCGACAGGCTGAGGCGTGAACACAGCGTATTGATTGTCGCCGGTGACTGGTTCGGGATGGATCACTTCCTGCGTCTCGGCATTGGGGGCGAGACAGACGAGTTGATAGCCGGCCTCGAGCGACTCGATACTTTTCTCACGGGCTTGCGGGATTCCTGATGCGCGTGGTGGTCGCGGGCCTTTCCCACGAGACCAATCGCTTCTCTCCTATCCCCACCAGTCTCGAGGACTTCCAGCCTGCACGCGTCGGCTACGATGACCTGCTGTGCGAAGCCGGCACAGCGGGCGCCGAGGTTCTGCCCCTTGGGGCGCGGCGCGCCGCGCCTTCTGCACCAGCACCGCGGGATGTGTATCTGACGCTGCGTGATGATCTGCTGGCAGGTATCGCATCAATTCCCCGCCCTGACGTGGTGTTGCTGTCCCTCCACGGCGCGCAGGTTGCCGAAGGTTACGATGACTGTGAGGGGGACATTGTCGCCGCCGTTCGCAAGCAGGTCGGGCCGAGCTGCGTCATTGGCGTGCTACTGGACTTGCACGCCAGTCTTTCTGAACGGCTGCTACAGGAAGCTGATCTCGTCACAGCGATCAAGGAATATCCTCACACGGACTTCCCGGAGACGGCCCGACAACTCGTCAACCTTTGCCTGCGCTTTGCTCGCGATGAGATCAGGCCCGTCACCGCTCTGCTGCCTTTGCCCTTGTTTACGCTCTGGCACACGCCGCAGGAACCGGCTCGCTCAATCGTGGAACGGGCCAGGGCCCTGGAGGCAGCGGAGCAGGTATTGCACGTCTCACTGGTTCATGGATTTCCATGGTCAGATGTTGCCGACGCTGGAGCCGCCGTGCTGGTGACCTGTGACGCAGACGCGGAAACAGCACTGCGCTTCGCCTGCGAGTTTGGCGAACACCTGTGGAGCATTCGTGCCGCGGACCTGGGGATTTATCTTGATCGCGATGACTGCCTCGATAAGGCTCTGGGTGAGTGCTCGCATGAGCCAGAAGGCGAGGAGCCAGAGCGGCACGCAGAAAATGGCCCGGTAGTGATTGCCGATGCTGCGGATAACCCCGGTGCGGGCGCTGGAGGTGACGCGACCTGGATTCTGCGCGCGCTGCTGGAACGTGGTGTTCGAGGTTGCGCGTTGGCGCTGTGTGATGCCCGGGTACTCGATCTCGTACTGGCGGCCGGCGAGGGCGCGGAGATTGATGTTTCCCTGGGGGGGAGAAGCGGGCCTCTGGCTGGCGAGCCCATTGCCTGCAGGGCTCGCGTTTCGAGCATCAACCACGACGCCCTGGCGGATGCGATGCCCGGTTATCCCCCGGTACCAGTCGGCGCACTTGCGGCACTTGATGTGGCGGGGAATGCGGTGGTGGTCAGCGCCCTGCGTGAGCAGGTGTTTGGGCCGCGCGTGTTTTCCGAGGTCGGTGTTGATGTAGCGGCGCGGCGGCTGGTGGTGGTCAAGTCGGCGCAGCATTTTTACACCGCCTTTGCGCCGCTGGCTTCACGGATATTGTATTGTGACAGCCCTGGGGCGCGTAGCATCTCTTTTGCAGAACTACCCTTTACCCGACCGAGGGGAGCAACTTGGCCGATCAACGACCAGGCGAAGTGGTCCTCTTCGGACGCACGGCTTTTCAGGTCAGCGTACCGGCATGGCCGCTAGTGCTGGGATGACAGGAACGAAAGAAAAGGTGGACTCATGACCGACCAGGTTCTACTCGACTACCAGGGCAATATTGCGCGGGTAACGCTTTCCCGGGCGCAACAGCGCAACGCCTTGACCAACGATATGCTGCGGCGCCTGGAAGAGGTCGCGCTGGAATTGCGCGATCAGGACTCGATAAGGGCGGTCGTGGTCCAGGCTGAAGGTGAGCACTTCAGCGTCGGCATGGATATCAGCGCAATGAGCGATAGGGCGAGCGCGAATCTGCTCGCCATGCGTCGCGTCATTGAGCAGGGTGGCCGGACCATCCGGGCCTTGCAGGAAATCCCGCAGCCGACGATCTGCGCCCTGCAGGGAATCGCTACTGGTGGTGGTGCCTGCATTGCTACCGCGTGCGATTTCCGTGTGGCGGCCGCTGGCGCGCGCCTCGGCTACGGGGAGGTGAAGCTCGGTATGAATCTCATGTGGAATGCCGTGCCGGCCTGCGTTGCACTGGTTGGCCCGGCCAGGGCCAAGCGACTGATCATGTCTGGCGAGCTGTTTGGCGCACAAACCCTGGAGACCTGGGGCATGGTCGACGAAGTCTGTGAGGCGAGTGAGCTGACAGGGCGGGCGATGAGCTGGGCTGAAGAGTATGCGGCGCTACCGCCGATCGCGCTGCAGATGATCAAGCGCAGCATAGATCACGTGAGCGGCGCGCTGGACCAAGCCACCATGCATGCGGATGTCGATCAGTGGCTGCTGTCTTCGCGCTCCGCTGATTTCGCCGAAGCGCTGGCCGCCTTCATGGAAAAGCGCCCCGGCAGTTTCGAAGGTAACTGATTCAGCGGCGGCCGATCAGGCCGCTTCGACCTTCGCGTCCTCCTTCGTTTCCTTGTCGAAGGTGATGTGCATTTCCTTCATGGCGTTAACGAAAAAGGAGCGCACGTACTTCGGCTCGCCCGCAAACTTCGGGTTCCGCAGCCGGGGAATGATCTCCTCCATCATGATGTTCAGCTCAAGGCGAGCAAGGTGGGAGCCGATGCAGAAGTGCTGGCCGATACCGAAGGAGCGATGCTGATTGTAGAGATCAGGCATGGCTTCGGCGCGGCGCACGTCAAAGGTCATCGCATCTTCGCCAAAGGTATCCTCATCCTGGTTGATGGTGTGGTAGTGCAGGACGATCTTGTCGCCTTTGCTGATCAGTTGGCCGCCGACCTCGCAATCCTCCATGGCCGTGCGTCGCATCGAGATGAACGCCGTGTTGTAGCGCAGCATCTCCTCACAGGCGTTGCCGATTTTATCCGGGTTGTCGACGAGGTACTGCAGCTGATCCGGGTTCTCCATCAGCAGGCGCATGCCCTGCGCGATGACGGTACGCGTAGACTCGTTACCGCCAACAAGGATCAGGATAAACATCCAGCCGAACTCTTCCTCGGTGATTTTGCGGCCCTTGACCTCGCCATCGAGAAGGGCGCCGAGCAGGCTTTCCGTCGGATTTTCACGGTACTGGGCCGCCAGGTTGTTGGCGTAGCCGATAACTTCTGCCGCTGCCAGCTGCCCCGCCATCTCATCCACGGACATGTCCGGGTCGTCGGCGAAAATCATCGTGTTGGTCCAGTCAAAGAACTTCTTGCGATCTTCCAGTGGCACGCTGAGTAGCTCGAGGATGGTGATCAGCGGCAGCTCCGCGGCCACCTCCTCGACGAATTCGCACTCGCCGCGCTGGGCGACGGCATCGACGATGCTCTTGGCGTGCTTGCGCAGCAGCGGTTCGTAGGCGTCGACATTTTTCGGCGTGAAGGCCGCGCGCATGATACGTCGCACTACCTGGTGCTCGGGCGGATCCATGCCGATGATGGTCTTCTTGTGCACGTCCTCGATGACCCAGTCGTCGTACTCGGCGGGGAAGGGTGAGCGCTCGGCCGATGAAAACAGCTGGGGATTTTTGCTGATGTAATCCAGCTTAGCCTGCCGTGTGACCACCCAGTAGGGAATACCGGTGATGGGGTCATCCATTTTGACAATAGGGCCTGCTTCCCGAATCGCCCGCAGTGCGTCGTAGGGCATGCCCTCGGCGTAGGTGTCGGGGTCGAGCAGGTTGGCGAAGGGGCACTGGCTCATCGTGGGCCTCTTGGGTTCTCGCGGATAGCGCGGTAAGCGGTGGACTAATAACTATTAGCGGGTAGCGATGGTGCCATAACGGCGCAGGCCGGTAAAGAATCGCAATGGGCTTGACTTGGTCCAAAATACTGCTAATAATTTAGCACTATGCTAATTTATTAGCAGATAACGGCGGCCGTAGACGGTCCAATTGCATAGAGGGCAACCTTTGTGGCGAAACGGGAACAGCTCTCCCGACGAGAGCGACAAATCGTGGATGTGGTGCTTGAGCAAGGCGAATGCTCCGCGCGAGAAATTCATACAGCCATACCTAATGCACCCAGCTATTCATCGGTGCGCGCATTGCTCGCCATCCTTGTCAAGAAGGGCCACCTGCTGCATCGCTCTGATGGTCCGCGCTATCTCTATTCGCTGGCTGAATCTCGATCCAAGGCTCAGGAAAATGCGGTAAGCCGCCTACTTAAGGTGTTTTTCGGCGGCTCACGCTCCGCTGCAGTGAGCGCCCTCCTCGGAAAGGATGGCGAGCGTCTTAGCGACGACGAACTGGATGAACTGGCGCGGCTGGTTGAAAAAGCTCAGCAGAGGCGCGGATAGCTATGGTGCCAGACCTGATCGATCAGCTGACTCACACGATGCTGCCTCCGCAACAGCTGCTCGAGCTGTTCATCAAGGGCGGCATCATCTGTTGGCTGGGCATTTGGGTCTGCCGTGACCTGTCATTATTTTCAGCGGCCGCACGGCATCGGGTGGCCATGGTCACAGTTTACTCTATGGCCTTGCTGATCTTTGTCGATGCCCTTGTGCCCGCCTACCGGGTGCCGGTGTTACCAGCATTAACCTGGGAAACGGCTGATCCAATGGCGTCGTTATGGACTATGGCTGTTGTTCTTTATATCGGTGTGTCACTGGCACTCTTTACTCGCCTGGCAACTGACTGTTATCAAGTGCTTGCCATTACAAGCCGGTCGCGCAGGGTGGCAGACTTGATACCTAAGAGGGTTGCCGGCTGCTTGGATGTCTCTGCTACGGATGTCCTGCTCAGTGAGGACGTGGAATCGCCGGTCACCTGGGGATGGAGGCGGCCAGTCATTTTACTGCCAGTCGAATTCATGCATTGGCATCAAGATGATCGTGAGACCGCACTCCTTCACGAGGCGGCGCATATTGAACGGGCTGACTGGGCCACACATATGCTCGCCCGCTTGGTGCACTGCCTGTATTGGCCCTTGCCCGGATTCGCGTCCCTCTTGCGCGAGCTTTCATTGTCGGCGGAGCAGGCCTGCGATGACCGGCTAATCATGAGCGGCGTACCTGCCGCGGAATACGCCACGTCGCTGCTGCGCCACGCCAGAAACCAGCGTTTGCCCGCGGGTATCTATTTTGTCCGCGAATCTGAATTGGCGCAGCGGATACGGCACCTGATTGCCGAGCGAGTCGACCGAAGTCACTCGGATCAAGAGACTGTGGTGCTGTCTGTGCTGTGCGTGTCAATAGCGATGTTGGTCGCATTGATGCAACCGGTTCCGAGGGCCGAGCCCGTCGGCCCTAACTGGGGCGCTATGGAGCCGCCGCCTGTCTCGGCCGAGGCTGGGGAGGAGCCGGCGCCGAGCTTGCGCTTTGCGTCGGCCTTTCTGGAGTCACTGGAGCCGGGGCCCGCGAGGCCCCCGCCGCCGCCCGCCGTGCCGGGGCCGCCCAGGAGTGCGCCCCTGACGAAGCCAACCATTCCCCCGCCGAATTAGCCGCTGCGCAGGCCTCGGCCGGCGCCCCTTTTTCTCCGCAGTTCACTTAAGTTCGACCGATCCCTGGTCAGGGTTTCGCTCGCCGCTAGAAAAGAAGGAGTCACAAGATGAATGTCGCGATCGCTCAATCACCTATGAGGACTTACTTACCGGTAACGCTAGGCAGCGTGCCCGCCGCGCTTATGACTGCCGGACTGATCTATGTAATGCACAGCCTGATCGCCAGTGACGAATCGCCACCCGAAACTGTTGCGTCACCACCTATTGAGCTTTACGCGATGCCGGATGAGGAAATCGAATTGAAGCCGGAGGAGCGGGCCGTGAAGCCACCTGAGCCTGCTGCGCCGCCAGCCTGGGACGAACCCGAGATTGCGCTCGCTGTCGATCCGAATGATGGCGGCGGGATACATAAGGCGCCCCCGCCTGTGATAGAGAAAGCGAAAATTGATCCCTCTGCTGGCGGGGGTGGTATCGTCGCCTATCTGAAGCCGGCCCCGATGTACCCGCCACGCTTACAGTCGCGGGGTGTCGAAGGCTTTGTTGATCTGGCCTTTGACATTACCGCTGCTGGCGCGACAGCGAATATCCGGGTGATCGACTCTCAGCCCGAGGGCGCCTTTGATCGCGCGGCCATCAGCGCGCTAAGCAAGTGGAAGTACAGGGTTCCGGTAATGGACGGCGTGGCGCAGGGGCAGGTCGACATGATGACTCGGATGACCTTTGCATTGGAGTAAACATGGATTCATTCGTGAAGGGCTTAACCCCCTTTGGTGTGTATGGTTGGACCAATAAGGGGCTGGCCTGGATGGACCTGTGTGCAAATCCGTAGCCCCGCGAGCAAGAGCCGTGAAAAGGAGCTCGTGTTTCGGCGCTCGATCAGTCACGCAGGAATTTCTTTCAGTATGAACGGTCTTCGTATTAGTAGGTTGCGGAGGGTGGACAGGTACCGGGCTGTGTGCACAATAGATTTGGGTTCTAAATAGTCAGTCCGTAAATCGATGAAGCGAAGAGTATTTCTAAGAAGCACCGCCGTGGCAGTGGCGGCTGGCATCGTATCTGGCTGCGATTTGGACAGACAAAAAGCGAGGTCGAATGTCCTGCTGCTGATGACGGACCAACAACACAGCTCGATGCTAGGCAGAGGGGTTGATCCCTGGTTGAATACGCCGGCTGTGGATTACTTGGCGGAACAAGGCACGCGTTATACATCGGCTTATGTTGGCAATCCCAGTTGCGGTCCCAGTCGAGTTGGTATGGCGACTGGTGTGATGCCTGGCCGGTTTGGCATTTGGGAAAACGGATCTATAAAAAGATCTGATGCTAGAAAGGTAACCGGGGCTGGTGCATCCTTGGGTCAATTGATGAAGAGTGCCGGGTACAACACGTTTTATGGCGGCAAAGCGCACATGACCGCAGACTTGCATCCTAGCAGGGCGGGATACGATAAATTCTACCGAGGGCGCAGAGAAACGCTCCCGGACGCCACACTCGATTTTGTGAAAAGAAGCCGCGGCAAACCGTTTTTTGCGGTCGCCTCTTTCTTAAATCCACATGATATAGCTTATGCACACGCCGTTCGTAACGGGCAACGGAATGTTCCTCCCAGTGTCCGCGCGTTATACGACAGGGCGAGTGCGCTGAGCGAAAATCAGCTGCCACCCTTACCCAGCAATTTTCTGCCGCAAACGAATGAAGCTGGCGCTATATCGATTTTCGGGAAGCGCAAGGCCACCACGCCAAGCCTGGCGATGAGAGAGGTCTACTCTGAGCGCGAATGGCGAGTCTATAGATGGATGTATCGTCGATTAACGGAAGAGGCCGACGGGCAAATTGCTCGGATTTTAGACGGGCTGAAAGAGTCAGGCCTCGAAGACAATACGACCGTGCTGTTTGTCAGTGATCACGGTGACATGGATGCTAGCCATCAACTCGCCTCGAAAGGCGTGATGTACGATGAATCCGTTAGAGTTCCGCTCCTTATTCGACACCCGGGCAGAGTAGCCGCGGGGCGCGTAGACGAGCGCTTGGTCAGTACGTCCCTGGATGTCCTGCCTAGCCTCTGCCACTTCGCGGGTATCGATCCACCTTCCAACCTGCTTGGTCTGCCACTTACAAGCGATACTGCCACGCACAGGTATATTGTCGCTGAGAATGTCTGGTCGCGCATGGTCAGAACGGAACGCTACAAGTACTGCGTCTATACCGAAGGAGAGCCGAGAGAATCGCTCGTCGATATGAAGCTTGATCGCGGAGAGACTCGCAACCTGGCCTCGAGTCCTGAATACGCCGATGAAATAAATCGTCATCGAGCGCACTTGAGAGAGTGGACTGAACGATCCGGTGATCCCTATGGCCAACGGTTTCTTCCCGGTATTAAAGAAGCAATCGCCTGAGCGTCTGTGTATGCCGTCGCTATGTCCCGTCCGGAGCCGATACTCCTTTCGCGTCAGCTCGCCTGATCGGGTCGATAGGCGAGCGCCTCAGCCAAATGGGCTTCCTGCACGTGCTCGGCGCCTTCAAGATCAGCGATGGTTCGGCTGACACGTAGCGTACGATGCAGTGCGCGCCCCGATAGTTTCAGTTCGCGTGCAGCCGCAGCGAGATAGGTTTTCAGAGCCTTATCAGAGAGACAGTGCAGTAAAATCCTCTCGCCAGACAGGGCGCTGTTGGACGCACCCTGGCGGGTGATCTGGCGCTCGCGAGCGAGGCAGACGCGCTCGCGAACTACGCTGGATGCTTCACCATCTGCGGCCGGTGACAAGAGCTCCTCAGGCGGAATGCGTTCGACCCTGGTGAAGAGATCAATGCGGTCTAACAGTGGGCCGGAGAGCTTGTTGTGGTAGCGTGAAATCTGCTCGGGCGTGCAGCGGCAGGCTCTTTCCGGGTCGCCCTCGAAGCCGCAGGGGCAAGGGTTCATTGCGGCGATCAGCTGAAAGCGGGCCGGGTAGCTGAGGTTGAGGTTGGCTCGCGACAGTCTAACCTCCCCGGACTCCAGCGGCTGGCGCAGTGCTTCGAGGCATTGGCGCGGAAACTCCGGCAATTCATCCAGGAACAGCACACCGCCGTGGGCGAGTGAGGCCTCGCCGGGCAACAGGCGCTGCCCGCCGCCAACCAGCGCCGCCGCGCTGGATGAATGATGGGGCTGCCGGAATGGCCGTGCCCCGGTGATAGCGCTGCAGCTGCCGGCGCGCAGGTCGTGAAGCGCCATGGCGACGAGCGCTTCATCATCATCCGGCGCGGGCAGGATGCCCGGCAGGCGGCTGGCCAGCATGGTCTTCCCCGTTCCCGGCGGCCCGGCCAGCAGCAGATTATGTTCACCGGCTGCGGCGATTTCGAGAACGCGACGAGGGCCCTCCTGCCCAATCAGGTCGGCGAGGTCCGGATAATCGTATGCGTCTGTTGGGGCCTCGCAAGATTGGGCGGGCAGGGGGTCTCTGCCTGAGAGGTGAGCACATAGGGTCAGCAGATCCGGCGCACCCAGCACGCGGCTGCCGGGGTAACGAGCGGCGAGAGCAGCGCTGCCGACGGGAACGATCAGCGTGCGACGGAGTGCGGTTGCCTCTCGGGCGGCGGGAAGTACGCCCGGGACAGGCCGCAGCAGGCCATCGAGAGCAAGCTCCCCGAGAAATTCAAAACGGTGCAAGTGCTCGGGCGGGAGCTGGCCAGAGGCGGCAATGATGCCCAGGGCGATGGGAAGGTCAAAGCGCGAGCCGCCCTTGGGTAGGTCCGCCGGAGCGAGATTGACCGTGATACGACCGTCGGGGAATGCAAAACCTGAGTTGCCCAGGGCGCTGCGAACCCGCTCCTTACTTTCGCGGACGGCGGTTTCCGGCATGCCGACCAGCTGGAAGCTTGGCAAGCCGTTGGCGAGGTCCACTTCGACCTGCACGGGGGGTGACTGCAGGCCCAGCTGGGCCCGACTTTGGATGCTGGCGAGTTGCATGGCTCTTCCTTGAGCGCGGCGCCTGGGCGTTCAGGACTCCAGGTTTTTTATCTCCGCGGTGAGTGTCTCCAGTTCGGCCTCCAGGGCCTGGACCCGCTGTTTCATTTTCGCCAGCAGCTCAGCCTGGGCATCAAACTCTTCGCGGCTGACCAAGTCCAGCCGGCTCAGGGCACTCTGAGCCAGCGCGCGTGCATTTTTGTCGACCTCGGCGCGGATGCCGCTGGTATCGACCAGCTCGTTCACCTGTTGCAGGACGTCTCCCAGGGGTGGTGGTTTCAGCGCCATTGGGCACACCTCAGAACTCGGGTTACAGAAAAAAAGAGTGTAGGTGAATTGACTTGTCTATCACAGACCATCGCTTCGCCCTAAATTAGTGCGCCGCACCACAATGGGGCGACAGTTCTTGGTTCGTGCTGGTGTAATAGTGCGGTTTCTGCCCTCTGGGACGGATTAAGCTCTTGATTAATATCGAGAATCACCCCGCTGGCACAGGCCGTGCACAAGTGAGGACCACAGATTTTGCCGTTCGCGCGCCAAGCGCCCGTAGAGAAATCGATAAACGCAAAGCTGTGCACACCACATAAACTGATGGAGATCAGAGACATGATGAACAAAAAACTGCTACCTGCCGCTGTCGCCGCTGCCCTGCTTGCTGGCGTACCGGCAATGCAGGCCCAGGCAGAGATTTCGGGCAACATTGCACTCACAAGCGACTATCGCTTCCGGGGTATTTCGCAGTCCCTGGATGATATCGCTGTGCAAGGCGGCTTCGACTACGCCTTCGAAAATGGTATCTACGTTGGCACCTGGGGTTCTTCCGTTGACTACGATGTTAGCGGCCCTGATGGCGGCGTAACCGGCAGCCTCGAGTTGGACTACTACATAGGCTGGTCTTCAGCGATTGGCGATAGCGACTTCGGCATCGACGTTGGCTATATCTACTATGACTATCCGGGTGACCAAGGCCCCTTGGAAGGCGACTTCCAGGAGTTCTATGTAGGCTTTTCCTGGAAAGACATCAGCGTTGCCGTTAACTACTCCAACGACTACTACGCTGAGAGTGGCAAGTTCTTCTACTACGCCGCTGATTACAGCCTGGGTCTTAGCGACACCTTCAGCATCGACTTCCACATCGGCCTGAACGACCTGGACGACGAGGACGTGTACCTGTCTGATGGCGACTCCTACGTCGATTACTCGATTGGCCTGAACGCAGAATGGATGGCCGTGACCTGGACTCTGGCCTGGGTCGGCACTGATCTGGATGGTGACGAGTACTTCGGCCTTGACGATCTGGTCGACGACACTGCCGTCTTCACTGTCAGCAAGTCGCTGTAAGAACCCGGTAAGACCGAGCGAGCCGGCTTTTGTCCTGAAAGCCAAGAGCCGGCTCCATTTAGGAGATAAGCATGAAACTAATCACCGCCATTGTTAAGCCATTCAAATTAGACGACGTGCGCGAAGCACTGTCCGAAATTGGGGTGCAGGGCATCACCGTAACGGAGGTCAAAGGATTTGGCCGCCAGAAAGGCCATACGGAGCTGTATCGCGGCGCCGAATATGTCGTGGACTTTCTGCCCAAGGTGAAAATCGAAGTCGCTGTTGCAGACGGTTCCGTAGATCAGACGATTGAAGCCATCACCAAGGCCGCTAATACCGGCAAGATCGGTGACGGTAAGGTGTTTGTTTCTCACCTGGAGCAGATCATTCGCATCCGCACGGGCGAGACCGGCGAAGACGCTATTTAATTCAAAGCGCGCTGTAACAAGACGATTAGCAGAGAGAATTCCCCATGGAAACAGATATTTTTCAATTGCAGTATGCGTTGGACACCTTTTACTTCCTGGTGTCGGGCGCACTCGTTATGTGGATGGCCGCGGGCTTTGCCATGCTCGAGTCCGGCCTGGTCCGTTCCAAGAACACCACTGAAATCCTGACCAAGAACGTTGCACTGTTCGCTATCGCCTGCACCATGTACATGGTGTCCGGCTACGCGATCATGTACGGCGGCGACTACTTCCTGTCCACCATTGCGGGCACGGGCGTGGAAACTGCTGGCGATGCCGTTGCGATGAGCGATGACAACGCCACCTACGCACCCTCAGCAGACTTCTTCTTCCAGGTCGTGTTCGTGGCAACCGCCATGTCGATCGTCTCTGGTGCCGTCGCTGAACGGATGAAGCTCTGGGCCTTCCTGATATTCGCCGTCTTCATGACAGGCTTTATCTACCCGATGGAAGGTAGCTGGACCTGGGGCGGCAACCCCGTGTTTGGTATGTACACCCTGGGCGACCTTGGCTTCCTGGACTTTGCTGGCTCCGGCATCGTACACATGGCGGGCGCCGCAGCGGCCCTGGCGGGTGTCATCCTGCTGGGCGCACGTAAAGGCAAGTATGGCGCCGATGGTTCAGTTAACGCGATCCCGGGTGCCAACCTGCCGCTGGCAACGCTTGGCACATTCATTCTTTGGATGGGCTGGTTCGGCTTCAACGGTGGCTCGGTACTGGCCACTGCCAGTGTCGATTCTGCGAACTCAGTTGCTGTGGTGTTCATGAACACCAACGCAGCGGCTTCCGGTGGCCTGATCCTTGCGCTGATCACCGCGCGCTTCATGTTCGGCAAGGCTGACCTGACCATGGCACTCAACGGCGCACTGGCGGGCCTCGTTGCCATCACGGCTGGCCCCGATACGCCGTCTGCCCTGCAGGCGACGATCTTCGGTGGCCTCGGTGGCATCCTGGTTGTGTTCTCAATCGTCACCCTGGACAAGCTGAAGATCGACGATCCTGTCGGTGCGATCTCTGTGCACGGAACGGTGGGTCTGCTGGGCTTGCTGCTGGTGCCGGTAACTAATAGTGACTCCTCCTTCGCTGGACAGCTGGTCGGTGCAGCCACCATCTTCATCTGGGTCTTTGTGGCCAGCCTGATCGTCTTCGGCATTATCAAAGCCGTTATGGGCATCCGGGTCAGCGAAGAAGAGGAATACGAAGGTGTGGACATCTCCGAGTGCGGCATGGAAGCGTATCCAGAGTTCACTCAGACCACCACCTGATTACCATCTTGCGGGCGCATTGTAGTGATGCGTGCTTGGGGGGCCCTTTGGCCCCCCTTTTTTATGCCTGCGATTCCCCAGCGCTCTGCCGTACTGGCTTGACCACAGGTGTGCTACCGCTAAAGTGAGCGCATGAAAGAGTACCTGGTAAGGGCGTCTGCCCTTGATGGTTATGCCGACGTTGTCCGCTCGATAGGCGGTGACCCGGAAGCGCTAGCTGCTGAGGTGGGGCTGTCGGCCTACGTGTCTGACCCCGACGATTGGATTTCTTACAGTGCCTGGCTCCAACTTCTGGAATTGTCTGCCGAACGACTGTCATTCCCACACTTCGGCCTCGAGATGGCCCGCTATCAAAGCCTGGATATTCTTGGCCTGGTGGGCTTTGTCATGCGGGAGGCGCCGAATATAGGCGCGGCGATTCTGGAACTCTGCAAGCACATGGACCAGCACAACCAGGGCGCGACGATCGACCTTGAAGTCAGCAATGACATCGCGACCTGGGAATTCACGGTAAAACAGGTGGGCCCGCGCAAGTGCAGGCAGCAGTATGACCTGGTGCTGGCCCTGGGGCTGCGCATTATGCGCGTGCTGTGTGGGGCGGACTGGTCACCGAATGCCTGCTACTTGATGAGGCCGCCGCCGGAGGACATGAAACCCTACGCACGCACTCTGAGGGCGCCTATACATTTCGACTGGGACTGCAATGCGGTGAGCTTTGACTCAGCGATACTGTCGCGTCCGGTGGCTGATGCAAACAAACGCCTGCACCAGATTCTTGAGCAGCATCTGATCAATCTAGAACAAAGCTACCCGGACGATCTGCCAGGCCAGGTGACGCATTTGATCAGACAGTCACTCAAGACCGGCGATTGCTCGATAGAGCGTGTCGCAGCCTACCTGGCAGTAAATAAACGTACCTTACAGCGTCAGCTCAATGCCGAAGGCACCAGCTATAAGCGCCTGTTGTCGGAGGTTCGCATGGAGATCGCGCAGCACTACCTGCTCGAGTCGCGGGGCTCGTTGACCACGCTGGCCGATATGCTGGGGTATACCGAGCTGTCGGCCTTTTCCACGGCTTTCAAGTCCCAGCACGGGCTATCCCCGAGGGACTGGCAGAAGGCCAATCGGGAAACGGTAGCCTAGTCCCCTGCCGGAGTCAGCCAGACTGGCGAACTCCAGGCGCGCTCCTGAATAACTCTGGGCACGGGGCTTGATGGCTCAATCGTGTTATTCGATTTCATCAAGTCGTAGGCGCTCCAGCGGCAGCTGGGGTTCTCCAAGGCGCGCGCGTAGTAGAAGCTGCGCTGCCCCGGCCGAAACTGTGGGTCCTGCCACAGGGCGCTCAGCTGCGTGGCGCCGGGATCACCGGTGGCCTCGCAGTCGGCGTTGACACCGGCCGTGCTGGCCGGGCATCGGTGAGTCTCTTGATCAGGGCTGGCGTTTCCCGCGCAGGCGACGTCAAAGGTTCGTTCCTGCGTCTCCCCGCTGTCATCGATCCAGCCCTTGATAATCTGCAGGCGTTGTAGAGGCGCCGCGTTAGGATCTTGCGACGCCCAGGCGAATAGTGAGGGCGTATCTGTGTCCCCGACCGTCAGCGTACTGCCCATAGGAAACCCGTCGCGATACGCCCGAGTGACGGCATCGGGTTGATCAACAAGGTTCCCGGCATAGTTGAAGCCCGCGAACAAGCGAATGCTCATGCGACTGCCGGAAGTACCGAAGGTTTCGCGTCGTTTGAAGGCGGCGAATAGAGAATCCCTTGAGTTTTCATCTGCCCATGCTCCGACCAGCCCACCCGGATTGTAATTGACGGCGCCTCGACCCTCAGCTTTTCGGTGACCACCGGTCAGCCGGTGATCGATAGAGGTTTCGCCGGCCTGGTGTCCGCCGTAGTTGCTCTCAGATGTATCGCCTGGCGTTCCATTGTGGGTGTCTGTACTGGCAATGATGCCGTACTGGAAGGGATTGAACCCTAGAGTCGCTTCGAGCTTTAGTCCCGTTTTCAGGCCGTTGCGAACGAAGGAGGACTGCTGCATGCAACCCAGTTCCTGCTCGGCAGTACAAGGTTTCAACAGGGTTTCGAAATTGCAGAACTCATCATTCGTGCCGATGCCGGTGAAGCACTCTGAACTGCCCTTTGCCTGGAATATTTCTGCGAGACGGTCCATGCGCTGCCGCCGCTGGTAATCCTCCTCGGTCCATTCGCTGCCGTCAGAATTGGTCAAGGCGAATGTCTTGCCCCAGGCGAGGTTGCTGTTGTGCGGTATCGTAATGACATCGCAATCCTCTTGGCATGATTCATCCAGCCAGTTCCAGAGTTCCCGTGTCGTTTGCAGGTCGAAGGCGCTCATCGCTTCATCTGGGACGCTATTACCGTTGAAAATCACGTTGCGGTGAAGCATGCCGCCGGCGCGCAAATTTCCCGTGTATTCGTAGGCTTTAAAGGTTGTGAACTCGCCGGGCACGTTGTGGGTGTCGGCGATCGTCTGCAACTGCTTCCACAGCGGCTTTGCCGCCTCACGGCAGCTTTCGTTACTTTCGCAAATCTCGGTAACGTGCACGGGTGGGTTAGCAGACAGGTTACGGAAGCCCATAAAATAGAGCCGTAAATCGAGCGCGCGCAACATGCTACACATCTCAGCGTCATATACGGCGCTTGCCTCGTCCACGACACAGCGGTTGAAGTAGCCCAGCGTCTCGGCATGATCCGTTACCGCCGCAAAATCGAGGGGTACCTCAAGCTGTCGCGTTTTATCTATGCGGCCCAGCGGTACGGCTTCACCTCGCGCAAATCGATAGGCCGCATCAGGATCGTTGGTGTTGCCGAATATGTAGCCATCGGCCGACCAGGAAGAGTGCACGTGCAGGTCGCCAAACAGGGCACGGCGCTGCTCGGGGGCAGGGCTGATCGATGCGCTGCTTGGAGGGCCGGCATTGACCTTGGTGCTGACTTCCCCCTGATCCGTCGCAGAAGGCGTGGCAGTTTGGTCACAGGCAACGACGGCTGTTAAGAGGGCGCCTAGGTAGAGCATGTGCAAGCTTTTCAACTTATCTGTTCTCCTTGTCCGGCAGCGTGGCCAGGACAATGCGTTCACTGGTCCAGCGCATCAGTCCCGGGAACCAGCGCGCCACCAGCGCGACCCCGCGAGCGCGGACGCCGGGTATCACCATGGAGCGATTGCGTTTGAGCTGGTTGACGATCGAACGACAGGCCGGCTCAAGTTGTAGCGTGCCTGCGGTACCTTTCAATCGTGCTCCCGTGATGCTCATGGTCTTGCGTTCCTCCACGACCATGGGGGTTTCGACTTCGGGCGGGCAGATAGTGTTGACGGAAATCCCGCGCTCTACGCAATCCAGGCGCAGCGCACCCGCCAAGCCAACCACGCCGAATTTCGACGCATTGTATGCGCTGTAACTGTAGCTGGGCACAAGCCCGGCCAGGGAGGCCATCAGCGCCAGCTGGGAGCCACGTTCCATATGAGGTAGCGCGGCCGCTGCGAAATTGCGGCTGCCCAGCAGATTGACGGAGACGACGCGTTCAAAGGCCTCGGCGGACTGCGCCAGAAAAGGCTGTGCATCCTGGATGCCCGCGCAGTTAAGGGCGAGGTCCGGTGGACCCAGTCGCGCGCTAGCTTCGGCAATGGCCTCAGCCAACTGCCCGCTGTCGCAAACGTCTGCGCGCCAGATACCGATATCGGTGTGGTGCCGTTTGGCCAGCAGCTCCAAACTCGGGCGAGCTGCGTCCGCGCCGCTGCGATCAAATACGGCGACCTTACAGCCCTCGGCCAGAAGCATCTCAGCGATCCTGCGGCCGATACCGCTGCCACCGCCCGTAATAAAGGCAACGCGCCAGGCCATCAGGCGGCCTCCCCGCGTCTGGCAGGAACGGGTCTCGGGAGAAAGCCCATGCGCGAGTCATACCAGGGTCTCACCATTAATAGCTCGACGCTGAAGCCGAGAGCGTCATTGACATACACCACGCTCCAGGCCAACAGTTTCAGCGGACGCCAGTTGCCCCTGGCCCCGTTCGCCAGACAGCGTTTATACGCGGCATTGAAGTCGCGCTGGTTGCGAAAGCCCAGTGCGATATTGAGCAAGCCCTGGTCGCTGATGCGGTAGTCATCGGGCCAGGGTTTGCCGATGGGGTCAAGATACTGCACCAGTTCCACCAGCATGTCGCCGCTGCGAAGGACGCGGGTTAGCCGATCTGCGCCGGCCAGCCCCCACAAAGCCTCGTGCTCGGGCGCATGCAGTGTGTGACCCTCCTGCGGCTGCAGTCCAAGAACGTCGCTGAAGAACTCTGTTGATTGTTCGAGGTCTGGCACAGAGATTGTAATGAACCGCGTTGAGACTGGGATATCTGGCCGCGTTGGTGGCATGGCGAAGGATGCGCAGGGGTCCTGCTCAAGCAGTTCGAGAAGTACGCCTTCGGGGTCGCGCACGCACACACGGCGCTGCCCTGGAGCGCCCGTTGGCGGCGTGATTGACTCACTGCCCTCAGCCTGGAGTCTGGCCATTACCGTGTCGAAATTGCGAACGTGCAGTCCAACCATGCCGTAGCCGATATCGCAAAGGCGCCAGTCGTCAGGCATGGGGCGCGTGGTGGGACGCTGGAATTCAAACAGTTCCAATTGAAAGTAGTCCTTCTGATCGACCAGCCACCAGCAGGTGCTCGCGGCGCCCGGGATGCCCTGCACCTTTTCCGCGAAGTATCCTCGAAATGCGTCTGTACCACCTGCGGGTTCAAAGCCGAAAACGCGGCAATACCAGCCGTGGGTGCGTTCGAGATCCATGACACTCATCGCAATCTGATTCATCGGCGTGCAGATCATGGTGGGCCTCAGGCGGCTGCGGGAACAATTTCGACCAAGTCGAGCAGGTCGACCTGGTCGGCCTCGGCCTGGGTCAGGCCCTCCATCGCCTTGAAGTAGGGCAAGTCGAGCTTGATCACCGTGCCGTCTTCCAGGTAGTTGTCGAGATAGCGGCCGTCCTTGCCGTCGAACACGATGAACAGCTCAGCGCCACGGTCTGACCAGGGCGTGTGTTCGTTACCTTCGAGCTCGAAGGCGGAGTCTCCCGGGCCAAAGCTGCCTTCGTCATAGGCCCACTCGCCGCTGATGGTATAGGCGACGGCTCGGCAGTAATGATTGTGACGGGGCAGACTACTGCCGGGCGCGAAGCGGATCTTTACCACCACGCGATCTCTTTCCTCGTCGACTTTAAGTACCTTGGCCATGACGCCTTCAGCACCCGGTAGGGGAATACGCAGGTATTCCTGCTCGCTGTCGTGAATCAAGCTCATATCTTGCTGCATGTGGTCTCTCCTCTCAGAGTGGGTTAATCACGGGGCTGGCTTGTACAGACTCTCCATCATCTGATCGACCGTGAACGTTCCAGGGCGTTGCCTCGGTGGGAAGGCCTTGAAGGTCTGGAGGAACTGGCCTACCGAGATCATCCCCAGCATGCCGACCGCGTCCACTTTCTTGCCCCACCAGGCGTTATAGGCATTGGAATCTGTGTCTGCGCGCTCGAAGGGATCGCGGCGCATGTGAAACAGCTTGGGAATCCGTAACGGCACGAAAGGGTCGCGCCACACGTCGAACCGTTGGGCGCGTTGCTCAGCGAACACCAGCTTCCAGTCGCCAACCCGGGTCGCCACCAACTGGCCGTCATCGCTGAAGTAGAAGAAGTCTCGCCGCGGGCCCGTGGGCGAACTGCCCGTGAGGTGTGGCAGGAAGTTGTAGCCATCGAGGTGCACGCGGAACTGTTTATTGCCGGCCCGGTGCCCCGCCTTGAGCTTGCTGGCGATATCATCGTCACCAACGGCGGACATAAGGGTCGGTACCCAGTCCAGGTGCGACATCACCTGGTTGCTGATCGAGCCGGGCGCAATCTGGCCGGGCCAACGCACCATGGCCGGCACCCGGAAGCCGCCCTCCCAGTTCGTATTTTTCTCACCGCGGAAGGGTGTGATAGCGGCGTCCGGCCATTGGTTGTAGTGCGGACCATTGTCCGTCGAGTAGATAACAATGGTGTTGTCCTTGATGCCAAGGCTTTCCAGCTTGTCGAGCATCTGACCAACGTGGCCGTCGTGCTCGACCATGCCGTCGTTGTAAAAACCCTGCCCGGAAGCGCCCAGCTGTGATTCCTTCACGTGGGTGAAGTAGTGCATGCGAGTAGAGTTGAACCAGATAAAGAAGGGCTTGTCTTCCTCTTGTGCCCGGTCCATGAATTTCAGGGTCGCCGCAAGAAATTCCTCATCGATTGTCTCCATACGCTTGCGCGTTAGGGCGCCGGAGTCTTCGACGGCGCCGTCTGCCGTGCTGCGAATCACGCCCCGCGGACCGAACTGCTTTGCGTATAGCGGGTTCTTGGGGTAATCCGGATCTTCGGGCGCTTCTTCCGCATTCAGGTGGTAGAGGTTGCCGAAGAACTCGTCGAAGCCATGGTTGGTTGGCAGGAACTCATCCCGGTCGCCGAGGTGGTTCTTGCCGAACTGGCCGCTGAGGTAGCCGTAGGGTTTTAGCAGCTCGGCCAGGGTTGGATCTTCCGGCTGTATGCCGATATCTGAGCCGGGGATGCCGACCTTGGTCAGCCCGGTGCGAATCGGGTGCTGGCCCGTGATAAAGGCGGAGCGTCCGGCGGTGCAGCTCTGCTCGCCGTAGTAGTCAGTGAAGACCATACCCTCGTTAGCGATGCGATCGATGTTCGGGGTCGGGTAACCCATCATGCCCATGTTGTAGCGGCTGATATTCCAGATGCCGATATCGTCACCCCAAATGACGAGGATATTCGGGCGTTCCGCGGCAGTGCTCAGTCCAGCGAGGAGGGTGAAGACAGCCGCAGCCATTAACTGGCTGATACGGCGAGATGTTTTTGACATGCGTCGTCCTCCTTAAACTAGAACTGGTAGCGCGCCTGGATGGCGATCGAGCGGGGCCGCTCAGGCACCGCAAAGTAGGAGTTGCTGGCCGTAAGGGCGACGTCGTTACGCCAGACCTGAGTTTTTTCGTCCGTCAGGTTTTTGCCAACCAGGGCCACAGACCAGGTGTCTTCTGCGTTGGCCAGCGCCAGCCGGGCGTTGATCCGGGTAGCGGAGTCATGCAGCGTGTTGGGGTCGAGGTCCAGTGCCGAATAAAACTCGTCGGTGTAGTTCACATCCACCGTCATACGGAATTCCAGCGAATCGGAGATGGGCGTGAAGTAGTCCAGATTCACGTTGGCGCTCCATTCAGGCGAGAACAGCAACGTTTCGCCACTCAGGTCCTGTCCGCCACTTTCGCCCGGGGCGATGTTGCTGCCGTCATCGCGCAGGCAGCCCGGATTGTTCACCGGGTCAGTGCTCTGCGGCACCGTGCAGGTCGCGCCTAGGAATTCATCGTAGGTGGCATCCAGGTAGGCAATAGAGCCACCCAGCGTCAGGGATGGGGTGAGCGCCCAGCGGCCATCGATTTCCAGGCCCTGGCTTATTGCCTCCCCGGCGTTGCCAACCCGGAACACATCGCCCACCAGGGAGCTGACCTGAAGATCCTCGTACTCCATGCGGAACACGGCGAAGTTGAGCGTGGCTGCGCCATCTGCGAGGCCCATTTTGGCGCCCACTTCGTAGGCAATCACGGTCTCTTCGTCGTATTCGATCTCGTCGGCGGTAATACCTGTCTCGATCACGCCACCATCGGGCTCGCCGGTAAACAGGTTGCCAGTGCGCACGGTTTCGCCCGCGTTGCTGTAGGCTTCGTCATAGCCCCCGCCCTTGAAGCCGGTACTGACGCTCGCATACAGCATGGTGTCCTCGCCCACATCCCACTGTAGATTAGCGGACCATGTCACTTCTTCCTCGGTACGTTTCAGATCGGTGAAACTGTGGCTCCGCAGGTCGCCGATCAGGATGCCGCTAGCCGGGTTTGTATATACGATCAGTTCCGGTGAGCCCAGGCTGGTGCCGCGGGCGCCGAGAACGCCGCGGCTGTCGGTCACTTTGTCGAGAGTCTTCTCTTCCTCGTTATAGCGCAGGCCCAGCGTGCCACGGAAGCTATCGGTGATGTTCCAGGTGGCCTGGCCAAAGACCGCCCATGACGTCGACTCCTGATCAAAGACCGTTGGCCTCCCCTCTCCCAGACCGATGAGGTCGGCAACGGCCGTAGGACCTGACAATGCAAAATCCAGCGCATCGTTGAAACGGCTGATATCCAGCTCGGAGGCCTGGTAATAAGCGCCCGCGATCCAGTCGAGCGTCTCGCCCCCGGGCGAGACAAAACGCAGCTCCTGGCTTAGCTGCTCGTAGTCTTCGCTCAGTTCGCGGTTCAGACTGGGCGTCGCGGCGATATCGCTGTTGGCGTTACTTTCCAGTTCGTACTGTGAAAACGCGGTAACGGAGGTGAAGGTGGCAAAGTCCAGTTCCCAGTCCAGGGTGGCTTTGAGCGTGTCGGTGCGCGTGTCACGTATGTCGGAGTAGTCTTGAGCGCCCTCATCTCGTTCATCAATGATAGGGAAGGGCCTGTCGCCCTGGAAATTTAGGGGCTGGTCGGACTGGTATACGACGCTGGGGGCGGCGCTGGTTTCGAAATCGCCATATTCATATTTCAGCCAGAGTTCGGCGCGATCGGAGATATCCCACAACACGCCGCCGCGTATGAACAGGTTGTCCATGTCGGGGCCCTCTTCGTCCAGCGCCCGGTTATCCCACCAGCCGTCCATGCCTTCGTAGCGCACGGCAAGGCGCCCGGCAACGCGCTCGCTGAGGCCGCCGGAAACGATGCCGGTGTAAACCTGCTCGCCGTGATCCGGATCCCATAGGGCCTCAACCCGGCCGCTCAGCTCCTGGGTAGGCTTGTTGGTAGAAATGTTGACCGCGCCGCCGATCGTGTTCTTGCCAAACAGAATGCCCTGCGGCCCTTTCAGGACCTCAACGCGTGCCAGGTCCAGGGTGATTGGCACGTTGGCCAGTGCGCCCCTGCCGGAGTAGACCCGATCAATGTACATGCCAACCGACTGCTCGAAGCCGGCGTTGGTGCCAGAGCCGACGCCGCGGATAAACAGGTTAGGGGTTGCACGGCCCTGGTTGATATTCACGTTGGGGATGAACTGGGTGAGTTCCTCGAGGTCGAGAATGCCGAGATCGTCCATTTTTTCGCCGCTCATGGCTGCGACGGCAATGGGTACGTCCTGGAGGCTCTGTGTCCGCAACTGGGCGGTCACGACTACCTCCTCCAGCTGCGGTGACTGTGCGCTGGCCGGGTAGCTGGGAAGCAGGGCTAGTGCCAAGGCTGAGAGAGTGAATCGGCTTGCGTGTGTGTGCATGGTGATTCCTGCTATCTATGATTATTCGAATATGGGCCCAGCTTACGTCAGGCGTGATTGAAAACTTATTATTTGGCGACATATATTTGTTATTTGGCGACAAGGTTCAGATCAGGGCCTGCTCCTCTGCCCAGGCCTGCGTTCTCTGCATTCCCTCGTCGAGGGCTATCAGGGGCGTATATCCCAGCTCGCGGCTCGCCTTCTCGATGGAGTAGCTGCCGCGACGCGACAGCATATCGATCGTTCCGCGACCCAGATCTGTGGTGCCACCGAACAGCTCTGTGACTCTGCATGCGCTTTCCGCAAGGAGCAGGGCGACTGGCGTACTGACGCGGCGTAGCGGCGCGCCATGCAACATGGCTGCGTGATATCCAAAAAAGGTCTCGCAGGTGACACCCGGCCCGCCGCCGATGTTGTAAATCTGACCGGCGGCGCCGCTTTGCCCTGCCGCCTGCACTATGCCATCGATGAGGTCGTCGACATAAACCGGGCTGAAAATGCCCTGCCCATGCGCGGGCAGCAGAAAGCGATTGGCCTGCATCATTTGCAATGGTGCAATGACCCAGGGCCGTGAACCGGGCCCGTAAACGTCGCCTGGTCGGATAATGGTACAGTCCATGCGCTGCGCGCTGTGACAGGCGAGGGTCGCATGTTCACTGGCGATTTTCGTGTCGACGTAGCTGTTACCGATCGGCTTCAGGGGCCAGTCTTCGGCCACATTGTCGGGGAAGTCGAAACCGTAGGCCGCCACTGAGGACAGGTGTATGAAGCGCTGTACCCCTGCCTCTGCGCTGGCGCGCAGCAGTTCGGCCGTGGCTTTGACATTGACGCGCCAGGCGTCAGCCATGCTGGCGGTATTGGTGACCAGTGCCGCTGTATGCAGCACAAGATCGCAGCCCTTAAGCAAGTGCTGCCACTCACCCGGCCGGGTAAAGTCTGCGCCGGCCACCTTCCAGTCCGGTGCAGAATGCAGGTCCACGCCACAGATGTTAGCCCCCAGCTCGCGGTAGCGAACCATCAGGGCTCTACCAATGAAGCCGTTGCCGCCGCTGACAAAGACGCGCTCAGGTAGGGTGTCCGGTTGCGGGCGTGCCATGTGACGTCAGGCCGGGTCCGGACGGTACCAGATGGGCGATGTGTAGGCGCGCTCTACGGTCGTCATAGCAACTGTCTCGTCAAAGGCTGCCCCTAGCCTCGCGGCGTCGTAGGCGGTCCAACGCGGTGTGGGTATCTCCAGTACGCGCAGGTAGTAGAAGGACGACTGCGAGGGATCAAAATCCGGATCCCGCCAAACGCCGGCCAAGTGGGCGCTGCCGATGGCGTTGGTCCACGTCGCCGTGGTGAGGTCGACGGTGCTGCCAACGGGCGGCAGTTCGCCGTCTTCACCAATTTCCCGCGCTCCTGACCAGACGACGTCAAAAACCTGCTCATGGGTTTTGCCTGTTTCGTCTATCCAGCCTTTGACCACCTGAATACGATCGAGATTGGCACCAATAGCATCTTTGCTTGCTGCGACCAGGAACGTGGCTGATTTGCCTGCCGGTGCTTGATTGAGAGCACCGCCCATGGGCACACCAGATGCGTAGCCGCGTCTTGCGATATCCGGTGCCACGGCGTCCCCGGGGCTAAAGTCCCAGCCGCCGAAAAAGCGTACTGTGATTCGCGGCCCGGTCGTGGCGTAAACCTCGCGGCGCTTGATGGCGTCCCACAGGCTGGCGCGGTCATTGGCCTGCGCCCAGACGGCGGCGTAACCGCTGGCGGCCTGTTGCCAACCTTTCACTACGGTCTTGCCGCCGCGGCCCATCACATGCTCACCGCGCTGGGGTGTTGGCTCTACACCGCTGTGCTTGCCGAAAAAGTTGTTCTCAGCAACGGCCGCCAGCGCGGTGTGCGAATCTGTCGACCCAATCATGCCGAAAGCGTAGGGGTTGGTGCCCAGTTCTGATTCGAGCTTCAGGCCGGTCTGCAGCGCCGGCCGCGCGTACTCGAAGCGCAGCATGTCAGGCGTCTTGGGAACGCCTTCGAAGTTGCCGAAATCCCAGGTTTCATAACTGGCGAAGGGGTCCTGCGGTGACAGGGCCGGGTGCGCCTCGCCATCGCCCTTGATCTGGGTAACTTCGACGACCGGCTCCCAGCGGCTGCGACGGCGCACATAGCGCTCGTCTACGGACTCACCACCGTAGCGTTCGGCATCGGGGAACATCAAACCGTTGCTGAGATTTCCGTTGTGTGGAATTGCCAGTACCTGGCCGCCGGTATCCCGTTCGTAGTTCTCCAGCGTATCCCACAGTTCATCCGGCTGAGCATGACCTCTGCTCGACAGTGGCAGCGCCTGTCCCACGCGGTCGCGGCCATCTCGAAACACGACAACCCTGTGCAGATTGCTGCCGCCCGGCGCGGAGGTCCACTCATAGCCCAGTAGGGTGGTGAAGACGCCGGGTCTATTGTGGCTTTCGGCACTGGCGAGGGACTGCTGCCAGACGGTGGCTTTGAGCTCGTCATCCGCGGCGGCATTGAGCTTGCTGAAGGCCGTCTGGCGTGTGGCGCGGTCGAGGAAGAGGCGTCTGAACGCGATCTGCTGCTCGCGGCTGCCGTGGAGCATCCGGTGCCAATAGCGCACCTCGTCATCGGCCAACATTCTGGGATCGCCCGCCGCAACAAGATTCATCAGGCCTAGAGACTCGGCGTGGTCTGCTAGGACAACAAAATCCAGTGGGCGAGACAGGCGCGCCTTCAGTCCGCCCGAGGTTTCGACGTTCTCGCCAGCGGCGAAGCGGAAGGCTTGATCGGGCCCAAGCGTGACGCCCAGGCCAAAGGCGTCGCTGGACAGGCTGGAGTGGAGATGGGTGTCGCCCCAAAAAAGACGGGTGCTTGGCGCTTCGCCGCCATAGGGGGAGTAGGAATGGGCCGCTGCTGATACTGCAAGCCCTAGCGCGAGACTGGCGGCCTTACTGATGCCCGGGATGGCTCGTTCGATCATTGCGGGACCTGCTGACGCTCGTTTGAATTATTCGATCAGAGGTCCGACGATACGCGTGACAGGAGCGCTGAAATTGCTTTTTTCACGACAAATACTTATTAAAAGGCGACATTCATTGGCCCAAATAAGAAGCATTCGCATATACAGTGATTCCTGACGCTGCTATATTCTCGAAGGTCAAAGCAGTGAGATACGAGGACGCTTGGCACATGGACGGTGAAATGCAGCCAGAAGTCGAAGTCGGCCTGAACCAGGACCAGGTCTTGCCTTTGCTGCAGGCGCTGGCCGGCTGGGGTGACCTGGTCACGATCATCTTCAGCGGTGGCAGCATTTTTGAGTATAAGGGGCCATTTCCGAAGGGCGCTGTGGCGGAGGGTTACTACAACCTCAATGGTCCAACGCCGGGCTTACACGGCCATTTGCGCCTGGACAGGCTGCTGAGCGTTCGCTTTCAGGACCGGGCTCACCGCGGCCGCCCCAGCTACGCCTTTGTATTCGAAGACAACGCCGGCGAAACGGCCTTCAAGGTATTCCTGGGTCGCGATGCCGAGGGCGAGGTGCTGCCGCAGCAGCTCTCGGAGTTTCAGCGAATTCGGTCGGAGTTAAGAGTCTAGACGTCCCACGGGTCAAGGCACAGAGTCGAGGAAACCCATGAAAAACAAGTCTATGGAAACGCGTCTCAGCCAGGAGGTCCTGGATTTCATTCACCGCCGCCGCTCTTTGCAGATCGCCAGCCTCGGTGAAGACGGCATCCCTTTTGCGTCCTATGCACCCTTCGCGATCGGCGATAACTGCCTCTACGTTCTACTGAGCGATATCGCGATCCACGGCGTGAATCTGAGCAGAACCCCTGACGCCTCGGTGCTCATCATCGAGGACGAAGATTCGGCGACCGAGTTGTTCGCGCGCATACGTGTTAACTACACCGTACGCGCGCAGCAGTTAGCCTATGAGGGTGATGAGTGGCAGACGGGGGTTGACGCGCTCGCGCAGCGTCATGGTGAGCGCCCCAGACAGCTGAGCCAGCTGGCGGATTTCCGGCTGTTCAGGCTGACTCCGCAGAAGGGACGCTTTGTGAAGGGTTTCGGCAAAGCCTACACGCTGGCCGGTGGCACACTGGCGGGTCGGGCGATCGAGCATCTGCGCGACGGCCACAAGTCTCGGCCAGCGGCCTAGGCCTTGCCTACCCTCCTTCAAAAAGTACGCTAGCGGTTTTGCTGCAACCACTCGTCCAGCTGGCGCTGGGCCATTCGCACCAGGTCGCCCTGAGCCATGGGGATGTCGCTGTTGTGCGTGCCCCATCCGGGGAAGTCTTCCGGGCCAACGTTATCAATGAGTGCATCATCCGGGCTATCCGCGACGCGTATGGCCAGGTATACGGTACCGCCATCCTCCACGCATTCGCCGAATACCCGGTCTGGCAGGGTGAAATAGGGCGTGGTGATGCGGGCGTTTTCTGCCGGATTTTCGTAAGGGAAGAAATCGATGACCGAAAAGTAGGGCGTCAGCAGGCGTTCGCCGCTGCCAAGATCCACGGGGTTGGTGCAGGTCGGCCGTGTGTTGGGATTTTCAGTGACGCCAAAGAAGGCGTCCTCGCCGGGCGGGTCGTTTGCGTAGAAAGTGGAGTAGGCGACGAAGCAGCTGATCTCCTGCTCAGGTGAGCAGGGCGGAGTCTGCTCAAAACTGCCGCCCGTATCTGCATCCAGCGGGCGCTCGACGTCCAGGCCAATTAAATGCGCGGCGACAAAGCGTTGCTCGAGATAGGCGTTGCCCTCGATCTCCTCACGGATTAGCTGAATACCGTAGACTGTTCCCTGTGAATGCGTCACAAGGAAAAAGGGTCTACCGCCATGATTGGCAATGAACTGGCGGAAAGCGTCCAGCACGTCGTCATAGGCCAGTTGAGCATTCTCCGGGGTGGCATTATCAAGATTGCCGGAGGTGATCTGGCGATAAACGGGCGCATAGATATCGCAGACACCTCGGTAGCGTCCTACTTGCAAATAAGCTGCGCCGCGCTCGATGTCAGGCTCGAGATCGGAGTTGATGCTCGGGTCCCTGCTGATTGTGGGATAGAGATAGAAACAGTCAGCTTCCGGATCTTCAACGTCGGTAAAAGTCTCCAGCTGCGTGCTGCCGTCGGCGAAAATTATGGTTGCTGACAGGTCGGCGGCGCAGGCATTAGCTACGCCTGTGATATCCGGTCGACACATCCAGTTGGTGGCCGGATCGTACTGCGCGCTGAGGTAACCGCTGTAGGGATTGATGCTTGCGGGATCTGCCGGTGGCGGTGAATCGCTGCCGTCGCTGCAGGCAATCAGCGTCAGGGCCACCAGGGCCGCTAGTATCGTGCGGGGCATTGCTACTCCGTGAGCTTTCAGAAGGTCCACGATTATACGCGGGCGTGGGCCGCTCGGGTCCTTGCTCGCTGCGGATTTTTTATAGATCAGCTCAGCTCGATACCCGGGCCAGTGCCGCCGTCCGCGCCGAGTTCGCGCAGTGCAGCCCATTCCTCGGGGGTTCGCACGCCCTCGGCCAGCACGATGACGCCAATGGAATGGCCCACGGTGCATAGAGTGCGCAGCAGCGTCTGATTGGCGGCGTTTTCGTCTACCCCGCGTACGAAGCTGGCGTCGATCTTGAAGTAGTCAACGCCGACATCCGCCAGCTGGCCCAGCTCCGCGAGCTGATGGCCCATATGTTCAATCCCAATTTTGGTGCCAAAACTGCGCGCCCGGGCGCACAGCTTCTTGAAGCTGTCCAGGTGACGGAAGGCCATGGATTCAGAGAGCTCCAGCCACAGCTTGGCGGCCGCCGCTTCATTCATAGACAGCTGCTGTGACATCCAGGGAATAAAGCTGGCATCTACGACAGCCGCGACAGAGAGGTTGACGGCAACCGGCTCTCCGGAGGCCTCAATTTTCTGCAAGGCAAGCTTGATAACTTGCTTATCGAGCTCCTCCGACAACTCGAGGCGATTGATCCACGGTAGAAAGCGGCCAGCGGAGAGTAGCTGTCCATCCAGCTCAAGTCGCACGGGTGCCTCAAAGTGCAGCAGCTTTTCATCAAGATCAACGACGGGGAACTGCGTCAGTGAGAAGTCGCCATTACTAAAGGCGCGATCGAAGATGCGGCGCCAATCGTCTAGCTGCTCGCGCACCGGCTTGACCTGGACATCGCCCATGAAGGCCTGTTGGATGGGCGAGTCTTCAGACTGCTCGGCGGACTGCAGCGCACCGTCAAGCAGGGTCAGCAGTTCCCCCAGCTTGTTGCCATGCTCGTAGATAATCGTCGCAGCGGGCAACTGTACCGTGTCCTGCATATTGTGTTTTTCGAGGGCAGCCTGCATGGCGTCCTGCGCCTCGGCTGTTGCTGCCTTGGCGTCCATGGAACGAGGCGCCAGCAGCCCAAAGTCAGAGCCGTTCATGCGCGCCGCGGCCCAGCGGCTGTGGCTCCCGGCGATACGGTTCAGCTCTGTGCCCATATCTTTCAGCATGAGGTCTATCGCGCGGCGGCCATAGTTCCTGTTGAGCTCTGCCAGCCCCTTGATCCGCAGCAGGCTGAGGCTACCCGTAGCGTTGACATCGTCGCTCTCCAGCGCCGCGTCGAGGGCTTGAACGAAGGGCTCGCGATTCAACAGGGCCGTCACTTTGTCGATGTGGGCTTCGCGCTGCCACTTCTCCAGGCGTTTGGCTTCGGCCTGTAGCACTTTTTTAATGCGCTGGGACAGCTCATTCATGGCGCTAACAACTTGTCTGAACTCGCGCGTGCGCGGCTCCGGGATGCTGATGAAGCGTCGTTCACCGATGGCTTCTGCCTGTTCTACCACGTCGTCCAGTGGCTGCAGAATGATCTTCAGAAGATAGGTCCCGAGGGAGCCCGCCAGCACCATGGCCACGAGAAAAACGCCTGCGAGTTTCTGCGAGCCTTGCCACAGTTCGGCATAGGCGAAACGTGAGTGGCTGCGCAGGGTCAGTGTTCCCACCTGCTGCCAACCCTTCTGAATCGCGGCGAGGCCAGGGTCGATCTCCAGCGGGAACAGGGCGATAAACCAGGCGGGGGCTTCGGTAATCGGCGAGTTGTCCTGACGGTACATCATGACCCTGCCATCCGGGTCAGTCAGCTCAATGTATTCATAAAAGCCCGTATCGAACTGAGCTGCCAGGGTCAGTTCCAGCAACACCTCATCGGCATCCTGCTGGGTCAGCGACAGGGCCAGGGCGTTCGCGTTGTCTGCGTTTTTGATGCCCAGCTGTTGTTGCAGGTAGGACTTCGCTGAGTAGGTGTTTACGAGGAAGGCTCCGCCAAACACCAGGGTCAGGATGAATATGATTGCCAGCCAGAGTTGCTTGTATAGTGACATTGCTTGTCTCCGTCGCGGGTCCGCCTAGCCCAGACCTTCATTGGCAGCGCGCTGCAGTAGATCGCGCCAGCGAGATAGTTTTGCACCGGGGTCGCGGGTGGCCGGCGCCGCCGCGCCTCCTACCCAGAGTCCCTGACTGTTGAAACCGTACACCGGTTTCAAGTCAGTGCGTTTCGAGCCCGGCCAGATGTCGTAAATCAGGTTGTCCAGGATCAAGGGGTCAGACCCGGGCGTTTCGTAGTAGGCCAGCACCATATGCGCCGCGTGGACGCCGCCAACGGCGGCCTTGACGTAAGTGATACGGAGCTTGTCTACCGGTACGCCAGCGAGCAGTAGAGTCGCGTACTTGGCGATAGCAAAGTCCTCGCAGTCGCCGCGGCGATTGCCCATGGTTTCCAGCGGCGTTGCCCAGTAGTCTTTCTGCCCCCAGGCCACAGGGTCTTCCACCCACTTGATCTTGCCGTTGAAGAAGTTGTTTACGGCTTTCAGCTTGTCGCGATCCGTCATGCCCTGCATGCCAGCGATGGACTGCCGCCACTCTGCAACGAGGTTAGCGGTGGGCTGCCCATAGCGTGACAGGGCGAGAGACTGCATTCGGTCCAGGTCGGGTTCGGCGATAACCAGCGCGCACAGCATAAAAAGTGGCAACCAGCTTGCCCTGTGCGCTTTTAGCAGGCCCCCGAACGCTCGTGGGCCAAGGCACCAAGGCAGCGGATCACGTGGCAGCGCCGGTGCTTCCGGGTTGTTGTTCATAGCGTGTCCAGTGTAGCGTAGCTCGCCGCGCGACGCTGCAATCTCTGCCCTTGCCATTTGGCCCGGTCTTTTCATAATAGAAGGGTCATGTGACGAGGAGAACTGCTGTTATGAAACTCGTAACTGCCATTATCAAGCCCTTCAAACTGGACGACGTGCGCGCGGCCTTGGCGGACATCGGCGTACAGGGCATCACCTGCACCGAGGTCAAGGGCTTTGGCCGCCAGCGTGGTCATACCGAGCTCTATCGCGGAACCGAATATGTCGTGGATTTTTTGCCCAAACTCAAGCTGGAAATCGCCGTAGGAGATGGCCAGGTTGAGGGGACGATTGATGCGATCTCGAAGGCGGCCAGCACCGGCAAGATTGGCGATGGCAAGATTTTCGTAACCGATCTTGATGAGGTGACGCGTATCCGTACCGGTGAAACCGGCGAGGATGCCATATAGCGGCTAGCGCGCGCTTGCCAGCGACGCGACCGCTTCCGGCAGCTCTTTCAGGTTGGTGATCTCCCGGTCGGCACGCTGTCCGCCGGGCCACGCCGTCGAGCGATTGTTCATCCACACGGTGCGCATACCGACCGCACGCGCTCCCTCGATGTCATGCTCTGGATTGTCCCCCACGTGCACGATCTGCGCGGGTGCGGCCTCGGCGCGTGCCAAAGCGGCACGAAACATGTCCGGCGCGGGCTTGCTCGCGCCCAGGTCTTCGGCAAGGAAAGCAAAATCGAAGTATTCCCCGGCGTCTGTTTTGTAGATGTCGGCGTTGCCATTAGTAAGCGCGCCGAGCGTATAGCGTTTAGCCAGCAGCTCCAGCACGCCCAGCGCCTCCTCGTAGAGCTCGACCTTGTGGCGTTCCGCCAGGAAAGCATCGAAGGCCGCTCGCGCGCCGCTGCGGGCCCGTTCTTCGTCGTAGCCGGCCTGCTTTTGCAGCTGAAACAGCATTTCGATGCGCATCTGGCTGATGTTGTGCGCAAGCTCCGGGTGAGTCTTCCAAACCGTTTTCTTGAACTCCCACAGCCCGTCGTGATCGTAGGCTTCGATAGCGCCAGGCCTGTGAAGCAGGAGCCATTCGCGCTGTGCCTGCTCGGCGCGCAACAGGGCTGGTTCAACATCCCAGAGCGTGTTGTCCAGATCGAAGGTAATGACGCGAATCGAGCCCGACACCGATTCAGTCCTCTTTCCGACGCCTGGCCCTTGGATGAGCGGCGTCATACACCTTGGCCAGGTGTTGGAAGTCGAGATGGGTGTAGATCTGGGTCGTGGAGATATTGGCGTGGCCCAGCAACTCCTGTACGGCGCGCAGGTCTCCGCTGGACTCCAGCATGTGGCTGGCAAAGGAGTGGCGCAGCATGTGCGGGTGAACGTCCTGGTGCATCCCGCTTTTGCGGCCCTGCAGTTTCAGCCTAGCCTGGATGTTGCGCGGGCTGATACGCCTGCCTCGAGCGCTGGTGAACAGCGCTCGCGAGGCATCTTCGGTGGCCCCGGCGGGCGGCCTCAGTGCCAGCCAATCGTCAATGGCGGCCATGGCGACACTACCAACAGGCAGGGTGCGGGTCTTGCTGCCCTTACCGGTGACGGTCAGCACCTGTTCACGCCGATCTAGATCGTCCAGGTTCAGCCCGGCAAGCTCCGCCAGGCGCAGGCCCGAGGAATAAAAGAGCTCAGCCATAGCCCGGTCGCGTATTGCGATCACGCCGTCGCCGTCAAACTCGAGGTAGCGCCCGACCTGATCCGCGTCGAGCGTTCGCGGCAGTTTGCGCCCCCCGCGGGGAGCTTGCACGCTGGCGGCGGGATTGCGCGGCCTGCCAAGCTCTCGACCAAGCCACTGAAAAAAAGAACGCGCCGCTGACAGGCTGCGCTGGATGCTACTACTGGCCAGGCCCTGGCGGTGCAGCTGGCTGATCCAGCGGCGCACGTCTGCCTCGTCTAGTCGGCTGGCGAGATCGATACCCTGGCCTTTACTGTAACTGCCGAGCGAGCGCAGGTCGCGCTCATAGTTGCTGATGGTGTGGGGCGAAAGCTGCCTAACCTCCCGCAGATAGGTCAGGAAGCGCTGCGCAGAATCAGTAAAATCCGCCTCATTCATCAGTGGTTAGAGGCCCGCACGATCCAGTGCTGGCAGCAGGCGTACGATGACGTCAGCGAGATGATGCAGGAAGACAGTCCCCATAGCGCTGTCGTAGCGCTGGGCATCCGCGCTACCCACGGCGATAAAGCCCATCTCGCGATCTCGATACAAAGGCATGACCGCGGCCGACCCGAGCGAGGGCGCAGCGGGAAACAGGAAAGCCAGTTCTTCCGGGCGCAGGGCGCCACACATGGCCTTGCGGCTGCGCAGCAGCGTGCCAATCTCTGCTGTCGCGTGCTCGTGGCTCTCTATGCGGCAGGTCTCGGTCGATGCTGAAGGGTCGCCGAAGAGCACAATGCTGGCGTGCTCAACGTCAAAATCCTCCGCCATTGATCGATTGAACGTGGCGCACAAGGCGTCGCGGCTTTGCGCTTCGAGCAGGCCGAGCACGAGGCCCCGGGTGCGCTCGTAAAGGGCGTCATTATCGCGGGCGTTAGCGGTAAGCGTATTTAAGCGGCGGCGCATCTCCACATTGCGCTCGCGCAGCACGCTGACCTGTTTTTCCACGAGTGACACTGCGCTGCCAGAGGCATGCGAAATATGCAGGTAATCCAGCAAATCTGGGTTCTTCTTAAGGAAATCCCCGTTTTCCTTGAGGTACTCGCGGACATCGTGCTCGTCGAGTGTCGCAGCTTCGGCTGCCGGATCGGTGCTCGCAGACATGCTCATTCTCCCCGGTCAGCACCCGCCGGGGCAGGTGCTAGATTTTTATCGTCCCCTCGTACACGACGGCGGTTGGGCCTGTCATGTGAACGCTGTGGCCATCCCCTTCCCAGCTGATCAACAGCTTACCGCCAGGCAGCTCGGCTGTCACGGACTCCTCCAGCCAGCCACGGCGCATGCCATAGGCGGCGGCGGCACAGGCGCCGGTGCCGCAGGCCAGGGTTTCCCCCACGCCGCGTTCAAACACGCGAAGCTTGAATTCCGTGCGTGATACAACCTGCATAAAGCCTGCGTTCGCTCGCTGCGGGAAAGCCGGATGGTGTTCTATCTGGGGGCCCAGCGTTTCGAGGTCCATCGCATCGACATCGTCCACGCGCCAAACGGCGTGGGGATTACCCATGGAAACCGCACCGATCTCGATCTCCCTATCCGCCAGGGCGAGCGTATAGCTCGGCGCAGGCTCAGCTGCCTCGAACGGGATGTCTGCAGGATCAAACCGAGGCATGCCCATATCGACCTCGACCTGGTGCCTGTCGTGCACCTTTAGTTCCAGCAAGCCCCCGGGACTCTCAACGGCAATCACGCGCTTGTTAGTGAGCTTGCGCTCCCGCACGAAGCGCGCGAAGCAGCGGGCACCGTTGCCACACTGCTCGACCTCGTCGCCGTCGGCGTTATAGATCCGATAGCGAAAGTCAACGTCCGGGCGCGTCGGCGCCTCCACCACCAGGACCTGGTCACAGCCGATGCCGAAGTGTCGGTCTGCGATCTTACGAATATCCCGCCGACGCAGCTTGGCATGCTGACTGATCAGGTCTATCACGACGAAGTCGTTACCAGCACCGTGCATCTTGGTGAATTTGAGAATCATGGCTGATTGAGGCCTGGCCGCTCACGCGGGCAGGCGATGCTCTCCACGCAGCTGGTCTTCGAGCGTTTCGCGCTCTCGCGCCAGGTGAACGCGGGCGCCGTCCACCAATACCTCCGCTGCGCGTCCGCGGCTGTTGTAGTTGCAGCTCATGCCGAAGCCATAGGCACCCGCACCGAGGACAGCCAGCAGACTGCCGGTTGTTAGTGCCAGATCGCGCTGCTTGCCGAGAAAATCCGCCGATTCGCAGACTGGGCCAACCACATCCCAACGTGCACGCTGACCGCGCGCCGCCGGAGCGACGACCTGAATGTCCATCCACGCCTCGTATAACGCGGGTCGTATCAGATCATTCATGCCGGCGTCGACGATGGCGAAGCTGTGCTCTGGCGTTGGCTTGAGGTATTCGACGCGGGTCAGCAGAGCGCCTGCATTCGCAGCAATCGAACGCCCCGGTTCAAACACCAGCTGCAGATCACGCTCGCCGATCTCGGTGCGAATCGCACTTATGTAATCGCTGACGCTGGGCGGCGCTTCGTCACCGTAGGTCACCCCAAGCCCGCCGCCAAGGTCCAGATGCCTGATATGAATGCCCTGCGACGCGAGGTCGTCGACCAGTGCCAGGAGACGCCGCAGTGCGTCGATAAAAGGACTGAGCTGGGTCAATTGCGAGCCAATGTGGCAATCGACGCCTACCGCCTCGACATGGGGCAACTCACCGATGCGTTGGTACACCGCAGTCGCCGTGTCCATATCGACACCGAACTTGTTTTCTCGCAGGCCGGTCGAGATATAGGGGTGTGTCTGGGCATCTACATCGGGGTTCACGCGCACAGAGACGGGCGCCATTATGCCGAGCTCACCGGCAACGCGATTTAGGCTGTCGAGCTCCGGCTGAGACTCGACGTTGAAGCAGTGAATGCCGGCTTGCAGGGCGCGCGTCATCTCATGTGGCTGCTTGCCAACCCCAGAGAAGACCACGCGGGATGGATCACCGCCCGCGGCGATCACGCGTTCCAGCTCGCCTACCGATACAATGTCAAAGCCGGAGCCGGCGCGAGCGAGCACATCGAGCACGGCCAGGTTTGAGTTGGCCTTAACGGCATAGCACACCAGGCTGTCGCAGCCAGCTAGCGCATCGCGATATTCACCGTAGACCTGCTCCAGCGCCGCCCGCGAATAGACATAGCAGGGCGTCCCGAATTGCTCGGCGATCTCGGCCAGCGGCGTGGTCTCCACGTGGAGTGTGCCGTCGTCATGTCTATGAAAGTGGTTCATATTCACCGTCCCACTGTCAGGGGAGGAGGTCGGGTTGCACGTCGGGCAGCCGCTCCTCGGCTTCCTGCCGGCTTGGCTGTTCTTCACCCGGCAGATAGAGCGGGCCCATCTGGCCGCAGGCACTCAGCATGCAGGTGGCCAGCAGACAGGCCAGCCCGATGACAGCGCGCATCGCGCCCTCCCCTAAATTCAAAGCGCGCCATTATACCCTTGGCTAGTAAGGCGTGCGAGCAGGCCGTATGATGGCGCCACGGTTGCAATGAGGATGTTCAGGTGCTGTCAGACGTCGAGTACGAAGAGCAAATAGAAGCCACGATTCAGGCGCTCGAAGAGGCCCTGGATGAGGTCGAAGACGATGTCGACTACGAACTCGGGGGCGGCATCCTCACAGTCACTTTTACTAACGGCACCACCATCGTTGTCAGCCGCCAGCCACCGGTGAAACAGCTCTGGTTAGCAACGCGTTCCGGCGGCTATCACTACGAGTTCGACACGGATGCCAATGACTGGAAAGACACCAGAACCGGGGGACTATTCACCCCCTTCCTGATCAAGGAGATGCTGGATCAGGGTGGAGTGGAGTTAGAACTCTGAAAAAGTGCATTTTCAAGCACGGTCTGGCGCGCGGCGTATTGCCTGCAGGGACCGCTTAAAGCGGGCATCCGTGCCAGCTTGTCCTCGGCCATCAATGCCTCACACATCCCTGCAGGCAATACGCCACCCGCCAGCCCTGCATCGAGTGGCTGATAGTTGAAGAGCTAACTAACTAACGCGAATCGAGTCGCTCTAGAGCACGCTTTGCGGCAGCGGTCACTTGATCTGGCGCTGTGCCGCCGAGGTGGTTGCGGGCGGCGATGGAGCCTTCCAGCGTTAGAACGTCGAAAACATCTTCGCTGATCGTGTCGCAAAATCCCTGCAGCGTGGCGAGATCCATCTCGGCGAGGTCGAGGCCGGTGTCGACGCCATGGGCGACAGCCTTGCCAACGACTTCGTGGGCGTCGCGGAACGGGAGCCCCTTGCGGACGAGGTAATCTGCGAGGTCAGTGGCGGTGGAGAAACCGCGCAGTGCGGCTTCGCGCATGGCCTCTTTACGCGGAATGATCGCGGGCACCATGTCGGCGAATGCACGCAGGGAGTCAAAGACGGTGTCGATCGTGTCGAACAGCGGTTCCTTGTCTTCCTGGTTGTCCTTGTTGTAGGCCAGTGGCTGGCTTTTCATCAGCGTCAGTAGTGACAGCAGGTGGCCGTTGACGCGGCCGACTTTGCCCCGCACGAGTTCCGGAACGTCGGGGTTCTTTTTCTGCGGCATGATGGAGGAGCCCGTACAGAAGCGATCGGGCAGCTCAATAAAGCCAAACTGTGCGGAGGTCCATAAGACGAGCTCTTCGGAGATGCGCGACAGGTGTGTCATCAACAGCGCGGCGAAGCTGCAGAATTCGATCGCGAAGTCACGGTCGGAAACCGAGTCCAGCGAGTTCTCCGTAGGCCGATCGAAGCCCAGGGCCTGCGCCGTGAGGTGGCGATCAATAGGGTAGGTGGTGCCAGCAAGCGCGGCCGCGCCAAGCGGCGATTGATTGAGCCTTGCGCGGCAATCCATCAGCCGGCCGTAATCGCGCTGCAGCATTTCATTCCAGGCGAGCAGGTGGTGACCGAAGCTGACTGGCTGGGCGGTCTGCAGGTGGGTAAAGCCCGGCATGATGGTGCCAGTGTTCAGCGCTGCCAGGCTGATGGTACCGCGCTGCAAGCGGGTGAGCTCTTCGGCAATGCTATCAATGGCGCTGCGAAGATAGAGCCGTATGTCCGTTGCCACCTGATCGTTGCGCGAGCGGCCGGTGTGCAGCTTTTTACCGGTGACACCAATGAGCTCTGTTAAGCGAGCTTCTATATTCATGTGCACGTCTTCAAGCGCTATCGACCAGGTAAACGTGCCGGCGTCTATCTCGGACTGAATTGTGGCAAGACCCTGTTCTATGCTCGCAAGCTCGTCAGCGGTCAGGACGCCGACTGCCTGTAACATGGAGGCATGTGCGAGTGAGCCCTCGATGTCCTCGCGGGCCATGCGCTGGTCGAAGTTCACCGACGCCGTGAAGCGCTGCACAAACTCGTCAGTCGCTTCGCTGAAGCGGCCGCCCCAGAGCTTGCTGGTGTCGTTCTCCTTGTCCTGGCTCATGGCCCTGTCCCCGATGCATTAACAACCCAACGGAGTCTACCAGATTCGCGGTCCTGGACGTCTCTCGCCGCTGGCTGCGGCGGCTGCTATGATGCCCTCCGCAAGCCAGGAATCGCCGCATGCCCCAAACACTAACAATTGCAACCCGGGAAAGCCCGCTGGCGCTGTGGCAGGCGCATTTCGTTCGCGACGCGCTGACCGAGGCTCATCCGGACCTGCAGGTCAAGTTGTTGGGCATGACCTCCAGGGGCGATCAGATTCTGGATAAGCCGCTCGCCAAGGTGGGAGGCAAGGGCCTGTTTGTTAAAGAACTGGAAGTCGCGCTACTCGATAAATCTGCAGATATCGCAGTGCACTCGATGAAAGATGTGCCTATGGAGTTTCCTGCCGGACTGCAGCTTGGTGTGATCTGCGAGCGTGAAGATCCTCGGGACGCCTTTGTCAGCAATCGCTTTGAATCGCTGGCAGATCTGCCGCCGGGTAGCGTGGTTGGAACATCGAGTCTGCGCCGCGAGTGCCAGCTCCGCACGCGGCGGCCTGATCTCGAGGTTCGCTTCCTGCGCGGCAATGTAAACACGCGCCTGCGCAAGCTCGATGAGGGGCAGTATGATGCGATCATTCTTGCCAGTGCCGGACTGCTGCGCCTGGAGATGGGCGAGCGTATTCGGGAGCGCATCGCCGTGGAAGCCTCACTGCCGGCGGGTGGTCAGGGAGCCGTCGGCGTCGAGCTGCGCAGTGACGACGAAGCCACAATGGCTCGTCTTGCCTGTCTGCACCATGAGCCGACGGCCGCGCGAGTGCGCGCTGAGCGCGCGCTGAATCGGCGCCTGAACGGTGGCTGCCAGGTGCCTATCGCAGCGTATGCAGTGCTCGAGCGGGATGAACTCTACTTGCGCGGGCTGGTCGGTGAGCCTGACGGCTCATTGACCCTGCGCGCGGAGGCACGGGCCCCGGTCGCCGATGCCGAGGCCTTGGGCGTCAGCGTGGCTGAGGATTTGCTGGCGCAGGGCGCCGCTGCCATTTTGGAAAGATCCTATAGTGCCTGAGGGCCGCGTGCTTATCACACGGCCAGCCGGGCAGGGCGCAGGCCTTATCGGCCGTCTCGAGGGCCTCGGTTTTCAGGCCAGTCATCAACCCATGTTGGAACTCGTGGCGCAAGCTGCGCCCGACGCGGTGCAACGGAGCCTTCTACTCGATCTCGACCAGTATCAGCATGTCATTTTTGTCAGTGCCAATGCGGTCAGGTTCGGGATGGGCTGGATCGAAGATTTTTGGCCTCAGCTTCCGGTAGGCATTGCCTGGTATACCGTTGGAATGGCAAGCGCGAACGCCCTGGCCGCCTATGGTATTACGGCCTCAACTCCGGGTGCAGACATGAGTAGCGAAGGCTTGCTGGGTCTGGACGGTCTGCTTGAACCGAGGGATGAACGGGTATTGCTGGTCAAGGGCGAAGGCGGGCGCCAGACGCTGGGCTCGGAGCTCAAGCGTCGCGGGGCTCGCGTAGATGAACTCGCCTGTTATCGACGGCAAGCACCCGCGTTGGCCGGGGGCGAGCTGGCTAGGGTGCTGGCGGATCAGCGTATCGAGATCGTCGTGCTCAGTTCCGGCGAAGGCCTGGACAATTTCCTGGCATTGCTTAGCCCGGTAGAAAGCACTAAGTTAGTGGGAATAGAGATACTGGTGCCCTCGGAGCGGGTAGCGCAGCAGGCGCGGGAGCGTGGCCTGCAGGGCGTTCGGGTGTCGCTCAATGCCTCTGATGAGGCAGTCACGAGCGCCCTGCTCGAGTGGCGAGACGGTGCAGGAGACAATGAGTGAGCGATAAGGAAAACAAGCCCGGGACAGCGTCGGGGGAGGGCGCTGCAAGCCCGACTGATCTGGAAATAGAGCTAGAGCTTGAGGAGGTAAAGGAGCCCGAGCCGGAAGCCGCTTCAGAAACGGAGCCCCAGCCCGAGCCGGATGTCGCTCCCGAGTCCGAGCCAGTACTCCAGGGTATGACTGATAGCACGCCGAAGGCGGCGGCGATGACAGAGACGGACCCGGGGCCCTTTGCTGAGCCTGCCTCGCCGCGGCGCGGCAGCGGCCCCGTTGCCTGGCTTGCGCTCTTGCTGGCCCTGCTTCTCGGCGGAGGCATAGCCGGTGGCGCTTACTGGGCCTATCCCCAATTGCAAGCGCTGACGCAGCGCAATACGGAGCTGGAATCAGATCTGGAACGACTGCAGCAGCAGGCGTCGGCGCGACAGGATCAGGCGCAGCGCATTTCGCAGCTGGAGCAAAATCTGGAGCGTAAATTCAGTGCGGCAGAGAGCTCTCTTGCGGCCGAAACCCAGCGCAGTGAACAGCTACTGCAGCAGAAGTTGGGCCGCTTCGAGGGGATGCTGAATCAGCAGCGAGCGGAACTGGCCCGCTACGGCGCCAACGACCGCAAAGAGTGGCTGTTGGCTGAGGCTGAGTATCTGCTGCGCCTTGCAAATCAGAGATTGGTAATGGCCGGCGATGTAATGTCTGCGCAGGCCCTGCTAAGCAGTGCTGACGATATTCTGGAAGAGCTGGATGATGTGTCGCTCTATGACGCCCGGGCCGCGGTTGCTGCTGATCTTGCGGCCCTGCGCGCTGTACCCCGGGTTGACGTCCAGGGCATCTACCTGCGGCTTGCGGCCCTCAGTGAGCAGGCTGACAGGCTGGTAATTTTTCAGATGCCTGAGCTCGAGGTGCTACCCGAGTTGCCTGAGGAGGACAGCTGGCAGGCGCGTTTGGCCCAGGGCTACGATGCCGCCTTGGCCAAGCTGTCGGATTACATTATTATCCGACGCCGCGACGTCCCGATGCAGGCGCTGATGGACCCTCAGTGGGAAGGCCTGGTGCGGCAAAACCTGCGTATGCTGCTCGAGCAGGCCCAGGTGGCACTGTTGTCCGGGAACCAGGGCCTGTACGAGCAGAGTCTAGAACGCGCTGAAATGTGGGTGGGTGAGTTTTTTGAATCCGACGAGTCGACGGCACTGGCCATGGCCCGTGAGATTCGAGAGCTGCAGGCCAATCGCGTCGATGTCGAGCTGCCTAATGTGAGTCGCTCCCTGGCTGAGGTCGACAAGGCTATTTTGCTGCGCACGGCAACAGGAGGCGAGGGCTGACATGCGCACCCTGTTACTGCTTGCGCTGTTTGCTCTTTTCGCGGGGGTCGGCGTTGTAGCCCTGATCGAGACTGATCCAGGCTATGTGCTGATCGCCTACGGCAATTACACCCTGGAAAGCAGCCTCTGGGTGTTTCTCGTGCTCTTTGCTCTCTTCACCGGTCTGCTGTACTTGCTGCTGCGGCTGCTGCGGCGACTGCTTGCCAGCAATCGAACGTTGATGGGTTGGCTGGGCGGGCGGCGCGCCCGGGTCTCGCAGCGCCTCACCACGCGAGGCCTGATAAACGTGATAGAGGGTAACTGGATACGAGCCCGGCGGCAGCTGCTGCGCGGAGCTGTAAACAACGAATCTCCTTTGTTGAACTATCTGATGGCGGCGCGGGCCAGCTTTGAGCTGGGCGAGATGGATAAGGTGCGCGAATACCTCGGCGCTGCCGAGGACAGTGACGCCGAGGCGGGCATCGCGGTGGAGCTCACCCAGGCCGAGCTGAAGCTCGCAGGCGGCCAATATGAACAAGCCCTGGCGACATTGGTGCGAGCCCGGCGCAACGCCGGCAAACATCCGCAGGTGCTGGGGCTGCTGGCGCGCGCTTATCGGGGCCTCGAAGACTGGGACAGTCTCGAGAGTCTGCTGCCCGAACTGTCCAAATATGGCGTCTACGATCAGGCGCAGATGGATGCGCTCAGCCGGGAGCTTTATGATCATCAGCTGCAGGCTGCTGCCGGTAACGTGGCTGGCCTCGCCAGTCGCTGGCAGGCGGTTCCTGCCAATCTGAAAACAGACGAGGCGATGCAGACTGCCTATGTCGAAGCGCTGTTGTCTTGTGAGGCCTACGACGAGGCGGCAAAATTCCTGCAAAAGTCGCTGAAAAAGCAGTGGCTTTCACAGCTTGCCAGGTGCTACGGCGGCCTGCAGGGCCAGCGTTTGCCGAAGTATCGCGCGCAGGCTGAAGCCTGGCTGTCGGCCCATGGTAAGGATCGCAATCTGTTGATGGCCCTGGGTCGACTGTGCTGTCGCGAAGAACAGTGGTCGAAGGCACGTGAGTACTTCGAGAAGGCGCATGAGCTGGAAGCGACGCCAGAGGTGTGTGCTGAGCTCGGACGACTTTTATCTGCAATGGGCGAACCCCGGCCTGCGGGGGCTTATTTCCGTGAAGGCCTGCTGTTGGCTGCGCAGCTGCAGGAGCTACCGGGGCCTGCGCCCGCGTTGCAACATGACGAGGTGCCACGCCTTGAGCAACCCGAAGGCATCGCGCAATAAAAAACGAAGGCATCGCGCAATAACGGTACAGCGCGATAAGTTGTCGTAGACAAGCATAACGCTGAATAGAGTTGCCGCCGAACAAGGTATATCCCAGCAGTGGCAGAGCGCAGCGCTCAGTCGATACCGAGGTCCTGCCACAGGGTGTCTATGCGCTTGCTGACTTCCGGGTCACGCTGAATAGGCTCACCCCATTCCCGATTGGTTTCACCGGGCCACTTGTTGGTGGCGTCCATGCCCACCTTGGAGCCGAGCCCGGAGACTGGTGAGGCAAAATCCAGGTAGTCAATGGGGGTGTCGTCTACGAATACGCAATCGCGACGCGGATCCATGCGTGTTGTCATGGCCCAGACGACATCGTTCCAGTCGCGTGCGTTAACATCGTCGTCGGTGACAATGACGAACTTGGTGTACATGAACTGGCGCAGGAAAGACCAGGTTCCCAGCATGACCCGTTTAGCGTGGCCTGGATACTCCTTGCGCATGGTGATAACGGCCATGCGGTATGAGCAGCCCTCCGGCGGCAGGTAGAAATCTACGATCTCGGGGAACTGCTTTTGCAGTAGCGGGATGAAGACCTCATTCAGGGCCACCCCAAGCACGGACGGCTCGTCCGGTGGCCGACCGGTATAGGTGCTGTGATAGATGGGGTTCTCGCGATGGGTGATGGCGCTGACCGTGAACACCGGGAAGCGATCGACTTCGTTGTAGTAGCCAGTGTGATCGCCAAAGGGTCCCTCATCGGCCTCTTCGTCATCTGCGAGGTAGCCTTCGAGTATGAACTCCGACGTCGCCGGGACCTGCAGGCCAAATTCGCGGCACAGTTCTGTATGGCAGTTCGCCACCGCGGTCTTGCCACCGCGCAGCAGGCCCGCGAAAGCGTACTCGGACAAGCCGTCCGGGACAGGCGTTACCGCGCCTAGCGTCGTTGCCGGATCTGCGCCGAGGGCGATGGCCACGGGATAGTGCTTGCCAGGGTTTTTCTCGCGCCAGGCGCGGTAGTCCAGGGCGCCACCACGGTGCGACAGCCAGCGCATGATCAGCTTGTTGCGGCCGATCAGCTGCATGCGGTAAATGCCGAGATTTTGACGTTCCTGGCCAGGCCCCTTGGTAATAACCAGCGGCCAGGTGACCAGCGGGCCGGCATCGCCCGGCCAGCAGGTCTGTATAGGCATCTTGTAAAGATCTACCGCCTCACCCTCGATCACGTGCTGCTGACACACCGGCTTGCGGACCAGCTTCGGTCCCATATCAAGCACCTTGCGCAAGAGCGGGGCCTTGTCGACAAGATCCCTCATGCCCTTGGGCGGGTCAGGCTGCCGCAGGTAGGCGAGCAGTTCGCCGATTTCTCGGAGTGCAGTGATGTTTTCCGCGCCCATGCCCAAGGCCACCCGCTGTTCGGTGCCGAACAGATTGGCGAGAACTGGCACGTCAAAGCCTTTAGGGTTTTCAAAGAGGAGCGCTGGGCCAGCGCGACGTAGCGTGCGGTCCGCAATCTCGGTCATTTCGAGATTGGGGTCGACCTCCGCACGGATGCGTTTGAGTTCGCCGCGCTCTTCGAGAGCGGCAATGAATTCTCTTAAATCGGCGTATTTCATCTGCCAATGACACTAGACCGAACCATCGGCAAGCGCCACCTTTGCATGTGTATTTACTGGCTCTATGGCCCAGTGTATACGGGTATGACTCGGCGTCAGTTCAGCCTTACTTACGCTTCATTGATTTGAAGAATTCGTCGTTGGTCTTGGTGTCTTTCAGCTTGTCGAGGAGGAATTCCACCGCAGGAAGATCTTCCATGCCGTGCAGCAGCTTGCGCAAGATCCACATGCGCTGCAGTTCCTCGTCGGCTGTCAGAAGTTCTTCACGACGCGTACCGGAGCTGCGAATGTTGATTGCCGGGTAGACCCGCTTCTCGGCGACTTTGCGGTCGAGGTGCAGTTCCATGTTGCCCGTGCCCTTGAACTCCTCGTAGATGACCTCGTCCATTTTTGAGCCGGTGTTGATCAGGGCCGTGGCGATGATAGAGAGGCTTCCGCCCTCTTCGATGTTACGCGCTGCGCCGAAGAAGCGCTTGGGCCGTTCCAGTGCGTGGGCATCAACGCCGCCGGTCAGCACTTTGCCAGAAGAGGGAATGACTGTGTTGTAGGCGCGAGCGAGGCGCGTGATGGAGTCCAGCAGGATGATGACATCGCGCTTGTGCTCAACCAGACGCTTGGCTTTTTCGATCACCATGTCGGCCACCTGTACGTGGCGGGAGGGCGGCTCGTCAAAGGTTGAGGCAACCACCTCGGCGCCGCGAGCGCCGACTGAACGTTGCATTTCGGTCACTTCTTCGGGTCGCTCGTCAATCAGCAAGACGATGATATAGCACTCTGGGTTGTTGCTGATTATCGCCTGGGCGATGTTCTGCATCATGATGGTCTTGCCTGCCTTGGGCGGTGCCACCAGCAGGCCGCGCTGGCCTTTACCTATCGGGGCAACCAGGTCGATGATGCGTCCTGTCAGGTCTTCGGTACTGCCGTTACCTTTTTCCAGTATCAGGCGCTGATCCGGGAATAGCGGCGTTAGGTTTTCGAACAGTATCTTGCTCTTGGACTGCTCGGGCTTGGAGAAATTGACTTCGCCAACCTTGAGCAGCGCGAAGTAACGCTCGCTGTCCTTGGGCGGGCGAATTTTGCCCGAGATCGTGTCGCCGGTACGCAGGTTGAAGCGTCGAATCTGGCTGGGAGATACATAAATGTCGTCGGGGCCTGCCAGATAGGACGAGTCCGAGGAGCGCAGGAAGCCGAAGCCGTCCTGCAGTATTTCCAATACCCCATCGCCGTAAATATCCTCGCCGCTTTTGGCGTGTCGCTTGAGGATGGCAAAAATAATGTCCTGCTTGCGCGAGCGCGCCATGTTTTCCAGGCCGATACCTTGCGCGATATCGATAAGTTCCTGGGTGGATTTGGTTTTAAGGTCGGTGAGATTCATAGAGTTTACAGGCGTGTGATTGAGATTTTGGGAGACTCAAGGGGTTGAAACACTCGCACGGTGCTACACGGCACGGCGAAGGGTTTGCTGGAAAGCAGATTTATTATTGCCGCTCGGGACGAGCAACTGTCAGGAATGTAGCACGGGTATTGGGTAGCGTCTACCGCTTTTTATACCGTTAAAAGCTGTGGGCCCGAGGCTCGGGCCCACTCACTGTCAGATGGTTTCCTGAATGAACTCGGTAAGCTGTGACTTGGACAGCGCGCCGACTTTGGTCGCCTCGGCGTTTCCCCCCTTGAATACAATCAGGGTTGGAATGCCGCGGATGCCGAATTTTTGCGGAATATCGGGGTTGGCATCGACGTCGACCTTGGCCACTTTGAGCTTTTCTCCGTACTCGCCAGCAATTTCGTCCAGGACCGGTGCGATCATTTTGCAGGGGCCACACCACTCTGCCCAGAAGTCCACCAGCACGGGAACCTCTGAATTCAGGACTTCTTCATCAAACGTCGCGTCGGTGACGTGAACAATCTGATCGCTCATGATCTTCTCCAATTTCGGGGCAGGCTCTGTGCCTGCATCAATATGAGGGTGCATGATAACACCGGCTTTACGAGGCACAATCCGGAACCAAGAGTATTTCGGCATGTCGATATGACTGTGCGCTATAGTGCGGAGGTGGGGGCGATCCTCAGAATTTCAAGAACAGGGAGTGACGCTTGCTGTGCAGACTAAACGCTGGATCATACTGGCGATCCTGGCCATCGCCATTGGGGCCTTTTTCATACTCGACCTAGGCAGCTATTTGCAGCTGGAGGTGCTGCAGGCCCGTATTGAAGACCTGAGGCAATGGCGGAGCGACAATCCCGGCCTGGCAGCGCTCGTTTTCTTTTTGGTTTATGTGGCGGTGACGGCGCTGTCGCTGCCCGGGGCCGCGATCATGACGCTCGCGGCGGGTGCTTTGTTTGGTTTTTGGACGGCGCTGATTCTGGTCTCCTTTGCCTCAAGTATCGGCGCTACGCTTGCGTTCCTGGTCTCGCGCACGCTGCTCAGGGACTGGGTGCAGGGTCGCTTTGCGCAACAGTTGAGGGCCGTGAATGACGGCTTCGCGAAGGACGGGCCCTTCTATTTATTCTCTTTGCGCCTGGTGCCGATATTCCCGTTTTTCGTGATCAATTTGCTTATGGGTCTGCTGCCCATCTCTGCATCGCGCTTTTATTGGGTGTCGCAGCTTGGCATGCTGCCGGCCACGGCGGCTTTTGTGAACGCCGGTCGTGAGCTTGGAGCCCTCGAGGATCTTTCTGGCATTATCTCGCCGGGACTGCTGCTGTCCTTCCTGCTGCTGGCGGTGTTTCCCTTCCTGGCGCGCGCGGGCCTCGATATTTTGAAGCGCCGCCGCGCTACCAGCGCTTTCACGCGGCCCAAGCAGTTCGACGATAACCTACTGGTCATTGGGGCCGGGTCCGCCGGTTTGGTGTCCGCGCTGATTGCCGCCACGGTGCGTGCCGAGGTCAGCCTCGTTGAAAAGCACCGGATGGGCGGCGATTGCCTGAATACGGGCTGTGTGCCCAGTAAGGCGCTGCTGCGCTCGGCGCGTATTGCCGACTACGGACGACGGGCGAGTGATTATGGCCTGGAGATGGGTTCGGTCGAGGTTGACTTCCCCAGGGTCATGCAGCGCGTGCACGGTATTATCAAAACCATCGAGCCCCACGATTCGGTCGAACGCTTTACCTCCCTCGGAGTGAACTGTATTCAGGGCGAGGCTCGGCTGGTTTCGCCCTGGGAGGTGGAAATCGATGGCAAGCTTCGTAGCGCACGCAACATTGTTCTGGCCACCGGGGGTCGGCCGCGAGTTCCCGATGCGCCGGGGCTGGCGGATATCGACTACCTGACCTCGGATACCGTCTGGGAAATAGAGGAGGCGCCCGGACGTTTGCTTGTCATTGGTGCCGGCCCGATCGGCTGCGAGCTGGCCCAGGCCTTCGTCAGGCTCGACGTGCAGGTGACGCTGGTGACCCACGGCGAGCGCGTGCTGCCAAGAGAAGACGAAGAAGTCTCCGCGGAGGTGCTGGAACGCTTCGAGGAGCAGGGCATGACCGTGCATATGCGCTGTGAACCTCAATCGTTTGAGGCCACGGAAGATGCTTACCTATGCCGCTGTCGAGGTGCCGATGGCGAGGTCGTTATCGAGTTCGATCGCGTGCTGTTAGCGGTTGGCCGCAGCCCGAATGTTGAGGGGCTGGGGCTGGAGCAGGTCGGGATAGCGCTGGCGGAGCGTGGCACCGTTGAGGTAGACGCCTTCCTGCGGACGACACAGCCGTCGGTTTTCGCCTGTGGCGATGTGTCAGGCCCCTATCAGTTTACGCACATGGCGAGTCACCAGGCTTGGTATGTAGCAGTGAACGCCCTCTTTGGCGGGTTGCGCAAGTTTCGCGTTGACTATTCTGTGGTGCCCTGGGCTACCTTTACTGACCCGGAGGTGGCCCGCGTTGGGCTCAATGAATTGGAGGCGGCGGAGCAGGGCATAGCAGTGGAGGTCACGCGCTACGATATCTCTGATCATGATCGCGCAATCGCCGACGGTGAAGCCCATGGCTTCGTCAAGGTGCTAACCCGGCCCGGTAGTGACCGGATCCTGGGGGCGACGATTGTTGGCTACCACGCCGGCGAGCTGCTGACTGAATTTGTGCTTGCCATGAAACACGGCCTGGGTTTGAACAAGATACTGGGCACTATTCACGTCTACCCTACCCTGGGCGAGAGCAATAAGTTTGTGGCAGGCGAGTGGCGCAAGGCGCGCAAGCCCGAGAAGCTTCTGGAATGGGTGGCACGCTACCATAACTGGCGGCGCGGCTAGCGGGGCGCTACAGTCTGGCGGACAGGCATCATGTACGTGCCGGGCTGCCCCGGCGGAATCAATTGTGAGGAGATTTGGTTATGGCCAAGGTGGCTGTGGTACTGGCGGGCTGCGGTGTTTACGACGGATCAGAGATACACGAGGCGGTGCTGACGCTTCTCAGCCTCGAGCAGCAGGGTGCGAGCTATCAGTGCTTCGCGCCCGATATCGAGCAGATGCACGTTATCGATCACCTGCGCGGTGAGCCGGCGGAGGGCGAAACGCGGAATGTGCTCGTGGAGGCTGCGCGGATCGCTCGTGGCGATATCCTGGCCCTCGGCGAAGCAGACTTTGCGGAGTTCGACGCGCTGCTGGTGCCGGGCGGTTTCGGCGCCGCTAAAAATCTCTGTGACTTTGCCGTGGCCGGCAGCGAGATGAAGGTTCTGCCCGAATTCCTGACCTTCGCCCAGGGTTTCCGTGCGGCGGGAAAACCGATAGGCCTGATCTGTATTTCCCCGGTGATGGCGGCAGCGATCTGTGGTGAGGGTGCCGAATGCACGATTGGCAATGATGCCGAGACCGCTGCGGCCATTGGCGCGATGGGCGCTGTGCACCTGGAGTGTCCAGTTAATGAGGCACGGGTCGATACCGAGCGCAAACTGGTGACAACGCCAGCCTATATGCTGGGACCCAAGGTCGCTGATGTGTACGCGGGTATTAGCCAGTGCGTGAAGGACGTATTGGCGCTGGTCTGACAGCCCGAGGCCGGCTCGCGTGGCGGATTGGACGGTGTATCTCCTCCAGTGTGCCGATGGCACGCTGTACACAGGTATCGCTCGGGATCTGCAAAGGCGCCTTGAGCAGCACAATGGCGAGCGCGCGGGCGGGGCACGCTACACGCGAGGGCGCCGGCCTGTGGTGTTGCTGTGGTCGACGGAGGAAGTCGACCGGAGCGCGGCTCAGCGTCGGGAAGCCGCGATCAAGCGCTTGCCCCGCGCCGCCAAACTGCGCCTTGCGGCAGGCTCATCCGGCGCCGCTTGAGTGCAGTGAGTCCAATTCGTCCTGTGCCGCAAGCCAGGCCTCCTCTAGCTGTGAGAGTTTTTGCTTGCTCTGGCCCTCTCGCCGCAGCAACGCCGCCAGCTGATCGTTGGGCGCAGCCTCGTAGAGACTGCTGTCTGAGAGTTCCGCCCGAATGTCTTCGAGGGCCTCTTCGCAGCCCTGCATCTCGCGCTCAAGCGATTCGATTTTTTTCTGCAGGGGGCGCAGACGCTGGCGCTGTGCAGCGGCCTGCTGTCGCTGCTCGCGCCGATTGGGCGCCGTCGTTGCACGTTTTTGCTCGCTCTCTTCATGGCTCAGTCCTTGAACCTGGTCGCCAGGGTTGGCTGTAGCCAGGTTCGCGAGCAGCCAGCTGGCATAGCCGTCGAGGTCGTCAGCGTAGGGCTCAACACCTTGGTTATGCACTAGCAGGAGCTCGTCGACCGTATTGCGCAGCAGGTGGCGATCATGACTGACCAGGACCACGGCACCGTCGTAATCCTGCAGAGCGATCTCGAGAGCGTGGCACATATCCAGGTCGAGATGGTTCGTCGGTTCGTCCAGTATCAACAGGTTCGGTTTTTGCCAGGCGACCAGGGCAAGCGCCAGCCGTGCTTTCTCGCCCCCGGACAGAGGCGCTACCGCCTGTAGAGCGTTGTCGCCGCGGAAGTTAAAGCCCCCCAGGTAGTCCAGAATGTCCTGTTCCCGGGCCTCGGGCTGCAGGCGCTGCAGGTGTAGCAGCGGGCTTGCCGCAAGGTCGAGCGCCTCGAGCTGCTGCTGGTCGAAGTAGCCGATGCGGCAGTGCTCGCCCAGGATGCGCTCGCCTCCACGCAGGGGGAGCTCACCCACCAGGCTTTTTAGCAGCGTGCTCTTGCCGGCACCATTGCGGCCGAGCAGGGCGATACGGCTGCCGGGATGCAGTCGCAGGTCCACCTGCCTCAGTACCGGGTCTTCGCCGTAGCCCAGGTCGGCACAGTTAAGGCTAAGCAGCGGATCTGAACTGCGCGAGGGAGCGGGGAATCGAAAGTTGAAGGGCGAATCAACGTGCGCTGGCGCGGCCTTCTGCATGCGCTCCAGCTCTTTCAATCTGCTCTGGGCCTGCCTTGCCTTGGTGGCCTTGTAGCGAAAACGCCGGACAAACTCTTCGATCTCTCCAATACGGCGCTGCTGCTTTTCGAAGTTGGCCTGCTGGTTGGCGAGTCTCTCCGCCCGCTGTAACTCGAAGGCGGAATAGCCCCCCTTATAGCTGTGTAAGCCCTGATGTTCGACCTGCAGGATTCGAGCGCATGTCGCGTCGATGAAGTCGCGGTCGTGAGAAATCATGAGCAGCGTACCGGCATAGCGTTTCAGCCACCGCTGTAACCACAGTGTTGCGTCCAGATCGAGATGGTTTGTGGGTTCATCGAGTAGCAGCAGATCAGACGGCGACATTAAGGCCCTGGCCAGGTTGAGTCGGATTCGCCAGCCGCCGGAGAAACTGCTGACGGGCCTCAGGTAAGCCTCGTCTTCAAAGCCCAGGCCACGCAATAGAAGCTGGACGCGACGCTCCGCATCGTAACCATTGCGCGCTTCGATATCAGGATGGAGAGCTGCAGCGCCAGAGTAGTCTCCCTCCCGCTCCAGCGACCGCAGGCTTTTCAGCAAGTCAGCAAGTTCTTTATCGCCGGACAGGACGAAGTCGCCGGCGGCTTCTTCGCTGGCTGCGACTTCCTGTGCCATATGTGCAATGCGCAGGCCATACAGGCCTTCAATTTCACCCTTATCCGCAAGCAGGTCTCCCAGCAGCAGTGCCAGTAGACTTGTTTTACCGCTGCCGTTGGCGCCGATGAGCGCGATGTGCTCGCCATTCTGCAGGCTGGCCTCAGCGCCCTCCAAAAGAAGCTTCGGCCCACGGCGTAGGCTGATATCGCGTAGAATCACCATCAGGCGGCGAATTTTACTTGTCACGGGAGCCCTTCGCCAGATGCCCCAGCCACTTTGGGATTACGCAGTTGCAACCTATGCCCGAGCCGGTGTCGCAGCCGCCTGCCTGGCTCTGCAGGATGAACAGGGTGCCGACGTTAATCTGGTGCTTTACGCGCTATGGCTTGCGGATCAGGGACAGGCCCTGGAACTCGAGCAAGTCGCCGCAGTGGATGCGGTAATTGATGAGTGGCGCCGCGAGGTCGTCATGCCGCTGCGGGAACTGCGTCGCCGATGGCGAGCGCTGCCGAGTGCGGCTGAATTTCGAACATCTCTTCATGAGCTTGAGCTGCAGGCGGAACGGCACCAGTTGGAAACCATGGTGCAAAACCTTGACCCTGGCGCCTGCCAGGCCGGCATAGACCCCGGAACCAACCTTGCCGTACTGGGTCAATACTGGGGCCTCGAGGAGGCTGTGTGGAGCGATCTCAAAGCAGCGCTCGGGGTCGCTGATCGGGGGTAGCGCTTGCCCCTGTAAGGGTAGTACCATTGCGGCCCTTCACGCCCAGCGTAATTACTAATCGAATACCAAGCACGTATTCCCGCTAGCGGTACGGCAGCTGATTAGGAACTGCTGTGATTGCTCAGCGAGAAATAGCCTGGAATAAAAGGATGAGAATGCTATGAAGAGACTTGTGTTGCCCCTTGGGCTTGTCGCCGCTGCGGGACTGACGGCCTGTAATCAGCAGGCCGCGGAGCAGCCCGCTGCCGCAGCAGAACCTGAAGCCGTCGCGCTGGACACAGAGATGCAGCGCGTCAGCTACGGCATAGCCTACAGTATGGGCGTGCGGATGAACGCGGATCCCAGCGTCACCATCGACCAGCCAGCCTTCAAAGCGGGCATTGCCGATGCATTGGCGGGCCGCGATGGCCGTATGACCGGCGAGGAAATCCAGAACGAGATAGCAGCGTTTCAGCAGAAGATGCAGGCTGAAGCTGATGCCACACAGCAGCAGCTGGCACAGAGTAACATGGTACGCTCACAGGCCTTCCTGACCAAGAATCGTATGCGCGAGGAAGTTTCGGTCACCGACAGCGGCCTTCAGTATGAAGTCGTTACCCAGGGAACAGGCGAGAGGCCCGGGCCCGATGATGTCGTCCAGGTTCACTATCGTGGCACCCTGTCAGACGGCACGCAGTTTGATTCCAGCTATTATCGCGGTCAGCCTGTCAGCTTTGGGGTCGGCCAGGTCATCCCAGGCTGGACCGAGGCTTTGCAGCTGATGCCGGTCGGCTCAAAGTGGAACCTGTACATTCCACCTGAGCTGGGCTATGGCGAAGGCGGTGCGCCGGGCGGCAGGATCGGTCCTAATGCGGCTCTGGTATTTGAGGTAGAGCTGCTAGCTATTCCAAGCCAGGAGGCGGCCGCTGAGGCCCCGGAAGCCGACGCCGGCTGATTGGCCCTGAATCAATAGCCCGGCCAGCCCTCGCGCTCGCTGGGCTTTTTTTATCCAAAGCTTTTCTCAACGTTTGCCTTAGGCGCGATAAAGCCTGCGCTAAGCGTGCAGGCTCGTCAGCTGTCTGTGAGTCCTTGGGAAAGGCTTAGCCGGTCTCGGCGATCGTGGCAGCAGCTCTGTGGCGGCCGTGGAGAGCCGCAATCAGGCGGTCCTCTAGCTGGAAGCGACTCTCAAGTATTTCTCCAAGGGCGGACAGATCGCGGCTCTGGGTTGCCGGAAAGGCTTCGCCGCCGCTGTACTTCTCTTCGTAGGCGAGAATGACTTCGGTGGTATCGGAGATATCGGGTATCAGGTTGGCGGCGACCATATCGCTGCCATCAGCAAAGCGGGCTGCCTCCTCTAGTAGCTCACTGTAGACCTCGAAGTGCCCCGCAGACACGTAATCTACCAGGATCTCGCACAGCGTTTTCTGAAGAGAGGATAGCAGGGTGCTGTCGGTTTCTGCTTCGATTATCACGGCTACGCGGGTGTAACGGGTGAGTAGCTCGCGGCGCTCACCCAACCAGCGCGTGAGCAGCTCCTCTACCATTCCGAACTGCTGTAAGGGGTCACTGCACTGCTTGGCCATAATGGCTGCCTCAACTCGCGGACTGGCTACTATAAGTGAAGCGCCAGCGACCGGCAAACGACTGTAAACCCGGGTAGAAAGCAAGGAATGCCTCCTCCAGTTGCGCCGCATGCGGCTCGAGGTCGGCGCCGATGCCGACGAGCGGGTTGCCGCGCTTGAAGCGCTGTCCCAGACGCTCTGCGCTAGCGGCTACCGAGCCCCACTGATCATAGCGTGTGAGAACATCCAGCTCCTCCAGCCAGCCCGCCGTACGGCGCGCTGCCGGACTGAGAGCGCTCTGCTTGACGGCCAGCTGCTGATAGACTCCCGCGGCGAAGTCCGAGAGCTCCAAATCACTGTAGCGCTGCCAATGCAGCGTGAGAAAGTGATCGAAGCTGAGATCTATGAGAATACCGGCATAGCGGCGTAGCCGCGGCGGAAAATCCTCGCGCAGTGAGGATACCAGGGGATGGCTGTCGGTGTGGGCGTCAATAGCGCGGTGCAGGCGGACGCCATCTGTGATGCCATCCTCGTCGCCAGCGGGCAGCGGGCCCTTGCGGTAATCGCCCTCAAGCGCACCCGCCACGAGGCCCGGATCAGGCCAGGCCAGATGGAAGTGCGCCAGGAAATTCATGGCGAGCCTAGAGCGCGTCGTACTGGGCGTAGAATCTGTCGAGATACTCCGGAAAACTGATCTCGTCACTCTGCTCGATGTCGGCCTGGCGAGAGAGTGACTCTGCTGCTGCGAGCGTCATGCTCTCCTTTAGCGCCTGGCTCAGTGTTCGCTCTCGATAGTACTGCGACCAGCGCTCGCTGTAGCCCATGGCGAGACGGAAGAAAGGAATTTCAGACTCGCGCATCTCACGGAGGACCCGCGCAGAGGGCGTATTCTCCGGGTCTTCAATACGTGCCCTCTGAGTTTCCAGAGCTTTCAGGTAATCGACGCTGGCGTGAGCTCGATCCAGAACCGCACTGATTGATTCCATCTCCGCCGACAGCTCAAGCGCCCATTGGCGCAGCTCGATATCCCCGCTGGCGCCCTGTAGTAGCAGGCCTGGTTCGCGGCCGCGGTTAACCACTGCCTCCAAATTATAGGACTGCCTGGCCTGGTCCTGTTCGTCGCAGAGCGGGCTGTCAGAAAGCAGGCAGTGGAGCAGGAAGGTGTCCATGAAACGTACCTGGTCGGCGGACAGACCAGCGGGGTCAAAGGGGCTGACGTCGACGCAGCGCACCTCGATATACTCAATGCCCCCGCGCCGCAGTGCCTTCAGAGGTGGCTCGCCAGAGCGCGCCACGCGCTTTGGCCTGATCGGGCTATAGAACTCGTTTTCGATCTGCAGCAGGCTATCGTTCAGTTGCTGCCAGTCGCCATCTTGCCCGCTTGGAATGGCTGCATAAGCCGCGTGCGGTTGCTTGATTGCCTGGCTCAGAGTGTCTACGTAGTTATCGAGTGAGTTGTAGCAAATGCTCAGGCCTTTTTGTGCAGCGCTGTTATAGCCCAGGTCACCCATGCGCAGCGCTGTACCGTAAGGCATGTGCAAGGTATTAGAACTGCCGTCAAAAGGTTCTAGCTGGTGCGAGGTGTTGTTGCGCAGAAAGCTGGCGCATACCGCGGGCGATGCGCCGAACAGGTAAATAAGCAGCCAGCAGTGGCGACGAAAATTTCGAATCAGTCCAAGATAGCGCTCCGATATATAATCGGTCAGGTAGCCGGTGCCACCTGTGCGATCAAACTCTTTTTCCCAGAAACGCTGGGGCATGGAAAAGTTATAGTGAATGCCAGCGATAGTCTGCATTAGCCGGCCGTAGCGGTGACCGAGACCATAGCGGTAGACCTTTTTCATCTGCGCCACGTTGGAGTCGCCGTAGTGCGCAACCGGAATGCCGTCGTCCCCGGTCATGATGCAGGGCATGCTGGCAGCCCACAGCAGCTCGTCCTTTAGCGACTGGTAAACGAAGCTGTGAACGTCCTCGAGCATCGCAAGGCTGCTCTCGATGCTGGTGCTGACGGGCGTAATGAACTCCAGCAGCGCCTCGGAATAGTCAGTGGTAATAGAGTCGTGAGTCAGGGCAGAGCCGAGCGCGAGTGGATGTGGGGTTTGCGCGATCTTACCCTGCGTTGTGATGCGCAGGCTTTCCTTCTCTATGCCGCGGCCAATATCGCGGAGCATATCCGCGCCGTCTTCGCCTGCGAGCGCGTCGAGACCTGAATTAAGCTGTGGATTCAAAAACAGCTCCTGATGCTGTAGGCATGAATGTGCTGCGGGAAACGGGCCCCGCTGAATAGGCCCGGTTGCGGGTCTGATAAGGGGTTCCGAGTACAGGCAGCCCAGTATAGGCTAACGGCATTTCAGTACAAGCAGCGGGGTTATTCGCGGCCGTCAATCCGCATTTAGCTATCCAGATGCTTTTCCAATAATTTGACCGCGAAATTACTTTCGATTTCACTGTCCTGACCGGTAGCCAGCATAATCCGTGACAGGATCAGGCCATAACGCATCGCCGCAAATATCAGGTAGTAGCCGTAATCATCGGCGCTGTGACCCGAGGCCGCCTGCCATTGCGCTACGGTGTCTTCGTAGCTCGGGAGGCCGGCCAGTCTCGGCATACCAAGGCCCTCCGCGAAGGTTGAGTCGATGTAGTTGTACCAGGCCAGATCCTGCAGTGGGTTACCCAGGGTCGCCATTTCCCAGTCCAGTACCGCAGCGACGCCGTCTAATTGCTGCTTGAATATGATATTGCCGATGCGAGCGTCTCCCCAGCACAGGGCGGTGGGCTCATCTTCAGGCTGGTTGTTTGCAAGCCAGGTGAGCGCTCGCTCGCAGATGCCGTGGCCCCTTCCTTCCATGGCCCAGGCCATGTAGTCGCGCCAGTAGTTGAGCTGTTGCTGCAGCGGGGTCAGGCCGGGTTCCAGCAATCCGCCGAAACCCAGCTCGCGGTAGTCGAGCTGGTGAAAGCGCGCCATGGTATCAACGCCGGCACGCCACAGGGTCGCTCGCTGCTCCTCGCTGGTCTCATGCATCATCCAGCCATCCATGTTGTAAGGCGGCATGTCCGTCGGGATACGGCCGTCCGTGCGCCGCATCAGGTAGAACTGGACGCCCAGCACGGAGGTATCTGTTTCCAGGCCGCGTAGTGCTGGCACGGGAATGTCGCTTTTGTCGCCCAGCGCTTCCATCACAGCGTACTGCAGCGTGAGATCGTAGCTGGGAAACACTGGCCTAGAGATCGCCGGCTGCAGCCGGCCCACGTAGTCTTCCTGCCGCGCCCTTCCGTTTTCCTCCCAGCTGAGCGTGAACAGCAGCGTGACATTCGACATGCCGGTCGATTCGGGGATGGACAGTGCCGATATGCTGACGGGGCATGCGCGCTGCCGGGAAATCCAATTTTCCAGCTTCTGGCGCGTGCCTTCGAGGTCATCAATCAGCGGTGTTGGGCGTTCATTTTCCACCTGGGGCTCTCTCGTATTGACTATACGTACGTATAGGGTAGCGCCGAGTTGCGAAGCGCGCCAGCGGCGGCACCTTTTACAAGGAAAGCACAGTTTCTAATGTCGCGGCTGAGCGCAAGCTGCTACATTCACATGAGATGTAACGACGGGGGTATACCGTGAGAATTACCGAGTGGCTAAAAACTCTTGCCAGCCGCGGTGGCTCGGATCTGTACCTGAGCACCGGCGCACCTCCCTGTGCGAAGTTTGAGGGCAAACTGCAGCCGATTGATAGCGATATCATGCAGGCCGGCGAGATCAAAGAGATTGCCTACCAGATAATGGACGCGACACAGCGGGCCGCCTTTGAAGCGGATCTGGAAATGAATCTAGCGATCTCGGTGCCCAGTTTCGGCCGCTTTCGCATCAATATCTTTATGCAACGCAATGAGGTCGGCATCGTTGCGCGCAATATCGTCGCCGAAATACCGCAGTGGCAAGACCTGGGTCTGCCAGAGGTTTTGACGGACGTGGTCATGCGTAAGCGCGGTCTGATGCTGTTTGTGGGTGCCACCGGGTCTGGCAAATCGACGTCGCTGGCGGCGATGATCGACTATCGCAACGCTAATAGCAGCGGGCACATCGTGACTGTTGAGGACCCCATCGAGTATGTACACACGCACAAAAAGTGCATCGTGAATCAGCGTGAAATAGGCGTTGATACCCGAAATTGGCACAATGCCTTGAAGAACACGCTACGACAGGCGCCCGATGTGATACTCATCGGTGAGATCCGCGATCGTGAGACCATGGAACATGCGATAGCCTTTGCCGAGACGGGTCATCTGTGTATCTCAACGCTGCACGCCAATAACGCCAACCAGGCCCTCGATCGCATTATCAACTTCTTCCCTGAAGACCGTCGTAGTCAGCTTCTGATGGACCTGTCTATCAACCTGCAGGCCTTCGTGTCTCAGCGACTGGTGCCAACGCTCGACGGCAAGCGCTGCGCGGCAGTGGAAGTGCTGTTGGGTACGCCGATGGTGGCCGACCTTATCCTCAAGGGCGAGGTAGAGGGCATCAAGGAGGTCATGCAGAAATCCGAGAATCAGGGCATGAAAACCTTCGACAGTGCACTGTTTGAGCTGTACCAGGAGGGCAAGATCAGCGAGGAAGAGGCACTGCGCAACGCGGATTCGCCGAATAACGTGCGCCTCAAGATCAAGTTTGCCAAGGAAGAAGGCAGGAGCGGCAACATGGGCTTCAGTCTGGAGCGAACAGAAGAAGAGGAAGACAAGGGAATGATGCTGCGCAGCTAGTTCTCCATATCGTCCAGCAGGCCGCGCCATAGTTCCAGATCTGAGCCCTCGGCATCAATCAGAAGGAAGCCGGCAGACCAGTAATCCCGGCCAACCTCTGGCGCGGGTTCACACCAGCGCACTTCACCCGCCAGGTACAGGGTCTCACGGGAATCCGGCAAGTCGATGCCGATCTGCAGAATACTGCCTTTGTGCAGCTGAGTCGCTAACTCAACCCGCAAGCCTCGCTGGGAGATGTTGATCGCGTGGCACAGTGCGATCTGCCCAGGGTCATTGCCACCTGGCGCAGGCGAGCGGAGCTCGATAAAGACGCGGCTCTGGATGGGGAGCCGGCGGTACTTGCGTTTTTCCTGCTGCATCACTTGCCTTCCTTGCTGGTGGTCTTTCAGCCTTTGCGTGTCTGGAGTATGTCCACCAGCCCTCGGTCCATCAGGTCCTTCAAGGCCTCATGCGAGAGCTCGCGAAGCTTTGCCCCCTCTCGGTTGACGAAGATATAGAGTTGGCGTTCCTGATCGAAGATAGCCATCTTCGCCATCGTAGGCTGGTCTCCGTCATGAAAGCCCAGCCAGGTGTCCGGTGTAATGCCCAGTCGAAAGGCGGAGTCTGGTTCAGAGTTCCCCGATTGCTCGTGCAAGCCGCGACGTTTGTCCAGATACTCCTTTATCTGTTGACGGTCGCTGTCCGATAGATCATCCGGACCCTTCTTGTCATCGAACAGGAGCTCAAATTCCTGCTCGGAAGCGATTTCCCTTACGCTCATCGAATCACCGGGTAATACCTTGTTCAAGGTGTCAATCGGCTCTGATTGCAGCCACTCGCTCTTGTCTTGTTCGGTGTTTCTTGTTGGCGTCGCCTCGGCTGGTGGGGATGTTTGCGCTGCAGGTTCACTGCCCAGTTCCAGTTCGAAGTCGTCGGTCGCGGCCGCCTCTTCAAGCGGTTCCGTCACCCCTTCGACTTCTCGCGCTGTTGGTGCCTCGTCTTCGATGTGCTGCGGCTTGACGGCTTCCGGTTGTGGCATGGTGTCTGCGAGGAGCTGTAGCTGCTCTCGCGTTTCCAGCCCCGCAGCCCAGGCCATGGACAGGCTGAAGCTGGCGCCCTGGTACAGGGGGATGGCGCGCTTGCTGGCCAGCAAGGCTTCCAGTTCGCGATAGCCCAGCGACGCCGCCTTGAGGCCCATATGGTTGGTAAACAGTACGCGCTGCTCGTCGTCTATGCGGGCCGCTGCCTGGGCACGCAGCGTGCCGCCTTCACCGGGGAGTGCGAACCAGTCCCCCTGGCCTATGGCTGCCACGGCCGGTGAAGGCGTAGCCGCTTCTTCCGCGTCGACCGGGATAAAGGCGAGCAGGTCCATCTCCAGCTCCTTCTGTTTGAGAATCTGTAGGTGGATGGACTCAATTCGGCCGATGGTCTGGTCCAGTGCCTGTGCATCATGCTGCAGGCTTAACAGCCAACGCCTCAGGTCGCGAGGTAAGCGGGCAATGAGTTCAAATATCTGCTGGCGCCGCGCGTTACCCCGGTCCTCGCGACCCCGCATTGATTCGAGCAGCGTGTCCGTGACCTCCTTGACCTTGCGCCACTGCTCCGACTTCTCGCCGTACTTCAGGTAGACGAGCTGGGCGCTGTCATACCAGTGACCTTTTATGAAGCGCTCGACAGCTCTTGGCAGCGGATAGATATCCAGACCTTCATTGATCATGCGAGCCGCCGCGCTGCGTGCGGCTCGGGTGCGGGTACGCCCGATTTCCAGCTCCGTATTGCGCCGGGCCATGCGCAGCGCCCGTGACCGTTCTGCCTGTAGCTGCGCAATCGCCTGGTCGCAGATTTCTGAGAGGCTGCCGCGTCCGTCGCGCCACCACGACTGGAGGAGCTCAACCGTGCGCTCCACCTGGCTGAGCAGCGGCTGCGCGCCGCGACCAAGATTGACTTGCCAACCGATCGCCGCTGATTGGACCGCGTCCAGCAGGCGATGCAGGTCATGCTCGCCGGGCTTAAGGAACAACGGGTTAGTCAGTGCCTGAGTGGCCAGTAAGGGCGTCAGCGGCTTGAGTGCCATCTGCAGCTCTGGCTCTAGCGGGTACTGTTGCTGCCAGCGCCCCTGGGCCTGCTCCAGCCAGGCCAATACAGCGGCGTGGTCACCGCCGGGAATGGCAGGATCCCCCAGCGCTTCGGCCTGGGTGAGTATCAACTCTCGTGCAGTGCCGTCCTTCCCGGTCGCCTCGCGCAGATAGGCCAGCATCTCCTCAAGATCCAGTACCACCGCGCCACCTTCAGGCAAGGCAACGGCACAGTGGGAGCGCACCGCGTCCATCAGTGAGAAAGGGATGGGTATGTCTTGTGCTGTGAGTTTCAGTATTCTGGCTCTCGTCGCATTGCCTGAACTATCCCCGTATCCATGCCCCTATCCATGCGCCGGCGGTCGTTTACTGCGTGCTGCGCATGAGCTGATCGACGATGCGCTCGAGCTGCTGCAGGCTGTTGCATTCGGCTGCGAAATGACAGGCGCTCTGGTAGCGCGGCATGTCCGAATCGCCGGTGCCCCAGGACCTGCGTGATTCAGGGTTGAGCCAGATGACCTGCCGTGCCCGTTGGTATATCGAGCGCATAACCTCGAGTTGCGGATCGCCATGATTATTGCGTGCATCGCCAAGGATGATCACCGTCGTATTGCTGTTAATGTCATCCATCGCCAGCGCCGAGAAGTCCAGCAGACTGCGACCGTAGTCTGTGGCGCCACCGTAGCGCCAGTTAATCATTTCAATGGCCTTTTCCATGTCATGCTCAACGAACAGGTTGCTGACTTCACCGAGGTGACTGGAAAAGGCAAAGCTGCGTACCCGCGGCAGCACGTCCTGCAGGCTGTAGAGAAAAAGTAGCAGGAATTTAGCGTAAGCGGCTACGGATCCGCTGACGTCGCAGACGGCGAGAATCTGGGGTTTGTCCTTGCGCACCCGTCGCCAGTAGGTTTGGAACATCACGCCATCGTTGGCGACCCCCTTGCGCAGCGTTCTCGGCATATGCAGTTGACCGCGTTTATAGGTGCGCCGCTTGCGAGCATGACGGCTGGCCAGCTTGCGCGCCATCTTGCGCACCAATTGCGTCACGCGCTGTAAATACTGGCTTTCAATGTTACTAAGGCGGGTTTTGCGCAGTATGTCCTCCATGAACTGCTGGTTACGACCATCCGCGTGCAGCAGGTACTCGCGCTCCACATGATCGCGTACCAGCTGTCGCAACAGATCGCGATAGCCTTGTAGCGCGTTTAGCGCTGGGCTTTCTGCTTGCTCAAGCCGTATGACCGCGGCGCGAATCTGTTCTTCTCCCATCGCATCCAGCATGCGCCGCGTAAACTGCCCGCGTTGCGTAAACAGCGTCATCTGCCCGAGGCCAACGGAATCTGCGGCCTGTGAGAGCGACAGGCTCAGCTCGTTCCGATCTCCATCGATCAGACTCTGCATAAGTGAAGAGTTCAGGAGTTCTGCCAGACCTTCGTCGGTCCTGCTTGCGGCCTGGAGCAAGTCAGTCGCTTGCGATTCCCTGACCTCGGGCCCTGCCGCCTGCGTTTCCGATTCGATCGTCTCCCCTGGGTCTTCCGGGCTCTCACTAAAAGCATCGCTTTCGCTACCGGCCAGGCTTTGGCTGAAGTAGCGGTCGAAACAGGCCAGGTACATCGCTTCCTCCTCGGCGGTCTTGGCCAGAGCCATACCGAGACCATCACGCAACCTGCGTCGATCGCTATAGCCTAGCTTCGCCGCGACTTGCATCGCATCCAAAGATTCGGCGGGCGATACGCGCACGTCGTGGCTGCGCAGCAGGTGGATGAAATTGACGAGGTTGGCTTGCATGCGGTTTACCGGCTCCGAGCGCAGTACAGCTTACACCAGCGTGCCTGCGGCAGCAGGCGAAAACTCAGCTTTTCGACGATTGGGACAGCAGCTGACGCAGCTCGCCTTCGGCGGCGTCTATGTCTTCCTCGAACTTCAGCAGCACATTGAGCGTTGCGCGCACCAGGCCTTCCTCAAGCGTCGCAGCGTGCAACAGGAGTAAACTGCGCGCCCAGTCGATCGTTTCAGATATCGCTGGTGTTTTTTTCAAATCCAGCTCGCGCAGTGAGTGTACAAAGCCGACCAGCTGGTGCCGCAGCTGCTCGTCAACCTCGGGCACGCGGCTGCGAATGATGCGCTCCTCCAGCTCGACTGAGGGGAAGGGTATGTAGAGATGCAAACAGCGGCGTTTCAGGGCGTCAGAAATATCGCGCGTATTATTGCTGGTAAGGAATACCATGGGAGAGCTGGTGGCCTTGACCGTCCCGATTTCGGGGATCGACACCTGGTAATCCGACAGAATCTCAAGAAGCAGGGACTCAAACTCGTAATCTGACTTATCGACTTCGTCGATGAGCAGAATGGCGCCCTGCTCCTGCTGCATAGCCTTGAGCAGCGGCCGTGGTTCGAGAAAGTCCTCGGAATAAAAGATGTCACCAAACTGGTGCAGTCGTTCGACTGACTCTGCCAGACCGTGAGCGCCCTGCAACAGGTCGCCTAGCTTTTCCTTCAGCACCTGGGTGTAAAGAAGCTGCTTGCCGTACTTCCATTCGTAGAGGGCCTTCGCCTCGTCCAGGCCCTCGTAACACTGCAGCCTGATTAGCGGCGCCGCAAGCAGCTCCGCGGTGGTCTTGGCCAGCTCGGTCTTGCCAACCCCGGGAGGCCCCTCAACCAGAATGGGCTTGCGTAGCTGGAATGCCAGGAACACGGCGGTGGCAATTTTCGCACTACAGATATAGCCGTGTTGCTCGAAGCCTTGCTCGATAAGCTCGATTGAGCCGAGTTGGGGGTAATCCTGGGTTTGCACGATGCGTTTTCCGCCTGTCAGCCGCCGGTTGTGTTCATGAAGCGCAGGATCTGGGGTTCCTCGGCCAAGTTAAATTCGTGGCGTTCCGGCTTGATATCCATCGCTGAGACGATCCTTGCCTTGAGTTTCTCAAGTGAATAGTCCGGTTGCCGCAATGTGGCACGTAGATCAACTGAGTGCTCGTTGCCCAGGCACAACAGTAAGCGGCCTTCGACGGTAACGCGCACGCGGTTGCACAGATGACAGAAGTTGTTGCTGTGCGGTGATATAAACCCAATGCGGCTATCACTACCCGCCACCGCGTAATAGCGCGCCGGGCCTGCTGCGCCCTGCGGATCGCCAAGTGCCTGTAGCTGGTGGTGCTGGCTTATCATTTCGAGCAGTTCTTCACTGGCAATGAAGCTCAGCGCACGATCATGCTCAACGATACTGCCGAGAGGCATCTCTTCAATGAACGCCAGATCAAGACCGCGCTGCAGTGCAAAGTCTACCAGCGCCGGTACTTCCTGCTCATTGCGGCCCCTGAGGATAACGGCGTTCAGTTTGATGCGCTCAAAGCCCGCTTCTCGCGCGGCGTCGATGCCGGCGATAACCTGGTCGAGACAGCCGTGCCGGGTAAGGTGACGGAATTTGCGTGGGTTAAGGCTATCCAGGCTTATGTTAAGACGACGGATGCCGGCTGCTGATAAGGGCTTTGCCAGTCGCTGCAGCTGTGACCCATTGGTGGTCATCACCAGCTCGTCAAGACCCTGGAGCGCGCCCAGGCGCTGCACCAGCGACAGCACGTTGTTGCGCACCAGAGGCTCACCACCGGTCAGGCGAATCTTGCGTGCACCCAGCTCGGTAAATGCCAGTCCAACCTGGTATAGCTCTTCGAGGGTCAGTACGTCCCGCTTTGGTACGAACTGCATGTCCTCCGCCATGCAGTAGACGCAGCGAAAATCACAGCGATCTGTCACGGACAACCTGACGTAGTCGACCCGTCTCTGGAAACGATCGATCAGCGTTTTCGGAAGCTCGGTAGTCATGCGCGCAAGTTTAGCGGTTTGCTCTCGTCCACACTACCCAGCGACCGCGGGCTTTACAGCATACGCAGCGGGGGGCACGATGAGCGGTCATCGAATTCCTGGGGATGCTATGCAAGCTCAATTAGCCGATCTGGCGCGCTGGCTCGGGCCGCTGGTCGCCGGGGCGATGGCCTTGCTCATGCTGCGGGCCGGGCATAGTCCTGACATCGCAATAGTGTCCTTCGTTGCAGTGCTGTGCGTGGTCTGGTGGGTGTTTGAGCCGGTACCCATCCCCGTAACGTCCGTTCTGCCGCTTGCCCTGCTACCGCTGCTTGGGGTGCTGACGCCCTTAGAAGTGGCTCAGGCATACGGTTCGCCGCTGATTCTTCTGCTGCTCGGTGGGTTTATCCTGTCCAAGGCCATGGAGTCCGCCGGCGCGCACCGCCGCATCGCGCTTGGTATGGTAAACCTGTTTGGCGCCAATAGCGGGCGCCGGCTGGTACTTGGCTTCATGACGGCCGCGGCACTGCTGAGCATGTGGATATCCAACACGGCGACTGCCCTGATGCTGCTGCCGGTTGCACTGGCCGTTTTAGAGGGTAGCGAGGACCGAGAGCGCCTTGCTGTGCCGCTGCTGCTGGGAATCGCCTATGCGGCAAGCGTCGGTGGTATAGGGACACCCATCGGCACGCCACCCAACCTGATCTTCATGCAGGTGTTCGAAGATATCACCGGGCGCAGCGTAGGCTTTACCCAGTGGATGAGCTGGGCGCTCCCGGTGGTGCTTATGATGGTGCCAGCCATGTGTTTTGTGCTGACGCGAAACCTGGGCGGCAGCTTGCAGGTCACGCTGCCCGCACCGGGGCACTGGCGCCCGGAAGAGCGTCGAGTGTTAGTGGTCTTTGCGCTAACGGCGCTGGCCTGGATTACCCGGAGTGAGCCCTTCGGCGGTTGGAAGTCCTGGCTCGACCTGCCAACGGCGAATGACGCCTCGGTGGCGCTGCTGGCGGTTGTGGTGATGTTTCTGGTGCCCAATGGGCGTGGCGGTCGCTTACTGGACTGGGAGCAGGCTGTACGCATTCCCTGGGGTGTGCTGCTGCTGTTTTCCGGCGGTATCTGCCTGGCCAAGGGTTTTGTCGCGTCTGGCCTCAGTGATCTACTCGGTGCCTGGCTGGCAGGCATGACCTCGGCGGGTCCGGCGCTCCTGATTGTGGTCATCTGCCTGACCGTGACGTTCATGACGGAGGCGACGTCCAATACGGCCAGTACAACCTTGCTCATGCCGGTACTCGCGGCGGCCGCGCTGGGCGCTGGCATTGCACCTGAGGTCATCATGGTGCCCGCAGCCATGAGTGCGAGCTGTGCATTCATGTTACCTGTTGCAACGGCCCCGAACTCCGTGGTGTTTGGTAGCGGGTTGGTCAGTGTGGCGCGGATGGCACGTGAAGGTGTGATGCTGAACTTTCTTGGCGTGCTGGTGATCAGCTCGGTTTGCTATTTCATTTTTGTGTCGTAAATCTGTCCAGATGTGCCAGAAACTGCCTTATGTCCACTTCCGTAAACTGATTTGGCACGAAATGTCATTGTTATCGCGACGGAGTCACGTAAGTTAGCCGAGCAGCCTGTGGAGGGCTGGTCGACTGGAGCAAACAGCAGGTGAAAACATGAACAAGCGCTACCCCATGCCCATTCCCCACGGCTGGTATGCCGTGGCCTACGCCGACGAGCTGGAGGCCGGACAGTCGAAGGCGGTGAGCTATTTCGGCAAGGAGCTGGTGCTGTTTCGCACCGAGGCCGGCGTACCTTGTCTGCTGGATGCCTACTGCCCCCATCTGGGTGCCCACCTCGGGTATGGTATTCATGAAAATGCCGGCGGTGGCGGCCGTATTGAGGGCGAATCCATTGTTTGCCCATTCCACGCCTGGAAGTTTAACGGCGAGGGCGAGTGTACCGATGTGCCCTACGCCAATAATATGCCGCCCAAGGTGAAGGGTAAGCAGTGCCTGACCTCGTACCCAACTCGCGAAACCAACCAGGTGATCTGGGCCTGGTATCACCCCAGTGGCCTTGAGCCGGCGTGGGAGGTCGTCGACCATGACGAGGCAAACAGTGAAGACTGGGCACCGCTGAAGCGCTACGAGTGGGAGCTGGAAACCCACGCTCAGGAGATGGCGGAGAATGCAGCCGACCCCGCACACTTTCGTTACGTGCATCGCACCGCTTCCATGCCCGAATGGGACATCGCCTACGATGGGCCGATGTCCCGCGGCGTTCAGCGCGCCAAGATGCCAACGCCCAGGGGCGAGGTCGATGGCGCGATCTACACGGGTTCAGCCGGGCCGGGCCAGGGCTTTACCAAGTTTGAGGGTATTGCTGATACCTTTTTGATGGGCCTCACTACGCCGATCGATGATGAGCGGGTCCATGTGCGCTTCGCCTTCACCCAGCCGAAGATTGATGGCGAGGTGAAAACGGGTGGCGTAAACGATGCGATCGTGGCAAATATCGTTGGCCAACTGGAGGAAGATCGTCCGATTTGGGAGCACAAGGTCTACCGGCCACTGCCTGTGCTTTGTGATGGCGACGGGCCCATCGCCAAGTTCCGCAAGTGGTATGCGCAGTTCTACACGGACTACGATACCAGCGCACTGTGAGCACGGGGGTCGCGCGATTGCTTCGACGCGACCGCCCGCTCCATAGCGGCTAGAGCAAGCCCATAATGGTTTCCGCTGAGCTGACATCGACACCGCCCTCTGGCTCGACGTTGAGCGTTGTGACGGTGCCGTCCTCAACGATCATTGCGTAGCGCTGGCTGCGCGTACCCATGCCAAAGCCCGTGCCGTCCAGTTCGAGTCCGACGGCGCTGGTGAAGGTCGCGTTGCCATCTCCCAGCATCAGGATTTCTCCGGCGTTCTGGGCCTCACCCCAGGCGCCCATGACGAAGGCATCGTTCACCGACAGACATGCGATAGTGTCGACACCAGCGGCCTTGATCTTGTCAGCGTTGACGACGTAGCCCGGTAGGTGCGCCATAGAGCAGCCTGGCGTGAACGCACCGGGCAGTGCAAACAAGACGACTTTCTTGCCGCTGAAGATAGTGTCTGTGCTAATGTCCTCGGGGCCCGATTCACCCATGGTTTGCAGGGTGCACGCGGGAATTTTGTCGCCGATCTGAATACTCATGCTTTGCTCCTTGAAAGGGGTTTCGTAAGAGATGGGATGCCGCAAAACGCAAGGGAATAGTAGCAGATGACTGTCGAATTGCCCTGTCCGCTGTGCGGCTCGATCGAAAACGTGGCGTTCTTTCATGATGCGCGGCGCAGCTATCGCCGTTGCCAGCGCTGCCAGCTGGTGTTTGTGCCGCCCGCGTTTTTTCTTACGCGAGCCCAGGAGCGAGCTGAGTATGAGCTTCATCAGAATGACTTGGGCGATGCTGGTTATCGCGCCTTCCTGTCCCGGCTCGCTGATCCGATGCTGGCCCGGCTGGCGCCTGGCGCACGCGGGCTCGACTTTGGCTGCGGTCCCGGCCCCGCCCTGGCGGCGATGTTCAGGGAAGCGGGCCTGCACATAACGCTTTATGACAGCTTCTTTTATCCCGATGAAAAGGCACTTGCCGGTAGTTATGACTTCATCACCGCGAGTGAAGTGGTTGAGCATTTGCACAGGCCTGGCGCTGAACTATCGCGCCTTTGGTCGCTGCTGCGCCCCGGAGGTACTCTTGGCGTAATGACCAAACGCGTAATTGATGCTGATGCCTTTAGCCGCTGGCATTACAAGAACGATCCGACTCACGTCTGCTTCTTCAGTGATTCGACCTGGCGATGGTGGGCGCAGGCCCACCAGGCCGAACTGGAATTGATCGCAGACGACGTTTGCCTGCTGCGCCGGTCAGGGCACGCTGCCAGCGTCCAACATTGAGGTGTAGATCGCCTCGCAGTCGCGATAGAAGCTCAGCTGTTCATCGCCAAGGTAGGGCGCAACCATGGTCAGTAGCTGCAGAACACCCTGATGAATCGTGACCTGCTGCGGTCGATCGCCGTGTAGCAACTGCTCGTAATTCAGCCAGAAGTTCATCACCAGGGTCATGTTATCCACCAGCCCTACGAGCTGCTGGTCCTGGGCGTCAATAACGGCGCGTTGCAGGAGGGAGCGGCAGACCGCGTAAAGCGCTGCGCGCTTAAGCTGCACCAGGCGCTTAAAGTCCCGGTGGATGTCCGGGTAGCGCTGCAGAATATCGTCAAGGTTGAGGTAGAGAAAGCGGTACTGGTACATCTCCTCCATCACCACGTAGAGGTAATACCAGTTGTCCTCGACCGCATCGAGGGCTTGTTCTATCGGCGCCGAGAGGGTGCCACAAAGTGCCAGCTCGTATTGTTGGAAGAGCTCGGCAATGATCTGGTCCTTGCCTTTGAAATGGTAGTAGAGATTGCCCGGGCTGATATCCAGCTCATTTGCAATATCTATTGTTGTGGTGTGTGCCTCGCCTTCGTCATTGAATAACGCGAGACTGGTAACCAGGATCCGATCCCGGGTTTTCATTTACTGAGAGTCAGGCGCCAGATTTGCGGCTACCGGCCGCGCGCTTGTTGGCCGGTTTTTTGCCGGGCGCTTTTTTACCCGGCGCTTTCTTTGCTGGCGTTTTCTTGCGGGCAGCCTTCTTGCGGGGTGTGGGCGATTTTTTTGCGCGTTTAGCGGCTCGAGCGGGAGTCGGGGGCGCGTCAATCAGGCCCGCCTCGGTCAGGGCGCTGGCCAGGACGTCCACTTTGCGTGAAAGCAGATCGATTTTTTCATGCAGGGCCAGTAAATCTTCACCTCGGGCGGGACGCTGTAAGTTAAAGTTTTCGCGCACCCGGTTGATACGCTCTTCTACTGAGCTGCGGGCAGCGCTTGTGCTCAGAGTCTCCCGCGCTTCGTCCTCGAGGGCAGCGCCTGCCTTGACGAGGTCTTTGAATAGTTTGGGTGTCTCCACGCCTGCTTTCTCCAGTCTATCCTGCGCCTCGTCAACGGCCCGGCCGTAGGCTCCAACGCCGGCCAGCCAGATATTCTTGGCAATTTCGCTCGCCTTGTCGGCAACGTTGCTTTTGTCATCACTCATTGGGGTCGCCTCCGGCCGGAATTATTGTGCTGTGCCTGGTGGGACGGACCATTAAAACAGATTAAGGGCTAAAAAAAAGGGCCACCGAAGGTGACCCAAAAACGATGTCCCCGGAGTCGGGGACCTGTGACCTGGATAGTGTCAGGCAGCGCTCTTAAGACCCAGCGAGTCGCGTACGTCCTCGCGTAGTTCTTCAAAACGAGCCTTCGCCTTGTCCAGCTGTGCTTCAATTCTGCTACGGTCGGCGAGGCTGTCCAGTTCGAAGTCAAACTTGGGCAGTTCCATGTCATCAACCGCTTTGCGCGCTTCTTTCTCGACTTTTTCCCCGCGCTTTACCAGGTCATTGTAGAGCTTGTCGGCTTTTTTGCGGCGTGCCTCCAGTTCGTCCTGGACGCTGCTGAACTGCTCCTGAACCTGGTCGAAGGCTTTGCCATAAAAGCCAAGGCTCGCCAGGAAGGCCTTGCGGCTTGCGGCCTGTGCGCGTGCGGCGAAGTCAGGCTTGGCTGCCTTGCGCTTGGGGGCGGTTTTCTTTGGTGCAGCCTTGCGTGCTGCGGTTTTCTTGGGCGCAGCCTTGCGCTTGGCGGCGGCTCTCTTCGGTGCGGCTTTTTTCTTGGCGGTGGCTTCGGCCATGTCTTCACTCCTGTCGTTCGTCATCTCAATTAACTGAGGGTTGCAGGGAGGTCGTATCGACGTGCCTCCCGAGTGAGAGAGAAGGTACTGAAAAAATCTAGAATATTCCTACTAATCGCCGAGCGACTTGGCGCTTTTGAGCTAGCCATCTCCAAGACATTGTTTTTTAAGGTAAAAATTTCTGTCTCAGGCTGCTATTGAGGGGCAGAGTCCAGCCGGGGCTTCAGGTTGACTTCAGCTTGGGCGCCGAGACTGCAGGTCAGAGATCCGGGTGAGTACAACAATGGCTGCCAACTGGAAGCGCAACGGCTTGTGGAGTGTCCTGATCCTCGTGGTGGGCGCAGGTGCCGCCTATGGCCTGCTGGTTGGTAAACCCGTTCCAAGCCCGCTTGCTCCACCTGAGATTGGCCCGCCACTGGTTGATGTGATTGCCGCAGACCCGCAGCAGCGTCAGTTAGAAGTTCGCACCCAGGGCACGGTTCGCCCGCTACGTGAAATCAGCCTCGTCAGTCAGGTCGCGGGGCGCATCGAGGCCGTATCGCCGCGTTTTGCTGAGGGCGGTTTCTTCGCCGCTGACGCCGAGCTGGTGCGCGTCGAGGCGGTCGACTACGAGTTAGCCATAGCGCGAGCGGAATCAGACGTAGCCGCAGCACGACAGCGCGTTGCCGAAGAGCAGGGTCGCTCACGGCAGGCCAAACGAGAATGGCGCGACCTCGGCAGTGATGAAGCGAACGCGCTGTTCCTGCGCGCACCTCAGTTGGCGGCGGCAAAGGCCTCACTGGCAGCCGCCGAAGCGAATCTGAAATCGGCTCAGCTCGACCTGGCGCGTACCTCGCTCGCCATGCCATTCAATGGCCGCATCAGCGAGAAGCGTGTGGATCTGGGTCAGTATGTAACGCCAGGTACCGTAATTGCCCGAGTTTACGATACGGATGTTGCCCAGGTTCGGCTGCCGCTTACCGATAAGCAGGTGGCACTGTTGGACCTGCCGCTGAGTTATGACGATAGCCTGGCCCCGGCAGATGCGGGAGCCGCCGTTGCACTGGAGGCACGCTTCGCTGGCAAGACCTGGCAGTGGCAGGGTCGCATAGTGCGCACCGACGCCAGCATTGATGTGAACAGCCGGGTTGTCTACGCCGTCGCTGAAGTACCGCGGCCGTTTGCGCGTGAGCTTGGTAGCGATCGTCCGCCACTGTCGCCTGGCCTGTTCGTTAATGCCACAGTTAGTGGCCGTCAGCTGGAACGTGTCAGCGCATTGCCGCGTTCTGCACTTCGCAGTGATGGCACGGTTATGGTGGTCGATGCGGCTAATCGGGCCCGCCCTCGCGAGGTCCGGGTGCTTCAGAGCGACCCTCGGCAAATCTGGGTGCAGGGTCTTGATGAAGGTGAGCATGTGATCGTCCGTGAGCAGACACGAACCCTGGCCGGCGCCGAGGTGGAAGCCCGTAAGGTCGGTCAGCTGGCAGACGGTATCTAGGCGGGGCCTTGGCCATGGGCGGACCCGTTCGCTGGTTCATCGATAATCCTATCGCGGCCAACCTGCTTATGGTCTTCCTGATCCTGGGCGGCCTGTTTGGCCTGCGCGCCCTCGATAAGCAGTTCTTCCCGGACATGGGCATCAGTCGCGTGAGTGTCACCATGAGCTACCCGGGTGCCGGTCCTTCTGAGGTCGAGCAGCAGATATGCATCCGGATTGAAGAAGCGGTGCACGATCTTCCGGGCATCAAGGAAATTCGCGCCACGGCCCGGCAAGGGATTGGCACGGTTGTGCTAGAGGCGGAGAAAAACTACGACACCCAGCGGCTCACCGCGGAGGTGAAAACGCGCGTTGATGCAATCAATACCTTTCCTGTCCAGGCCGAGCGCCCTGTCATTACGGAGATCAAGGACCATCATCACATGGGCATCATCACCGTGGCGGGTAATATTGGTGAACGTAATCTGAAAGAGCTCGGGGAGCGGCTGCGCGACGATCTAGCGGGCCAGCGCCACGTCTCACTGGTCGAGCTAACCAGTCCTCGGCCCTATGAACTGGCGGTTGAGGTTTCCGAATATACGCTGCGGCGCTTCGGGCTGACATTTGGCGATGTGGTCGATGCTATCCGCGGCAGCTCACTGAATCTGCCGGCGGGCGCAATCAAGGCGGCAGAGGGTGACATACAGCTGCAAACCCGCGGCCAGGCCTATGATCGGCAGGACTTTGAGGGCATCGTGCTGTTAACAACGCGCGAGGGCACGCAGGTACTACTCGGTGACGTTGCTACCGTCGTTGACGGCTTCGAAGATACGGATGTCAGCACCCACTTCAATGACCAGCCCTCCCACAACCTGCACGTTTTTGTTACGGCCGATCCGAATACGCTGGCGACCAGTGACGTGCTGCACGAATGGGCCGAGCGCGTCCGCCCGACCTTGCCTCCCGGCGTCGAGCTAACCCTGTGGCGCGACGCGTCAGAACCCTTTTTGGGCCGGGTGAACCTGCTTTTGCTGAACGGCCTGGGTGGGCTGTTACTGGTTTTCATCGTGCTCATGCTCTTTCTGCGGCCGCTACTCGCCCTGTGGGTGTGCGTGGGTATCGCCGTCGCGTTCATGGGTACGTTTTTCCTGTTGCCCTTGACCGGCGCGAGCCTGAACATGCTGACACTGTTCGCATTGCTGCTGATACTGGGCATCGTCGTGGATGATGCGATTATTGTCGGTGAGTCTATCCACGCCCGGCAGGTTGCGGGCGAGGCCGGCGCCAAGGGGGCGCTGAACGGCGCTCGACTGGTGTTGAAGCCGGTGATGTTTGCCGTAATTTCTACCATGATATTTTTTGTCCCGATGCTCTTTATGCCCGGAGACATGACTGAAGCTGCGGCCTCAATACCGAAAGTGGTGTTGCTGGCGCTGGTCTTCTCGCTGGTTGAATGTCTGCTGATTCTGCCCTCGCACCTGGCGCACATGGGCCCGCCGCGGCCGAGTTCTGTTGGCCTGTTGCGCTCGCTGGAACGACGCCGTGAGGCCTGTGCCAGCGCGATGACCCGCTTCGCCCGGGAGCGCTATCGGCCGCTGCTGGAACGCTGTCTGTTCAATAATCTGCAGATCATCATGCTTTTTTTCTGTGCGCTGCTGATAAGCCTGGCGCTGTACGTCGGTGGCTGGGTGAGCAGTGCCTTCATGCCTGCCGTGACCGGCGACATTGTTGAGGCCGAGATTGAATTGCCCGAGGGTGGTGCCTATCAGCGCACGCTGGAGGTACTTGCCCAGGTGGAAGAGGCAGCTCTGGCACTCAAGGAAGAGTACAACGACGCCGCCCGGGCAGCGGGCGCCAGCAATGTCATAGGCCATATTCACTCGTCTGGCCGCGGCAACGACGTTGAGGTGATTCTTGAGGTCGATACCGAGGCGGTCGACGCGGCGGTGCTTGCCGAGCGCTGGCAGACGCTGATAGGTGATATTGGAGACGTTCAGTCCTACCAGATTGATTACACCTTCAACGAGCGTGGTAAGCCGATTTCGCTGATCCTTTCCAGCCCGGATGTGGACGAGTTGCAGGTCGTGGCGGACGAGCTGCGCCAGCTTCTGTCGGCTTACCCGGGAGTTTATAACGTGAACGATAGCCTGCAGGCGCCGCGCGAGGAGATCGTTCTGGATTTGAAACCGGCGGCTGAGAACCTGTCGGTTACCCTGGCGAACCTGGCCAGTCAGGTGCGTGAGGCCTTCTATGGCGCCGAGGCCCAGCGTATACCGCGCACCAAGGAGGATGTTCGCGTCATGGTGCGCTACCCGGAACATGAGCGGCTCTCGGTAGAGAACTTGAGCGATATGCGTGTGCGCACCCCGGCTGGTGACGAAGTGCCCTTCGATACGGTGGCTGATATTCGCTATCAGCCGGGCTACCTGACTATCGAGCGGCTGAATCGCAGACGGACGCTGGAATTGACGGCTGACCACGCAGGCGACGAACTGAGCCCGCGTGAGATCGTCGATGATGTGCTGGTGCGACATTTACCCGAGTGGCAGGAGCGCTTTCCGGGCCTGCAGCTGGCGCTGGATGGTGAGTTACAGGAAGAAGAGGACTTCATGGAAGCCATGCTGTCCTACATGGCGCTCGCCATGCTCGTGATCTACGCACTGATGGCTGTGGCCTTCCGCTCCTACTTCCAGCCGATCCTCGTATTGACCGCGGTGCCCTTCGGCATTATGGGCGGCATCTTCGGGCACCTGATCCTGGACTGGCAGATCAGCATGTTTTCGCTGCTCGGTGTGATTGCCTGCGCCGGCGTGGTGGTGAATGACAATCTGGTGTTGATCGACCGCATCAATCGACTCAGGGAGGGTGGGCATTCAGTGGTCTCTGCCGTCCTGCAGGGCGGGCAGGATCGTTTCCGGCCCATCATCCTCACGTCGCTGACGACCTTTGTCGGCCTGCTGCCGATCATGGCAGAGACGAGCTTCCACGCGCAGTTCCTTATTCCCATGGTGATCTCGTTGGCCTTCGGCGTGCTCTTCGCAACGGGGGTAACGCTGCTGCTCGTACCCTGCCTTTACCTGCTGGGGGAGCAGGCGTCCGCGCATCTATTGCAGCGCCAGCAGGCGCTGCCTGACGTCATCGATAGAATCTAGGATAGATTTCAGGTTTATCCCCCTGCGTCGCCGCCTGGACGGTGACTCCCACGTGAGCTGCAAGCTCGCCGGCCAGCGGCCCCTCGCGCGCCCTGCGGGTTTGCCGGGCACGCCTCATGGTGCTCCGTCCCGGTCAGACCAGACCGGGCTAATTGAATGGCTTCAGTCGACGGCAGGGCCGGCAGCAATGATCGCTTCGGAGACGTCGAAATTGGTGATGTTGTCAGCGAACAGCGCCGCGAGTTTACGGGCCTGTTCGTCGTAGGCCGCTTCGCCGCCCCAGCTGGCCCTTGGATTGGTGTACTTGTCATCCACACCGGGGATGCAGGTGGGGAAATCGAGGTTAAGGATGTCCAGGTGACCGGTTGGCACGTCGAGCAGAGCGCCACTCTGGCAGGCGTGCACGACGGCGCGTGTGACCGGAATCGGAAAGCGCGAACCTGTGCCGCCAGGCGCGCCTGAGCCGCCGGTCCAGCCGGTATTAACAAGGTAGACCTGGGAGCCGAAGTCCTCGATCCGCTTCATCAGCAGCTCGGCGTAGTCACCGGCCGGCCGTGGCATGAAAGGCGCGCCAAAGCAGGTTGAAAAGGTCGGGTTGATGCCGGCGGCGGCGCCGACCTCGGTGGAGCCGACGCGAGCGGTATAGCCGCTGAGGAAGTGGTACGCGGCCGCTTCCTTCGAGAGGATGGAAACCGGCGGCAATACGCCGGAAACGTCGCACGTGAGGAATATGACGCACTTGGGCTCGCCGGCGGCGTTCTCTTCTGTACGCTTCTCGACGTGCTCGAGCGGGTAGCAGCAGCGTCCGTTCTCGGTGAGGCTGGTGTCCGTGTAGTCAGCCTGTCGATCGCTGTCCAGAACGACGTTTTCGATAATGGCGCCGAAGCGGATGGCGTCCCAGATAATCGGTTCGTTCTTTTGGCTGAGGTCGATGGTCTTGGCGTAGCAGCCCCCTTCGAGATTGAACACCGAGCCCTTCGCCCAGCCGTGCTCGTCGTCGCCAATCAGGTACATTTCCGGGTCAGCGGACAGGGTGGTCTTGCCGGTGCCCGACAGACCAAAGAAGAGTGTGGTGTCGCCAGACTCACTGACGTTGGCAGAGCAATGCATCGGCATAACGTCTTTTTCTGGCAGCAGGAAGTTCTGTACGGCAAACATGGCCTTCTTCATCTCGCCTGCGTAGCGCATGCCGGCCAGTAAGACCTTGCGCTGGCCAAAGTTCACAATGACAACGCCATCAGAGTTGGTGCCGTCGCGCTCGGGTTCGCAGGTGAAGCTCGCGACATTGAGAATCTTCCACTCGGGCTTGCGGCCCCCGTTGTACTGGGCCGGGCGGATGAACATGTTGCGTCCGAAGAGCGATTGCCAGGCGGTTTCCGTGGTCACTTCGACCGGCAGGTAGTGGTCGCCGTGTTCGCCGACGTGAAGGTGTGACACGAAGCGATCGCGATCGGCCAGGTAAGCCTCCACACGCTCCCAGAGAGCGTCGAACTTGTCCTCATCAAAGGGACGATTGACACCGCCCCAGTCGATGCTGTCCTCGGTGCTGGGCTCGCGCACGGTGAATCGATCTGCGGGGGAGCGGCCGGTACGCTTGCCTGTCGTTACCAGCAGGGCGCCGGTGTCGGCGAGTATGCCTTCTTTACGTTTGAGCGATTCTTCTACCAGTTGCGAGGAGCCCAGGTCGGTGTAGACCCTGGGGGTACTGATGTCTGCCGTCATTGCATGTCCTGTTCGTTACTCGGCGCGGGGCTTGCTGGTGGTTCCCGGCCCTGTTTCTTGGTCTTTAAGGGGGCGACATTATGTCAGAATCGGGGGTGCTTGCGAACCGGCGTGTCGAAAAAGTCGGCGCGGCGGAAACTTGTCAATGTAGCGTGTTTTCTGGTCGCCGGCCCAATAATTCAGCGAGATCCTCGCGTTCGAAGCGGTACTGCTGGTTGCAGAACTCGCAGTCCATCGTGACAGCGCCCTGCTCTTGCAGAATATCTTCTATTTCCATGGGATCGAGTGTGGACAGGGCACGCAGGGTGCGCTGCTTTGAACAGGAACAGTGAAAACGGACTCCCTGTGCGTCCAGCAGACGAACATGATCTTCGTGAAATAGCCGGTATAGCAGGTGATCTGCGGGGAGATTCAGCAATTCTTTGCCCTCGACAGTTTCAGCGAGCGTGACCAGGCGCTGCCACTGTCGCTCCCTGGCTTCCGTATCAGGCGTGAGCTGAGCGGGTAACTGCTGGAGCAGCATGCCCGCGGCGCGCTCGCCGTCTGCGGCCAGCCAGAGTCGCGTATTGAGCTGCTCAGAATGCTGAAAATAGGCATCTATGCTGCGCGCCAGCGAGCCGTCTACCAGCGGCACTATGCCCTGATAGCGCTGCCCGTCCAGGGGGTCTATGGTGATCGCCAATTGCCCATCAGCCAGCAGGACGTTGAAATCCTCGCTGGTAGCTTCCTCGGCGCCGCGCGCAATGGCTCGAATCTCCAGCAGGTGGTTGCATTCAACCATGAGCAGGGGAATCTGACCCGAGGACCGGGCTTGCAGAATGAGCCTGCCCTCGAACTTGAGATTGGTGCTGAGCAGCACGGACGCTGCCAGAAACTGGCCCATAAGCTGGCGCACGCCCGGCGCGTATTCGTGCAGGTCGGTGATGTCTCGAAAGGCGCGATCGAGATGGACAGTCTCACCCCTGACGTCGGCATCATCGAAGAGGTAGCGTCTAGAACAGTCGTCTGACGCAAGCGTTGCGTGGCTGGTTTCTTTCATGAGGAGGCCATTGTAAAGCAATGTTCAACAAGTAACGTGCGTGCACGGAGCCTTGTCTGGTACCGGCGTTGCGGTTAATCCCCTGCGGGTAGCGCTACGTACTAACAAGGGTTCAGTATGTGAGGCTGTCGGGTTCTATTTTCAAGCCCACCATGACCCTTCGAGCCTGACTCGCTACAGTATGTCACCCGCGAGTAGGCAACAAAAACACGATAAACGTCAGGGAGAAGCGCATGAGATTCAGTTTCCAGGTCGGCATGAGCGATGCAGATCACTACTTGCCGCTAGCGAAGGCCGCGGAGGCCGCTGGCTACGACGGCATCACCATTCCGGACAGCATCTGCTATCCGCAAGAGGCCAGCTCCAAGTATCCCTATAACGCAGATGGCAGTCGCGAGTTCCTCGAGAGCGTGCCCTTTATTGAAAGTCTTATCGGTGTGGCGGCGATGGCCGCAGTGACGGAGAAAATCCGCTTCGCTACCTTTGTCTACAAGCTGGCCGTGCGCCAGGCCGCGCCGGTGGCAAAGCAGGTGCAAAGCATCCAGCAGCTGTCTAACAACCGCTTTGACTTCGGGATTGGCATCAGCCCCTGGGAGGAAGACTTTGCGGTTTGTGGCGTGCCCTATGAAAAACGCGGTAAGCGCTTTGACGAGCAGATCGATATTCTGCGTGGTCTCGAGACTGGCGAGTTCTTCGGCCACGACGGTGAAATGATCCAGATGCCCGCAAACAAAATGTGCCCGGTGCCCACGGCAAAGACCGACCTCTTAATCGGCGGTCATACGGAGCCGGCGCTCAAGCGCGCCGCGCGCACCGGCGATGGCTGGATGTGCGCAGGAGCCGACATGGAGCAACTGGGCGCCTATATTCGGCGAATTAATGCCCTGCGCGAGGAGTATGGCACGCAGGATCGGCCCTTCCGGGTATTCACGACGGGCCAGAATGCCTTTACCAAGGAAGGCATAGCCGAGCTGGAAGAGATAGGCGTGACCGATGTCATCATCGCCTTCCGCAATGTCTATGAAATGGAACCTGATCACCCCCTTGAGGAAAAGATCACCATGCTTCAGTGGTACGCCAACGAATTTATCAATGGCTGATCTGCACCCCCATACCCCGGTGCTTGTCGGCGTTGCAGCAGTTCAACAGAAGGAGCCGGATTTTGAGCGAGCGCTGGAGCCCGTTGATCTCATGGCGCGCGCCTTGCAAGCGGCTGCAGAGGATGCAGGGTCATTAGCACTGCTGCAACGGGCCGATGAAATTCAGGTGCCGAAGGGCATGTGGCACTACAGTGATCCAGCGCGATTGGTGGCGGACAAGGTGGGGGCCGTCAATGCGCGGACCGTACTGGCCGAAATTGGCGTGCTGCAGCAGAGTATGATGACGCGCGCCTGCCAAGCGATTCAGTCTGGCGAAGCCGACATCATGCTGGTGGTTGGTGGTGAAGCGAAGTACCGCGGTCTCTGTGCCGCCAAAGCGGGCGCCGAGGCGAAGGAGACCGAGCAAACCGATGCCGTGCCGGATGAAACGCTGCTGCCGGACGACGAAATCTGGGACATCGTGGAATCGGCTACTGGCCTTGGCATGCCGGTGGGTTTTTACGCCATTATCGATAGCGCCTTGCGCTTCAGACAGGGCCTCAGCGTCGATCAGCATCGCGACCAGATGGCCGCCATGTATCAGCGCTTTTCTGAGGTTGCGACGAGAAACCCCGATGCATGGTCAGACACAGCTGTGGCGGCTGAAGACATACGCGAGGGTTCACCGCGAAATCGTATGCTCGCCTTCCCCTACACCAAGCTGCACAACTCGCAGTGGAATGTTGACCAGGCGGCTGGTCTTGTCTTTTGCAGCCTGCAAACCGCCCAATCGCTGGGCATCCCCCGCGAGAAATGGCTGTTTCCGCGTGCCTCCACCGAGTCTAACTTTATGAGCGTGGTCACCGCGCGCAAAGACCTAGGCGGCAGCCCGGGCTTCCGCCTGGCCGGCCAGCGCGCGATGGACATGGCCGGTATCGATTTTGATGACATCACTCTGCGTGAACTGTACTCCTGTTTCCCATCCGCGGTCCGCGTTCAGCTCGAGGAGTTCGGGATGCAGGGCGATGGAGACCTGACGGTGATGGGCGGCATGACCTTCGGCGGAGGACCACTCAATAACTTTGTGCTGCAGGCCACTGTGCGAATGGGTCAGCTACTGAGGGATCAGCCTTCAGAAGTTGGATTGGTCACCTCGGTCAGCGGTATGTTAACCAAGCAGGCCTGTGCGCTGTGGTCCACGGACCCCGGCGATGCGCAGTGGGCCTTCGAGGACGTTAGCGATGCGGTTCGTGCCGAATGTGAGTTGTGTGAGGTGGTGGGAGAGGTGACCGGCCCTTGCAGAGTCGCAGGCTATACGGTGCTTTATCAGGGCGATGAACCCTGGCGCGCGGTGGCCGTATTTGACATGCCCGATGGTCGTCGCACCGCAGCCTACAGTGAGGCTCCGGCAATCATTGCCGACATGCTGAGCAGCACGGAGTGCTGCGGCAGGGAATACGTGCTGGCCAAGGGTCAGTTCAGCTGATCGGGTCGCTCCAGCGAGCCAGCCTCTTCAGTCGAGTAGCGTGACACCTCGCAAGGGGTCACTTCCGGATATGAGCTCCATGAATTCCTCAGCCAACGCTTTGCAGCGTTCGACACAGATTTCCCAGTAATCCATACGCTCGTCTTCGCCCATGCCCCTGAAATCGTTGCGGTCAGGGATCTTGCCGTAGGGAAGATCTGCCACGAAGCGCGCCGAGGGGCATAACAGCACCAGCTTGTGTTGCCGGTGCCAGGCGGTTTGCCGCCAGGGCAGAAATTTATCGAACCAGCCCGGCACCAGCCTGGCGCTGAAATGAGGGTAGAGAATCAAGCCGTCAGACACGTGCTGGTCGAGGTCGAAGTGGTAGTCGATCATGCCGCCGTCCCAGTATTGGCCCGGTGGGCCGCCGGGAATGTTTCGTTCGCCAGTGAGGAGGAAGGGTATGGCCCCGCTTGCGTGCAGGGCGTGGATGAGGTTATCCGCCGTAAGCGCGGTGAAACACGTGTCGAAGTCGTGGAAGTGGAGCGGTGGCTCGATGCCCTCGCCGGTATGAAAAACCACGCGCTGGAAAGACAGCCGCAGCAACTCGCGGCTGACCGCATTGCCGAGGGCGGCCATGCCCATGCCCGAGGCAAGGGCTGTCGGGTGTGATGCCGCAGCGAAGCCGCGCCCGCGGGCGGTGACGACGTGTGTGTGCACTTTGTCGTTGAGCAACAGGTCCGCGGCGCCCTGATCGCTGAGCATGTTCTGAAGAATGCCAAGGCTCACCTCACTGATTTCGGCAACTGACGGCCGTTCACTGCTATAGCGCTGGTAGAGATAGCCTGCTTCCATGCGGGCGATGGCAGCGGCGGGGTCCCGTGTGGCAAAGCAGGCGTGTCGCCAACTCCCGATAGATGACCCAAGCGTTGCGAGCGGGCGGCTTCGCTGAGACAGAAACTTGCTGAAGAGAACGCGATCAAGCTGGCTGAGCACAAACCATTTCGGGCCGCCGGAAGCGCCGATAAGGAGGTCAAAGAGGTCCGCATCCCAGCCGCGCTCTGCAAGGCGCGTCGCAGCTTCGCGGCCGGCATACACGGCCAGCGCACTAATTGCCACGGCGCACGTCCCTGGGCGTCCGACCGGTCCACTTGATGTAGGCGCGGCGAAAGTTGGAGGCGTCATTGAAGCCCACCATGTAGGCAATGGTCGCCATGGGCAGGCGCGTATTCTCCAGGTAGCGCGTAGCGTGCTCTGCCCGTACCTGATCCAGGAGCGACTGGTAGGAGAGCCCTTCCTGTTCGAGCCGACGTCGATAGGTACGGGCGCTATAGTTCAGCATGCGCGCGAGCTGCGGCATCTGGGGATATTGGCCCTCCAGCTTGCGCAGAAGTCGCACGGTTTGCTCTGCGACCGAGTCCTCCTCTTCCAGATCAGCCAGCAGGCGACGGCATTCATCTTCATACAGGCTGCGCAGCGCGGGGTTCGAGGTCGGCAAGGGCGTGTCGAGCAGGGCTGAACTGAAGATCACGCGGCCCCGAGTGCAGTCAAACTCCACATCGTTACCGAGCGTTTGAAGGTAGCGTTCGACGTAGTGGGGAGCCGGGTAGGGAACCTCAAATCGCAGATGCAGGTCGTCGAGCCCGAGAAGACCTTCCAGGGTGTTGCGTAACGCGCCGTACATGAGCTCATAGGCAAATTCGATCGGGTTTTCCTGTGGTGCGGTCGTTGCCGTCAGAGTGCATTGCTGAGCCCCTTCTTCGAACTCCAGGTAGAGTGCAGGCGACAGCAGGTGGTAGTACTTGAGGAACAGGCCCAGTACGTCTCGTAAATCCTTGCAGGTCATAAAGGCCTGACCGAGAACCGCGTGAGCGCTGAGGTTGAGGCGTGCCCCGAGGGCCAGGCCGAGATCGGGCTGGCCAGTCAGCTCGAAGGCATTTTGTACCAGCTGGGCAAAATCTGACTCACTAACGCGAGCGCCGATACCTGAAATCCCGGTCTGTGCGAGGCTGGTGCCGGCCAATAGGGCGGCTCTGTCGTGGCCCTGGCTCTCGACCATGTCGATCAGAATCAGGATGTATTGCGCGGGGGCGCTGGCCTTGGGCATAGCTTATTTGGCCATAAATGACCGCATAATGACAAGACTTTACCTTGTTGGTCGATAGGCCTTGAACCATGATGATTCGGCACTTGCCATAAGTATCATCTAACCAGCGAGGTCGGCACATGAAAGTGAAGTGGTCAGAACAGACACCCCGTAAAATCCAGCACTTTCCCGGTGCGGACATTCCCAAGGCCCAGCCCGACCTGGAGGACGTCCTGACCAGTGATCAGGTCGATCACGTGGCCGAAATTTTCAGTACCCCTTTGACCGGCTCCTACAACTGGGATTACAAGGTCCAGGATGACCGCATCAAGAAGCTCTATGAGTTGGGCAAGCAGCTGAACTGGGACCCTGAAATGGATATTGACTGGGATCGACCCTGGCCAGACGCGCAGCGCGAGCCCGGGCTGATGAACCTCGACACCTATCCGCCCTACCTGGCACTCAGCGACGCGCAAAAGGACGAGTTCGAGCTGCATATGAATGCCTGGAGTCTGTCGCAGTTTCTGCACGGTGAGCAGGGAGCGCTGCTGGTGGCCTCGCAGCTTTGTTCCTGCGCGCCGACGTTTAATGCAAAGCTCTACGCCGCATCACAGACTTTTGACGAAGCGCGTCATGTCGAGGTGTTTAACAAGTACCTGCAAACACGACTCGGCCTGATGTATCCCATCAATACCCACCTCAAGAGCATTATCGACAAGATCCTGACCGATCCGCGCTGGGACATGAAGTTTATTGGTATGCAGATTGTGATTGAGGGCCTGGCGCTGTCCGCCTTCAACACGGCCCGCGAAACCACTCCAGATCCCGTGCTCAAGGACGTGGTCTACCTGGTGACTCGGGACGAGGCGCGCCATGTGACCTTTGGCGTCAACTACCTTGAGGAATTTATCAAGACCCTGTCCGATGAGGAGCGTGAGGAGCGCGCCCAGTTTGCCTACGAAGCCTGTGTCGTGAGCCGCGAACGGCTTATCGCTACGGACGTGTTCCGGCACTTTGGCTGGGATGTCGAAGAAGCCCGGCGACAGGTCCTGGATGGCTTCGTGATGTCCACCTTCCGCAACCTGCTGTTCCAGCGTGTGATCCCCAATCTCAAACGCATCGGCCTGCTAACGGACACCATTCGGCCCAAGTTTGAGGAGCTGGGCATCCTGGAGTTCGAGAATCTTACGACCGATGGCGATATTGACTGGACGAATCTTGAGCGCCCGCTGGATACCGCAGAAGCCCAGTCCCACGAGCAGTCGATGCTGCAACAGTTTAAGGACGCGCACAGCCGACAGGATTCTGAAGCGGCGTTCGGCTAGCAGGGCCCTGTGCTCCCGCGACTGTCCTGCTCAAGCTGCCTGTTTAGAGATCCATACGCTTAAACAGAAAGGTTGGCAGCAGGCGAATCACTCGCATGATGGGTGACCAGAACCAGGGCGTGTAAAGCGTGTCATGTTCGCGCCCAAGGGCGCGGTCGATGTCCGCAGCCACGCGTTCCGGCGTTGTGCTCAGCGCGGCAGGTATCTCCATCCCGGCCGTCATCGGCGTATCGACAAAACCAGGTTTGACGACCAGTATCGCTACGCCACGCCTGAACAGCCATGCGCGCTGACCCTCGCAAAATGCCGTGACCGCGGCCTTACTGGCACCGTAGGGGTAATTGCTTGGCCGGCCTCGCTCGCCCGCTACGGAAGACAGAACCGCAATACGCCCGCCGCCAGCCTGCGCCAGTCGCCCGCCGATTTCGGTGAGCAGGCTGATGGTGCTGGTTGCGTTGGTGTGGAAACAGGCGGCAGCCACCGCCGCCTGATCCCGGCTCTCCTCCGGTTGTGGCAGCGTGCCATGGGCCACCAGTGTCAGATCTGGTGGCCCGAGTGTGGCCAGGCAACGATCGAGCAGACCCCTATGCGTGTCCAGCCGGTCCAGGTCGAGGCAATCCTGGGAAACGCTTGCACCTCTTATTTCCAGATCTCGGGCAATGGTCGCCAGCTTGTCCCGGCTACGTGCAACCAGATAGAAGCGCGTACCCGGTTGCGCCCAGCGCCGCGCGCAGGCAGAGGCGATGGCGGAGGTCGCGCCTATGATGAGAATGCGCTTCATCGAACACAACCTGCCGCGTCGGTAACGCGCTGCCAGAAGCGAGATAAGAGAGCGGGGTCACGCAGGCTTTCGAGCTCAGCCCAGCGCGGGTAGCCTTGTTGGAAGTGCTCTGCGGACATGTGAGCATCCTTGGCCGGATACAGGCGCCCGCCGGATGAGCTGACAATAGCGTCCAGATCGCGAAACAGCGGGTTCAGCGCTGGTCGCTGCGGAAAATCCAGCGCCAGGGAGATACCCGGCAGTGGGAAGGACAGCAGTCCCGGAGAGCGAGCTTTACCGCAGACTTTGAGCACCGACATGAATGAACCCTGCCTTGCCTGCCTCACACGTGCCAGTATTTCCTCCAGGGCCGCCTCCGCCTCGGGGCGTGGAATGACGCACTGGTACTGTTGGAAGCCCGCGCGGCCATAGGCCCGATTCCAGTGGGCAATTCCGTCGAGCGGGCACAGGAAATCGCGGTAACCCTGCCTGAGCCTGGGTTTACGCCCCTGCCAGCGGTAAAGAAAACGGTTTATCAGCGCCACGCTAGGGCGATTGATAGGTGACAGGGGCGGCGCGAAAGGGACCTTGAGGCGGCCTTTAACGGCTACCTCAGCAGCGCCGTCATCGGCATGATTACCGCAGCTGAAAACGCCTCGCGCGTCTTTGGCAGTGCAGTCTAACCAGGCCACGCTGTACTCGCTTTTTGTATCGTACTGTTCGCATAGGGAAAGGAATTCGGCGAGCGATTGAAAGCGGAAGCAGCGACTATCGATGTTGCTGCTCTGTAGCGGCTGTAGCTGCACCTCAACCGAGCCAATAATGCCCGTGAGTCCAAGGCCTCCGATGGTGGCATTGAACAGCTCAGCGGAATTGATGCGGGAGCAGTTGAGCAGACCACGATCAGTTCGATACAGTTCGAGGCTGACGACATGGGATCCAAAGGTGCCGCGACGATGGTGATTTTTACCGTGTACATCATTGGCGACGGCGCCACCTAATGTAACTTGCTGCGTCCCGGGTAGCACGGGCAGAAACCAACCCTTCGGAATGGCGACGGCCAGAATCTCTTCCAGGGTCGCGCCCGCCTCTGAGCGCAGCACGCCGGTCTCCCAGTCTGCATCGATCAAACGGTTCAGCGCGCGCATCGGCATGACCCGACCGCTACTGGCCTGGCAGACATCGCCGTAGCTCCGGCCATTGCCCCAGGCCAGCTGCCCGGACCCTTTCAGCTGCGAGGCGATGTCGCTGCGCCAGTGCAGGGGCAAGCCGCTTTGCTCCGAATGCGGGTATCGTCCCCAGCTGGCGAAGCCGCGCTTTGTCATGCGGCCAGCCACATCAGCAGGCAGAGCAGACCGGCCGAGAGCAGACTGCGTGGGTCTGTCACAGCGAACATAACAGGGTCCTGGGGTATCTGGCCGCGCCGCGCCAGCAGCCACATGTAGCTGATCCAGAACAGCGTGACTGCGCAAGCACCCCACAGCCAGCCAGGGGCTTCATAGAGCATCTCGCTGGTCGGGTCCGCGATGTAGAGGGCGAGCACAAGGACAGCGATATAGCCCGAGCTTGCGCCCAGCCCCGCCACCAGTTCCATGTCATCGATGGTGTAAGCCCTCCCCTGGATTTCGTGGCTCCCGGATCTGCGCACGGCGTGAAGCTCGGCGTAGCGTTTTAGCAGTGACAGGCTGAGGAACATGAATCCGACGAGGGCGATAATCCAGGTGGAGGCCTCGATTTCGAGGGCCAGGGCGCCGGCAACGACTCTCAGGGTATACAGTACCACCAGAAAGACGATGTCGACGATGGCAATACGTTTCGCCCACAGTGAATACAGCGCTGTCAGGGTGAAATAGACCAGCATGGCCAGCGTAAACCCGGCGGGAAGCAATAGGGCTGCCGTGGTAAAAGCGATAGATAAGCCCAGCAGAATCAAGGCTACTGCAGTCCACAGCGGCAGGTCGCCTGCTGCGAGGGGTCGATGGCACTTCTCGGCGTGGCGCCTGTCGAGGGGAAGATCAATCAGGTCGTTGATAAGGTAGACCGCGGATGTGCAGAGGCAGAAGCAGAGGAATGCAAGGATTCCCTCGCCGAGCAAATTGTCGTCCAGGATGCGATGACTGGCCACCAGTGGTGCAAACAACAGAAGGTTTTTCAGCCAATGATGCGGCCTCAGCGCCCGCCAGGCCGCTGGCAGGTCCGCCCCATCTCGACCCACGAGAATGGCATCTGGCCGGATAGTCAGCAGCCTTCGATAGACGCCCCGACCGGGATTGACGGCAAACGCAGTGTGACAGGTGGCCCACACCGGCAGGTCGGCGGCACTGTCTCCGGCATAGTCGAAACCTCGTTCACCATAGAGCTTGACCAGTGCCGCCGCTTTGGCGGCTCCCTTCAGGTTGTTGCCGGGCTCGCTTGCCAGTATGCGGTCGAACAGTCCCAGGTGGTCTGCCACCCGCTGTGCCAGCTGCCGGTCGCTGGCCGTGGCCAGGACAGTCTCCCGGCCGGACTCCCTTGCCGTGCGAAGCTGCGCCATAACGGCGTGTTCATAGGGCAGGGTCTCAATATCCGGGTGGCTGACTTTTGCCAGGCGGGCCTTCATGCTGGCGCGCCCGTCACGCAGCCAGAGGAAGGGGCGTAAGCCCGAGAGGGGCTGACGCCGCAGGTACTCAAGATAGGATTCGCCCAACAGATCACTGCGGACCAGCGTGCCATCGAGGTCGACGACCAGTGCAGGGGGCTTGTTCAAAATGGGCCTCAGGCTGATACCCGGAGTATGGTTCGGAATTATCCTAGCACGCGGCAGTGGGCTCTCACGAGTAAGCTGCCCAAAAACGGCAAACCCCGGCAGTTGCCGGGGTTTGTAAGGTCTTGTTCAAGGCCTGTGGTGGCGCAAGGCCGCTCTGTTCGCAGCGTCCTGGTAGCGCGCCCAGATGGTGGGTGCTAGGCGGACAGCGCCTTGACCTGGGCGTTGAGGCGGCTTTTGTGGCGAGCCGCTTTGTTCTTGTGAATGATGCCTTTGTCAGCCATCCGGTCTATTACCGGCACGGCGCGGTCGAAGGCCTCTTTAGCGGTCTCGCCGTTGCCGGTCTGTATGGCAGCGGTCACCTGTTTGATCCGGGTGCGGACCAGTGAGCGGAGGCTGGCGTTGTGTCCGCGACGTCTTTCGGCTTGGCGTGCGCGCTTTCTTGCTTGTGGTGAATTGGCCACGATACGTACCTCAAAAAAGGGGGGCGACAATTTGGGAGGCGCGATTATTCACATTCGCTTGAGGCTTGTCAACCGCTGAGACTGGCGGCGTCAAACAGCAGATGGCGGCTCAGGTCGCCCAGCAGTTGGGGGTGAATCCAACGAGTATCAAAGCGCCACCGCCCGTCCTCGCGCAGGAAGGAATCGTCGTAGTGCCCACAGATGATCGCCTGCAGAGGAAAGTCTGGCGCCACGGCCTGCATCACCGTGAAGTAACTCTTGCAGGTCGCTCGATCCCCGTCGACCTCGATGGCAAGATTCGTGGTCAGGTGCCGCGTTTTCGGCGTGCCATCTTCGTAGAGGCGTGTTGCGCCCTCGTAAATGGCCAGCACGGCCTCATAGCCCTCCGTCGTGCCCTGTGCGGTGCAGATGCTGCCCTGTCGAAAGAGGCCCGCGACGCCTTCCAGGTCGCCTGCATCGAGAAGCCTCGCGTAGCTGAAGAGCAGGTTGCTGATGTCCTGTTGATCCATCCCTTGTCTCCCACCCGGTTTGTCCGGTTTAAGCCCTTGGCGATGGCCGCTATACTAATGCCTATTAGTCTATCCGTGTACCCATAGCGCATGAGTATTGAAGCCCTGGAGAAACCCCTCCGCCCGACTGCCGAACGCATCCTCGATGCCGCAGAAGATCTCTTTGCTGAGCGTGGCTACGCTGCCACCTCGCTGGGCGATGTGGCAGATCGTGTGGGCATCCGCTCGCCCAGCCTGTACAACCACTTTCGTAACAAGGAGGCGCTGTATACCGCTGTTCTTGAGCGGCTGCTCGCGGATTTCAGCGCGCCGATCAAGGAACTCAGTGTCGGCGAGGTTACCCCGGAGCAGGTAATGGACTGGTTGGAGGTTATCGTGCGCAAGCACCACGCCAACCCTAACCTGGCGCGTCTGCTGCAGCACGCGGCGCTATCGGGAGGGCCGCAAACGGCGGAATTGGTGGACAGGTTCTTCAAGCCTATGTTTGAGCCCGCAGATAATCTCGCCGGCGACCAGCTCATGTTTCTCGACAGCGACGCGGGGCTACAGCCCTGGGCCGTGATGGCCTTTAACAACCTTGTGATGTCCTACGTCACGATGGCGCCGATGTACCGAGATCTGCTGGGCATGGACCCCTTCAGCGAGGAGGCGCTGGATAAGCAGCTGCGCCTGATACGTACCCTGCTGCGCGCGGCGATGGGCTATCGCGGCGAGTAGCGTCGAGCGCCTTGGCACCACTGCCAATATAGCGCCTGTGCCGATACCAACAGGAATGTAAGCATGCCATTAATACCCGATGACGTTCACATCTGGCGCGAGCCCGATGGCGATTACCACCTGCGCTGGCGGACCAGTCATCCTGAGAGCCTTGTGGCCGTCGAAGCGCTGGCCGACGCTGCCCACCAGACCGAGTTAGTGGAGGCGGGCGCTCGCGTATCAGGCTTGCCGGAGGGTAAGCGGCACTTCTTCAGGGTCAGCGACCAATATGGCAACAGCGTGACGGCACCGGAACGGCGAATTGCACTGGATGGTAGCCCCAACTTCAGAGACTTCGGCGGCTACAAGACGACTGATGACCGCACGCTACGCTGGGGCTACCTGTTCCGCTCCGGGCAACTGTCGCGCCTGACAAGCCGCGATGTCGATACGCTTGCGGGTCTCGGGCTGGATCTCGTGTGTGACTTCCGCCGCGAGGACGAGCAGCAGATAGAGCCCAGCCGTTTGCCCGGCGAACGAACACCCAGGGTGGTCAGTCTGCCTATTGTGCCTGGCAGTAATAGCGCATTTTTCGAGCAGGGCGAGCGGGAGTTGCATGGCAGGGAGACTATGGTCGCCTTCATGGAGGAGGTGAATCGCGACTTCGTCGAAGGCCAGGCCGAGACCTACGCGCGCATGTTTGAGGAGATACTGGCGACAGATGAGGCGCGCTTTCTCGTGCACTGCGCCGCGGGCAAGGATCGCACGGGTTTTGCCGCTGCCCTTGTTCTGCTGGCGCTTGGTGTCTCAGAGCAGCTCATCATGCAGGACTATATGCTGACCGGGCAGTTCTACTCACCGGAGCGTGAAGTGGCGCGCTTGCGCGAAAAATATGGTCTTGAGGATATGGCTGCCGAAGCCATCCTGCCCATGCTTGAGGTGCACCGGGGCTACTTGCAGCGGGCCCTGGACACCATCAATCAGCAATATGGCGACACGCGGACCTACCTTTCTGAGGTGCTACACGTTGGGGAGTCGGAGCGAGAAGAACTGCGCCGGCGTTATCTGGTAGACGATAGCTAGCGCTGGGGCTTACGCGGGGCCGCGGTGAGTGCGGCCCCGGCGTGCATCAGGCTGCTTTGCAGGCCTTCTTGGCAGCGTTGATCTGCTTCTTTTCGCACTCGGTGCTGGCTGCATCGCCAATACACCACTTGCGACGGTTGTCCCAGGCAGTCAGCGGCGCTTTTTTGCCGTTTGAGCATTTCACGGAGTACTTGGCGTAGTCGCCAGTGTCTCCGGCGCCATTGCCTTCGAAGACGATGCTGGTCGGTTTAGCCGCAAAGCTGGCACTGGACAGGGCGAGCAGGGCTGCGCCTGCCGTAATCTTGATCATGTTCATAACTAAGCCTCGAATGTTTCACTATGGACGAGAAAGGGTCGGTAACACGTGCGCCTCAGCCGGCGCTCAATGCTTGGTTCGCATTATACTGTGGTGTTACGACACAAAAGTAGTTACGGATCGTTAACTTTTTGGGAATATTGGTAACAGTTCGGCTGAGAGTCTTGGCCGAGCCGTAACTGCATGAAAACTAAGGACTTTGTGAGGGCCCTCGCGGGGACAAGGAGGCCCGGGCAAAAATTAACATTTCGTAAGGTTCACTGGGAGCACCTCTGTGGGCCCCTGGATCAAGGCTACCAGGCGAGAAAAATCATGCTCCAGCCTACCAGTGCGACCAGGAGAGGCTGTCCGGCCTTGTCGAGGCGAGTCAAGGCGTAGAGGTAGGACAGCGGCGGCAGGAGGACGGTGCATAGCCCCCAGGCGTAGTCTTCTCTCCAGGCGACAATGATCATCAGGACCCAACTCACTAGCAGGGTGGCGAGGCCGAAGGTCATCAGCGCCGCGTTGGTGGCTTCCATGGTGTTCCCCTTAAACAGCTCGATTTTGCGCGGCCGAAGGGTACCAGAAAGGCCCAGCGCTGTCAGTCGAAAGGCGCCTCGGCAGATGACGGCAATGGCGAATTTGGTTAAGGTGTGGCGCTTTGGGCAGTGAGGACCCTGGCTTGAGTGATCCCTTCGCGGAGATTCGACCCTACCGCGACAGCGAAGTCAGGGCGGTGCTTGATCGAGTTCTGGGCGATCGCGAATTTCTTGACTCCATTGCCCGTCTGCGGCTGGGCGGACTCGCGGCCGTTATCCCCTCGCTGTGGCGTTATCTGGCGGCCCGCGTGCTACGCCGTGAGCTTCAGGATGTAAGCGACGTCCACGGGATGCAGATGGTGATCAAAACCTATCTTGAACGTATGATCGAGGACACCACCGCGGGTTTCACCGTGTCTGGCCTCGATGCGCTGGAGCCCTCTCAATCCTACCTGTTCATGAGTAACCACCGTGATATCGCGATGGATCCAGCTTTCACCAACTACGCCCTGCACATGCACGGTCACGAGACGGTGCGTATAGCGATTGGCGACAACCTGCTAACCAAGCCCTGGGTGTCCGACCTGATGCGCCTGAACAAGAGTTTTCTGGTCAAGCGCTCTGTCAGCGGACCGCGGGAGCTGTTGGCAGCGTCGAAGCAGCTGGCGGCCTATATTCAATTTTCCCTGAACGAGGAGAGACAGCCCGTTTGGCTGGCGCAGCGTGAGGGTCGTGCCAAAGACGGTATCGACCGCACCGAACCTGCGGTGATCAAGATGCTGTCACTGTGTCGCGACAAGCGTAAGCAGAGTTTTGCCGAGTATATCCGCAGCTTGCGCATTGTACCGGTGGCAATCTCCTACGAGGTAGACCCCTGTGACGGTCTGAAGGCCGCCGAACTCCATGAGCTCGCCACCACAGGCAGTTATGAGAAAGGCGAACAGGAAGATGTCGCGTCCATCGGTCAGGGTATCTCCGGCAATAAGGGCCAAACCCATGTCACCTTTGGTACGCCGCTGACGGGCGACTATGACACGCCTGAAGAGGTTGCCGCCGCTATCGATACGCAAGTCATCAATGGTTACTGTCTGCACCCCAGCAATTTCTTTGCCTACCGCATGCTGCATGGTGATGATGTGGTATTGCCTGAGTCGCTCTACGCCGAGGCAGGAAGGCTGTCGCGCGGCGAGTTCGAGCAGCGCATTCGTGCGCTGCCAGAGCCCCATCAGCCCTACGCGCTGGCCATTTACGCTAATTCAATCGACAGCAAGCTAACGACGCAAGCGGCCTGACGGTTTTGCTGACGGACGAACAGAAAGACCGCATCCGCGACGCCTACAACGCCGTGATGGAGCGTAAGTCGCTAAGTCCTCGCTGGGGGCAGCGGCAGATGATCGCCGAGATCGCGCGCACTCTAGGGCGAATTCCCGCCCCCGGCGAGCCTGCAGGCGACGAGCCTGCTGTGTGCGTCATCGAAGCGGGCACCGGCACCGGTAAGACCATTGCTTACGCGGTAGCCGCTATCCCGCTGGCACAGGCCTTGAACAAGCGGCTGGTGGTGTGCACCGCGACGGTCGCTTTGCAAGAGCAGTTTGTTAATAAGGATCTGCCGGACATTCGAGAACACTCGGGCCTGGATTTTGATTTCGTCCTCGCGAAAGGGCGCCGCCGTTATGTCTGTCTAACGAAGCTGGACCGGCTGATCAGCCAGGGTCAGGGCGAGGGCGACCTGCTGCCGCTTTACCCGGATGAAAACGCCGCTCCTGCATCGCCCGACGCACAGCCCTACTATGACGCGATGGTCGAAGCCCTCGGCCGGGGAGAGTGGGATGGCGATCGGGATAACTGGCCCGATGCGATTCCCGATGCGGTTTGGTTCAGTACAACGACCGACCATAGCCAGTGCAGCGGGAGGCGCTGCCCGAACATTAGCCAGTGCAGTTTTTTTCGGGCACGTGATGCACTGCAGGGCGCGGATATCATAGTGACCAACCATGATCTGGCCCTATCGGACCTGGCCCTGGGAGGAGGCGCAATCCTATCTGACCCCGAGGACAGCATCTATGTCTTCGACGAAGGGCACCATCTGCCCGATAAGGCCCTGTCGCACTTTGCAAGCTTTTGCCGCCTGCACACCACTGTCCAGTGGCTGCAGGAATCGAAAAAGATGCTCATTCAGGCCGCTCCGACCCTGGCAGTCATGGCCGATCTGACGCGCTATTTACAAAAGCTACCCGGCGAGATGGATGAAGCCCTCGAAGGCCTGCAGGTTGCGGAGGATGTGGTCGCGCAGCTCTTTCAGGGGGAGGCACCGCCGCGGGACGCCCGGGAGGATCAGCAGCTGCGCCTCGAGCACGGCCGGGTGTCCGATGATTTGCAAGGAGTGGCCCGCGCACTGGCGGCGCGTTTCAGCAAGATTGTGGATGCGCTGTCGCGCATGGAATCGCTGCTGTCGGACGCCCTGGACGATGACTTTCGCGACATCGACAAGACCGATATAGAGACCTGGCATACCAACGCCGGGGCCATGCTCGGCCGCGCGCAAGGCGTGCTCACGCTGTGGCAGGACTACGCTGCTGACACGGAACTCGAAGAGCCGCCGCGTGCTCGCTGGCTGACGCGCCTTGGCGGTGACGGACAGCGCGGTTTTGACCTGCGTGCCAGCCCGATCCTTGCCGCAGACATCCTCGACGAGTACCTGTGGTCTCGCGCGGCAGGCGTCATCGTCACCTCCGCAACCATGACCGCGCTGAATTCCTTCGAGCGCTTCATCCTGCACTCGGGGTCACCCAGGCAGGGAAACTATAAGGTTGTGGAGAGCCCATTTGACTATGCCAGCGCCAGTTTCAATGTTCCGGCCATGGGCAGCGATCCCAGCGACGCTGAGGCGCACACCGGCGAGTTGATCGCTCAGCTGCCTAAGCTCATCAACCCTTCAGAGGCGACACTGGTGCTCTTTTCGTCGCGCAGGCAAATGCTCGATGTCTACAACGGGGTGCGTGCCAGCCTCGGTGATCAGCTGCTCATGCAGGGCGATTACAGCAAGCAGGAAATTCTACGGCGACACCGCGAAGCGATTGATGCGGGTCAGGGCAGTATCGTGTTTGGCCTCGCCAGCTTCGCCGAGGGTGTCGACTTGCCGGGCGACTATTGCCGCCATGTGATTATTGCGAAGATACCCTTCGCCGTACCCGACAGCCCGCTGGAGGCGGCGCTCGCTGAATGGGTGGAGGCACAGGGGCGAAATGCGTTCATGGAGATCAGCGTGCCGGATGCTGCCTTGCGCCTGGTTCAGGCCAGCGGTCGACTGCTGCGCACGGAGAGCGATACCGGGCGCGTGACGCTCATGGATCGTCGCGTGCTCACGCGCCGCTATGGCCGGGCAATCCTTGACTCCCTGCCGCCTTTCAAGCGACAGCTCGCCGACCAGTCATTATCTGGATAGGGGCTATTGCGCGCTCAGCTTGTGTCTTTTGCAGGCTGGCCCTTCTTCAGTAAGAGTATCGCGATGAGCAGGGAGATGGACTCATAGATCGTGGCTCCCAGGTTGTAGCCGTCAACGCCGTCGACAATCATGCCCGCTGCGCGCGCCGAGGCCAGACCTGCGAAACAGGCGATCAACACGATCAGCCCCGTTTCAATGAAGGGCGGGTCGCGGAAGGTAGAGAGAATCAGAAATGCGCCAACCGCCAGCTGCAGGCCACCGTACATGGCGCGTATTTCCACGCGGGCTGCCGTGCTATCGCCGAGAGCCAGCAGGTCGATCAGAAACTGAGGGTCCATGTAAAGGTAAGCCCCGTAGAGTGCGAACAGAAATCCAGTAAAGCGCAGGAAGAGTTTGGTCAGCACGGCGATCAGCTCCTGTGTCGTGATGGCACACTCTACAGCAGGGGCGTAGAATCATACAGCGCCAGATCCTCGGCGAAAATGTCGGCGATCAGGGCGCCCTCGGGGCGACCTTCCAGCAGCGCACGATTGACCGCCGGAACCGGATGCCGCTTCCCCCGAGACATGGGAACGCCCCCCTCGAGGATAGCCGACAGCGCGTCGGCATCCGCCTCGATCTTGGGCACGCTGTGCTTGGTCTTGAACATCTTAGGGTGCTTGTGGGAGCGCCTGAGATTGAGCTCTTCTTCCATACGTTTGGCGATGCTTGCCAGCTGTTCCAGGCGAAAGGTATTGACGTCACACTGCCTGTAGAGTGACGAGATTTGCGGCCGATGGTGTCGATTTAAAGATCCCGGGTTCTGGGCCTTGAGCCACTCCAGGTAGGTCAGGAACCGGAGGCGGGCATCCAGCGGGCTAGAGCTGCCGTGGACGTCATCCAGAATGCGGCGGCGAAGCGTCAAAACGTTGTTGCTATCGCCTCGCGCCTGCAGGCGCATTAGTTTGGGGTTATTGATCTGTAGATACGCGCTATAGGCGCGCTGAAAAGGGCAACGGATGAAGGCGACGATGGGTTTGTTGGCAGCAATCGCTGCGAGCAGATCTTCCATGTAGTTTGGCCGCGCTTTGAACACCTCTTTTTCATAGCGGTGCAGTCGCATGCTGAGCTTCGCTTTCTCATAGGAGGAGGCCTCCAATAGGAGATGCGCCTGGAACAGGTACCAGCGAAGCAGTACGGTGCAGCCCGCCTTATGCGCCCACAGAAAGATGAAGGGCACATCGGGGTGGTGGTAGGGAGTCCGCACGGCGAGCTTTCGTTCGACGAACGCCAGATCGCGTGGGTTCGGGGGCTTGAGTCTGATGGCTCTATCCTTGTTTTGTTAATAGGCTTGCGAACAGCTTGCTGATAGTCTGCTGGCGTGGGTTGAGCGCAGGGCTCGTCCATTAGTTTAAAACACACACACGCTGGATTCAGCATGGCGCGAGTTTGTTACTGTGTTCTCGTGGCCCGAAAAATAAATAGTCTATGCTTGTCGCGAAGGATGTCCCACTACCAGACTGTCATGCACCGTTTTACATCCACCGCTGAGTCTTCAGCGCGCGTTGGCGCGGGCCTGGCCTTGCTCATCTTGCTACCGCTCTTCTCTGCGCCCAGCTCTGGGCTGGCGGCGGCCGCTTGGCCCACAGGCCGCAATGTGCTGTTCATCGTTGTTGATGACTGGCGTGACTGGGCGGGTTACAACGATCACTACGCGGGCACGATACACACGCCACATATCGATACGCTCGCCCGGGTCTCGACGCGTTTTACCCGGGCCTATACAACGGTACCCAACTGCCTCGCCTCTCGGACCAGCGTGCTGATGGGTCTAAGCCCCGCAACGCATGGGGTGGGCCTGATCACGGCGATGAAGCCCGGCGTGGGCAGCCCGCAATACAACGCGGTGTATGAAAACCCGGATGTTCTGTCGCTGCCCGAGGTCATGGGCCGCCACGGTTACCTCACGGCCGCTGCGGGTAAGGTTTTTCATCGTCAACTGCCGGAAAGATGGCACCGGGTGGGCCCGCCGATTGCGCGCACCCAGGTGCGAGGTATGGCGGATCCGGGGCCTGATGGGACGTTCATGAACCCGGAAGTTCTGCCGCCTGGAATGACCCACCCCGATCACACGATTGCCGAGTGGGCTGCGGACTTTCTGTCTAACTACGACGACGATAAACCTTTCTTTCTGGCTATCGGATTCTATCAACCGCACCTGCCTTGGCGCGTGCCGCAGTGGGCCTATGATCTGTACCCCCTCGAGGACGTAGCCGTCCATATGCCAGCGCCCGACGAGCTGGAGGATGAGCCAGCCGAGGCGCTGGCCCTCGCGTCGCGACCGGTGTTCATGGGCACATCACAAGATGAGCTGATCAGAAAGGCGGGTAAGGCGCGCGAATATACCCGCGCTTACCTGGCCAGTCTCTCCCATACCGATGCGATGATTGGTCAAGTCCTCGCGGCGCTCAGGGCGAGTGAGCGCGCAGAGCGAACCGACATCGTCCTCTGGTCAGACCATGGCTATCACCTGGGCGAGAAATTCCACTGGCGTAAGAGCACCCTGTGGGAACCCTCCGTTCGAGTGCCACTCCTGATCAGTTCGCCGGGTAACGACAACTATGCCGTGCGAGACGAGGATACGCCGGTCAGCCTGCTTGATCTTGCTCCGACGGTGCTCGATCTGGCAGGCCTGCCTCCCTTTGCGCAGTTCGAAGGTAAACCCTTGCAACAGGCATTGCGGGGTGACGCGGTTGATATCTTTATGGGTAGGGCTCGGGCACGTATCATCAACGGCCTGAAGGTCATTGACTATGATGTGAGCAGCCCACCCGGTGAGCACGATACGGCGGCTTATCTCCTGGGTGTGGACCCGGGAGAAGAGATGAACTTGATTGCGCCCCTGGCGGCGGCCCTTCGTCTTCCACGTGGGACGAAGCCTGAGTGAATACAGGTGTCGTGAACTAATGGGCCCGCTATAATGCGCGCCCCGACGGAGAAAGCCTCGATGCAGACCGAGATCGCTGAAGTGCTGATCGATATTGAAGGGCAGCTACGCCAGCTCGGCATGTGGGACAAGATCACGCCCTCCAGTGAAGCCCTGGCCTCTGAGGAGCCTTTCTGTGTTGACACGCTGTCTCTGCCGCAGTGGCTTCAGTTCGTGTTCCTGCCAACGATGTACCGGCTATTGGAAGAGCAGGCGGATTTGCCTGAGCGCTGCGGTATCGCACCCATGGCGGAGGAGTATTTTCGCAATTCGGGCCTCGCATCCGGTGGCCTGATAGCGTCTCTCGAGCAGGTGGACAGCCTGCTATCGGTAAGCGAAGTCTGAGTAGATAGTCACCCCGGCGCGCGCCGGGGTGACTGCGAGGCTATACGCGCTCAACTACCGTGGTAATGCCCTGGCCCATACCCACGCACATGGTAGACACGCCCAGGCTGAGGTCTCGGTCCTCCATGACATTCAGCAGCGACCCTGTAATGCGCGTGCCGGAGCAGCCGAAGGGATGGCCGAGTGCGATAGCGCCACCGTGGACATTAACCTTTTCCTCCATGCTATCGAGCAGTTCCAGATCCTTTAAGACAGGCAAGGCCTGGGCCGCAAAGGCCTCGTTGAGCTCGACCATTTGAATATCACCGATAGTCAGCCCGAGCTTCTTCAGGGCTTTTTGGGTTGAGGGCACCGGCCCGTAGCCCATGATCGACGGGTCGACGCCGGCCACTGTCATCGCCCTGATGCGGGCGATTGGCTCGAGGCCAAGCGACTGGGCGCGCTCGTAAGACATCACCAGCATGGCGGAGGCGCCGTCGGAGATTTGCGAGGAAGTACCCGCAGTAACGGTGCCGCCCTGGGGGTTGAAGGAAGGCTTCAATGCCGCCAGGTCTTCCAGGTTGGTCTCGGGACGGATCGTCTCGTCTTCCGTTACAAGGGTTAGTGCGCCGCTGGCATCGTGCCCCTCGACGCCAATGATCTCGCGGGCAAACTTCCCCTCGACGGTGGCTTTGTGTGCCAACTGGTGTGAGCGTACGCCCAGCTTGTCCATGTCTTCGCGCGCAATACCGTGCATGAGTGCCAGGTACTCCGCCGTCATGCCCATCATGCCGGCGGCCTTGGCAACCGACAGGCCCAGGCGTGGGTTCGGGTCGACGTTGGCCGGGTCCATCATCGGCAGGTGGCCAAGGTGCTCCACGCCGCCGACCACGTAGACATCGCCCATGTCGGCCATGATCTGTGCTGCGGCAGTGTGCAAGGCACTCATGGACGAGCCGCACAGTCGATTGACCGTCTGTCCCGGCACATCGTGAGGCAGCCCGGCCGCCAGCACGACCATGCGACCGAGGTTCATGCCCTGCTCGCCGCGCTGAATCACGCTACCCCAGATCAGGTCATCGATTTCAGTGGGGTCGAGCTTGTCGTTCCGTGCCAGCATGCCCTTGATGACGTCTGCAGATAGGTCATCAGCGCGACGATTGCGGAAACAGCCGTTCTTGGAACGGCCCATGGCGCTGCGGGCGTAGTCGACAACGACAGCGTCTCTTGCTTCATAACTCATGGTCAGTCTCCTCGCTTAGTAGTAGCGTTCGCCGGCGGCCAATTTGGCCCTCATGCCGTCGGTCAGTTCATAGAGCTTGCCGAGGTGAGCGTATTTTTCGGACTGCTCGGCGATGTAGGCCATACCCACCGCGTCCAGCCAGCGGAACACGCCGCCGCGGAAGGGAGGGAAGCCGACACCATAGAGCAGCGCGAGGTCAGCCTCGGCGGCGCTGCCCACCACACCCTCTTCGAGGCAGCGAGCCAGTTCGGTCGCCATAGGCAGCATCATGCGCGCAATGATCTCCTCTTTGTCGAACTCCTTGCGCTCGGCAACATGCGGTTGAAGCAGGGCATAGGTTTCATCACCAGCGACCTTCTGCGGCTTGCCACGCTTATCGGTGACGTACTCGTAGAAGCCCTTGCCGTTTTTCTGGCCATAGCGGTCGTTGTTGTAGAGCACCTCAACTGCAGGCGTATAGTCCGGCGTCATGCGATCCGGGAAGCCCTCTGCCAGGACTTCGGCTGCGTGGACGCCGGTGTCCAGCCCGACCACATCGGTCAGGTAGGCGGGGCCCATCGGCCAACCCCAGCGCTCCATGACCTTGTCGACGGCCTGGAAGTCGGCGCCCTCTTTGACCAGGCCGGCGAAGCCTGCGAAGTAGGGGAAGAGCACACGGTTCACGAGGAAGCCCGGGCAGTCATTCACCACCACGGCTTTTTTACCCATGCGATTGGCATAGGCGACCGTGCGTGCGATGGCTTCATCGGAACTCTTCTCGCCGCGAATCACCTCGACCAGGGGCATAGCGTGAACCGGGTTAAAGAAGTGCATGCCACAGAAATTCTGCGGACGTTCCAGCGCTTCCGCCAGGTAGGAAATAGAAATGGTAGAGGTGTTGGAGGCGAGAACGGCGTCCTCGCGAATGTGCTTTTCCGTCTCGGCCAGCACGGCGTGCTTGACCTTGGGGTTCTCAACCACCGCTTCCACAACGATATCGACCTCGTCGAAACGGTCGTAGCCGAGCATTGGGTCGATACTGTTCAGTACCTGGCCCATCTTGTCGGGCGTCATGCGGCTGCGCGCCACGCGCTTTGACAGCAGCTTGTTGGCCTCGGAGAGGCCGAGGTCGAGGCCATCCTGGTTGATGTCTTTCATCTTGATGGGCACGCCCTTGTAGGCGCTCTGGTAGGCGATGCCGCCGCCCATGATGCCGGCGCCGAGCACGGCGGCGCGCTCGATAGGCTTGTCTGCCTGCTTTTCCCAGCCCTTCGCCTTTTTACCGAGTAGCTGATCCGCCAGGAACACGCCCACGAGGGCAGCGGCGACTGAGGTTGTGGCCAGCTCGGCGAAGCCGGCGGCTTCAACATCGAGCGCCTCCTCCAGGCAGAGGGTCCTGGCCTGCTCGATAACGTCCACGGCCTTGACCGGCGCCGGATAGTTCTTACCTGCCTGCTGCCCGACCATCTGCTTCATGGTAAAGAAGGCCATCATGGCTTCGGTATCGTTCATCGGTAGCGGGCCGGATTTGGCAGCGCGGCGCGCACTGTAGTCCAGGGAGCCTGCCATGGCGCCCTGCAAGGTAGACATCGCAACATCGGCAAGCTCTTGTGGGCCTGCCACGGCGTCGACCGCACCGACTTTGAGTGCAGCATCTGCGCTCTGGTCTTTGGCGGTAGCGATCCACATGACCGCCTCGTCCACGCCAATCATGCGCGGCAGTCGCACCGTGCCGCCCCAGCCGGGCAGGATGCCGAGCTTGGTCTCGGGCAGGCCGATCTTGGCGCTAGTGCTCATGACGCGGTAATCACAGGCCAGGCAGATTTCCAGGCCGCCGCCCATCGCGAAACCGTTAATCACGGCAACTGTCGGGTAGGGCAGGTTCTGCAAACGATTGAAGTTGACATTGTTGGGCGCGAGGAAGGGTTTGATATCCTCAGCGGCGGCTTCAAACAGCCCGGTGAATTCATTGATATCGGCGCCAACGATAAAAACGGGCTTGGCACTGGTGACCAGCAGGCCCTTGATGCCGGCTTCGGCGTCGAGGGCGTCCAGTGCGGCGGTGAGACTCTGCACCGTGGCCTGGTCGAACTTGTTGACCGATTCGCCCTGGAGGTCAAACTTGAGCTCGGCGATGTCGCCGTCGTGGCGCTGCACCGTGAGCTCGTCACTCTGGTAGATCATAGTCCTGTCCTGTGTGAGGTTGGAAAATCGCCTGAGGCAGCGTGTCGGCGCCGGGCAATGGTTCGCCGGGGCCGGTTATTGTACTCTCTCCGGGCCCACACTCCAGTGGGGCGGCGAAAGTTTACACTGTCAATATAGCCTTGCCAACCGCTCCACGCCCGCGGTTGTAGCGCGAGCGGCCCGCGGGTGGTCCGCGAATGGCCCGCGAGTGACCCGCGAGAGAAAAGAGAGTTATGAGCAATCACGCGTTGTCTGCTTTCGGTGATACACACCCAGTGCTGGACCCTGGCGGTGCCCGCGTGCGCTGGTTCTGTCCCTGGCTAATTGATGGTCCCGCGGCACTTGCCGAAGCCACGGATGTCATGGCAGCCAGTCGCTCGGCGGAGGTGACGCGGCTGACCTTCCGGATCATCACTCTGCAACCTCAGGAGGCGTGGCTCACGCAGGGGATCAAGGCCGCAGGGTTTCAGGTGGAGGCGGTGCAGAGCTTGAGGGAAGATCTCGCCGTCGTATACCTGGGCTATTGTGCGCCGGAGCGAGCAGCGCCTGTCGACGAGCGCCGCGCGGAGGAGGCACTGGTGACTCGCGTGCTGGCGCAAGCAAAACCCTCGCTCGCTGAACTTGAGCAGAGCTTCTCCGCGGAATCTGAGCTGAGTATCGAGCGCACATCAGGCGTTTTGAGCGATAGCGATCGCGAACGGCTCATAAGCATGCACAGCCGTACCTTCAGTGCCTTTCCCTACCGATTCGACGACAAATTAGACGCTATGCTGGCGGCGCCCGAGACCTATCTCATGTTGCAGGTGCGCAGCGCGCAGGATGGCTTGATTCAGGCGTTTTCCAATCTTGAGCTGGTCCGCTTTCCCGTACGTGGGTTGGGGAACCTGCTGCTGGCGGAATACGACAACAGCATGCGCTGGGTGGAGCACGGCCAATCGACCGGGCCCACAGGCATTGGCCGTGCACTGCGACTGCGTCTTGCACAGATGGCAGCGGAATTCGAGGTCGACTTGCTCTACTCCGAGTCACGCGCCGGTGCGTTCGCCATCAATGTGATCTCTCACCAGTTGGGTATGAACTATGCGGGACGACTGGAGAGGCATCTGTTGATTGCCGGTGTGAGGGACGTCGAAACCGAAAGTCCAATGCGTTTCGAGAGCATGAATAGCTGGTACATGAACCATTCGCAGCTGGCCGCGCTCTGAGACTGTACAGCACACATGATTCAGGCCAGGGTGACCCGCTCTACCCGGCGCCGCTCGGGCCAATAATCATTGACGGGTTTGTGCATCACCGCGAAATTGTCCCAGAAGGCAATGGAGCCAGGCTGCCACTGGAAGCGATAGACATAGCGGTCATTAATCATGTGATCGCAGAGTTGCTCGATCAAGCTGTCGGATTCGCCTTGGCTCAAACCGTTGATGTGACGCGTGAAGGTACGATTAAGAAACAGAATGCGACGGCCCGTCACCGGATGTTCGCGCACTAAAGGGTGGACGACGTCGGGATTTGTGTCGATCGCAGACTGCAAACGTGCGCGGCCCCCAGGCTCCGCCAGTGAGTCTCTGTAACCCCATTCGTAGCTGTGGACAGCTGTGAGACCTTCCAGTGCCTTCCGCTCTGAAGCGGGAAGATCTTCATAGGCGGCGGCCGACGAGCTAAATAGCGTATCTCCGCCTTTGGGCGGCACTATCCGCGCCAGCAGGATGCCAGCTTTTGGAGGTCTCGGCTTGAAGGACATATCCGTGTGCCACTCGTCAATCGTGGACGGGTTGTCTCGCCCGTTATCCAGGTAGGCCACCTCCGGCACATCCTCGCGGCGCAGAAAGGAGGGATGTTCTTCTAATGGACCGAAAGCTTTGCCGAAGTCGCGGTGCTGCTGCGGGCTGATCGCCTGCTCGCGGAAGAACAGGGCCTGGTGCTCTGCGAGTGCAGACGCGAGGGCGTCTCGCTGCAGCGTGCTCAGTGGCTCGCGCAAATCTATCTTGTCGACAAAGGCCCCAAGAGCTGAGCCGGTGGCGCGTATCGCAGGCATCATGGCGCGGTTCTGCAGAGAGAGAAATGCGCTATATTGCCGGTTTCAACCTGTTGCCACCAGACCTGTTTGATTAACCGTGATATTTGACGAGACTTCGATTTCCTGCGCGCCGGGCAGACGTGCTTACTGCACGGTTCTGGAGCAGCAGGTGCGCTTGGAAGATAGCGACGATGTAACAAGACTTGTGGACGCGCCCCACGAATACGTGGCCGCGCTCAGCGCCCTGGCGAGCCAACATCAGATTCGAAGGCCAAGCCTACCTGAGGATGCCAGGCTGAGCGTGGTGATGCGTTTTTGCCAGTTCTATGCGGACCTGATACTGGCTCTACAGCAGCGCGCCGGGCATCGCGTGAGCTTCATGGAAGTGATCCCGACACAGCGGGCGGGGCTTGCGCGCGTCGTTGTAGAGGTCGAAGAGCGTGACGTCGGACTACGGGCAATGCAACTTGCCCAGTCTCTGCTGGCGCAGTCGTGTCCGGGCCTGGGCATCGAGGCCGAAGTCAGCGCGGAGGGAGGGCTTGAGGCCAGGATCGTTGAGTTTTTATCTTTCGCCGAAGCCCGAGTGCTGCCAGTTATGACCCAGGCCATGGTTGATGCCGCAGATCGCGCGGAGATTCCCTGGGCCAAGCTGGATCGTTTCCCCTTCGTCAGCCGCCCGGGTGATCGGCGAATCCGTCCGAACGGTGGCCTGCGGCTCGGGCACTGCCGTTATCAGGCGATTTTTGATGGCACCTTTTGTGTCAGCCCCCCCGGCTCGGCAGGCCAACTTGTTAATAACGGGCCAGAGGGTCTGGCCGTGATGCGGGGTTTGGGTCTTCCCGTCCCGCAAGGACAGCCACCGGAGCTGCCTCAGGGCGCAGTTTATGTTGCCGTGATCGGTAACCGTCAGCCGCTATTCGTTTTCGAAACCGGTGTCCGTGAGGCGACCGATATCAGCGAGCAATGTCCCCCCCCGCTGGTTTCGTGGCTGGACCAGGTTGCCGCAGCGATCGACGCCGCGCTGATTATGGTGACCTTCATAAGCAGCGACATCGAGGCGGGCGGCGCCTGCTTTGTGGACCTTGATGTGGCGCCGCCGCTCGACGCCTTGCTGCCGGCGGAATCGCCCCTGCTGGCCTCGGCTGCAGACGCACTGGTCGCGTGGGCCTTCCCGCCGGGCGCACCCTGTCGAGTGCCGATCGTCGCCGTGACCGCCACCAATGGGAAGACGACCACAACCAATCTGTTGCACTGGATGTTGCGTCAGGCCGGCCTGCAGCCTGGGCTTGCGATCTCCGACGGCCTGTTTGATGGCCAGCGCCGGCTGCTTCAGGATGGCGACCAGTCAGGGGCTACGGGTCACCTGCACCAGATGGGCAACCCAGCCTATGACTCATTGGCGCTGGAAACGGCTCACGGCGGTATCGCGATGAGCGGCTTCGCCTTCGATTGGTGTGACGTGGCGATTTGTCTGAACGTCACTCGTGATCACATCCATCATCTGGGCATTGAAACCGTCGACGATATGGCGGCCCTTAAGCGGCTGCTACCGGCGAGGGCGCGTCACGGCGTGGTGATAAATGCCGACAACGCCATGTCTCTGCGCATGCTGCCTTTTCCGAATGCCGCAGAAACTTGTCTGGTTTCTACAGAGCGCGACGTGGACTACCTGCGTCTTCTGCCTGGTGCCGGCAAGCTCTTTGCGCTGGTCGAGGATGCCGTGCTGGTCCTGTATGACAAGGCTGAGCGTATCCCCCTGTTGCCGGTGGCGCAACTTGCTATGGCACTCGGCGGCGGCGTGCATTACAACGTGTCCAATGCCCTGCACGCTGCGGCTGCGTGCTACCTCATGAAGCTGCCTGCCGATGTTATCGTTCGCGGCTTGGCTACGTTCAGACTCAACCCCGAACTCAACCCCGGACGTATGGTGCTCTTCGACGCGCTGCCATTTCAGGTCGTGGTCGACTTTGCGCACAACCCCGACGGCCTGATCCAGTTGACAAAAGCGTTGCAAAGCCTGCCTGTCAGTGGTCGGCGCTATATCAATGTGTCTGCCGCCCATTATCAGGATCACCAGACGCTCGATGAGATCGCGGGGGCGGTGGCAGGGCAGTTTGACGGGTATGTCTGTTTTGATTACGAGGGCGAGGCAATCAAAGGCAAGACGGGGATCGGTGAACGCATGGTCCACTACCTGCAAGATCGTGGCGTACCGAGGTCGCAGATTGACACAGCAGCGACGGAGGTCGAGGCGGCGAGGGCTATGCTGGAGCGGGCAAAGCCAGGGGACATGCTCGTTATCTTGCACGGCAAATCGGCGCGGCAGCAAATCATGGATATGGTCTCAGGCTGGCAGGCCTGAGCGTCTGAAGCAACTCACCGTCACAGAACCGTTGCTAACGCAAGGGTGCGCTCCACGCTCCAGTATATTGCAGCCAGCCCAGCGCCAATAACGATTGAGGCACGGGCGACGCCTGCCCCCGCGGGCGTGACACGCACAAGCAGTGCGATCACGCCTGCGGCAAACGCGACTATCAGCACCTGGCCCAGCTCGATGCCGATGTTGAAGGCCAGCAGACTCTGCCAGATGTTTGGCGAGCTGATCTTGAGGATATTTTGCAGGACGAAGGAAAAACCAAGGCCGTGGATCAGGCCGATACCTGCCGTGATAAGGAACATACGATATTCGCCGTGCCCCTTCGCTGCTGGCCGCATTGCCACAGCCGCGGCATATACAATGGTGAGCGCAATGATCAGCTCGACGGTTGGAATGAACCAGGCGCCGACGGGCACAAAACCAAAAAAGCCCAGCGATAGCGTTACACTGTGGCCCAGAGTAAAGCCAGTCACCCGCCACAGCAGGCTGGCCACACCGGAAGCGCCGACGGCCAGGCAGAGCACAAACAGCACGTGATCGAGACCCTCCAGGATATGTCGGACGCCCTCCTTGATGAAGGTCCCGAAGCCGGCCACGGGCGAGCTAGAAACCTCGATAGGCTGTTTGAGCAGCCCGCTGGAGCGGAAGACAGCAAGGCCACCTGGACCGTTGTATAGCAGCACGTTGGCCGTTTGTTCCTGGTCGGGCAGCCCAGGATCCAGGTTCGCGCCAAGACTATAGCGGCTCACGCTGCTGCCGGTTTTTAGCAGCAGTTGCGTATCTACCACTGCGTCACCCACGTAAACCAGACCATCTGGCCAGGCTTGCGGAGCCTCGAACACCGCCTGCGCCTCATCCAGTGTCGCGAACCCGGGCTCGTGGTCGAGTGCGTGGACACGAACTGCCACGACCTGCATTTCGCTCTCGCTGTCCTGTATGTCAATGGTCAGGCCCTCTGCGACGCGTCGTCCGATGCCAAGGGGGTCGGACGCTAACTGCTCAAAATCTACATAGTGGACCAGTCGTTCGCCTTCCATCGCATTGCGAGTAAAAGGTGCAGGTGCTGGCAGACCGTCGGGCCCCGCGGCCCCGGTGAGATCGGCGACGAGGTAGGGCATGGGCAGGCGCACCAGAATGGAAAGCCCCTCAGCGTGATGTTCCACATGAAAAATGCGCACATTCAGGTTGAGCTCAAAGTGCGCGAAGGTTGTCGCCGACAGGGCGTACAGGAGCAGGGCGAGTGTTACCCGCCTCGAGAGGAGCAGCCAGGTGCTCGACTCACAGACGAGAGCGGCCAGTATCCAGCACCGCATGTAAAACGGAAAGTTAGTGAATGATGCGGTCTGAGGGAATATCGGCGGGCTGGTCGCGCTGCTGCTTGGCCTCGGCGGCGGCCTGCTGTTCCTGCAAATGGTGCCGCAGGCGGCCTACCACGCTGGTCATCACGTCGATGGTCTGACTGATCTGGTCCAGCGCCATGAGAATAGTCTCGTTATCGTTGCGGGGTTTGTCACTGTTATCCATTGAAGCGTCCTCCCTGGGAGTCACTTACCGCGTGGCGTCGTTGGTGCCCGCCAGCTGCCCGATACCACGGGGCAGCCGGAGGTCTTGTTTGCAGGCCGTCAACCGAGCTGATTAGCGGCACTGGTTATCACTCAGTCCCAGCTCAGGGCGCCGCCCGTTTGGTACTCAATAACCCGCGTTTCGAAGAAATTCTTCTCCTTGCGCAAATCCATGATTTCGCTCATCCATGGGAAGGGGTTCTGCACGCCCGGGTACTGCTCTGGCAGGCCGAGCTGGCTCAAGCGCCGGTTAGCGATGAACTGCAGGTATTCTTCCATCATGGCCGCGTTCATACCGAGTACGCCGCGAGGCATGGTGTCTCTAGCGTATTCAATCTCGAGCTGGGTGCCTTCAAGGATCATCTGGATAACCTCAGACTGGAAGTCTTCGGTCCAGAGCTGCGGATTTTCCAGCTTGATCTGATTGATCACATCGATACCGAAGTTCAGGTGCATGGACTCGTCGCGCAGGATGTATTGGAACTGCTCTGCGACGCCGGTCATCTTGTTGCGGCGGCCCATCGACAGAATCTGGGTGAAGCCGCAGTAGAAGAAGATGCCTTCCGTCACGGCATAGAAGCCGATCAGGTTGCGCAACAGCTCCTGATCGGATTCCAGCGTGCCCGTCTTAAAGTTGGGGTCCGACAGGCTCTGGGTTTTACCCAGGCTCCAGGCGGCCTTGGCAGCAACCGAAGGTACCTCGCGGTACATGTTGAAGACTTCGCCTTCATCCATGCCCAGCGACTCGATGCAGTACTGGTAGGCGTGGGTGTGTATCGCCTCCTCAAAGGCCTGGCGCAGCAGGTACTGACGGCATTCCGGGTTAGTGATCAATCGGTAGATCGCCAGTACCAGATTGTTGGCCACCAGTGAGTCGGCGGTGGAGAAGTAGCCCAGGGAGCGCATCACAATACGGCGCTCGTCTTCGGACAGGCCATCGGCGCTTTTCCAGGTCGCCACGTCGGCCGTCATGTTGATTTCCTGCGGCATCCAGTGGTTGGCGCAGCCGTCAATGTACTTCTGCCAGGCCCAGTCATACTTGAAGGGCACCAGCTGGTTGAGGTCTGCCCGGCAGTTGATCATGGCCTTTTCGTCGACGGAAACCCGGGCCGCACCCATCTCGAGCTCCTCCAGGCCCGGCGCCACGTCGATATTTTCTACGGCGCGGGCGGCCGCTGCGACATGGTTTGCCGCCTGCGCGTCCACCGCAGTCTCCGCTGGCGCTGAGGCAGTAGCTTCCTCAGCGACCGACGCACTCGCCGCGACCGAAGGTTCTGGTGCTGCAGGCTCTGCGGGTGCAGGTGGCGGTGGCGAATCGACCTCCGCCGAAGCCGCTGCCGCTATGGCAGCGTTATTGACCGCCGCAGCGCCAACCGTGTCTTCCTTGTTGTAGTCATCCCAGTTCAACATCTTCCTAGTCCCCTGGCTTTCCGCCGTTGTAGAGCGCCGGTCTGAGAGAGTGGTATAACGCTCACCACCCGACGCTTTTAATGCCTTCCTCTAGTTTCTGCCCCAGGCCTGTAGCCTCTGCTCAATACCTAACTCTGCACCGCTACTGGCAAGCCTCACAATCCGGATCATCCAGCGAGCAGGCCTGCGGTACGGGTGCTGGCTCGGCAGGTGCCGACTCCGCAGACACCGCGTTCAATGCGCCGGTATCAATCGTGGATTTCTCCGTACCGGTCGCTGCCAGCGAGCGCAGGTAATAGGTGGTTTTCAGACCGGAATACCACGCCATGCGATAGGTTATATCGAGCTTCTTGCCACTGGCATTGTTGATGTACAGGTTTAGCGACTGCGCCTGGTCTATCCACTTCTGACGTCGACTTGCTGCATCTACCAGCCAGCGCGGCTCTACCTCGAAGGCCGTCGCATAAACGGCCTTAAGGTCAGCCGGTATGCGGTCGATAGCCTGCACACTGCCGTCGTAGTATTTGAGATCGTTGACCATGACGCCATCCCACAGCCCGCGCGCCTTCAGATCACCGACCAGGTAGGGATTGACGACGGTGAATTCACCGGACAGGTTCGATTTCACATAGAGGTTCTGGTAGGTGGGCTCTATGGACTGCGATACGCCGGTGATATTGGCAATGGTCGCCGTGGGCGCAATCGCCATCACGTTGGAGTTGCGCATGCCCTGGCTGTTCACCTTGTCGCGCAGGCTTGGCCAATCCAATGTCTGATCAGAATTGACCTGGATATAGTCGGCGCCGCGCTCTTCTACGAGTTCTGACAGGGAATCAATCGGGAAGATGCCCTGGCTCCACAGAGAGCCCTCATAGCTGGAATAGCGGCCGCGCTCTGCTGCAAGGTCGGAGGACGCGTCGATGGCGAAGTAGCTGATTGCCTCCATGGAGCGATCGGCGAAATCCACAGCATCGCTGGAACCGTAAGCGATATGCTGTTTGTACAGTGCATCCTGAAAGCCCATCAGGCCAAGACCCACGGGACGGTGCAGCATATTGGAGTTTTCCGCCTGGGGCACTGAGTAGTAGTTAATGTCGATGACGTTATCCAACATACGTACCGCCGTGCGCACGGTCTTTTGTAGCTTCGCCGTATCAAGCTTGCCGTCCACAATGTGCTGAGGCAGGTTCACGGAGCCCAGGTTGCAAACCGCGATCTCGTCCTTGTTGGTGTTAAGGGTGATCTCGGTGCATAAGTTCGAGGAGTGCACGACACCCACGTGCCGCTGCGGCGAACGCAGATTGCAGGGATCTTTGAAGGTCATCCACGGATGGCCTGTTTCAAACAGCATGCCCAGCATCTTGCGCCAGAGCGTTTCCGCCGGTACGCGCTTGAACAGCTTCATCTCGCCGCTGCGGGTCATGTCTTCATACTGTTCATAGCGGGCTTCGAATGCCTTGCCGTAGAGGTCGTGCAGATCAGGTACGTCGTTCGGTGAGAACAGAGTCCACTCCTGGTTGTCGAACACCCGCTTCATGAACAGGTCGGGTATCCAGTTCGCAGTGTTCATATCGTGGGTGCGACGGCGGTCGTCACCGGTGTTCTTGCGAAGTTCTACGAATTCTTCGATGTCGAGGTGCCATGTCTCGAGGTAGGAACATACCGCGCCCTTGCGTTTGCCACCCTGATTCACGGCTACGGCGGTATCGTTAACGACCTTGAGGAAGGGCACAACGCCCTGGCTCTTGCCGTTTGTGCCTTTGATGTAGGAGCCAAGTGCGCGCACCGGGGTCCAGTCATTGCCAAGGCCGCCTGCAAACTTCGACAGCATGGCGTTATCCTGGATAGCGCCGTAAATGCCGTGCAAGTCATCTGGCACCGTGGTGAGGTAGCAGGAGGACAGCTGCGGCCGCAGGGTGCCGGCATTGAACAGAGTCGGCGTTGAGCTCATGTAGTCGAATGACGACAGCAGCTCATAGAACTCGATGGCGCGAGCGTTACGGTCTACCTCACGATGCGCAAGGCCCATAGCCACGCGCATGAAGAAGATTTGGGGCAGTTCAAAACGCACTTCATTGCTGTGAATGAAATAGCGGTCATACAGGGTTTGCAGTCCGAGGTAGGTGAACTGGAGATCACGCTCTGGTAACAGCGCCTGGCCCAGCTGCGCCAGATCATAATCCAGCAAATCCGGTGACAGCAGTTCCAGCTCCACACCGCGGTTGATGTAGGCGGGTAGGGCCTTGGCATACAAGGTCGTCATATCGGCCTGGGTGGCGCTGTCAGTGACATTCATAAAGCCGAGTGCTTCGGCTCGCAAGTTATCCAGCAGCAGGCGAGCTGAGGCGTAGGTGTAGTTGGGTTCCTGTTCGATCAGCGTCCGCGCGGTGATCACCAGAGAGGTAGACAGCTCTTCTGCGCTGACGCCGTCGTACAGGTTCTTCAGTGCCTCGTCGATGATGCGGCTCTCACTGACATCATCCAGTTCGGCGCAGGCTTCGGCGACGATAGTGTGAAGCCGGTCAACGTTCAGGGGCACCCGGCTCCCATCGGGCTGTACTACGTTGATACCCACCGCTGCTTCCTGGGCGGCAGGTGACAGGGCGTCGCGCGCAGCGCGCTTGCGGGCCTGCTCTTCGCGGTAGATGACGTAATCGCGGGCTATTTTGTGCTCGCCCGCGCGCATCAGGGAGAGCTCAACCTGATCCTGGATATCTTCTATATGGATAGTGCCGCCAGAGGGCATCCGCCGCTTGAAGGTGGCTGTAACCTGTTCCGTCAGTTTGGCGACCGTTTCATGAATCCGGCTCGACGCTGCCGCGGTGCCACCTTCCACGGCCAGGAAAGCTTTCGTGATGGCGACAGAAATTTTACTTTCCTCGAATGACACCACCGTTCCATTGCGCTTGATGACCCGCAATTGACCGGGTGCGGTCGCGGCTATACCAGCGCTGACGGGCGATTCAGCCTGCGCAGGGGAAGGGGCTTCGGTGGAGGCTCCAGTGGGATTGGTCTCTGTTTGCATGTCTACTCCGAGGTGATGGCCCGTGGCCTTATTGTTGTTGGGTTACCGCTACAACGTCCTAGTGTGTGTCAACTGCGAGACGCTGGGGGTATTGGCTCCAAGCGCCTGGCAATAACCGGGGCAAGATCGGGATGGGTGTTGTACCCAGCAGCGCGAATCCTAAACGTTGTGGCTATCGTATTGCTTTTGCGAATACGTCGCCGACGCTGGATCTCTGTAGAGTCTGCGATCAGGTCGGCTGTCAGACTGGCCCTGTCGTTAACTCTTTGAGAAACAGCGACTCTGTAGGCTCGCAACCTTAGGGTCGCAACTGTCTCTTCCCTGGTGTTCCCCGGCCTGTTGCACCCGAGCCGAGTAAGACCTCGACTGATCATGGTTGCCCAATGGTCTAAAAAGCGTCCACTTGGCTGCAACAAACTCCTTGCTTCATCCTTCACCACGCGCTTCCCGGGGTCTTGCTTTGTCACGATGACCGGCTCCTGGCTGTTGACCACTTATCTGGTGAACCATGGCCACTCGACGTTACTCATGGTGCCCTGCATGGTCTTCAGCATGGTCCTCTGCTTTGGTGCGCACTCTTCAGGTGCATGTGCGTACTTACGTACTACTGAGGGCCTGCATCGTTCGCTTTCTGCACGGGAGCCCCTATATATTGGGGTTGGCAGGTGGCTTGACTACAAGATAATGCGCTGCTTACGAATATGCAAGGGTACGAGCACTGGATTATGCTGTGGAAAACTTGTGCGTATGCGGGACAGTCTGCGCCCACTAACCGCACAGCGCAGATAGACCTTGGCCGGGGCGGTTTTAAGGACTGGCGTTCGACTGTTTTCTTCTAAAAACCGCAGAAAATATAGCTAATGGCTATTTGCCAGTAGCAAGGCCTCCATCAAGGCCTTCTGGGCGTGCAGGCGGTTCTCGGCCTCGTCCCAGATGACCGTATCTGCAGCATCCATCAGTTCAGCGCTGATCTCCTCGCCGCGGTGCGCTGGCAGGCAGTGCATATACAGGGCATCTGCGGCAGCCAGGCTCATCAGCTCCCCATTGACCTGGTAGGGCGCAAAAACCTGCTGTCGATGCCGCTGCTCACTTTCCTGCCCCATGGATGCCCAGACATCGGTCACTACCAGATGAGCGCCGGCGACCGCGCGCGCGGGGTTGTGCACCACGTTGACGCGATCGCGGTTGGCGCTGAGCAAATCAGCGTCTGGTTCAAAGCCCGGCGGGCAGGCGATACGCAGCTCAAAGTCGAACTGCCTGGCCGCGTTGATATAAGACTGGCACATGTTATTGCCGTCACCCACCCACGCGACCGTGCGGCCGGCGATGCTGCCGCGGTGCTCAGCGAAGGTTTGCATATCGGCCAGAAGCTGGCAGGGGTGGTAGTCGTCGGTCAGAGCATTGATGACGGGCACGCTGGAGTGCGCGGCGAAGCGTTCGACAATGTCATGACCGAAGGTCCTTATCATGATGATGTCGACCATCGACGAGATGACCCGTGCGCTATCCTCAATGGGCTCGCCACGGCCAAGCTGTGTATCGTTGGGCGATAGAAACATGGCGTGCCCACCTAGCTGTGCCATGCCCGCCTCGAAAGACACGCGTGTTCGAGTCGAGGACTTGGCGAAGATCATGCCGAGTACTGCGCCGTGAAAGCGCCGCTGATCCTCGCCTCGGTTGTGCGCAGTCTTGAGTTCAGATGCGCGGCCAATGATGTCTGCCAGTTCCTCCGGCGAGAAATCCAACAGCGTCAGGAAGTGCCGGGTGCCAGCCATACCCTAGGCCCTCGCAGCGACGACATTTGCGAGGCCATCGGCCAGCGCAACGGCCTCGTCTTCGCCGATAATGAGAGGCGGCAGCAGGCGCAAGGTGTTGCCGGCGGTGACATTGATCAGCAAACCTGCTGCCAGCGCGTCGGCCACCAGAGTGCTGCAATCCAGCTCAAGCTCAAAGCCCAGCATCAGCCCACGTCCCCGGGCCTCGCGTAGAACCCCTTGCTCCTTAAGGTGTGCGCCCAGCCGCGACTTGATCAGGTCTCCCATCGCGGTGGCATTGGGCATCAGCTGTTCGCGGTGAATCGCGTCTACCACGGCCAATGCTGCGGCGCAGCACAGCGGATTGCCGCCATAGGTGGAGCCATGCTTACCCGCGCTGAGTACCTCCGCCGCAATGCCTTGAGCAAGGCAGGCTCCAATTGGCAGACCGTTACCCAGGCCCTTGGCCGTAGTGACCACGTCCGGCGTAATGCCCAGACCCTGATAGGCAAAGTAGGTGCCTGTTCGACCGTTGCCACTTTGGACCTCATCGACCATGAGCAGCCATCCCCGTTCGCTGCACAGTGCGCGAACCGCTTGCAGGTAGCCGTGATCCAGCACGTGAATACCGCCTTCGCCCTGTATGGGCTCCAGCAATACAGCCACAACATCCTGGTTGTGCTCGGCGATTTGCGTCAATGCGTCGATGTCGTTGCGCTTGGCACGCACGAAGCCGCTGACCAGCGGTTCGAAACCGGCCTGTATCTTGCGGTTACCCGTGGCGCTCAAGGTGGCCAGCGTGCGACCGTGGAAGCTGTCTTCCAGCACAATAATGTTGGGCCGCTCCACGCCACGGCCGTGGCCGTAGAGGCGCGCCAGCTTGATCGCAGCCTCGTTGGCCTCTGCGCCCGAGTTGCCGAAAAAGCAGGCCGTCATGCCGCTCGCAGTGCCGAGGGCCTGTGCAAGCTGTTGTTGCTGCTCGATATGGTAGAGATTGGACGTATGGATCACGCGCGCGGCCTGCTCTGCCACAGCGGTAACGAGGGCAGGGTGAGCATGGCCGAGTGCGTTGACGCCGATACCGGAGATACCGTCAAGGTAGCGTCGCCCGTCGCCGTCAAAGAGGTAAACACCTTCGCCATGACTGAAGGTCACGGGGAGCCTCGCATAGGTCGGCATGAGCGCGGACATGATAATTCCTCCCGGGGCAGCAGCCTCAAATAGTTCAGGCGGGCCCTTTACTGGATGGCCCCCAAAGTGACGGGCCGCTAAAACAAAAACTTGAAACGAAAACCTAAAACGAAAAAAGGCAGCGCGGGCTGCCTCAGTAGTGTCCAACTATAGCAATCCGCCCCCATCAGGTCCAGCGCTCCCGGCGCCGCTCCACCGTCAGGGTATTGAAACCTGACCCATGAAATCGGGTAGAATGGCGGGCCAAATCACAGCGTCATCGAGAAGACTTATGGACATTATCGACACCATCAAAGACCAGATAGAGAACAACCGCATCCTGCTTTATATGAAGGGCTCCCCGAACCAGCCTCAATGTGGTTTCTCGGCACGCACGGTCCAGGCCCTGATGCAGTGTGGCGAGCGTTTTGCCTACGTTGATATTCTCAGCAACCCCGAGATTCGCGCGAACCTGCCAACCTATGCGAACTGGCCGACCTTTCCACAGCTCTGGGTCGATGGAGAGCTGATCGGCGGGTGCGATATCGTCACAGAGATGTTCGAAAGCGGTGAATTGCAAACGCTGATCAAGGACTCTGCGAGCGCCGCCGAGGCGAGCTAGCTCGGTTCGGACTCAGCCTCAAAGAAAAAGCCACCACTGAAAAGTGGTGGCTTTTTTATCGCCCGCTTCCTGTCGACACGCCCATTCGGCGGGCCGAAGCGCAGCGACTTTAGCTCTTGACTGAGTGCATGGCCGTCTGCAGGTAGTTTTGCAGGCCGACTTTGTCGATCAGGCCGAGTTGGGTCTCCAGCCAGTCGATGTGCTCCTCTTCCGCCTCCATGATCTCGACAAACAGCTCACGCGAGACGTAGTCACCCACGGCCTGGCTGTGATCAATAGCCGCTTTCAGATCTGCGTGCGCAATGTGTTCCAGCTTGAGATCGCACTCCAGCATTTCCTTGGTGTTCTCGCCGATCATCAGCTTGCCGAGATCCTGCAGGTTGGGCAGGCCCTCCAGGAATAAAATGCGCTCGATCAGCTTGTCGGCGTGCTTCATTTCGTCGATGGACTCGTGGTATTCGTAGTCACCGAGTTCCGTCAAACCCCAGTCTTTGAACATCCGCGAGTGCAAGAAGTACTGGTTAATGGCAACGAGTTCGTTGGCGAGTATCTGGTTAAGATGCTCGATTACTTTGGGATCACCTTTCACTGTGTTTTCCTCCGCTTGTCAGTGAGGTGGCAAGTATGCGGATGAGATCGAGCAATGTCAACGTAAGTTATTGATTTTATTGATAATTTATAATGATAATCAGAGTGATTCTCAGCAGCTTTATGTGTCCAGGGTTTGTATGCCTAAGTGGATAAAGCGCGGTTTGTGCAGGCAGCCACGGTGGTGACAGGGAACCCGGCGCAGTGGCCAGGCATAAAAAAGCCGGCGTGGGCCGGCTCTTGGTGCTGGGTGAGGGCGTGCTCGTGAGGCTTCAGGTGACGGCGTAAAAGAGCTGCTCTGCATCGGCTGGCATAGCGTCGAGTGATTCGCGCACGATCTCTCGCGCTAGCACACCACATTTACCGCACTGGCTGGCGACGCCCAGGGTGTTGCGGACTTCTCGTATGGAGCCGGCGCCGTCCTGGACCGCAGCGCGAATCTGGGTATCGGTGATGCCTTTGCAAATGCATACGTACATGGCTTGCGGGCCTGTTTACTTTCTGTATGCACGGGAAGGTAATAATAATGAGAATGATTGTCAACAATATTCAGACTTTCTTACCCCGCATGCGTGGCTGAACGCAGAGCCGCCTGCACCAGTTCCAGTCGATCGTTGCCAAAGTACATGTCTTCGCCGATGAACAAGGTGGGTGAACCGAAGCCGCCCCGGGCGATCAGCTCATCTGTGTTCGCGCGCAGCCGGTCCTTGTAGTGTTGGTCTTTGGTGGCGGCGAGCAGCGCATCCGGATCCACCCCCACCGAGGCGCCCAGCCGCGCGAGCACTGCCGGGTCAGCGATATTGGTCTCGGACCCGCCGCCCCAGTAAGCCTTGAAAACGGCAAGAGAATAAGGCACCAACTTGCCCTGGTCGTTGGCAAAGAGGGCTCCGCGCATGGCATTGACGGCGTTGATCGGATGTCCCGTGGGCCAGGCCAGCGTGATATTTGCCAAGCGCGCCCAGTCCGCAAGATCCTTGAAGTAGTAACGCAGCTTGGGAGAATCTGCCGAGAGGAACTGCTCGCGACCGCTGTAGACCCCCTGGTTGACCTCGTTGAACACGCCGCCGACGATGATCGGGCGCCACTCGATATGAACGCGCAGAGACTCACAGATTGGCAGGATCCGACTGAAAGCGAGATAGGTCCACGGGCTAGAGCAGTCGTAAAAGAACTCTAGTGCAGTGCCCTTGGCCATGGCGCGCTCCGGTATTTTTGCTGCCGCAGCTTAGCACACGGGCCTCCCTCATCAGGTATAATCGCCGGCCCCGCGGAAAGGGTCCCGGACAACGGGCCCTGGGGAAAAGGTAAAGTGGGACAGTGGAAACGGACATCGAACAGTACGTTGAGCAGCTTGGCCGGGCGGCGCGCGATGCGTCACGCCTGGTAGCGGCCTCGAGCACGGCGGCGCGCAATCGCGCGCTGCTGGCCTCGCGCGACGCGCTTGATGGCGCTCGGTCAACACTGGCCGAGGCCAATGCTGAAGATCTTGAACGAGGCCGTGGCAGTGGCCTTGATGCGGCCCTGCTGGATCGGCTGGAGCTGACCCCCGGCCGCATCGATACCATGCTGGAGGGCCTGACCCAGGTGGCTGCTTTGCCGGACCCGGTGGGCAGTATCAGTGATATGAACACCATGCCCAGCGGTATTCAGGTCGGCCGTATGCGCGTGCCCCTGGGCGTTATCGGTATTATCTATGAATCCAGGCCCAACGTGACCGTCGAAGCGGCCAGTCTCTGCCTGAAATCCGGCAACGCCACGATTTTGCGCGGCGGCTCCGAGTCCCTGGCATCGAATACAGCCATTGCTCGCTGCCTTGCGGCAGGCCTGCGCGATGCGCAGCTGCCCGAGGCCGCTGTGCAGGTTGTTGCCACGCGTGATCGTGCGGTAGTGGGACAGATGATCACCCGCCCGGAATATATCGATGTTATCGTGCCCCGGGGCGGCAAGGGCTTGATAGAGCGGATCAGCAAAGACGCCCGTGTGCCAGTGATCAAGCACTTGGACGGCGTGTGCCACGTCTATATAGATGAAGGCGCTGATCACGACATGGCCCATGCGGTTGCGCTCAACGCCAAGACCCAGCGCTACGGTACCTGCAATACCATGGAGACCCTGCTCGTTGCCGCCAGCGAGGCCGATGCAGTGCTGCCGCCGCTGGCGGCGGCCTATCTTGATGCCGGCGTTGAACTGCGCGGCTGTGAGCGTACCCGGCAGATTATGGCCAGCGCTCTACCCGCAAGCGAGCAAGACTGGTATGAGGAGTACCTGGCCCCCGTCCTCGCAGTGCGCATTGTCGATGATGTGGATGCGGCCATCGCGCACATTACGACCTACAGCTCTCAGCATACCGATGCTATTGTGACCAACGACCACGGCCGCGCCATGCGTTTTTTGCGCGAAGTGGATTCCAGCTCCGTCATGGTTAACGCATCAACGCGTTTTGCCGACGGCTTTGAGTATGGCCTGGGTGCGGAAATCGGCATCTCTACTGATAAGCTCCACGCTCGCGGCCCCGTGGGGCTTGAGGGCCTGACCTCACAGAAGTTCATCGTGCTGGGCGAGGGGCAGGTCCGCCGTTGAGCGTCGATCGCCCCGTTGCCGTGCTCGGCGGTACGTTCAATCCCATTCATTACGGCCACCTGCGCTCCGCGATAGAGCTGCTCGACGTGCTGAACCTGGCTGAACTGCGCCTCATGCCTTGTGCCCTGCCGCCGCACCGCGAACCACCGGGCTGTTCGGCCGAGCACCGCGCAACGATGGTCGATCTGGCCATTGCTGGCGCCGAGCGCTTGCGCTGCGACCGGCGAGAGCTGGATCGTAGCGGCCCTTCCTACACGATCGACAGCCTTGAATCGATAAGGCGGGAGCTGGGCGACAGGCGTAGCCTGTGCCTGATTATGGGCGGCGACGCTATCCACAGCATCCGCAGCTGGTACCGCTGGCAGGAGCTGCTGGACTATTGCCATATTGTGGTGATCGCTCGTCCGGGCTGGCAGCTGCCGGATGCCGGGGAGGTCAGCGACTGGCTGGCCGCGCATCGCGTCTCACGACGCGACGAGCTGGCTGTTAGCCCAGCCGGCATGATCTGGCTGGAAGCGCTGCGCCCGCTCGCTATCTCTTCGACCGACATACGTACACTGCTGGCGGCAGGACGCAGCCCCCGCTACCTATTACCGGAGCCCGTAGTGGACTATATTGAACGCAACGCGCTGTATTGAATACCATGCGCCCAATCGATGAGGACTTGATGACCGCCTTGCCCCCGCGAACACCCGCCGTCGCGCTCGCCGGAGCCCCGTGTGGACGCTGATACCCTGAAGCATCTAGTAGAATCCGCTCTCGACGACTTGAAGGCCGTCAACACCGTCTCCCTCGACGTATCCGCGCTGACCGATGTGATGGACTATCTCGTTATCTGTTCCGGCACGTCCAATCGTCACGTCAAGTCATTAGCGGACAACGTCTGTATGGAAGCCAAGAAGGCTGGCCAGCGTCCGCTGGGCGTGGAAGGTGAGGACGCCGGTGAGTGGGTGCTGGTAGATTTTGGGGACGTCGTTGTGCACGTCATGCTCCCAGCGACACGCGACTTTTACGACCTGGAACGCCTCTGGTCGCACCCCGTTGCAGCCGACTGAATGCGCCTGAGTATAGTTGCCGTCGGCGGCAAGATGCCCGGCTGGGTAGACGCTGGCGTCACAGACTATACCCGCCGCCTGCCCCGTGAGCTAAAGGTGGACTGGCGCGAAATCCCGCTGGCACATCGTGGGCGTGATAACACCGCCGATAAGCTCCGTGAGCGCGAGGGGGAACAGATTCTGAAGGCCGTACCGGCGGCGGATCGGGTCATCGCGCTAGACGTTCTCGGGCACAGCTGGAGCACACCGGAGCTGGCTCGCCAGCTGACTGACTGGCAGATGTCTGGCGATAACTTCAGTCTCCTGATTGGTGGACCTGACGGCTTGTCCGAGGCCTGTCTGGCGCGCGCGGAGCGGCGCTGGTCGTTGAGTGATCTGACCCTGCCGCATCCGCTGGTCCGGGTTGTGCTGGTGGAGCAGATTTATCGGGCTTGGACAATCACTGCCAACCACCCTTATCATCGGCAGTAGATCGAAGCGACACCCTCCCACGCTCAGGCTGCATGCAACAACAGATCGCCCTCAAAGACCCCCACCGGGAAGCCCGCGTGTACAACGTGCGCACCATCACGGCGATCGCCGTGGTGCTCGGCCTGCTGGCGCTGATACTCGGGCGCTACTACGGCCTACAGATCACCGATTACGAAGCCTACCGTACGCAATCGGACCGCAATCGGGTGCAGCTGCAGCCGCTGCCGCCGAAGCGCGGGCTGATATACGATCGCAATGGCGTGCTGCTGGCTGATAACCGGCCAAGCTACCTGCTCTCTATCGTGAAAGAGCGTGTCGATGACCTCGACGAGACCCTGGCGCATCTACAAACGCTGCTGCCCATCTCCGAGGCGGATATTGAGAACTTCGAAAAGAAACTGCAGCGGCGTCGCCCCTATGAGGCCGTCCCCTTGCGCTTCAAACTAACCGAGGATGAGCGCGCTCGCCTGGCGGTCAATCGCTATCGACTCCCCGGCGTGGTGGTTGATGCGCAGCTACTGCGCCACTATCCCCATGGCGAACTGTTCTCCCATGCCCTTGGCTATGTCGGACGGATTAATGAGCAGGAAGCCACGACACTGGATGAAACGGATTATCGCGGCACATTCCACGTGGGCAAGGTCGGAGTGGAGAAGTTTTACGAGGATACCCTGCACGGCGTGGTGGGCTACCAGAACGTAGAGACCAATGCCCATGGCCGCGTCCTGCGGGTGCTTGAGCGTCACGACCCCGTGCCCGGCGATGACCTGAGGCTGCACCTGGACATCCGCCTGCAACAGGTAGCCTTTGAGGCCCTTGATGGGCAGCGCGGTGCCCTGGTCGCCATCGACCCCAATAGCGGCGGCGTGCTGGCCCTGGTGTCCACCCCGGGCTTCGACACCAACCTGTTCGTCAACGGCATCAGTTCCCGGGACTATAGTGAGCTGCGTGATTCGCCTGACGTGCCCCTGTTTAACCGTGCCGTACAGGGCCAGTATCCGCCGGGTTCTACGGTCAAACCGATCCTGGGGATGGCTGGCCTGGAATCGGGCCTGGTCACCCGTGAAAGCACGGTACCGGACCCCGGCTATTACCGACTGCCTGGCGACACCCGGCGCTACCGCGACTGGATCCTGAAAATTCGCGGCACGGGTCACGCCCCGCAGGTCGACCTGCACATGGCAATCGCTGAATCCTGCGATGTGTATTTTTATGATCTGGCGCGCCGCCTGACCATTGATGGCATGCACGAGCACCTGCTGCCCTACGGTCTCGGTGAGCAAACGGGTGTGGATACGACTAACGAGCGCCGCGGTGTGCTGCCCTCGACCCGCTGGAAGCGAGACGCTATGGCGCAACCATGGTACCCCGGCGAAACCCTGTCGGCGGGCATAGGGCAGGGCTACATGCTGGTTACGCCCATGCAGTTGGCGGTGGCGACCACCGCTCTGGCAACCCGAGGTGAGCGCCGCGTGCCACGTCTCGTCCAGGCTGTGAACGGGGAGGCCGTTCCAGCACCCCTGCTGCCCACCGTCGCGGGCACCTCCGATCACTGGCAGACCGTGCATGACGCAATGCGCGCGGTAGTGCACTCGGACTCTGGCTCGGCGCGCAAGATTGGCTTGGATATTCCTTATCAGATGGCCGGTAAAACGGGCACGGCACAGGTTATCGGCATCGCCCAGGATGCCGTTTATGATGAAGAAGAAATTGCCGAGCGCCATCGCAACCACGGTCTGTTCATTGCCTTTGCGCCGTTTGAGGCGCCGACTATCGCCGTCGCGGTGATCGTTGAAAACGGCGGTGGCAGTAGCGCTGCCTACCCGATAGCCCGGGAGGTGATCGACGCCTGGCTGTTGGGCACGACCGGCTGATGGGCGATTACGTTCGGCAATTGCCCGAGGGCTCTGCGGATCTTGCGCGTCGCCCCGGTGCTGCCCAGCGACTGCATCTCGACCTGCCCTTGTTGGCCCTGCTTGCGGGTCTCACCGCCTATGGCCTCGTGGTGCTCTACAGCGCATCGGGCCAGGACTACGGCGCAGTCATCCGCCAGGGGCGCTTTTTCCTCGTGGCTTATGTCGTCATGATCGTGGCGGCGCAGATCGAGCTCAAGACCTACATGCGCTTTGCCCCTCTGTTTTACCTGCTGGGTGTGGGCCTGCTGGTGGCAGTGATGTATTTTGGCGTGGGTGCCAAGGGCGCGCAGCGCTGGCTATCGATCGGCGGTTTTCGCTTTCAGCCCTCGGAGATTATGAAGCTCGGTGTACCCTTGATGGTGGGCTGGTATCTCGCCGAGCGCATTCTCCCACCGCGCTTCAAATACGTCGTGGGCGCGCTGCTCATCGTTGTTTTGCCCTCCGCCCTGATCCTTTCTCAACCGGATCTCGGTACCGCGCTGCTGATCGCGGCCAGTGGACTGTTTGTCGTGTTCATGGCGGGTATTGGCTGGCGCTATATCGTGGGCGCCGTTGTGTTGGCGATTGCCTCCGCCTGGCCCGCCTGGATTTTTGTACTCAAGGATTACCAGAAACAGCGCATCCTGACCCTGCTCAACCCGGAGAGCGATAAGTTGGGTGCCGGTTGGAATATCATTCAATCCAAGACGGCGATAGGATCTGGCGGATGGGATGGTAAAGGCTGGATGTCAGGGACCCAGTCACAGTTGGACTTTCTGCCGGAGAGCCATACGGACTTCATTATCGCGGTGCTCGCTGAGGAGTTCGGCCTGCGCGGCGTGCTCCTGCTGATGTGCCTTTATCTGCTGATTCTGCTGCGAGGCTTCTGGATCGGCTTGCACGCCCAGACCACCTTTGGCCGATTGATGGCGGGCAGTCTGACCCTGACTTTTTTCGTCTACATCTTTGTTAACATGGGAATGGTCGCTGGCCTGCTGCCTGTAGTTGGGGTGCCCCTGCCGCTGGTAAGCGCGGGGGGCACGTCGGTGGTCACGCTGATGGCAGGCTTTGGTCTCCTGATGGCGGTGAGCACCGAGCGCAAGGTCCTGGCACGTTAGGCGTGACAGGGGCAGCTCACAGTGACGACCAGGAAAGAGAGTGAAGGTATGCCCCTATTGATCAAGCGTGCGGCCCTGATCGCGTTACTGGCTCTGCCACCTGCAGCGGGGGCGGACTACAGCAGCCATCCCGATGCCGAGGCGGTGGCGAATCGCCTGGCCGAGGAAGCCGGTTTTGAGCGCGAAGCGGTGTTGGCGATACTTGCCGAGGCGGAGCGCAAGGAGCGCATACTGGAAGCGATTTCCAGGCCGGCCGAGAAGGCTAAACCCTGGCACGAATACCGCAAAATCTTTCTCACCGAGGAACGCGAGGAGGCAGGTGTTGCATTCTACGCTGAGTACCGCGAAACGCTGGAAAGGGCGGCAGCCGAAACCGGCGTACCAGCAGAAATCATTGTTGCCATTATCGGTGTTGAGACCTATTACGGCCGCATCATGGGCAGCTACCGCGTGCTGGATGCGTTAAGCACCCTGGCGTTTGATTATCCTCGGCGTTCCCCGTTCTTCACCTCGGAACTTGAGAACTACCTGATTCTCACTCGTGACCAGGACCTTGATCCACTGGCCTTCAAGGGCTCCTACGCCGGAGCGATGGGCTATGGCCAGTTTATGCCTAGCAGCTATCGGAACTACGCGGTCGATTTTGACGGCGATGGCGTGATCGACATCTGGAATAATCCGGTTGACGCTATCGGGAGCGTAGCCAATTACTTCAAGCGTCATGGCTGGCGTCCTGGCGAGCCTGTCGTCTATAGCGCCGCAGCTACGGCCGCAGTGGATGATGCGATCTTTGTGCGCAAGCGAGCCGACCTCAAGCCGCGCTACACGGTGGCTGAACTGGCCGAAAAAGGCTTCGCCAGCGATGCCGACGTGGGCGCTGAGGCCATGGCGACCGCGATGGAGTTTGAACTCGCCAAGGGTTACGAGCACTGGCTTGGCTTACACAACTTCTATGTGATTACCCGCTATAACCACAGCGCCATGTATGCGATGTCCGTCTATCAATTGAGCCTGCGCATCGCAGCTGCCGTAGCGGAGCAGGGCGCTTGACCCGATGGCATTGGTGCGGTCTTGCCCTCGGTGGTTTGCTGCTTGGCCTCGCCGCCTGCACCACGCCGCCTAACGACGGTAACTTTGACCCCAACGCAGGGCGCTACACCCAGAGCGCCGACGGCGCGCCACTCCGCCCGCTGAAGCCCGACGACGTCGAGGATGCGATACCCCGGGCAGATCCTATCCTGGCGGCCGGCAACACCAGTCCCTACATGATTAACGGTATTCGCTACGAGGTGCTGGCCGATTCTCGCAACTACCGTGAGCAGGGAATCGCATCGTGGTACGGCACAAAGTTTCACGGTCACGCCACGGCCAATGGCGAGGTCTACGACCTGTATGCGCCTAGCGCAGCGCACAGGACCCTGCCGATTCCGAGCTATGCCCGGGTGGTGAATCTCGATAATGGTCGCAGCGTGGTGGTGCGGGTGAATGATCGAGGGCCTTTCCACGACGACCGCATTATTGACCTGTCTTATGCGGCGGCGGTGAAGCTTGGCTACGCCAACGCCGGCACGGCGAGGGTAGAGGTGGAATCGCTGAACATAGCCGGTGTGGACGATCGCCGCGACAATGCCAGCGGTGACTATCGCTTCCTGCAACTGGGCGCTTTTGTTACCCAGGCTGCCGCGGCCACCCTGCAGGTCGAACTGCTCACCTGGCTGGACGCGACCGTGTTTGTCGCCCCGGTGGATGCCGGCGGGCGACTCCTGTATCGGGTACGCATCGGCCCCTTGGGCAGCGCTGATGAACTCCAGGCGGTGCAGGCGCAGCTCTCGGATAGGGGCTACGATGCCGGCCAGCCCCTACCCTGACCTCGCCGCTTGCGCTACCATCTCCCGTCGACTCGGCTATGGCCATCCACTCCCTGATTTCACGGTGTTTGATACCCTACACATGTTGCGCTACGCCCTGTTCCTGATTTGCTCGGCCATGATTGGCGGGATTCATGCGGCCCCGATCGTGCCATCACCGCCGCAGATAGCTGCCGAGGCCTACCTGCTAATGGATGCCGACAGCGGCGCGATACTGGTCGAGCACGAGGCGGATACCCAGCGGCCACCAGCCAGTCTCACCAAGCTGATGACCAGCTACGTGCTGGCACTGGAGATAGATTCCGGTCGGCTATCGCGGTCGGATATGGTGACCGTCAGCGAGAACGCCTGGTCCGCCAATCGCAAGTTCCAGGGCTCGTCGCTGATGTTCATCGAACCCCGCGTGCCGGTATCGGTGGACGACCTGGAGAAGGGCATAGTGATCTCCTCCGGCAACGATGCCACGGTGGCCATTGCTGAGCACATTGCCGGCTCCGAGGGGGCCTTTGCCGAGATGATGAATGCTCACGCCGAATCCCTTGGCATGAGTAACTCGCATTTCGTTAACTCCCATGGGCTGGACGATCGCGGCCAGGCGGTGAGTGCCCGCGACCTGGCGATCCTGGCGCAGGCAATCATCCAGCGTTTTCCAGAACACTACGCTATTTATAAGGAACGCAGCTTCCAGTACGGCGTTGACCCGAGGGGTAACCCGCTGGATCCGCAGCGTAACCGCAACCCTTTGCTTGGCATCGACAGCTCGGTTGACGGCCTGAAAACCGGTTACACCGACGAGGCAGGCTGGTGTCTGGTAGCCTCCGCCGAACGCAATGATATGCGCCTGATTTCGGTTGTACTGGGCAGCGGCAGTAATCGCGCGCGTCGAGAGGGCTCCAGCAGCTTGCTCAACTACGGCTTCCGCTTTTTCGAGACCCGCACCCTTTTGGAAGACGGTGAAGCGTTGGATAAACCGCGCATCTGGCAGGGCGCCGTCGACTACGTCGGCATCGGCGCCGGTGAAGACGCGGTGCTGACCCTGCCGCGAGGCCGCGTGAAACAGGTGCAGCGCGAGATGTTGCTGACCGAACCCCTGTTGGCGCCGCTCGCAGCCGGCGATGCTGTGGGTGAGATCGTGCTCACCCTCGATGGCGACGTGATTCACCGCGAGCCCCTGGTCGCCCTGGAGGCGGTGGACGCCGGTGGCTTTTTCGCGCGGCTCTGGGATATGGTGCTGATGTGGGTCGCCAAGCTGTTCAGCGCCTGAGTGTTCGCCTGTGACCGATGAAGAAGCCCCCAAGATAGAGTTCCCCTGCGACTACCCGATTAAGGTGATGGGCCGCTCCCACGAGAATTTCCGGGCCCTTGTCGAAGACATATTTGAACGCCACGCGCCCGGCTATGCGCGCGATACGATCAAAACCAGGACCAGCGCCAAGGGGACCTTTACGTCCCTCACGATTACGATCACGGCAACCGGCCCAGACCAGCTGAAAGCCTTGCATGAAGACCTGATGGCCACCGGCCAGGTGCAGATGGTGATCTGATGAACTCGCCCCCCCGCCGCCGCGAACTGGGGGAGGTGGCCTACGAGCCGACCCTGGTCGCCATGCGTGAGTTTACCGACGCGCGTGATGAGCAGACTCCCGACGAACTCTGGCTACTGCAGCACCCCCGTGTATTCACGCAGGGCCAGGCCGGTAAAGCTGAGCACGTGCTGGCGCCCGGTGACATACCGGTTATTCAGGTCGATCGGGGCGGACAGGTCACCTACCACGGCCCCGGGCAGTGGGTGGTTTATCTGCTAGTCGACCTGCGCAGGCGGCAGTTGGGCATTCGCGACCTCGTCACGTTAATAGAAGCTGCGATCGTCGAAGTGCTTGGCCAGTACGGGATCGACAGCGCGCCCCGTCGCGATGCGCCGGGAGTCTATGTCGACGGCGAGAAAATCGCCTCGCTGGGCCTGCGCGTGCGTCGTGGCTGCACGTATCACGGCCTGTCGCTGAACGTCGATATGGATCTGGAGCCCTTCGGTCGGATTAATCCCTGTGGTCACGAAGGGCTCAAGGTCACCTCTGTGGCGCGTTTGCTGCAGCGGGGTGCGCCGTCCATGCAGGCGATCGGTAATGCGCTGTTACAGGTCTTATCGCGTCGGCTGCAGGATTCTGCCTAGCGTCGCACGGGCTTCTTCTGAAGTTTCCGCTGCAGTGTGCGCCGATGCATATTCAGGGCCCGTGCCGTGGCCGAGATATTGCCCTCGTTTTCTGCAAGCACTCGCTGGATGTGCTCCCATTCTATTCGTTCAACCGACGGCGGCTGCTCGGGTACCTCAGCGACCGCGGGTGTTTCATCAAAGGCGCGCAATATCTCATCCATGCTTGCCGGTTTGCACAGGTAGTTGCTGGCCCCCGCCTTGATCGCATCGACCGTGGTGGCAATGCTGGAATAGCCGGTGAGGATGACGAGTCTCGCATCCGGGGCGCGTGCCAGTAACTTCGGGAGCACGACAAGACCCGAGGTACCCGGCATGTTGAGATCCAGCAGGATGTGGCTGGGAGCAAAGTCGCTGCAGGCCTGTAGCGCGCTGTCCGCGCTGCTGACGCAGCAGGTGGTGTAGCCACGCCGTATCAGCCCGCGCTCCAGTACGCCGCTAAAGACAGTATCGTCGTCGACCAACAGAAAGCGCCCGGCATCGGTCACGCTGCCGCCCCCCGATCAAGAAGCGGCAGCGTGAGCGTTGCCACCGCACCGCCCTCCGGGTGATTGCTGAGATCGATGTGGCCGCCGTGGCGCTCAACTGCGGCGTAGCTCAACAGCAAGCCGATCCCGAGGCCAGACCGCGTGGCCCTGAGAACCGGCGTGCCGGGGGCCGGAAGATTCTCGGGACTGACCCCCGGGCCGTGGTCGCGAATAGCGATGTGCCCAGCCTGCTGATCCCAGCTGACATCAACCTCCACCAGCTCAGAGCCCGTATCGGCTGCGTTGTTGAGCAGATTTTCCATCGCCTGCCCCAGTGTGGAATCCTGCTCGATCTGCGGCGGCGCGCCGGCCCGCTGCTGCTGGAAGTGATAGCGCACGCCAGGTCGACGAACGGCCCAGCGCTCCAATGGTCCCCGGGCAAAGTCGGTGAGCTCACGCAGTTCGCGTTGCTCCACCGAGCTGCGCTCCGCCGTTGCCACCAGGTCAGACAGGGTCTCCCGGCACTGCAGCAACTGCCGTTTCAGCAGCGTGCAATCCTCCCGCTGTTGCGGTGATAGTGCCGGGTCTTCGAGCATCTCGTCGATCAGCACGGTCATGGTGCCCAGCGGCGTCCCCAGCTCATGGGCCGTGCCGGCTGCGAGCCCGGCGACTGCCATAATCTGGTCGTTGCGCAGGCGCTCTTCACGCTGGCGTGCAGCGGCGTCCTCCTGTGATCGCAGCGTCGCGGCCATCCGCACGACAAAATAGGTGATGAGTCCAGCGCTGAAGAGGAAGTTAAACCACATGCCAAGAATATGCGCCTGGCCCGCGTTGTCGTGTGCATGCCCTATGCCGACGTGAGGTGTGAACAGTGGGAAGGGTTGATAAACGTAAATCAGCAAGCTGTAGGCCGCTAACGAACAGGCTGTAATGACCCAGGTATAGCGCCAGGGCAGCACCGCCGCAGCAATCACCAGGGGCACAATATAGTAGGAGACGAAGGGATTGTTGGCCCCGCCGGTAAAGTACATCAGCGCCGTCCACCCGATAACGTCCACCAGCAATTGGCCGAGAAATTCCGAATCGCTGACGGGCCAGGGTCTTGTCGTGCGCCACAGGCTGATGGCTGTGATAGCGCCAAGCGCGAGTAGCCCCAGAGCCAGCCCCCAGGGCGCGTCTGCAAAGCGATTCACCGAGACCACGTAGGCGAGCACGCCAACCTGTCCCAGCAGAGCGATGCTGCGTATCGCCAGCAGGCTGCTCAGGTTGGCCCGCGAAGGGCTATAAACGGTGCGGTCGGGTGTATTCACGCGGGCATTATAAGGGCCTGCGCGGTATGCCCAAAGGGCGTATAATCCGCGCTTTTTCCACTGGGCAGCAGCATGGCTGAACTTGACCGGGAGATCGGCTCGCGACGTACTTTCGCGATCATCTCTCACCCCGACGCGGGCAAAACCACCATGACGGAGAAGCTGCTCTTGCTCGGCAGCGCTATCCAGGTGGCCGGCTCGGTGAAGGGCAAGAAAGGCCCGCACGCCACGTCGGACTGGATGAGCATGGAGCAGGAGCGCGGCATTTCAGTGACTTCCTCCGTGATGCAGTTCCCCTACGCTGAGCGCGTCGTCAACCTGCTGGACACCCCGGGTCACGAAGATTTTTCCGAGGACACCTATCGCACGCTGACTGCCGTGGATTCCGCACTGATGGTGATCGACGGCGCGAAAGGTGTAGAGGAGCGCACCATCAAGCTGATGAACGTGTGTCGCCTGCGCGATACGCCGATTATCAGCTTTGTGAACAAGATGGATCGGGACATCCGCGACCCGATCGAGCTCCTGGATGAGATTGAGGAAGTGCTGGATATTCAGGGTGCGCCCGTGAACTGGCCCATAGGTATGGGCAGCTTTTTCAAAGGCGTTTACAACCTCTACACAGACACCATCCACCGTTACTTCCAGGGCCACGGCCACGAGCACCACCCGGACGAGCGCATTCAGGGCCTGGACTCAGATGCCGCCCGCGAGCTATTAGGTGAGGACTACGAAGACTTTGTTGAAGAAATAGAGCTGGTGCGCGGTGCCAGCCATGAATTCGATATCACCCAGTTCCTCGCGGGCAAACTGACGCCTGTGTTTTTCGGCACGGCGCTGGGTAACTTCGGCGTGCGCGAAATGCTCGACGATTTCGTGAAGTGGGCGCCCGAGCCCCTGAATCGCGGTACCGTGGATCGCGAGGTCGATGCGGGCGAGAACACCTTTTCCGGCTTTGTCTTTAAAATCCAGGCCAATATGGATCCGCGCCACCGCGATCGTATCGCCTTTCTGCGGGTCTGCTCCGGCCGCTACAACAAAGGTATGAAGATGCGCCACGTGCGCATGGGCAAAGACGTGAAAATCGCCGACGCCGTGACCTTTAAGGCCGGCGAGCGCGTGCTGGTTGAGGAAGCTGTCTCCGGCGACATCATCGGCCTGCACAACCACGGCACTATCCAAATCGGCGATACCTTCACGGAAGGGGAAGAGCTGCAGTTCACCGGCATTCCCCACTTCGCGCCGGAGCTGTTCCGCCGCATCCGCCTCACCGACCCCCTTAAATCCAAGCAGCTACAAAAAGGCTTGCAGCAGCTTTCGGAAGAGGGCTCCACCCAGGTCTTTGCCCCCATCGCCAACTCGGATCTGATCGTCGGCGCCGTCGGCCAGCTCCAGTTCGACGTGGTGGCTTATCGCCTGAAGGATGAATACAAGGTTGAAGCGATCTATGAGCCGGTTAACGTTTACACGGCACGCTGGGTGTACTGTGACGATGAGCGCAAGCTGGAGGAGTTCCGCAAGAAAGCCGCAGATCAGCTCTCCATCGACGGTGGCGGGCATCTGACCTACCTCGCTCCTACTCGGGTCAATCTTTCCCTCATGGAAGAACGATGGCCTGAAATAGAGTTCCGTTCTACAAGAGAACATTGAGTTAGGTTCTTTGATTGACGGTCCGGGCGTTGGGGTTGCCCTTCCAGGGACCGCATTACAGCAATCGTCCCTGATATGCTTGGGTTCGGCCGTCCCTGGCCTCACACATCCCTGAAAGGACAACCCCAACCCCCGGCCCTCTATCGAGCACTAGTCTGCCGCTCTGCTTAGCTAATTGAGCGCGGCGGTCTGGAGGGTTTTTGCAGGACTGTGTGAGCCATGGATGGCGAGCACAAGCCTACATGGACGTATTCACGGCGTGTCCTGCAAAAACCCTCCAGATCGCAGTGCGGTGGTCGGAAATAGAACAGTCCAAAAGCTCTAAAAATGGGGCAGAATCCGTTGCGACCCCCGTGAATTTGCAGCGGATAAAGTGGGTGGGGATAGCATTCAGCAGCAGGGGCAGAGTGCCTCTTCCAGGACCGTGAGAGGCCTGGACGGCCGAACACGAGCCCCCATGGATGGGTTCACGGCGGGTCCTGGAAGAGGCACTCTGGTCCTGCTGCGGAGGTCGCGAATGAGATGAAATTTACCTCGGTAAATAAGCTGCTAATCTGTGTTGACCCCCACCAATGCGATACCTATAATGCGGAGCCTCGAGTTGGGGCGGTCGTAAAGATCGCGCCATAGTGAAGCGCCAAGGGGCCTTCACAGCGAGGAAGTATTGATGCGGGGTGGAGCAGCCTGGTAGCTCGTCGGGCTCATAACCCGAAGGTCGTCGGTTCAAATCCGGCCCCCGCTACCAACTTCGTGCCACACGCTCCTACACCGTGGCACGGCGTTGAAAAAGCCCCTTTTCAGGGGCTTTTTCGTACGTGGAGAAAAAAGTTGGCGACGCGCGAACAGCAGCTGACTGAGATGCTGGAACCGACGGTCGAGGCCCTGGGTTACGAGTTGTGGGGCCTTGAGTATTCGGCCAGTGGCAGGCATTCC
>JBCDJG010000006.1:0-132268 GCA_038748065.1 Pseudomonadota bacterium
AGCGACGTAATCGTCCAGCGTATCGGGCAGCAAACTGCCTTGATCTCGGGACTCTCCACCCAGGTGGCGCATAAAAAAATACCCGCATCTCTCGATACGGGTATTTTGTCAGAGCCTGGAGGTGTTTTCACACAGCCTCCAATGGGCGCCGTTTTTTTATGCCTGATCCGGAGTCAGGTCAGTGGGTTTTCACCGCTCATGTAGATATAAACTTCCTGGAACTTGTCACCGCGAATACGCCAGAAGTTGGTGTTGTGTAATACGGTCGTGTTGCCCTCTGCATCGACCAACTCCGCGACAAAGTTGGCGGTGATGCGCCCGTTTTTCTCGTCCACCGTGCAGGTGAAGTCCTTGTGCACGATGGTCTCCCAGGCGCCCATGAAGTCCACGAACATGCGCTCGATATTGGCTTTGCCGTCGTGGGTGGTAAAGGCAGTCTGCACGGTGATCATGGCGTTGTCGTGGAAGCAGTCGAGTACCGCGCCCAGCTCCTTCTTATCCACGTTGCCGAAATACTGGTTGAGTGCGAGGTCGATGAGGCCTTCGCGATCCAGGGATGATTGGTATTGCATAGCTTGTCTCCTTCAATCCTTTGCGAACGGGCTCACTTGAGCAGGTTTTCACCGCTCATGTACACGAAAACGCGGGTGAACTTGCCGTCCTTCAGGTAGAAGCGGTTGCAGTTCTCATAGCGCAGCTCATTGTCCTGACCCTTGGGCGTGACCTCCACCGAGAACTGCGAGCAGATTGCCTCGCCCTCGGTGTCGACTGTGTGCACGAAATTGCCGTGCCAGATGCGGCTGTGGGCGTCGAACAGCCCCTCAAACATCGCGCGAATACCCGCCTCGCGGCCCTCGTGCACGGTCATGGATGTCACCTCTGTCAGCACCGCGTCCTCATGGAAGCAGTCCAGCACCTTGCCCAGGTCGTAGTTGTCGACACCGTCGAAATAGCGCTTGGTGACGATATCGACGTAATACTCGTAATTGATTTCAGCCATTGCCAGCTCCTTGCTGCGTGTTATGTCGTTGATGAAAAGTGGATTCAGCCGCCTCGGCTCAGGATGCCCTCGTCGTTGGGCATCTCGGGTGTGGGAAAGGCCCGCTTGCTGTGGGTGAGTCCGAGCTCGAGGAAGACTTCACAGAGCTTGTAGGAAATCTGCCCCGGATTGATGACCGGTACCGGTAGCACGGATTCCAGGTAGCCATGAGACTGGTGCATGGTGGTGGAGCCAAGCACGATCACGTCGGCGCCGTCTTCGTTGATAGCGCGAAGGCTTTCCTCCTCCAGCTTTTTGAAAATCACTTCTTCCTTGCCTTCCAGCAGCTCTTCAAGATCCGGCCGCGTCTTGATGGAGCGTAGCGAAGCGCAGCGCGATTCGAGCTTGTACTCGCTGAGAATTTTCTTGTAGAGGTGGTACCACTCATCCCACATGGTGATGACGGAAAACTTGTGCCCCAGCATGCAGGCGGCGTGAAAGGCGGCCTGGCCCGGGCCAATGACCGGTATGTTCAGCCGCGAACGCAGGGCGTACATGCCGGAATCGCTGACCGTATCGATGCATACAGCATCGAAACCCTCTTCCTCGGCCTTGAGGCCTGCCTCGAACACGCTCATATCCATGAGCATGGTGTCGTAGTAGCTGTCGCCGAGGGCCGCGCCCCAGCTGACGGCGACGAATTCGACCTCGAAGCCCTCGCGGATGCGCTCGGCGGGGAGCTGCGAGGCGCGGTTGTCGACGCCGGCGGCGTCCATGGGGATCGGTACGATGATCTTGATTTTTTTGCTCATGCAGCGGCCTCCTTGGCTCAATTATCACTGGGTATACGCAGCGATACTGGAACCAGTCTAGACCAAATGAGAGCCTTGGGTGCTAGCCTGCAGCTGCATTAGCCGGGTAGGTGAGTGGTAGCCCTGCGCTGGGCGTAAACCCGTATAGCTCCGCACCCGGGAGGGCTGCCTGGACCTGTTCGCGCACGCTGAACAAGGCCTGAAGGTCGATGCCCGTATTGAGTCCCATGCTCTCCAGCAGGAACACTAGATCTTCGGTAACGATATTGCCGCTGGCGCCCGGTGCGAAAGGGCAGCCGCCGATACCGCCGAGCGAGGCGTCAATGGTGGTGATGCCGAGCTCAACCGCCATCAGGGCGTTGGCGAGGCCCTGGCCTCGCGTATTGTGCAGGTGCACGCCATTGAGCTTGTCGCGGCCGCAGGCCGCCCAGATACCTTCGGCCAGGCGCTTGAGCTGAGCCGGATTGCCGTAGCCGGTGGTGTCAGACAGTCCGACTTCATCGACCCCCATCGTGACCAGCTCAGCGGCCATACGGATGACAAAGGCCTCGGGCACTGCGCCTTCCAGGGTGCAGCCAAAGGCCGTAGCGAGACCGACCTCAAATTTTGGCCGGCGGTCGGCAGGTTGGGTGGAAAGGAAGTCCAGACAGCGCTGCACCTCGGCTTTCATCTGTGCGTGATTTTTCTTCACATTCTTGATCGAGTGGGTTTCGCTCATGGAAAAGGGAATAGATACCTTGTGTGCGCCGCTGGCAACCGCGCCTTCGAGGCCGCGCAAGTTGGGCACCAGTACCGCGACCGTCAATCCCGCAATGCTGGTCGCGTAGCGCGTGACCTCGGCAGCGTCGGCCATCTGCGGCAAGAGCCTGGGTGAAACGAAGGACGCAACTTCTATCTCTGGCGTGCCCGCCTCGAACTGGGCCCTGATCCAGGCTTTTTTCGCCTCTGTGGGCATGATCTGCTTCAAGCTTTGCAGGCCGTCTCGCGGGCCAACCTCGCTGATCTCGATGTCGATGCCTGTGCCCATATGCTGGTCGCTTTAAATGTATTAATGATATATCATAATAACAAATATAGAGGCGCGTTGATACCGATACAGGCGCCTTCCCCGCAATCGTTTGGAACACGCTGGTCATGGATAAAGCCTCGCTACCACTGGATGGCATCAAGGTTGTTGAGTTCACCCATATGGTGATGGGTCCGACGGTGGGCCTGATTCTCGCAGACCTGGGGGCAGAGGTGCTCAAGGTAGAGCCACTGAAGGGCGACAATACGCGCCGCCTCAAGGGCTCCGGTGGCGGTTATTTCACCATGTATAACCGCAACAAAAAGAGCCTGTGCGCCGATCTCAAGTCGGAGCAGGGCAAGGCGCTGGCGCTGACCTTGATCAATGACGCGGATGTGCTCATCGAGAATTTCCGACCAGGTGCGATGGACAAGCTGGGATTTGCTTACGCCCAGCTGAGCAAGGCTAACCCGGGCCTGGTGTACTGTTCCTTGAAAGGCTTCCTTTCCGGGCCCTACGGGCATCGAACCGCCCTCGATGAAGTCGCACAGATGATGGGGGGGCTGGCCTATATGACCGGCCTGCCTGATCGACCCATGCGAGCGGGCTCCTCAGTCGTCGATATCACTGGCGGCATGTTCGGCGTGATCGGTATTCTTGCGGCGCTACAGCGGCGCCAGCGCACGGGGCACGGTGACCACGTGACCAGTTCGCTATTCGAAACGACCGCGTTTCTCGTTGGCCAGCATATGGCCCAGCAGGCAGCCCTGGGCGAGGCGCCGCCGCCGATGTCGGTGCGCCGTTCCGCCTGGTCGGTTTATGACATCTTCGAAACCCGTGACGGTGAACGCGTTTTTGTTGGCGTGGTCAGCGATACCTTGTGGAAGAGCTTTTGCGAGGAGTTCGGTTTCGACGATCTGGCAGCGGATGAGACCCTGGCGAGCAACAACGAGCGGGTTAAGCAGCGTGACCGCGTCATCCCGATTGTCCAGACACTGTTTGCCGCCATGGATAAGGCGGAGCTGCTGGAGCGTCTCGACCGCGCCGGGATGCCCTTTGCACCCATCAATCGGCCGGCCGATCTGTTTGAGGACCCACACCTGAAGGCGTCGGGCGCGCTGCTGCCAGTCACCGTCGTCGGCGGCGAGCATGCCGGTGAGCAGACCCAGCTGCCGGCGCTGCCGATCGAAATGGGTGGGGAGAAGTTTGGCCTGCGCCGTGACCTGCCCCAGGAGGGTGAGCACAGCGTGGACGTGATGCGCGAGGCTGGGCTCAATGATACGCAGATTAGCGCGTTGCTCAGCGCAGGCATTGTGCGAGGCTGCTAAAAACAGCTGCGCAGGTAGGCAACTGCCACCCGTGTTCTTTCGGGTAAAAAAGCGCGCTCGGGGTACAACAACCAGGCGCCGGTATCGAAGCTCGTAGCCGTGACACTAAGCCCGGGGAACAGGTCGATAAGCTTGCCTTCGGCGATGAGTGCGTCTACAAGCCAGTCTGCCAGCAGGGCGGGACCGAGTCCGTTCAGCGCTGCTTCGCGCAGGCCCAGCGCGTTTGAGATCACGATGCCCGGTGTGATAGCCACCTCTGTCTTGCGGCCTCGAGCGGTTTTGAAAAGCCAGCGTGAACGATAGCCCGGCAGGTCGGAACACAGCGGCCGGTGTTTGGCGATATCCGATGGCTTCTGGATCGCGGCTGCGCCGTCCAGGTAGGCCGGGCTGGCCACTACCCGGTAGCGTGTATCCATCAATTTGACGCCCACGACGTCCGCGTCGAATACGGGGGTGAGGCGGATCGCGATATCGATGCCTTCATCGACCATGTCGACGTTTCGATCTGTCATGTCGAGCGCAAGATCGATCGCGGGGAATTGCGCCCGAAAAGCCTGCAAGTGCGGCAGGATGCAGACGGTTCCGAAGGCGACGGATACGCTGATTTTCAGGCTTCCTCTTGGTTGGCTGTTGGCCATGAGGAGCGCATCCCGCGCCCGTTCGAGCTCGTCTACGATTGGAACAATACGCTGCAAAAACTCATGGCCGCCAGCGGTGAGTGCCAGTTGGCGCGTGGTCCTGTGGAAAAGTCTGACACCCAGTTCGCTCTCGAGTTGGGCTATTGACCGCGAGATGGCTGAGGGGTCTCTATGCATTTCGCGGGCTGCCGCGGCAAAGCCCCCGGCCCGTTGGACCGCGATAAATGTGTCGAACAGGTGTGTATCCATTAATGCAATATCAGCATTAATGTAATGAATATCAAGCTGTTTATCGACTTTATCGCATGAGCCATTATGGCGACTCACGACATCAGCGACGAGATCAATGAAGCTCAGCTTCAGCCAAAAGGAGGGAAGCCATGGCAATGGAGAACAGGACGGTGTTGGTTACGGGTGGCAGCCGAGGCATTGGCGAGGCGATTACGCGCCACTTAAGCAGCCTCGGTATGAACGTTGGACTGTTCGCTCGCAGCGCTGACCGTCTGAATGATCTGGCGAACGAGCTTACCGTTGGCGGGCATGGTGCCATTGCTTTGTGCGGTGATGCAGCTGTTTACCAGGACCTTGAGTGCGCGGTAAGTGCGACTGTCGATGCGTTCGGGTCGCTCGACCTGCTTGTCAACAATGCGGGTCTGATTGAGCCGATCTGTCGCATTGAAAATAGCCTCCCTGCCGATTGGAGCCGAGCCATCGATGTCAATCTGAAGGGCGTATACCAAGGCCTGCGAGCGGCCGTACCCGGCATGCTCACCAAGGGTTCAGGCACTATCATCAACATCAGTTCCGGTGCTGCCACCAGCGCGTTGGAGGGCTGGAGTCACTACTGCGCGAGCAAAGCGGGGGTGCTTGCGCTAACTCGCTGCGGCCATAAAGAGTATGGCGACGCGGGGATTCGTATTATGGGGCTTAGCCCCGGTACGGTTGCTACTGAGATGCAAACGGCTATCCGCTCAAGCGGTATTAACCCCGTGAGCCGGCTTGACCCGGATGATCATATACCCGCCGCCTGGGTGGCCAGGGCTATCGAATATCTCTACCTTCGGGCCGGGGATGAGTTCCTCGGCCAGGAATTCTCGCTGAAAACCAATGAAGGGAGGCGTCGCGTAGGCCTGCCTTTGGTAGCTTAAGGGCGTTCTCATTTCGGCGCTAAAAACCATTCAGCGTGGCAAAGCGAGACTGGTGGTAGCTGGCTGAGCCAAGGCTCTGTTCCGCGACCCGCGCCCGCTTTAGATAAAAGCCCATATCGCATTCATCGGTCATGCCCATGCCGCCAAACATCTGGATGCCCTCGGAAGAGATGTTGTGATAGGCATGGTTGACCATGGCCTTGGCCATGCTGGCCAGCTGTGGCAGGTCATCGCGACTGTCTTCCGCGGCGCCGAGGGCCTCGTAGACCACGGACTTGCACTGCTCAATGTCGCTGAACATCATAGCCGCACGATGCTGCAGCGCCTGGAATGAGCCGATGGTGGTGCCGAACTGCTTGCGCTCTTTAAGGTAGTCGAGAATGTTTTCAAAGGCCTGCTGCATGGCGCCGAGCATCTCCGCTGCCAGCGCGATGCGGCCGCGGTCGAGGGTGGCTTCCAGCACCTCGGCGCCGGCATCGATCTGGCCGAGGACGTCGCTGCCGCTGACCATGACATGGCTGAATTGCAGGGTCGCGGTGTTATGACTGTCGACCATTTTGCGAGCGTGCACCGTCAGGCCCTCGGCATCGGCATCGACCAGGAAAAGCGTTAGACCGGCGGTGCTGCCCGCGTCGCCCGAGGTGCGGGCGGCAACAACAAGCTTGTCGGCGATGTTGCCGTCAATGACAAAGTCCTTGCTGCCGTTCAGCACAAAGCTGTCACCCTCAGGCATGGCGGCTAAACACGTCTGACCCGGGTCATGATGTGCGCCCTCGTCGATAGCCATTGCCAGAAGCAAGTTGCCGGCGACGACTTCGGGCAGAAGTGCCTGCTTTTGCGCGTCACTGCCCCCCAGCTGTATTGCGCCGGCACCGAGTACCACTGTCGATAGCAGGGGTGAGGCGGCCAGCGTCCGGCCGGCTTCTTCCATGACTATGCCGAGGCCGCGGAAGCCAAAGCCAAGACCATCGTAGGCCTCTCCCACGTCGATTCCTGCCCAGCCCATAGCCAGCATTTCCTGCCAAAGCGCGGCGCTGAATCCCTGGCTATCGGTGTTGTGGCGCAGCTCGCGATGCAGGCTGACGGGTGCTTTCTCGGCAAAGAAGCTCTTTGCCATGTCACGCAGCATGACCTGTTCTTCGCTCAATATATTCGACATATCGCTAACTCCTCACTTAAGTCCTAGGACGCGCTTGGCGACCACGTTGAGGTTGATTTCGGTGGTGCCGCCCTCGATGGAATTGGCTTTGGAGCGCAGCCACTCCCGGCAGGTCATGAGCTCCGACTCGCTGAAGCCCTCGCCCTCCCAGCCGAGCGCCTGCTGGCCCATGATGTCGAGGAAGTACTCGTAGCGGTCCTTGTTTAGCTCCGCTCCAAGGAACTTGATGATGGAGGAGACGGCCCCGGTGGAACTGCCGGCTTCGGCTTCATCCATGATCCGCTTGATAGTGAGCTGCAGGCTCTGCTCGCGCATGCGCAGGCGAGCGAGTTGATCACGAGCGACCGGGTCTGCAATCTCAGTGCCCCTGGCGCCGAGGTAGGTTTTTGTCAGTTCGCCAAGGTCGATGGGCTTCTCTGCCGCGAAGGCATCGGCGGAAATGTTTTCGCGCTCGAATTGCAGCAGGCGGTTGGAGACGGCCCAGCCGCCATTGATCTCGCCAACGACAGCGTCTTTGGGTACGCGCACGTTGTCAAAGAAGGTCTCGCAGAAGGGGGAGCTGCCAGAGATAAGTTTGATCGGGCTGGTAGAGATGCCCGGCGTCTCCATATCGACGATCAGCATGGTGATGCCGGCGTGCTTGACCTCGGTGTTGGTGCGCACCAGGACGTAAATCCAGTCGGCCTGGTCAGCATGGGAGGTCCACACTTTCTGGCCGTTGACGATGAAGTGATCACCCTTATCCTCTGCCCGGGTTTGCAGTCCAGCGAGGTCGGAGCCGGCGCCGGGCTCTGAATATCCCTGACACCACCAGATTTCACCGTTGATAATACTGGGTAAGTGTTCCTGTCGCTGGGCTTCCGTGCCGAATTCCAAGAGGACCGGGCCGATCATCCACAGGCCGAAGCTGACCAGCGGCGTGCGCGCGTTTATGCGCTTGAGTTCTTCGCTGAGGACGCCGGCCTCGGCTTTGTTCAAACCGCCACCGCCGTATTCGCTTGGCCAGGTTGGGGCGGTCCAACCCTTTGCGGCCATGCGTTCCAGCCAGAGCTTTGATTCCGGGTTGTGAAAGGCTGCGTTGCGCCCCCCCCAGACTTCTTCACCGGGCTTGATGGGTGTCCGCATGCTCGGCGGACAGTTGTCTTCCAGCCAGGCACGGGTTTCCAGGCGGAATTGCTCCAGTGTGCTCATCATCAGTCCCTCTTGCTCAGAACGTAGGTACCGTATTCTGGCGACTGGCGTGGCAGTGGCCCATGACCTGACAGGTCAAGTCGCCACTCGCTATTCCTGCTACATTAGCGGCAGCAAAAAGAGGCCTGTCGATGAAAGTGACAAAATCAATGCTCGACGCTGACTTGCAGTCGACGCACACCGCGCTGTCTTTCGTGCCGGCGGTGCTAGGGCGGAAGTGGGCGATCAAGCTAACGAACTGGCTCGGTGCGCGGTTTCGCAAGCCGGTAAACCTCGATGGCCTTGTGGTACAGGAGCGCCATATCCGCAGCAGTGACGACGAGCACGACATTCGCTTGCTGGTATTTCGTCCGGAGAATCACGACGACACGCTGCCGTGTCTCGTGTACATCCACGGGGGTGGTTACATCATGGGCGACCCCGAGCAGTCGAAGGAGATTATTCAGCGCTTCCTTGAGACTCGCCCCTGTGTGGTTATTGCGCCTGACTATCGTAAGTCCTTCACTCGGCCTTATCCGGCAGGTTTCGACGACTGCTGCGATACCCTGATGTGGGCGAAGGAGCATGCCGCTGAGCTGAACATCTATCCCGATCGTTTCATGGTGGCTGGCCACAGCGCAGGCGGCGGCTTGACGGCGGCAGTCACGCTGAAAGCTCGTGATACGCAGGAGATCGACATCGCCTTCCAGATGCCGATTTACCCCATGATTGACGACACCCAGCCCTCAGATCCGGCGAGGTATATTGCAACGCCGGTATGGGATACGCGCATGAACAGGCTGGGTTGGTCGGCGTATCTTGCTGAGCTCATCGCGTCGGGCCAGGAGATTCCCGCCTATGCTGCGCCCGCGCGGAATACGGATTACCAGGGGTTTCCGCCGACCATTACCTTCGTTGGCACCATGGAGCCTTTTTACTGGGAGACCGGTGCCTACGTCGAAGCCCTGCGCGGGGCGGGAGTCGAGGTCGCCTACGAGGAGTACGAGGGTTGCTATCACGCCTTTGAAATGCTGGCGGGGCAGGCCCCGATCAGCCAGCGAGCGCTGGCCTTTACCTACGACAATTTCGGCGCCTTTTATGACCGCTATGTTCTCGGTAGCGCGAGCTGAAATCTAGCCCAGGGGTTCGCGCAGCATGCGCACAACCTCGCGGCCAATCCGAGCGGGTGAATAGCGGCCGGGCCGATACCACAGTTGCGAGGCATTGATCGCACCAATCAAGGTTAGCCTCAAGAGCTTTTTGTCGGTCTTGCTATCCAGCGGCAGTGCTGCAATCAGAGTCTTGAAGCTGCGCTCGTAGCCGTCGCGCAGCGCAGTCAGTTCGTCGGCGATATCCGGCGCATCTAGCGGTACAACACCTATCATGACCTTGGCGTAGTTGCTCTCGTCAAGAATGGTCTCTACGTGGCTAACCACCGCTGCCTCCAAGCGCGACCAGGGCTCGGCTTCTGCCGCAGCTGCCGCCTCCGTGCGCGTCCGAATCTCGTCAACCGCCTGTTGGTAAACCGCCAGCAGTAGGTCCTGCTTCGACGCGAAGTGGTAGTACAGCGACCCGGGAAGCATGCCGGCCGCCGAGGCAATGTCACGCATGGTCGTGGCCTTGTAGCCCTTGGTCGCAAACAGCATCGCGCCCGCGTCCAGCACGGCCTTCAGTCGGTTATGCGCTCGGGAGGCTTTCGTTTTCGCGGTGGCACCTGTCATTGCTTCAAACTGCTGCTCGTGGCCTGGGTGGAGTACATAGAGTGCTTGACTGGCGCTCAGTATTCCACTAATTTAAAAAACAAACAATTGTTAGGTTAAGGATGAAGAGGTGAGCGCGATGAGTGACACGAGCGGCAGTCCCGGCCGAGTCCTGATCACCAAAATTGGGCTTGACGGCCACGATCGCGGCAGTCGCATCGTTGCGGCCTACTTGCGCGACGCGGGTATGGAAGTGATTTATACGCCGCCCTGGCAGCAAATTGACTCGGTGGTGCAGTTGGCTCTGCAGGAGGACGTGGACCTGATTGGCGTGAGTTCCCTGGCGACGGACCACCTGATTATCCCTGAGATGATGCAAGCCCTGCGCGAGGCGGGGCTGGGCGAGGTTGCTGTCTTTGTGGGCGGCATCATTCCCGAGCAAGAGCGTCCGATGCTGGAAGAGGCAGGCGTGCGGGCGATTTTCGGCCCGGGTTCGCAGCGCGATGAAATTGTCGACTGTGCCAGGGCTCTGAGTGCCCGCACGCAGCAGGCCAAGCGCCAGGCGCTGGTCGAGGAGGCTTGAGGCTATGGGCGGAGATCACCGTGACGACTTGCAACCCCAGGACCAGGCCTGGCTTGCCTGGAAAGATGCTTACCGATCCCAGATCGGTGATCAAAGCCGGATCATTCGTAACCGGTCCAACATCGAGGTGGAGCCACTGTACGGCCCGCAACAGGTCCCGGCAGACTACCTGGAGAAGCTCGGCTATCCGGGCCAGTTCCCCTATACGCGCGGCATTTATCCGACCATGCATCGCGGCCGCACCTGGACCCAGCGCCAGCTGATCGGCCTGGGCACGCCAGCGGATTATAATGCCCGGGTGCGCGCCTTGCTGGACCTCGGCGCCGACGCCATCAGCCTGCTGCCCTGTAACTCGGGTTTTCGCGGTGTCGACTGCGACGAGGTGCCGCTGCCCCTGCTCGGCACCTGTGGAACCGTGGTCAACAATGTGGATCACATGGAAACAGCCCTCGAGGGCGTGCCTATCGACTCGATTTCTACGGCGATGAATGATCCGACGCCTTTCACGCTGCTGGCCTTTGTGCTTGGCGTAGCGCGTCGTCGTGGCATCAGCTGGGACAAGATCACCGGCACCTCAAACCAGAGCGATTACATCTCGCATTTCGTGGCAAACCACATGTTCTACCGCCTGTCATTGCCAGGCTCACGACGCGTGCTGGTCGATCATATTGCCTTTTGCCGCGAGCATGTGCCGAACTGGAACCCCATGTCCATCGTAGGCCAGCATATGCAGCAGGCGGGAGCGACACCGGCGGAGACAATCGCACTGACTTTCTCCAGCGCCATCCAGTATGCCGAGGACTGCATGGCGCGCGGCATGAATCCGGATGACATCCTGCCGCGCTTCACCTTCTTCTTCGATATTTCGATCAGCTTTTTTGAAGAGGTAGCCAAGTTTCGCGCTGCGCGACGCATCTGGGCACAGATTACCCGGGATCGGCTTGGCGCGAAGGATCCGAAGTCGTGGCGTTTCAAGTTCCATGGCCAAACCTCAGGCGTCGACCTAACCGCACAGCAGCCCTTGAACAATATCGCTCGTGTCACCGTGCAGGCGATGGCGGGTATCTTCGGCGGGCTGCAGTCCATGCACACTGATGCCTATGACGAAGCGATTACCTGCCCGACGGACGACAGCGCGAGAATCGCCGTCGCTACGCAGAATATCTTGCGGGAGGAAGCGCACCTGTGTGACGTGATCGATCCGCTGGGCGGCTCCTACTATATCGAACGTCTGACGGATCAGATGGAAGAAGAGATTCTGAAGGTCATGGCTCAGATCGATGCGGCCGGCGGTATGTACAAGGCGGTTGAGGCCGGTCTGGTGCAGACCCTTTTGGGCGATTCGGCCCTCGCCTGGCAAGAGCGTGTGGAATCCGGCCAGGAGAAGATCATCGGCGTCAATTGCTACCAGGACGACGATGAGAGCGCGCTGGAAGTGCCGACCAGCCGGCCAGATCCGGAAGCGATAAAGGCTCATGTAGAAAACTTCAAGGCGTTTAAGGCAGCACGAAGCCAGAAGGCGGTAAACGCAGCCATCGAGGGCCTGGTTCGCGCCGCCCATGACGAGGGCGAAAACGTGTTCGCACGGGTGATCGAGGCGGCCGAAGTCGGGGCCAGCCACGGCGAGATCATCGCCTGCCTGCGCGAAGAGCTCGGCTTCGGTCAGCCGTTAATCGTTGCCTGATCGATCTTTGATGGTGAGCCCGTGACAAGCGTGCCAGCCCCCCTCAAGCGACTCTGCGAGCGTCTGAAAGATGGCGACGTGGCAGCCCTGGCCCGCGCCATCAGCCTGGTCGACAGCCAGGACGAACTGGGCCGGCAACTGCACCAGTCGCTGCGTGCGCGCTTGGGTAATGCGGAGGTGGTGGGTATTACCGGCCCGCCCGGCGCGGGCAAGTCTACCCTGATCAGCGCGCTGATTACCGAACTGCGCCAGAACGATAAGCGCGTGGCCGTGGTCGCCGTGGACCCATCCAGCCCGATTACCGGTGGTTCGGTGCTGGGAGACCGCACCCGGATGGGCAAGCACACCGACGATCCGGGTGTCTTTATTCGCTCCGTAGCAGCTCGGGGCCATCTGGGGGGCCTGTCTGCCAGTATCGCGCGCATAATCGACCTGATTGACGCGGCGGGCTGGGACCTCATCGTGCTGGAGACCGTGGGTGCCGGGCAGTCCGAGACCGAGGTTGCCGAGGTGGCAGATATCAAGGTCGTACTCAATGCGCCTGGTCTTGGCGATGACGTGCAGGCGATCAAGGCGGGCATCCTGGAAATTGCCGATGTGCTGGTGGTGAACAAGGCGGACTCGCCGCTGGCAGACAAAACGGCGCGGCAGCTGAAAGCCATGTTGCAGCTGCGCGAAAAGAGTGCGCAGGCGGTTCAGATTGTCAGCACGGTGGCGACTGAGGGTACGGGAATCGGTGAATTGCTGGATGCCATCCAGACCTGTTCGGCGATGAAGTACGCCAAGGGCAGGGCGCAGCGACTCGAGGAACGCACGCGTCGGCTGCTCGCGCAGGAAGCGGCGGAAACCATTAAGCGCCAGGTGCTGGGCGATCAAACGCCCGCGACAGCAGCGCTGCTCACGGCGCTTGCGAGCGGTGATTTGGAGCTTCAGCAGGCCGTGGCGCAGCTGCTGGCACCCGGGAGGAACAGCGATGGCTGAGGATATTGTGCTGTGCCAGGGTCGCCGCACACCCTTTGGCGATTTCGGCAAGTCACTGGCTGGTGTAAGCGGGACAGACCTTGGCATCCATGCGGCTAAAGCGACGCTGGCGGCCAATGGCCTGGCCGCCGAGCGGGTCGACCACCTCGTCTGCGGCAACGTGGTGCCCGTTGACCAGGGCGGCTACTTTGCCAGCCGCGTGATCGCGCTCGGCAGCGGTATGCGCGAAGACAGTTGCGCCCTGAATGTCTCACGCGCCTGTGGCTCCGGCACGCAGGCCATGGTGTCAGCGGCGGAACAGATAATGACCGGACACAGCGCTATTGCCCTGGCGGGCGGTTACGAGAATACGTCCCGCGCGCCCTATGCATTGACTGACAGCCGTTGGGGAATCAAGCGCGGTAACAGCGCAGTGGTAGACACGATCGACTACGCCTACCGGGATCCCTTCGACCTGACACTGATGGGTGGCACAGCGGAAAATCTGGCGGACGACTTTGGCTACCAGCGCGAGGCGATGGATAGATATGCGCTGTGCAGCCAGGAGCGCGCGGCAGGGGCCATGGCGTCAGGCTTTCTCGCACGCCAGATTGCGCCAATAGAGGTGCCGGAGAAACGCGGTACACGTCTGTTTGCGGAGGATGAATTTCCCAGGCCGCAGACCACACTGGAAAAGCTGGCTAAACTGCGTCCCGCCTTTCGTGAGGATGGCCGTGTGACAGCTGGAAACTCAAGCGGCATGACCGATGGCGCGGCGTTTGTCGTAGTGGCAAAACACGACAGCGCGTTGGAAGCTGGGCTCGAGGCGCGAGCACGTCTGCTGGACTGGGAGGTCGTGGGCGTGCCGCCGCGCATCATGGGCTGTGGCCCGGTGCCGGCGATATCACGCCTGCTCGAGCGCCGCGATCTAACGGTGGATGACATCGATTACTTTGAGGTCAACGAGGCCTTCGCAGTGGTTAATTTGCACACTGAGATGGAACTGGGTATCCCGCGAGAGCGCTGTAATCTCTATGGCGGCGGCATTTCCATCGGGCACCCGCCGGGCGCCACCGGCGTGCGTATGGCGCTAACTGCCATAGATCACCTCCACGACAGCGGCGGTCGCTTCGCGGTGCTGTCGATGTGCCTCGGGGCAGGGCAGGGGATGGCTGTTCTGATAGAACGCATCAGCGCAGCCTAGCCTGGGGTTCCACGCCCAGGGCTTGCAGCGTTGCCTTTGCGCAGTCGCTCCAGGTCATCCAGGCCACCGTCTTGTCCCGCCTTTGTAACCAGCAATATCCTGCCTGAGAGCTCGCCGTTGGCAATTGAGCAGATGTGTTCGCTCACGGCACCGAGTTGTACAATAAGCAACCCTCTCAAGTAGAAAGCCGACGCTCAAGACACGCATGGACAGTGCTCCACCCTTCGGGCGATTGCTCAAGTTCTGGCGCGGAATTCGCGGACTGAGCCAGGAAGAGTTGGCCCACCGTCTGGATTCGACTGCGCGTCACATCAGTCGCCTTGAGAATGGCCACGTGCACCCTAGCAAGGTGATGGTTGAAGGCATTACCCGGGTGTTTGCGCTTGGCGAGCGCGATAGCAATAACCTGCTAATGGCCGCGGGTTTCAATCCGCACGTCACTGGCGTCGACTTCTTTTCGCCGCGGCTCAGATGGCTACGCAAGGCCATGACCCTGACACTACGTGCACTTGATCCTTATCCGTCGATCCTGATGGACGGTGCCAGCAACATCCTTATGGTGAACCGTGGCTGGGTGGGCTTTTACCGGTCCACGATCACAGAAGATAGCCTGAACGCTGTCAGCAATCACTTCGATTTTCTGTTTTCCCGCAAGGTCCCTGCCGACATGATGGATCGCTGGCAGGACACGCTCTCGGTTGTCTTGATGTCCCTGTCTCAGGGCGTGCTGATGAGCGGTAGTGAGGAGGGCCAGGCCTTACTTGATCGACTTCTCGCCACACCCAACGTGCCGCAGGACTGGCGTCAGCGGGGCGCGCGGCTGGAGCCCATGGCGAGCTACCGGGTGCAGTTTGAATTTCAGGGCAGGGCACACAGCTTCTTCAGCGTTAGCCAGACCGTGGGGGCCATGGGGCCTAATGCCTATGTCTCAGCGCCGCACCTGACCGTCAATACGCTTTATCCGGAAGACGAGGCTCTCGACCTGTCTCCGCTGATTGTGGGCGAACTCAAGCACCCCTTGCTGGCTTACTGATGCGTTGTCAGTCAACCGCCTGATCAGCGGTGGTCTCTCGTTCGGACAGTTTTTTGCGCTGAATTTTCAGGTTGAAGTCACGGGGTATCTCATCGACAAACTCGATATAGCGCGGGCGCTTGAAGCCAGCGATGTGCTCTCGGCAGAAGGCGACAAGAGATTCGCGGCTGGGTGAAGTGCCGGGTGCTGCAACGACAAAGGCCTTCACTGCTTCACCCCAGCGTTCGTCAGGCACCCCGACAACTGCTGCGTCGAGTATCTCCGGGTGCTGCACCAGTACTGCATCGACCTCGACCGGGTAGACGTTCTCACCGCCGCTCTTGATCAGCTCTTTCTTCCTGCCGGTGATGTAGAGGAAGCCGTCCTCGTCCTCCCTGAAGAGGTCTCCCGTATGCAGCCAGCCATCGACGATGGTTTCGGCGGTCGCCTCGGGCAGGTTGTGATAGCCAAAGGTAATGCCTTCACCCTTGACCAGCAGTTCACCGATCTCACCCTGTGGCAGATCATTGCCCTCGTCGTCCACGATGCGCGTCGCCATGTGCGGCATGGCCTTGCCACAGGACTTCGGGCGAGCGATCTGGTCGGCGGGGCCCAGCATGCTGACCCAGCAGCCGGCCTCTGTCTGGCCGTAGATGAAGCGCATGTCCATGCCCGGCATCGCCAACAACTGTTCGATAAATTCGGGTGGCAACGCGCCGCCCGGTGCGATCAGCAAGCGGAGTTTCAGGGGTAGCTGTAACTGGGCCTGCAGAGTGCCGATTTCCACCACGTTCTGCCACATCGCTTGCACCGTGATGCCTTCCTCGCTGGTGAGTCGCAGCATGCCCTCAGCGTCGATATCGCGCGGTGGGATGACAATCTTGGCCCCCGCAACCAGGCCGCAAAGCAGCTGTGCAAAACCGTGTACATGGAACAGCGGGTTAATGCACATGAGGCAGTCATGTTCCGTGATGCCGAGCTGGGATAGCCAGGCCAGCACGTTGGTGAAATAGCCCCGCTGGTTGTGCTGGCAGCCTTTCGGCCGCCCGGTGGTGCCGCTGGTATAGAGCATGTACCAGCGGTCCAGGGGCTGAATCTCAACCTCTGTCGCGGGAAGTTCTCCTGCGGGGAGGCCCTCCAGTGCGGCGATTGCGCCTGCCGGATTGCCGGTCTCTACAATGCGCGGATCAGTGCCGCCGGCCTGCTCGAAAAGATCGACAAAGCAGTCCGATACGAAGCACAGGTCGGGTGCCGAATCTTCGAGAATGTAGCTCAACTCTCCCGGTGCGAGGCGCCAGTTGATCGCCAGCAAGGTCGCGCCGAGCTTGGCCGATGCAATGGTCAATTCCACCATGGCGAGACCATCGAGTAATAGTACGCCCAGGGTTGTTTGCTTATCGACGCCCTGCTGTTGCAGCTCACGGGCAAGCCGATCTGTGCGAGCATCGAGGTCTGCGTAAGAGAGCCGTGCATTGTCAGCGACCAGCGCTTCCCGGCTGCCGCAGCGAGCAGCGACGTTACGAAAGAGAAACGCGATCGTTTGAGGATGTGTGCTTGGTAGCATGTCTAGGTCCTGCTGGTCAGGCCGCGCGTTGTAATGAGGTAGTAGGCGGCATAGACGGAAATGGCCGCGATGACCCCGGCCCAGCTGCCCTTCAGCAGCGAAACGCTGAGCGGACTAAGTGGCTGCAGGCCAGAGAATGACAGGAAAACGGCGAGTGGCAGGGCGACAGTGACCATGCCTGCCAAACCGACCCAGAGACAGGCCGTCCAGCCGTTGTCGGGCAACTTGTCCAAGAGCGCAGACTCGTCGAGCTCTTCGATGACGAGGTTGTTTTTGGTATTGGCGCTGCGGAACACAAAGAACATGATCACAAACAGGATGGCGGGGAACATGAAGCCCGTGGTCAAGAAGTCCGCGACCCAACCCTGGACACCGCCGGCCGGTATCGCCTCGATTTCGTGTTTTACCCAGTAGGTGATGCCCGCGTGTCCGAGCACGTTGCCGACCACGTTATTGATGACCATTTTTTTCAGCGTTACTTGCGACATTGCACCAATCCTAGACCTCTGCCCGATTTATTGCGTTGATGAACGGCCTCGGAAACAGCCTGCTCAGGATGTCACCGCGCACGGCGTCCTTGCCAACAACGATTTTGCTGCGTTTCTTCTTCAGCCCGTCCAGGATGATTTCGGCTGCCCGTCCGGGCGCCAGGCCCAAGGCCTTGAACGCCTGGGCGAACAACTCCTGCTCTTGCTCTGACAGGGAAGTGTTCGCCACGTTACCCTGCGCCCGGGCGTTCTTAATGATATTGGTCCCTATGTGGCCCGGGTGGACGGAGGCTACCAGCACGCTGGAGTCCTTCATCTCCTGGGCCAGCACCTCGGTATAAGCGCGAATGGCAAACTTGGAGGCGCAGTACGCGGACTGCTGTTTCATAGGTACCAGGCCGAACAGGCTGGAAACATTGGCAACGAAGCCCTCAGGCCTCGCTTTTAACAGAGGCAGAAATTCCTGGGTGCCATAGACCATGCCCATGAAGTTGATCGACATGACTTTCTCGAGTTGCGCGTAGGTGGTGTCTTGCGCGGTGCCGGTAAAGGTAATGCCCGCATTGTTGATGATGCCGTCGATGGTGCCATGCTCAGTGAGCGCTGCATCCTTGAAGGTGCGCCAGTCTTCAAGCTGGCTAACGTCAAGTGGGTGTGCTGTGCAGCGCGCGTTGGGCCCTAGCTCATCTCTCACCCGCTCGATTACCGCTGCGGCGCCCTCGGCGTCGATATCCGCCAGGGCCATGGAGGCACCGCGCCGCGCGCACTCGATGGCTAGAGAGCGGCCGATGCCGGAGGCGCCGCCTGTGATCACGATAGTTTTGCCGGCAACGTCCACGTCTTACGGCCCTTATTCGTAAACCAGCGCGTCTTCGTCGAGATCGAAGGTGGGCAGCTGATCCTTTTCCACGTAGTAGTCCGGCGAGAAACTCCAGGGCTCGCGGTCGCCGCTGCTGGGCATTCGGTCAACCGCGCGATTCATATAGCCAGGGTTGAACTCTTCTTCTGCAATCCAGCGTCGCCTGGGCATGTCTGCATCTTCGGGCCGCAGCTTCGGCGTCACAACGCGTGCCTGTTTCTCATCCAGGTGGTTGAGCAGGCGGCAAATGTATTCCCCCACGAGATCAACGCGCATGGTCCAACTGGTGCGAAGATAGCCGAACATGAACGCGAAGTTCGGGAAGTCCGACAGCATGATGCCGCGGTAGGTGAAGGAATCAACCGGGTTGAGTGGCTCGCCGTCTGTTGTGCAAGCGATGCCGCCCATGGCAAGCACGTTAAAGCCTGTTGCTGTGATAATGACGTCTGCCGCCAGCGTCTCGCCGGAGCGCAGCTGGATGCCGCTCTCGGTGATTTGCTCGATATGGTCCGTCACGATGCTGGCACGGCCGTCGGAGATAGCCCTGAACAGGTCAGCGTCCGGCACGAAGGCCAGGCGCTGCTGCCAGGGGCGATAACTTGGCGTGAAGTGCTTGCGTGTCAGCTCTTCTCCCACGTATTCGCTCACGCCTTTGAGCAGTTCTGCCCTGATGTACTCCGGGTATTCTGCTGCTGCATGCTGTATTTCTTTCGCCGTTTGCAGGAGGTCGCGGCGCACGATTTCGTGTATCCAGGACTCGGGTATCTGCAGTTGGCGCAGGCGGTCGGCCAGCTCGTTGCGATTCTGGTCGGTCCAGAAATAGGTCGGTGACCGTTGCAGCATGGTGACATGCGCGCAGTCATCAGCGATGTTGGGTATCAGCGTCGCTGCTGTTGCGCCAGAGCCGATAACCACCACGCGTTTGCCCGAGAGATCGATGTCTTCGGGCCAGGTCTGCGGATGGACGACTTCGCCCTTGAAACTGGCCAGCCCGGGCCAGTCCGGGGTGTAACCCTTGTGATGATCGTAGTAACCGCCCGTCCAGATGAAGAAATCGCAGCTCAGCTGCAGGTCTTCACCGGTATCGACCCGGGTGATGTCGAGTCGCCAGATTTTGTCGGTGCTGGACCAGTGGGCCCCAGTGATGCGGTGCTGGTAGCGGATGTGCTGGTGCAGCGCGTCGTCGGCTATCACGTCCGACATGTAGTCAAGGATGCTCTTGGCGTTGGCGATAGGCGCGCCTGTCCACGGCTTGAACTTGTAGCCAAAGGTGTACAGATCGCTGTCGGAGCGGATGCCCGGGTAAGTATGGGTGACCCAGGTGCCACCGAAGGTGTCCTTCTCCTCCAGCATAACGAGGCTTTTTTCCGGACATTCTTGCAGCAGGTGATGTGCGACGCCGAGGCCGGAAATGCCCGCCCCAACGAGGACGACATTGACGTGTTCGATGGTACTCACTGCTCACCTCAACTGGTGATTCGTCTTATAGTGATGAGGGATGTTAGGGGACTGCCCCTGTGTGATCGATTGCAGATCACGCCAGTGTTTTGATAATTCAGGCCACGTTGGCACAACGAGATAAATAACGAGACAAATAACGAGATAGAGTTAGTCGCTAGCCGTCCCAGATCGCCCGGAGGTGTGGGTCCACGTCGTGGCGCAATTCGATCCTGTCATTGAACACCATGGTGGCCCGGTCTTGCGCATCAAACGGGTGCCAGTCGGGCAGCCGGTCGGCCGCGGGTTTGCCATGGCGGGCAAAGTTCACCCAGGTGTCACTGACCGTGTTTGCCAGCTCGCGCAAAGGCTCGATGTCCCCTAAAAGTGCGGCAAAGGCCTCGAGGTTCTGGTTACAAAAAGGCACGTCGATACCATGAATTGCACCGATAGCCCCGTGCTTTACCGGTGTTGCCCAGTCGAACTGGTAGAGCCAGGTCCGTCCCGAACTCGTTGCTGCATGTGCCTCCGCCGCCTTGACTGAGCCGCGACGGAACATGCAGTCAGTGACGACCTGGTTGCGTACCTCTGTTTTTGAAGCCTGCGGCATCGCCTGGCGGTATTTCTCAAAGACCAGTTTGTGCTCGTTCCTGGGTTTCATGAGTCCCTTGAAATAGAACATGCACATCCATGCGGCCAGACTTTGCGGGCCCGGCATCACCAGCGGGAACAGCCGGCCATCTTCCTTGACGCTGCCGATCATAAGGTCAATGTCGCTGGCCACGCCTTGGGCCAGGGAATCAAGGATGCTGACGGGTTGGAAGACGTCGCCGTACTGCACGCCGATGTTGCCGTTGTAAGCCAGCTCCCCGTATTTTTCTTCACCGCCCTTGGCGATGAGCTTCCTCGCTGCGGCCATGTGACTCACGGTGTCTCTAGCAGTCAGTGCTGCGATGGCGGATCGATCCCCCGGCTTGATACCGATCGCCGCTAACAGGTCGGGCGCAAAGCGCTCGTGTGCGGAAACGGGTGAACCGATTTCCGGCGTGCCGCTTTGTGCAATAGCGCGCTTGAACAGGCCGCGCATGGCGGGGCTGGCGAGGAGCGCGGCGACGCTCTGCCCACCGGCGGATTCACCGAAGATCGTGACATTGTCACGGTCGCCGCCGAACTGGCTGATGTTGTCCTGTACCCAGCGCAGTGCTGCCATCTGGTCCAGGAAGCCGCGGTTGGGGCCACAGAAATCATCATCGAACATGCCCGGTGCAGTGAACGAGCCCATCAATCCGAGTCGATAGTTGATGCTAACCACAACAACCTCTTTCCTGGCGAGGTTGTGGCCTTCATAGATGGGCAGTGAGCCCGAACCCGTGGTGTAGGCTCCGCCGTGAATCCAAACCAGAACGGGCAGTTTGGCCTCCGGGTCGAGGCTGGGTGTCCAGACATTGAGGTTCAGGCAGTCGTCACCGGCCGGCTCATCAACCCAGAGGGTTTCCATGAAGATCTTGCCCGCCGGCCCCGCGAGCCACTTGTTGGGCGGGCTCTCCTGCGTGCAGATATTGCCGAAGCGTGTGGCGTCGCGTTGGCCCGACCACGCCTCTGGCAAAGCGGGCGGCAGCCAGCGCGCTTCGCCCGATATCGGGGCAGCGTAAGGAATGCCTTTGAAGCTATGGATGCCCTCCGTTTCGCTGCCAGCAAGAGAGCCGCTGTCTACCCGGACCACTGCCATGGTCGTTCTCCGGTTTTATGGTTTTCTGGATGCTCGCTGATAGTAGGGGAGTCGCCCCCGCCTGGCGATTGCAGATCGCGCCATTGCTTTGATAACTTAGGCCAGCATGGCGCAACGAGATAACAAGGCCGCTGAAAAGATTGTCGCCACCATCGACCTCGGGACCACGCAGCGAACGATTGGTGGTGTGCTCCCACAGTTTGATGTGTTCAAGGTCGAGCGCGACGACGCAATCAGCATACTCGGCGGGGTTGGTCTGCCGGCCATCGCATTCGACGACCCCAGCTTCCCGATCTCCCTGACCCAGGATTTCGAGATCCTGAACGAAATTCGCAAGCACCTGCCCAGTGAAACCTCGATAGAGGCGAGGATGTTCTGGATGATGCTGGGCACCCGCGTCAACATGCTGGGGCCCATGGGTATGGTGTGGCAAAGTGCCCCAACCCTGTTTGACGCGCTTCAGGTGCTGGCAACCTATCCCCAGGCCCAGTACGGGCACAGCCGCATGGTGATATTCGCCTCGGCGAAAGAAGAGCGCATCGAGTACCACCTCGACAAGGGTCAGATACCGCTGGGCGCTCCCGATGATGTGGAGGCGACCTACCGCTACGTTCTCCTGTTGGAGCTGACAGCAAGCGTGGCGGCCAACCTCGATATCGTATCTGACCGGTCCCTCGTGCGTTCGGTGCATGTGCCTTTTGCTCAGCCGCCCGATTGGTCTGCCATCGCTGGCTTGCTGGATATACCCATTGAGTTTGACGCGGCACATGCTGGCATTGTGTTCAAGCCCGGGTATTTGCGCGATGTCCCGAGGCGCGCACATGACATCAGCTTCAGGCTGGCGACAAAAATCGTGGGTAAAGAATCCGCGCTGCTGGCCGAGGATACGTCTTTTCGCAACCGGGTAGCGCGCTGGCTCTGGGCATCATCACCCCCGCTGAAGAAAGCTGAAATTGCCCGCTTGTTGGGCGTCTCCGAGCGCAGCCTGACGCGCCAGCTGGCCTGCGAGGGTACCCACTACAACGCGCTCTTCGCCGAGGTGCAGTCAGAGCGGGCGCGGAACCTGCTGGCCAATCCAAAGCTCAAGATTTCAGAAGTGGCTTACCGCATGGGCTACTCGGACCCTGCCGCGTTCACGCGGGCATTCACAAACTGGCAGGGCATTACGCCCTCTGACTGGCGCGCCGGGCAGTAGGCTCATAAGGCCGTTGTGGCCTGAATTATCAAGACTCTGGCGTGATCTGCAATCGATCTGCTGCGCCTCCATGCCCTAACCTGTGGTCACTCTAAGCATAAAAGGCCGCGAAAAGCGGTGTAATCAGGGAGGGCCGATGCAAAACCCTTCAAGCAAGGCACCCGCGGGTGTGATCCTCTTCGGAATCGACTTGACGTCTTCTCGCCTGTTGGGTGGACGGGGCTAAGCCATGGCCATCTCGACACACAAGGTACAGACACTCGGTGAGTCCGCACGCGCCTTGCAGCTCGAAGAGCACGTATTGCAGCTTGAACTCGATGGCCTGGCCATCGTGCCGCCAGAGGCCACCGGTGTTGATATGGCAAGCATCGACAGGGCGGCGGAGCTGATGCTGGCGGATGCGGAGAACATTACCGGCAGCGCTTTCAGTTTGAGTGCCGGCCCGGCAGAAGCGCTTGAATGGCCAGCTCCCCCCTTTGGCCTGCACCTCGCTGATACGAAAGCGGCAGGTGATATTGGCGAGGTGACCCAGTTCCAGCTGCAGTCACTGCACAGCCGGGATCGCGTCTTTCGTGATCTGATTATCAACCCGGTTGCGCTGGCCCTGGTCGAGCACACAATGGCGACCCAGCCCATGCTCAGCAGCAGCAACGGCTTCGTCAAATGGCAGGGTGAATTCGGCTACGGCAACAACCTCGGCTTACACAGCGACCAGGCACTCGTGCCGCAGCCCTGGGGCGCGGTCGCGTTCAATGCCAACGCGACCTGGTGTCTAACAGACTATTCAAAAGAGGATGGTGCGCTGGCCTATGTGCCGGGGTCGCACCGTGAGTTCGGGACGCCGCCAGCCGACGCCCACCAGCGCGCCATTGCCGCGGCCGCGCCCAAGGGCGCTCTGATCGTGTTCCACGGCGCCACCTGGCATGGCGCCTACGCGCGCACTAACCCGGGGATGCGTCTCACCGTGGCCAATTACTACAGCCACCCGGTCATCCAGCCGCAGGAGGATCTGCGGCATGGTTTCGCGCCGGAACTCGCCGCGGACAGCGACAACCCTGAACTGCTCAAACAAGTGTTGGGCCTGTACGCCCCTGGCCCCTATGCAACTACTGACAACACGGAACGTGTCAAGTACGGCATGGGCTGGCTGCCCCACGTGAAGGGCAGCGAACCGCATGCAATTACACCTTTAACAACAAAACAGAGTTAATCCGCAGGAGAATAACAGTATGGACCCCTTCAAGAATCGCTTACTGACTCCACTGGCCTGTGTCGTCAGCCTGGCCGTTACCGACATGGCGATGGCGCAGGACTCGGCTGATGACAGTAGCCGGCTCATGCTGGAAGAGATCATCGTGACCGCCCAACGCCGGGAGCAGAGCATCCAGGACGTGGCCAATTCCATCCAGGCCTTCTCGGGTGAAGAGATGGATATCCTCAACCAGGTCTCCATGGAAGATTACGTCAACAGCATCGGTGGCGCTGGCTTCACCCAGAGTGGCAACGGTGCCATCAAGATCGGTATTCGCGGGGTCAGTGCGCTGACACAGGACGAGTACGCTTTTGCGTCCTCCACCTCAACCACCGGTCTTTACCTGAACGACGTGGCTATACAGGGTGGTGGTTCCTTACCCAACCTGGATCTTTATGACCTTAACCGCATCGAGGTATTGAAGGGGCCGCAGGGCACGCTTTACGGCGAAGGTGCCATGGGCGGCGCTATCAAGATGATTTTGAACTCACCCAACCTGTCTGAGTTCGAGGCCAAAGCCGAGGCTACGGTCATGGACACGGAAAATGCAGATCTTGGCTACCGCGTGCGCGGCGCGATCAACGTGCCGATTATCGAGGATCGCCTGGCTGCTCGAATTGTCGGGACTACTCAGGATACCCCGGGGTGGATCGATAACGTGGCCACCGGCGAGGATGGGGTCAACGACTCTGACAGCTGGTCTTTGCGCGGCCTTTTCCTGTGGCAATTCACGGAGGCGTTTTCCGGGGAACTGTTGCTGATGCACGACGAGGTAGATACCGATGGCTACGCCAATGAAAGGATTGGCCTCGGCGACCTCGAGACTGACCTGCTATCTGATGAGTACAACGAGGCGGAATTCGATCTTTACGCGCTGACCTTCACCTACGAGTTTGACTTTGCGCAGTTCACTTCGGTGTCTTCTTACTACGAGACCGAGCGGCAGTTCCGTCAACACACGCCCATCGGCTATGACACCTTCATCCTGGCGCCTGCGTTCGGCCCCCAGGGTTGGGCGGACGATGAAGTGCTGGATGTGTACCAGGAGGTCGAGACCTTCGCGCAGGAGTTAAGGCTGGTATCTGCCGGCGATGAAATCCTGGATTGGACGATCGGTGCCTTCTACCGCGATCGCGACCGCGAGTACTGCACACGTTACGACACCGTGGCTGCGCTGGGCACGAACGAATTCCTTGAGAGCATTGGGCTTGGAAGCCAGGCGTTCCCGGAAACGCAGTTCGACTGCCCCGCGCAGACGCTGTCCGGGCTGGATATTGCCAACCGGGAAGGGTCCGAAACCTTCGAGCAGACGGCGGTTTATGGTGAGATCAACTGGGAGTTCGCGGAAGACTTCGAGCTGACCGTCGGTTTGCGGTGGTTTGATGAAGAGGTGGAATTTACGGACCTGCAGGAATCCTTTGGATTGCTCTCTTTCCTGTCCATACCCTCAAGCTCTGATTCCACATCCGAAAGTGACGTGCTGCCCAAGGTCGGCGTCAGCTGGACACCCACAGATGACCAGCTCTACTACGTCAACATTGCTGAAGGCTTCCGCTCAGGTGGCTCGAACCTCAATGCGGCGCTGACGTTTGAGCCAGGTCGTTTCCAATCCTATGAATCTGACGGCCTGATCAACTATGAGTTGGGCGCCAAGACCACCTGGGATCAAGGCCGACTGACACTTAACGGCGTCCTGTTCTATACGGACTGGACTGATATACAAGCCTTTCTGACGGTGCCTAACATTGTGGGTAATACCACGCAGGTCCTCGCGGCCGGCGGTGACGGCGAGATTCTGGGTCTGGAAGTGGAATTGAATTATCAGCCAACGGCCAACTGGGCAACTGGGCTGCTGTTCACCGTACAGGAGGCAGAGTTTACTGATCCGGCAGAGGAGGCCAACGTCGTGCCGGATTCGCAGTTACCGAATGCGCCGGACCTGACGGCCACCGTATTCGCGCAGTATTCGCAAAGTCTGGATCATGGTGACCTGTTCGCACGCATTGAGTACCGCTATGTCGATGATCAGCGGACCGTTGTAGAGCCGCTCGTGCCAATTCCTCCCTTTGGCCCGGACATCGAGCCCTATGACGATGACAGCACGATCCTCGACAGCTACGACCTGCTCAACCTGACGGTGGGGCTGTACGCTGATAGCTGGTATTTCTCGGGCTTTGTGCACAACCTGACGGATGAGCGCTACGAGCTGGATAGAGCGTTCGGTGAGCTGGCCCTGAATCCCAACCTGAACTCTCTCGGCCGGCCAAGGACCTATGGTTTGACGGTCGGAATCAACTTCTAAACGCTTATTAGCGCGCCCTGCGGGCGCTCTTGGGCAGGCGCACGTGCCGGGTCAAAGCGATATCGCTATTGCTTTGACCTTTTTTTTGCCCGAGGTATTCTCGCCCGGGCCGATGACTCGCGAGAGACGCTCCGCCATGAGAAAAATTGCGCTGTTTGCTGGATGCCTGGTCCTGCTGCTCAGCTGGCCCGCCTACATCCTCTACGGCGAGCTGCAAAAGGTACAGAGCGATGATCCTCAAGTCTGGGAGGAGGATATCCGGGCGTTCGAGGCGCTCGATGCGACTGGACAGAACCCGGAGCAAGCCGTGGTCTTCGTTGGCAGCTCGAGCATCCGTTTCTGGGCCAGCCTGGCTGAGGATATGGCGCCGGTACCCGTTATCAACCGTGGTTTTGGCGGCGCCAAACTGAATGACGTGGCGCACTATGCGCGGCGCCTCGTCAGCGTTCATGACCCGCTCGCGGTAGTGGTGTTCGCGGGCACCAACGACATTCAGCCCGGTAACACCAAGTCGCCGGAAACCCTGTTTGCCAGTTATCGGGCGCTGGTCGACACATTGAGATCCGACGACGATGCGCTGCCGATCTACTTTATCGCGATCACGCCTTCACCCCTGCGTTGGGATGTCTGGCCCGTTGCTCTCGAGACGAACCAGCTGATCAATGATTACGCCGCAGCAGCGGATGGCCTGTATGTCATAGACACCGGAAGTGCGTTGCTGGGTGACGATGGCCAGCCCGACCCAGACAATTACCGCTTCGACGGTCTGCACCTGAGTGACCAGGGCTATGCTATCTGGACGCGGCTGATACGTCCCCACGTTCTGCCCTTTGCGCCGGGCGAATGATGCCCGTTTAGTCAGCGGCCGCTTGTGCTGCCGCCTCTGCGCGGGCTTTAAGCTCTGCATCAGAGATACCATCAAGGGCTGCGATGAAGTGTATCTCGGCGACGCTCTCCCTGAACGGAATCGCGGACTGGTACGCTTCCGAGAAATAGAATGCCTTGAGGGCATTCATCGACGGGAACTGTTCGATCGCCATGAAGTTGGTGCCTTCCGGCAGCGAGCCCTCGAGCACCTCAACCTGTACGCCGAGTTCGCCGCCGCCAATCGGTTTTAAACCATTGGACAGTGCCACCGGGGTGGCACGCCTGGCGTATTCCGGGTCCATGGGCTTGCCGTTCGCCCTGCCGCAGACCACCAGGAAAGCGGGCTTGTCGTGATCAGTCATTTCTCTGCCTCATTTATTGTTGCGCGTCAGTCGTACAAGCCTGTGGGCTCGTTGGCTGCGCGCGCGTAATCCGGCCCTTCATCGCGCCAGCCGTGGAACAGACCTTGGCCCATAAGCCGCGCGAAGCGTGGTTGATCGGCATAGCGCTCGAACACCTCGGGATGACGATCATCCCCGCGCCTTTCCTGTGGCGTGATGTGCGAGCGGCAGAAGTAAGCGGCCAGGTTGATTCGGGTGCCGGCGATATCACGGCGCCAGCCGCCGTGCCAGGTGTTGCCCTGGAAGACCACGGCGTCGCCTGGGTTGATGTCTAGCGTTACTGAGCCGGGAGGTTCGGACCACTCGAGGGCATTGATCGCGGCGGGGTCGGTGATTTCTTGCATGACGTCCTGAAAGGTTTTGTCACCTGCCATAAAGCCTTCTTGTGGCGTTGGGTGGCGCTGCTGGCGATGGCTGCCCGGCGTCAGTACGAGCGCCCCTGCCTCGCGGCTGTAAGGTGTAAGGGCATAGTTGCAGTTGGCCACCAGCTGCACCTCACTCATGCCGACCCGCGGCGCGTCGGCGTGCATGGGTAGGGGAATTCCACCCGGGCCGCGGAAGTGGCTGCCCAGCGAAGACAGTTGACAGCTTTCGCCCAGCAGGTAAGTGATAAGTGCGAGCGGCTTTGGTTCAAGCACGATGTCGGGAAAGACCGGATCGGAGAAGATCAGGTAGGGCAGATAATTCATGCCGTTGTAGTCAGCGGCCGTAGCGCTCTGCGGGTCTACGCGCTTGCCGGTTTGCGCTTCCACCTTGCGCAGAATGGCCGACTTGGCCTGCTCGACGCGCTCTGCTGAGAGGACGGCAGGGAGGACCGTGTAGCCCAGGGTTATCAGCTCGCGCAGGTTATCACCCAGATTCAGTTCCTCGATCGAGGCCAGCGTACGTTCTCTGGCCAGGTCATCCTTGGTCATGCACCACCTCTCGGGCGTTTGTATTAGCTAGACCGAGCTTACTTGTTGCCCGCGGGTGGGCTAGGTTACGATCGGCGCATGCTTAGTCATTTTCGGACAATGTGTATCAGAGGCGTGGAGCCGCAATGAGTGGGCCAAATCCAGCACCTTCCACGCGACTTGTGCCCTCCGGCGGCGTTATCCATCTGGTGCGCGCGCTGCAAGATGAGGGCGTTGATTTCGGCCCTATCCGGCAAATGCTGGGTGGCGACTTTTCCACACTGACGACCCAAAATACGCGTATACAAGCGGCAAAAATACCGCTGGCCTACGCGATGGCGATGGAACTGCCCGTTCGTGAGGATTTCTGGTTACGCTTGGGCAGCGGCTTCAGCGTGCACAACTGGCATCTGGAGTTGAGTAATTGGATTCTTACGGGCAGAAATTTCGCCGACATCATGCCGAAGCTTCATGGCATCTACGGTGTCGAGGCGGAGGGTGTTAACAGCATGACGCCCAGGCCCCCGCAAGACGAGGGTCGCGAGTATCCATGGATTCGCCAAGCCTTGACCCCCGTGCCAGGCGATGCGCCGAGCTTCTGCGCGCACGCCGAACTCGCCGCGGCGACCCTGGTGAGCGGCTTGAAGAGCCTGCTGGGCAAGGAGAACCTGGAGTTCAGGTTTACCTTCGCCTATGCAGAACCCGTATACAGTGATTGTTATCGCGATGTGTTGGGCACGCAGCTATTGTTCGATGCGGAGTCGACAGAGTTTCACGTGCCTGCAGACTACTTCTACCGCGAGTTTCTGAGCAGCGACGCTGTCATGCACCAGTACTTTGAACAACAGTTGGAAGAGTTCTTCCCGCCTGAGGTTGACAGCCAGGACATTGTTGCTCGTGTGGAAAACGTACTGAGGGACTACCATGGCAACTTTCCGTCACTGCCCCAGGTCAGTGCCATGCTGGCGCTGGGTGAGCGCAGCCTGCGGCGCAACCTGGCGGCGTGTGGCACGTCCTACCGCGAGCTACTGTTGCGAACTAAAATGCACCGCGCGCTGTATTACCTCGAGCACACTGACATCAGCGTGGAGGAGATTGCATACCGCCTGGATTACAGCGACTACGCAAATTTTCGGCGCGCTTTTCTTGCGCAGCAGGGAGAGTCTCCGAGCCATTATCGAAGTTCTGCCCGCGACAGTTCCGCCCGAGTAAGTTCCGCCCGAGTAAGTTCCGCCCGAGCAAGTTTCGTCCGAGAAAGTCCCGCCCGAGAAAGTTCCGCCCGAGAAAGCGCCGGCGCTGAAATTGTTAAAAGCTGAAGCTCAGGCTAGCGCCAAACTCCAGTGACTCCCCCGGCGTACCGAGCAGGTACACATCCTCAGGGCTTTCGAATGCAAAGGTATTGTTAACCAGCGTGAAGTAGCGCTCTTCCAACAGGTTGTTGACGAAGAGCAGTAGCGACACGCGCTCCCAGTCGTAACCCGCGCGCAGGTTTACAACTTCGTAGCTGTCGGTCTCACCCAGGGCGGGCTGCAGTTGAACGCCCAGCAGCTGGGTGCCCTTGCCATCGGTGCGGTCTTCACGCTCAAGGAAGGAGCCTGCGCCAAAGACTTCCAGTTCCGTGTAAAAACGGTCCGACCAGTCGTAAACCGCGCTGATGTTAAAGTTGTACTCTGGCACGCCCGGTAGGCGGTTGCCTTTGCGATCGACCCGGCCGAAGGTGCCGTAGTCTTCCACAAAGCTGCCGTATTCCGCCTCGTTGCGTGCGTAGCCCGCGCTCAGCCGCAACCTGTCCGTGGCCGACCAGGTCGCCTCGACCTCGAAACCTCGAATCTCCACCTCATCGACATTTTCCACGCGCTGATCCAGAGGGCCAACGCTCACCACCTCCTGATAATCGTCGATGGTGTTGAAGAACAGTGCGGCGCTGAGCGTGGCACGAGCCTGTGCAAACTGGTAGTTGGCACCGAGTTCGTAGGTCCAGCTCTCTTCCTCGTCGACCCTGGCTTGACTGTCATCAGATGTATCGGCGTTACCGGAACCCGGTAGCCACCCCTTGGCCAGCGTCGCGTAAACACGCCCGCTGTCATTGGGAAGGTAGGAGAGCGTCAGCTTGGGCAGCAGGTTATCAGAGCTTTGCTTGACGCGAGTGCCATCATCATTGATTTCTTCCTCGGTCGGCGGAAACAGGCCGCTGCTGCCGTCGTGGCCTCCGAGGTTGCGGCTGGTGGACTCAGTATCCTCGTAGCGCAACCCGGCTGTAAGCTCCCAGCGGTCGCTCAATCGATAGTCGATCTGGCCGTAGATCGACAGGCTGGTGAACTCCTCGGCCAGCGCGTCGCCAAAGGGCAGCGGCGTATCGGCCGGAATTGGTGGGAAGGGCGGGGGCGGTATATTTGCCACCGTGCGAACGAACTCGCCAATATTTTCATCCTCTCGATTGAAATAAACGGCCCCAACCACCCAGTCCAGTGGACCATCCGCAGAGGAGACAGCGCGCAGTTCCTGGTAGAAGGACTCGGTGTCGCCCGCTGTCTCGCCGGCCTGGATAAAGCCAGAGGGCCCGCCCGGGAATGGGAGCAGGCCGCCGGGGGCGATGCCGATATCGAAGGAGCTGTCCGATTCGCCTTCGCGATAGGAAGAAACAGAGACTAGCTCGAAGGAAGAAAACTCGTAGGCCGCGCGCAGGGAAAAATTGTGTGATTCGATTTTGGCGAAGCCGCGCCAGTCTGCTGCGTTTTCCCACTCGTCGAGCGGCGCAAGCGTCTCAAAGGCAACATCGCTGGTCGCCGCCGCCACGGGGTTGTCCCAGCGCTCACGGTAACGGCCTTCGTTAACGGGTACAAATGATTGGCCGAAGTCGTCGTCTCCTTTGTCATAGGTATAAATGAAATCGAGCTCTAGCTGATCGGTCGGCGTGTAAAGTGCGCGCACTCGAGCGACCTGTGTCTCACCCTTGTCGTAGTCATCGTCTAGCAGCTGGTTTTCGACGAAGCCATCCCGGGATTCGTAGAGCCCGGACAGGCCGAGTGTCAGTTCATTGTCGATCAGTGGGATGTCGACTACGCCCTGAATGTTGTAGTCCTCGAAGGATGAGTAGCGAGCCGCCAGTCGGCCGCCAAATGTGTTCTGTGGTCGACGACTGCGAGTAACCATCAGGCCAGCTTCAGCGGTGAGTCCATAGAGCGTCGACTGTGGCCCTCGGAGCACTTCGATCTGTTCAACGTCCAGCAGGCTGCTGTTCAGCGATCTGAGGTCAGTGATAGGCACGTCGTCTACGATGACGGCGGCACGCAGGGTTTGTGTGGCGCTGTTGTTGGCTAGCCCCCGGATCGACAGGTAGCCGATGTCTCCACGCCCGCCAAACTGGCTGATGGCCAGCCCCGGGATTCTTACCGAGATGTCCTGAACGCTGGTTAGCTGGGCACGCTCCACCTGGTCAGCGGTCATGATGCCAATGCTCATGGGAACATCGGTAAGACTCTGGCTGCGTTTTTGCGCGGACACGATGACCTCTTCCAGCAGGGTCCCTGTGGGCGCTGCTGAGGGCTTGCCCTGCGCAAGCGCCATTGCGACGGGGCTGAGCAGCAGGCCCAGGGTGGCTCCCCGGAGGGACTGTGACGGTCCTCTTCCCAAATGATTCATGACTTCTCCAGCAACATAATATTTAACGTTAAAATTTTCAGGTCAAGGAAGATGTTGCGATCTTGCCTTTGAGGGCGGTGCCCTTGGTTAATATTCCATCCGACAACTCTGGCCAGGAACGCGCGTCGCCCGCGATTCGAAGAACAGCAGAGCAGTGGCTGTGGCCGATTCCGTCCCCGGATCGAGCTCGATGCGTGTAATCGGGGTCGTGTTCACGACCATGTCGTCAACGCATGCCTGAAGTTCACGCTGTTCTACGAAGACACAGGGGCAGACCCAGCGCGTAGTCATCCGGGCGGCCTTGGGTCCGACATCGGTGGCGAGATAGGCGCCCCCGCCTAGCAATAGGGCGAGCAGGGCTGCGACTCCGGTTGCCATCATCAAATGCTTTCCATCCTGCGAAAGATGACGTACTATACTTTAACGTTAAATATCTGTGAAGCCCGATGTGATAGTTTCAGAGAGGACAAGCGTGGATGCAGCCCCATGTCGCCGACTGATACCCGTTTGGATGCTGGGCCTGATGGCCGTCATCCTGGTATCACTGCCCGCGACGGCGGATAACGCGATGGTTTACAGCCCCCTGCCGCCGCAGCCCGCGGGCGTGGCCTGGCCGGTGCCCGATTGGCAGCGCAGTGCCTTGCCGGTGGATGCAGATAGTGACGCTATACAGGCGCTGGCGGATCAGCTGATGGATGCGGGAGGGGTGGATTCCCTGGGCCGCACGCAGGTACTCCTCGTCGTCCAGCGCGGTCGTATCGTGCTGGAGCGTTACGCGGACACCTTCGGCTGCGACAAGATCACCCACTCCATGTCGGTCGCGAAAATGCTGGGCAGCGTGTTGGCTGCGAAAATGGTCGAGGAGGGCGCGCTTGACCTGCATGCCCCGGCGGACATTGATGCCTGGCACCGGGACCCGTCGGATCCGCGCTCGCGGATCACGCCCGCCCATATACTGCGCATGACAGCCGGCCAGGAATGGAATGAACTGTTTGATTTCATCGAACTGGCTTTCGGAGATGGTTACGCTGACCTCGCCACCTACGCGATTGAGCAGCCCGCCGCGTACGAGCCGGGCAGTCACTACCAGTATTCCGACGGGGCGCCCGGCCTCATCAGCTACCTGCTGCGCAAACAACATGGCTGGGGCCCTGATGAGATGGCCCTTTACCTGCGCAGCCAGGTCTTTGAGCCCTTACACATGCAACAGACCGAGGCTGAATTTGACGCGTTGGGTACCTGGTATGGCTCGTCGGGCGTGCGTTGGTCGCCCTGCGACCTGGCGCGCTTCTCGCTCATGCTGCTGCGCGATGGCACCTGGTTGGGAGAGCCGTTCTTGCCTGCCGGCTGGGTTAACGACATGCGCACCCCCTCTGCTGCCTCACTTGATCCCGACGCGGAAGTGCGTCGTGTCTATGGTGCCGGCTATGGCTACACCAGCTTCGTTTATGACATGAGAGACGAAGCTCCATTGAGTGTAGATGCCTTCGGGCACCTGGGCTTCGGGGGACATGTCCTGCGGATCGTGCCCTCTAAGGATGTGATTGTCATGCTGCTCGGCGCGCAGGCCTTTGACGCAGCTCATTTGGCGCGTATGGCCGCGGCCAAGGCAATCAGTGATGCCTTTCCGGATGTCAACGGGAGCGGGAACTGAACCCGCTTATCAGGATGCTGTTTTCAGGAGACTCTTGCTATGACTAATCCACTTGCTGCCGCGGATCTTTGCGCGGATAGCGCCGAAGCCCTGGCGCGGCTCGAAACGGCGGCCTGTTATCGGCTGATTAGCCTCTTCGACCTTGATGATATGAGCGACGGGTTCGTGAGCTGTCGCGTGATGGATGAGCCAGACAGCTTCGTGGTCGGCGGTTATGCCCTGTTCCCTGAGGAGGCGCGTGCCTCTGAATTGTACAAGCGATCGCTCAGCGCGGAGCCCTCGCTGGAGCATTTTGGCGGCGTTGATATAGACGCCCATAACTTCTCGCGCACCACGATGAACGCGCGCCCGGAATTCAATGCCTGCATTCATGCTCATTCGGAGTTTGCGGTGGCGTTCTCCAGTATGGACTGCACTATCGAGCCCATATCCCAGTACGGCATTATGTTTCATGATCGTACTGCCTATATGGATTTCTATGACTCCGATGTCACGGCCGGCGATGCCTGCGGCACTATCGAGACGCTGTTCCAGCAGGGCGCAGAGCTGATCGTGCTGCGCAACCATGGTCTGCTGGTGCCCGGTCGCACCGTGGCGCAGGCTTTCTTCCATCTCTATCGCATTGAGCAGGCCTGTCGTTACCAGGTCCGTGCCATGGCCGCCGGCGCTGCACGGGTCACGCCCGACCGGGTGTCGCTGGATAGCATCAGGAAGCAGTACTGGACGCAAACGCAGGTGCATAACGATGGCCAGCGGGAATGGCCCGGCCTGATTCGGAAGCTGGATCGCCTGGATCCGTCATTCCGTGAGTGACGATGGCTTATGAGCACTGATCTACGTCGCGCAAAGCTTAAGCTGTTCCGTTGCCTTGGGATTGTTTCCCTGGGCATGCTGGCAGGCGAGGCGAACTCCCAGCAGCTCGAGGAGGTGCTGGTCTATGGCCAGAAGGCCGAACGCAGCCTGATGGACACCACCGCGAGCGTCGCCATTTTGAGCGAGGCGCAAATGCGGGACCTCAACCTGACAGATTTGAACGACGTTTATCGCATTACGCCAAATGTGAATATCGATGATGCGAGTTCGGGGAACTTCTTAATTAGGGGTATCAGTTACCTGGGGGTGGGCTTTTCTGGCGTGTCGAATACCGCCGCCCTCTATGTCGATGATATTTTCCAGTCTAACCTCGGAATCGAGGCTGGGCCCCAGTCGACCTTCGATGTCAGGCAGGTGGAAATCTTCCGCGGACCGCAGTCGACACTGCAGGGCCGCAACGCACTTGCCGGGGCCATTCTCGTGCGCACTAACGATCCCGGCTACGCGTGGGAGGGCAGGGCGCGCGTGGAGCTCGCCGACTACGATACACGGCGTTATTCCCTCGCCGGCGGTGGACCCATTGTCGATGATGTGCTGGCCTTCAGGCTGGCCGCGGACTACCGCGAAACCGATGGCTATATCGACAACACGACGCTCAATCGTGATGACTTGGATAGCGACGAAGCGACAATCATTCGCGGCAAACTCCGCTGGGACCCGTCGGACCAGTTACAGGCCCTCTTCACCTATATCTACGCAGACGGAAACTCAGGTAATGGCATAGCGGCGGGTGCGGTTGAGGGGCCTGACTACTTTGCCAGGGAAGTCACTGGGCCTAACGCCACGTTGCGGGAGGTCGAAACAGACAACTATGCGCTGGCGGTGCGCTACGCCCTTTCAGACGCGACGTCCATCGAATGGGTGACAAGCTATACCGATGCGACCGAGGACACGCAGCCCCGCTTCCGCGTTGATCCCGAGACCAGCACCGGGGGGGAAGTTGGCGTCGAGACAGAAGACATACTGACGAGCGACCTGCGCGTGCGGTTCGCGTCGGGCGACTGGGGCTTGCTTGGAGGCCTTTACTATTTCGAGCGTGAACAGGCGCTGGATTTTGCGCTCAGCGCGAGGCTCAGTCTGGGTCCCCTGGCAACAACGATAAACGCCGTCGAGTCGAGTCGCACTGAGGTAGAGAATATTGCCCTGTACTTCGACGGTGAATACGCTTTCAGTGAGCGCATGAGCCTGGTGTTTGGCGCGCGCTACGATGAAGAGCGTTTTGATCTCGTCTCCCGGACGTCGACGATTTTCGATCCGGAGGTGCCGCCTGTCGCCGTGAGCACGATCGGGGCGAGCCTCGCTGCCGATACGCGCTTCGATGCATTTCTACCGAAGCTGGGTCTGCGCTACGACCTGACAGATGATCAAACCCTGGGCTTCGTTGTGCAGCGCGGCTATCGACCGGGCGGTGCGGGAGCCAGCCTGTCGAATATCGAATACAGTTTCGACCCGGAATATCTGTGGAGCTATGAACTGTCTTATCGTTCCAACTGGCTGGACAGGCGCCTGCAGCTGAATGCAAATGTGTATTTCATGGACTGGGAAGACCAGCAGGTCATCATCGGGCAGGACGTGGATCGCGTCGTCGTCAACGCCGGCGAGTCAGAGTTGTATGGGCTGGAAGCTGACCTCAGGTGGTTGGCCACGGAAAGCCTGACGCTGTTCGCCGCCGTCGGGCTCAACCAAACCGAGTTCACGGAGTTCGATGCTGTCGATCCGCTGCTAACCGGGAATGAATTTCCCTTTGCGCCGGAGTATCAGGTGACGCTCGGCGCCCTACTGCGTATGCCCTCCGGCCTGTTCTTGAGCGCGGATATCTCGCACACGGACGGCTCCTTCTCCGACACTGCCAATGGACCCAGCGAGCGGCTGCCCCTGGATAACCGCAACGATGATTATTTGCTGGTTAACGCAAAGCTCGGCTTTGACTGGCAGGGTTGGCTCTTTGGTGTCTATGCAAGAAACCTGCTCGATGAGGAGTACACCACACGAATCAGTCGCGGTGATGTACGCAGCTCGGGAGAGGGCTTTGCCGTTGTCGGCCCGCCGCGGGTCATCGGTTTCGAGGTCAGCCTGGACTTCTGATGAGGCGCGGCCTGGCTGAACCGGTGAATCGCCTAACCATAAATCCATGGTCTGCTGCGCCGGTCCGCTGCTTCGAAAGCGTCGATGTCCGTGGCGTGCTCAAGTGTCAGGGCGATGCCGTCTAGGCCTTCCAGTAGCATGCGCTTGTGGCCCGCGTCGATCTCAAAGTCATACTGCGAACCGTTCGGCGTGGCAACGCGCTGTCTGGGCAGGTCGATCCGCAGCTGGGCGCACTGCGGGCCAGCCTCGATGGCCTGGCTCAGTTGATCGATGGCTGCAGGCGTCAGCACCACGGGCAGAATACCGTTGCGGATACAGTTACTGTAGAAAATGCTGCCGAACGACGGCGCGATCAGCGCGCGAATACCGAATTCTTTTAAGGCCCACGCGGCGTGCTCTCGCGACGAGCCACAGCCAAAATTGGCGCCACCCAGCAGGATGCTGGCCCCGACGTAGGCTGACTGGTTCAGTACGAAATCCGGATTGGGCTCGCGTCCCCCCGGCAGTGTGTATCGCCACCCGGCAAACAGTCCTTCGCCGAGCCCCTTTTTTGAAACACGCTTCATCTCTCGTGATGGGATAATGGCATCCGTGTCGATGTTGTTGAGCAGCATGGGCGCCGCTACGCCCTGATGTACCTGAAAGGGCTCCATCAGTTCAACACCTGGGCTGCGCAAATGCGTCCGGCGCAGGCAGACGCTGCGACCTGCAAAGGGCTGGCCAGGTGAGTTCGCGTACCTGGCCCCTGGCGGCCTTCGAAATTGCGATTGGTGCTCGAAATGACCCGCTTGTTGGCGCCAAAGGTTTCACCGCCGGCGTAGAAGCACATGGAGCAGCCGGACTCACGCCACTCGAAGCCTGCAGCTTTGAATACCTCGTGTAGGCCCTCGGCTTCTGCCGCGGCCTTGACTTGCATTGACCCTGGCACGCACACAGCGGCGACGCCGGGCGCGATGCTGCGGCCCCGCAGGTAGCTCGCCGCCAGTCGCAGGTCTGACAGGCGGCTATTTGTGCACGAGCCAATGAAGGCGGCATCGATTGGGATATCCTGCAGTGGTGTACCGGGCACCAGGCCCATATAGTCCAGGGCCTTGGCCATAGCACCGCGTCGCTGACTGTCTTGCTCCGTCACGGGGTCGGGCACCCTGGCACTCATAGCGGCAGCATGCTCGGGACTGGTGCCCCAGGTCACCTGCGGCTCGAGCTCGTCGCAGTCAATGGTGATCTCAGCATCAAAATTCGCGCTCGCGTCGCTGTGCAGTTTGCTCACGTGTTCGCAAAAAGCGTCCCAGTCGCCGGCGCCCGGTGCGCCAGGCCGACCGTGCACGTAGGCAAGCACGCGCTCATCGGGGGCGACCAGGCCCGTAAAGGCCGAGAATTCGACTGCCATGTTGCACAGTGTCATGCGCGCTTCGATCGGCAAGTCACGAATGACCGGGCCGGCAAACTCCACGGCATGGCCGCTGCCACCGGCGGCACCATAGCGGGCGATGAGGTGCAATATCAGGTCCTTTGCGGTGACGCCTGGCCGCAAACAGCCCTCGAAGTTGACGCGCAGATTCTTCGGCCGTGTGACGCGCAGTGTGCCTGTGGCCATCGCGTGTTCTGCCTCGGTTGATCCGATACCCCAGGCCAGCGCACCCAGCCCACCCAGTGTGCAGGTATGACTGTCCGGGCAGACCAGGGTGGCACCGGGTAGTGCGATACCTTGCTCCGGCGATACCACGTGAGCGATTCCCTGGTCCGGATCGCCGATGTCAAAGAGGCGAATACCTGCGGCCTTCGCTGCATTCCGGGTGGCGCTAATGAAGTCACGGCCACTCGGCATCAGGGTGTCGTCGTTGCGCCCGGGAACCGTGTCTACAATATGATCCATGGTACAGAACACACGGGAGGGGGAACGCAGGGCGTGGCCGGCATCCTGCAGACCCCTGAGTGCTATGCTACCCGTACGTTCATGCAGGAACACGCGGTCGATGTATAGCAGATCCTGCCCGTCACCGAGATCGCAGACCCGATGCAGGCCCCACAGCTTGTCAAAAAGTGTGCGCGGAGATGACATGCCGCCAGTGTATCGAAGTCCGTTTAAATGTTCTATAGGTATATGTTTATATCTTTTTGGAAAGCGACTATATTGAAGGGTGTGCCTTGATGCGCACACACCGTTGGTAAAAGGTAGGAACCCGGATGTCCCCTGAAATTCTGGTGCTTTGCGGCACGGCAGCCACCATCGCTTTTCTGCATACGCTGCTCGGCCCAGATCACTACCTGCCCTTTGTGGCGATGGCAAAAAGCCGCGGCTGGACACTCGCACGCACGCTCCATATGACCCTGTTCTGCGGCGCCGGCCACATCGTCGGCTCTGTAGTCATCGGTATTGTTGGCCTGTACATCGGTATCCAGGTCGGAGCGCTGGAGTGGATTGAGGGCTGGCGCGGCGACATTGCCGCGTGGGCGCTGGTGTCCTTTGGTCTGCTCTACCTGGTCTGGGGGCTCAGGCGCGCCTGGCGCAGCCAGCAGCATAGCCACTGGCATAGCCACGGCGCTGTGCGGCACAAGCACGATCATGACCACCATCGCGATCATGCACACGCCCATACGCCTGAAGAGGGCGGTCAGGGCACTCTGGCGGGCTGGGCCATTTTTATCGTGTTTGTGCTCGGGCCCTGTGAACCCTTGATTCCCATCCTCATGTTCCCCGCTGCCAAGGAGAGTGTCCTTGGCCTGGTGGCCGTCACCAGCGTATTTGCCGTCGTGACTGTACTGACCATGTTGCTCGCCGTCAGCGCGTCACACTGGGGTCTGTCGCACGTGCGGCTGCCGTCTATCGAGCGTTTCAGTGATGCCATCGCCGGCGCTACGATTACCCTTTGCGGCCTGGGTATCGCGGTATTGGGTCTCTGATAAAGACGCCGGAAACGAAGCCAGGCGCATTGCGCATGCATCGCTCCGCGTGGCCTGTTGCGGGCTTTGCCTGCCTGGCCCTCATGGTATCCAACGGCATGACCGTGTCGGGGCTGTCTGTATACGATATTGCCTTTATAGAGCACTTTGCCTGGAGCCTGGGTGAGATCAAGTTTCGCGATCTGATCACGCTGATGCTGACGGGGCTACTGGCACCCTTTGCCGGCGTGCTGCTCGATCGATACGGCGTGCGGCGCTGCATGCTGATCGGGTGGTGTGTTCTGGCGCTGGCCTACCTTGCCTACTGGAGGCTGCAAACCCTGCTGACGATGTATGCCATCCATGCGGCCTTTGCCGTGGTGTTGGTGTTTTGCGGCCTCAATGCTGCGGTCATCCTGGTGTCGAACTGGTTCACACGCTACCGCGGCACGGCCATCGGAATCGCACTGGTGGGTACCAGCCTCGGCGGAGCGCTGTTCCCGCAGTACGGTACGGCAATGATCGCCGCCGTCGGCTGGCAGGGTGCCTTCTTCTACGCGACCGCTTTCCCGCTACTGCTGTTCATTATCACGGCCTTGCTGGTGCGCGACAGACCGGCGGGTGCCGTGGAGGGCGGTGCAAGTGATGAGGTGGCTTGTGCGCCGCCCTCTGCCGGCCCTGACGCCATCTCCTATGGCGATGCTGTCCGCAGCACCACCTTTTGGGCGCTGGCGCTCATTGCGATGGCAACTTTCTACACGGTGCTCGGGGTTCAGGCGCACGTCTACAAATACATGCGTGACGCAGGCTTCGATGCGCAGATCGCAACCAATGCAGTCAGCCTGTTCTTTCTTGCGGCGCTGGCGGGTAAGTTTTTGTTCGGACTCTTGGCCGATTTTATCGACGGTCGAAAGGTTTTCGTTGCTAACCTGCTCGTGATGCTGCTGGGCTGTCTGATCTTGCTGCAGATGAATGTTGATCAGATCTGGATCGCCATGGCCACCTTCGGTCTTGGCTGGGGGGGTGTTTACACCCTGCTGCAGTTCACGGTAATGAACACCTTTGGCACGCGGGACGCCGGCAAAATACTGGGCACCATTACCATTCTTGATGCCTGCGGCGGGGGGCTTGGCATCTGGCTGACTGGCATCATTTACGACGCGACCGGAGACTATCGCCTGCCATTCTCGATCTTCACTGCATTGGTGGTCTTTGCTCTCGCGTGCCTGACCCAGGTCAAAACGCCTCAGCGCAGGGCGCCTGTTTCTGTCGGCAAAGAGGAGTCGTCGATCAATGGCTGAATACGCACTGCTCGTATCGCCCGAGGCGCGTTCCGCCTATTTTGCGGATTACCTGGATGTGGCGCGGCACGAGTTGGCCTACCTGGCGGATTGTGACGGGGTAAATCATGTGGCCGTCGGTGGTATGGATTTCCTCGCCCTGGATGTCGATGCCGCAGCGCTACCCGACTTGCGCCGCCTGTCTTTCGTACAGGGCGTGTTTGATGCCTCGGGAGGCGCCCTGCGTCCACTGGATGTGCAGCCGGGTTTTGCCTTCAATGACGAACTGGTATTTGGGGCGAAGTATCGTGGTAAGACCAATGAGCGTCTGACGCAGCTCTTGATCAACATCGGGCTTGCAAGCCTGGACCAAAGGTCCGACCGGGCCCTGAAGCTGCTGGACCCGATGTGCGGCCGTGGCACGACCTTGCTCTGGGCCATGCGCTACGGTCTGAACGCGCGTGGCATAGAACGAGACGGCCGGGTTCTGTCGGATGTCCGCCGAGAGCTGAAGAAGTGGTGCAAGCTGAACCGGCACAAGCATCAACTGAACGAGGGCAGTGTTGGCAAAGGCGGGCGCGACAAAGCGCCGCGATTCCTGGAGTTCAAGGCCGCGGAAGGCGGCATGAAGATTGTGGCGGGCGACGCACGTGAGGCAAACGGGTTACTGGGCGGAGAGAAGTTCGATCTGTTGGTGACAGATCTGCCCTACGGGGTCCAGCACGCTACCCAGGGCGGCGCGCGCAACCCGCTCGAGGTGCTGCGCGACTGTGCCGGACCGTGGCGAGCCTGTCTCAAGCCCGGGGGCGTGCTGGTGATGTCTTTTAATAGCTACCAGCCAAGGCGAGATGCTCTGCTGGCGGCCTTTGAGGCTGCAGGCTGGCAGGCACAGGCTTTCTCGGCGCCACACCGCATGAGTGAGGCCATCCTGCGCGACGTGCTGGTGTTGCGCTAGCGGGCTGGCCTCAGTCGAGTTCCAGGTCCATCTGATACTGAAAGTGCTCGGGGTTGTAGAGCACCTGCATGTAGTCGCGCAGCTGCTCACTGTTGCCTTCCTTGTTGAAGGAGCGGCGGGTCAGGCTGAGTAGAGGCGTGCCTTCTTCGACGTCCAGAGCTGAAGCGGCCTCGCGCGATGCGGCGACGGCGGTAATCGTCTGTGTGACGTGTGTAACCTCGAGGCCCTTTTCCCGGAAGTAGGACAGGCGCGGAGTTTTCTCAAAAATCGTTGGGCGATTCGGCTTGTCGACACCGGTGGTCCAGCTCTTGTAATAGCCGAAGCGGGTGCCGTCGCGCTCGCGCACGCGTACCAGATGCAGGGCGGTATCGCCGGGCTCCAGATCAAGCTCCACGCGAACCTCCCGGGGCGGTTGCAACATGCCACATTCGATGACGCTGGCCTTGGTGTTTCGCGCCATACTCTCGATTTCTTGCAGCATGCCTGTCAGGGGTGCCTTGACCGGCTTCTGCCGGTACTGGTAGGTCACATGAGTGCCTTTGCCGCGACGGCGCTCCACCAGATTTTCTGCGGCCAGTTCATCCATAGCGCGCTTGGCGGTAATCCGCGAGACATCAAAGGTGTCTGCGAGCTGTTCTTCCGTGGGCATGCGCTCGCCCTTGGGTAGGGTGCCGTCGAGGATCATGCCGCGCAGCAGCACGTAAAGCTGGTGGTATAGCGGCGCGGGCGACGCCTTACTCAGCCCGTCACGTGCGCGCTGGCTGAAGAGTGTTTGTGGGCTGCTCATGCGTGGTCCCCGGGCGGCAGTGCACTGCCTGTCCTATGCGTCTCATATTTGTACTAATGATAATACATTAGCACAATATGTAAACGTGAGTACCGCGCTGGCGGAGTCCACTTTTTAGATCATGTTCAGCGCTTCACAATGACCGAGCTACCATGCCCGAAGAGGCCCTGGTTCGCCGTAATGCCGACACGGGCGCCCTGCACCTGTCGATCGCCACATTCACCGCGCAGCTGCCAGGTGAGTTCGCAAACCTGGGCGAGAGCCTGCGCCGGTACCGCTTCGCCGAAACACGCCAGGCCGCCGGAGACGTTTACCGGAATCTTGCCCCCGATCGCCGTATCGCCAGCGCGCAGCAAGGCGGCGGCTTCGCCCCTCGGTGCTAGCTGCAGGTCTTCGATCCAGTCCAGTTCCAGGGCGGTCGACAGGTCATACACTTCTGCCAGGTCGATGTCTTGCGGACCAAGGCCGGCCTCTTCATACGCTTTGACCGGCAGTGCCGCACGGAAACTCTGTGCGGTGACACCATCGGCGAAGGCCGAGTCCGTGGCGATATCCGGCATCTCCACGACCTCACTGGCAAAAGTGGGGGTAAGCGTAGAGATCGCCGCCACGCGGGGAGCGTCACCTTTACCGATTTTTTTAGCGTACTCAAGGCTGGATACTATGAGGGCGGCTCCGCCGTCGGAGGTGGCGCAGATATCCATAAGGCGCAGCGGATCTGCCACCATCGCGGAGGCGGCCACGTCTTCGGCACTGAATACCTTGCGATAGCGGGCGCGAGGGTTATGAGCGCCTACCCGCGCATTTTTGACTTTGACGGCAGCAAAATCCTCCAGCGTGTCACCGTAGACATCCATACGGCGGCGCGCGTAGAGCGCGAAGTAGGTCGGATTGGTGATGCCGAGGTAAAAGCGAACCCAATCCGGGTCCTCCGGGCGATAGCCGCCGGCGGGTGCGAGAAAGCCTTTGGGTGTGGTGTCCGCGCCGATTACGAGCGCGACGTCACAGGCACCCGACAGAATCTTGCTGCGTGCGGCGGCCAGGGCTTGCGAGCCCGAGGCGCAGGCGGCGTAAGAGGTATTAACCTCGGCGCCCTGCCAGCCCAATGCCTGGGCAAAGGTCGCGCCTGCGACATAGCCCGGATAGCCGCAGCGCACGGTGGCGCCGCCCGAGACGAACTTCACGTCCCGCCAGGGTACGCCGGCATCGCTCAGAGCCTCGCGCGCAGCGGCTACGCCGTATTGCACAAAGTTGTGTCCCCATTTGCCCCAGGGGTGCATGCCGGCGCCGAGGATCGCTATTTCGTTGCTCATGTTCTTTTCCTCAGGCCGCCAGGGGCTTCCACTTCCAGGTGACTTTGGTTTCTTCCTCGGTCTCGTGCAGCGTTTCCAGGACCAACTCCATGGGCATGCCGACCTTGAGGTCTTCTACACCTACACCCGTGACCACCTGACCGAGAATCACCATCTGCTCTTGCTCAAGTTGGACGGCAGCAATGGCATAGGGCTCGAAGGGGTCTGGCGCGATGAAGGGCGCGGGCGGCTTGTAGCAGGCGTTGGTATAGCTCCAGATCTTGCCTGTACGGCTCAACTCAACTTCGTCGAACTCCGTACAGTCGCAATTGGGATTGCGGCAGTACTGGTCCTGCTTGGGGAAAAAGTAGGTGCCACAGGCACGGCAGCGACTGCCGATTAGATGCGGCTTGTCATCCATGGTGTGCCAGCCCTCGATAGCCGCCACAATGGGCTTGTTACTCATGACCCGTCTCCGTGCTTGGTTCGTCTGCGTGAGCGCGGCGGTCAGGGTACTAGCGCCTCGGGTGGCAGGCAAACAGGCAGGTATATCCTGTTAGACTGGCCATATGTGCGGCCGAGTGAACGTCATCGATAACCCGGGCATCCAGGCGCTGCTGGCGGACCTCGGTATCGATCTCCAATTGCCCGCCGGGGTTAACGTGGCACCGACTGAGTCGCTCACCCTGCTGCGCGCCGGTGAGAATGGAATCACCGCCAGCGCAGCTCGCTGGTGGCTGACGCCCTCCTGGGCGCCGGCGGTCGAACAAAAGTACGCCATGTTCAATGCGCGTGCAGAAACCCTGGCCAAGAGTCGCGCCTATAAAAAGCCTTTTGCCTCTCAGCGCGGGATCGTGCCGGTCTCAAGCTTCATCGAATGGCGCGCGGAAGAGGGCGTCAAACAGCCCTGGTTGATCAGCAACGAGGCGCGGGCGCTGGCCCTGGCAGCGCTCTGGGATGTCTGGCACGGCGAAGGGGAAGCGCTGCTTTCCTGTACCCTTGTGACCACTGCCGCGGCCGACAGTTTTGCGCCCTGGCACCACCGCATGCCCGTAGTGCTCTGTGCGGACGAGTGCCAGCGCTGGCTCGATAACAGTCATCGCATCGATGCCGAAGACCCGCTGTTTCGCCCCGGGTTGAAGCACGACTGGCTGTTGCGGCCCTTGGACCGAGCGGTGAACAATGCCCGCAACAAATCCCCTGAACTGATGCGCGGGCTCGCCGAACCCCTTCGCCTCGCGTCCTGAGTATTCAGCCTTAGACTAACAGCATTACTTCGCGGTGCGCGGGAGGGGTCTTCCAGTGCGCAGAAAATCGTTGTACTATAGTACAAATTGTTGGCTGGACTCGGTTGTCTGCCCCATGGGTTTGAGGCATATTACGAGCAAAATCTAACAATAAACTCGCCGCTTACGGCGCCCGGATCAAGCTCCCGAGGGGGGAAGTATGTCAAACCGTGTACGCACTGCGATGCGCCGAAAGGCCATCGCGCTTGCGGTGGCCAGTGTGGCCGCCGGTAGCCCAAACGCATTCGCACAGCTCGAAGAAGTCATCGTTACTGCACAGAAGCGCGAAGAAGGCCTGCAGGATGTGCCGATTTCCGTTGAGGCGTTTAGTCAGGCGCAGATTGAAGGACTTGCTGCTCAGGATATCGCAGACCTTGCTGTCTTTACGCCGAACTTCGACGCTGGCCTAAACGCCAACCAGCCGCGCTACAAGATACGGGGTATTGGCACCGACGACTTCGGTATCGGCGCTGATCCTGCCGTGGGCGTCTATCAGGACGGCGTTTACATCGGTCGCTCCGGTGGTTCTAGAGTCGCCTTTAATGACGTTCAACGCGTCGAAATCCTGAACGGCCCCCAAGGCACGCTGTTTGGGCGAAATGCTGCGGCAGGTGCCGTTCAATACGTTACGTACAAGCCCAGTGAAGAGACCGAAGGCTGGATTCGTGGCATCTATGGCAACTACGACCGACGCCAGGTCGATGGCGTGTACAACACGCCGATCACTGACAACCTGTTCTTCCGCGGCGGAGTGCTCGTTAACAAGCGTGATGGATGGGTCGATAACGAGTTTAACGGGAGGGATCTGGCGCGGCAGGACAATTGGTCCGTCAACGCGCAGCTTAAGTGGCTACCGACGGACACCCTGGACATTAACTTTCGGCTTGAGTACGACGAAGTCGACCAGGACTCGGCCCCGGCGTCGAGTGCTGTCTGGGGTCCACGTGACAACGGCGCTGGTTTTGAGAAGGTTGAGAGTGACGCGAATCTCGAAGAGTCTCGCGAACTCTGGGGTGCGGCACTTCATGTAACCTGGGATTTATCCTGGGCGACGTTCTACTCCATCACTTCCTGGCGTGAATTCGAGTCATTGAATCCGGAGGAAAAGGACGGCTCTGCGGATCCGCTATATTATCTGACCGACCTCAACCAGGAAGATAATGAACAGTTTGGCCAGGAGTTTCGTTTCGACGGCGACCTCGGTAGTAACGTGCGCTGGACGGCCGGCTTCAACTACCACTACGAGAACGCCAAGCAGCTCACGGGTATCGACCTGCTGCCTCAGGCTATCGATAAGCTGGCAGCGGAAGTCGAGATTGGCCTGCCTTACGATGCGGTGACGCCCGGCGATCCTTTGAGCCTAGCCTTTCTGGCGTTCCCTGACCCAGAGGGTCGTCGTGAATACAGCAGCGGCCAGGACGCCCTGGCACGCTCGGACTTTTACTCTGAGCGTCTCGCGCTCGAGGGTACCTACGACTCCTATGCCGTGTTTGGCGACGTCACATGGGATATTACCGATACGATCTCGTTGACCGGTGGTTTGCGCTGGACCCGTGATGAGAAGGAATTCTCTCGTTTCACCGAGTTCAACGAGTACGTCATCGCGTTTGCGTTTACGCAGGAGACCCGCATCGATGCCAATGGCAATTACGACCCCGACGGGCAGATTGGCTGGCTGACCACTGAGGACTCCTGGTCACAGACGACGCCAAGGCTGGTGCTTGATTGGGCGGTTGCTGAAGACGTGCTGCTCTATGCATCCTATGCCGAGGGCTACAAGGCCGGCGGCTTCAACAGCGCCGGGGAGATACTCGCGCCGTCCTTCGACCCGGAAGAGGTGACTAACTATGAGCTGGGGATGAAGTCCAGCTGGCTTGATAACACCCTCCGCGTCAACCTCTCATTGTTCTACTACGAGTACGATAACCTGCAATCGCTTGAGTTTATCGATGCGGAATGCTTGCCAAACTCCTCGGTCGGCGCCTACCTTTTTGAGACCTCGGATGTCGAGGGTGATGGCCTGGAGCTCAGCGTAAATTGGCTGGCCACGCCCAACCTTGAACTGTTTTTCAATACCGGCTTGCTGGACGCTGAGTATGTACGTCGCGAGGAGCGCCGGGTAATCGATGGCGTGTGCCAGACCATTGATCGCACTGGCGAAACGTTTGCCGAGTCACCTGATCTCAACTTCACCGTTGGCGGCACCTATAGCTGGCCCTTCAATGACGGGTCTGAACTTGTTTTCACCGCCGCTTACAACTACGAGGAAGGCACTGAGCAAAATAACTGCACCTTCATTGTAAATCCTGATGACCCCGCTGATCCTTCAGCGCTCTACGAATTAACCGAGCTCAATGGCGAGTTGATTGTCAGTCGGCAGTCTTCGTTCGGGCCAGAGATAGAAGCGCCCTTTAGCAGTTGCCCCGACACGGATGATATTGAACAGCTCAACATGCGTCTAACGTGGTTCAGCCCGGCCTCGGATTGGGAAGTCTCCGCCTGGGTGGTGAATGCGACCGACTGGGAGCCCGACGAGAAAAACCCCGGCAACCTGGGTGATCAGCTTGCCTCCGACTTCTCCGACGGGTCACCGTCCTTTGTGCGCCGGGAAGAGCCGCGCATGTACGGCGTCGAGCTGAGGTATCGTTGGTAAAAATCCGCACTACTAGACCGCAAATGTCCTAAGGATCTGACCGCTAATCGCATAGGCTCGCCGGCCCCTGGCCCAGACAATAGATCCCGCTGGCTATACTGATTGCTGGAATTGAGAGGCGGAGGCAAGAACATGGGTATCTACGCGATGACAGGGGGCGCCACCGGTATCGGCGGCAACCTCAGGGGGCAACTCCTGGAAGCCGGCCACACGGTAATTTCCGTGGACATTAAGGAGGGCGATATCATTGCCGACCTGTCTACGGCGGAGGGGCGCCAGGCGGCTATTGAGGGTATCCACCAACGTGCGCCGGAGGGTCTCGACGGCTTCATCCCCTGCGCTGGACTGCCGCCGGTAGCGCCCTTGGACACGATCGCCCGGGTCAATTACTTCGCGGTGATCGCGACCGTCGAAGGGGTAAAAGACCTGGTCGCCAAGAAACGCGGCACCGTGCTGCTGGTGGCGTCCAACTCCGCCCCGATGGTGCCCGGCGATGACGCCTACGTGCAGGCCTGTTTAAGCGGCGACGAAGAGGCAACGATCGCCGAGATCCTCACCCGGGACGGACACACCGCCTACGCCGGGTCCAAGCGGGCACTGTCCATGTGGATGCGGCGCAATGTTGTGGCCTACGCAAAGGCCGGGGTGCGGCTCAACGCGGTGGCGCCCGGGATTACCAACACGCCGCTTTCAGACCAGGTCATGGCTGATGAGGAGCTAGGTCAGGCGATCAAGGAGTTCGGCGAGATGGTGCCCTGGGGCGGCACCGCGCAGCCCGAGCAGATCGCCAACGTGATGCACTTCATGCTGAGCGACAAGTCGGACTTTGTCTGTGGTTCGATCTTCTTCGTCGACGGCGGCTCTGACGCGATGTTGAGGCCGGACGAGTTCTAACTCGTGCCCGCTTCATTTGCCCTGATCACTGCGGCGGCTTCGCTGCTCAGCTGTCTTAGAAGCTCGCTGTAAGCGGCAGCGGCGGCGTTGGCGCTGAAACCCTCGCCGCCGTAGCCGGCCTGCATCTGGCTCACCTTGCGTACCAGTGTGGCGCCATCGGCCGGGTGCCGCACCTCCCATTCCGCGACCATCCGCGCGCCCTCAGCGTTGGCGTCGAGGTTCAGGATGCGCACGCTCAGGCCGTAATCGGGCGTTTGGCCCGCAGACCAGGGGAAGCTCTGCGTATTTTGCGTGCCCAGCTCGCTCGACAGGTTGACGTTCAGCACGCGTTCGATTCCGTCTGTCAGCGGTTCCGCCCAGCGTTCGCTGTTACTCATCTGCAACTGGTTGCCGCTGCCCTGGAATACCAATCGGTTGCGATTCAGGTACTCGGGGATGTCGACCGGCCCAACGCCAATAGACGGCGTTTGTGCCTTGGCCTGGGCGTCAACTTCCGCGCTTAACAGGTAGTAGTTATTCGGTGGTGTCGTGCCGCAGCCGGCCAGGGTCAAGGCCAATAACAGGGCGACAGGTGCAATCGATGCGGTTTTCATGGCGTGTTGCTCCTTCCCCTGATCAGGGCTTCAGGCTGTTCCTCCAGGGTGCGTGCGAGCAGTTTCACCGCACGGCTGGCTGAGGCCAATTCCTTGAGCGCCTCGTTTAACTGGTAGGTCGTGGGAGAGTCCGGCGATACCAGCCGGTCCAGTTCGTCTGCCGCAGCGCCAAGATCGACAAGTGCCTCATCCAGTCGGCTGAGGCTCTCCTGGGCTGCTGCGGAAATGGCCGGCAGCTCTCGATTGGCCAGCTTCACCGTGGTGGCCGCTTCGTCGAGGAGGGTGTCAAGCTGAGGCCCGGAGGTGGCCAGCTGCGTCGTAAAGCTTGCGCTGAGTGTTTCCACCGACCGCAGCGCGGACTGAATGTCCGCTGGAATTTGCTGGAAGCTGCTGCTGCCGATAAAGCTCGACAGGCCGCTGGCGATGGTTTCGAGGTTATCGGCGATGGCAGCAATGTCGACCTGCTCGATTTCCTGGGTCAGGCGCTCGAGGTCAGTGGGTATCGTAGGAATCTGCGTGTAGTCACTTTGGATATCCGCAAGCTGTATCTCCCGATCGTTGTGGAAATCGAGCTGTATATAAAGCAGGCCTGTCAGCAGGCTCTGGGTGTTGAGTTGCGCCCGCAGGCCGCGAGCGATCAGGTCGTCGTAATAGCTAGCCTCCAGGTTACTGCCCTGGCGCTGGATGTTGGCGGTGTTGAGCTCGGCCTCAACCAACATAATGACGTCGATCGTCTCTGTATCGAGAATGATCTTGATGTCGGTTACCTGGCCAATCTGGACGCCGCGCAACGCGACGGGAGCGCCGAGATTCAAACCTTTGACGGAGCCATCGAAGACCATAACAACCCGGTCGCGCTCGGCGGCGAGGCCTACGCCGGTGATATAAATCAGTGTTGTGACGGCGATGGCGAGGGCACCGATAATGAAGGCGCCAATCGCCGCGGCCTGGGGTTTTTCACTCATGCTCGTCTACTCCTTCAGGCGCGCTGCTTCTGGCCAGGAATTGTCTCACAACTGCTTCCTCGCTGTGCTCCCTGAGTTCCTTGGGATCGCCGTAATCGATCATGGTACGGGTGCGCGCGTCGAGGTACACCGAGTTGCTGGCGATATCGAAAATGCTCGGTAGCTCGTGCGTCACCATAACAACTGTCGCGCCCAATGATTCCTTCATTTGTACGATGAGCTCATCCAAGAGGCGCGAGCTGATGGGGTCAAGGCCCGCTGAAGGCTCATCAAAAAACAGGATCTGCGGATCGAGTGCAATGGCCCGTGCCAGCGCGGCGCGCTTACGCATGCCGCCGCTGATTTCGGACGGATAGTAATCCTGGTAACCCGCAAGCCCAACAAGGGCCAGCTTATAGGCGACCAGGTCGGCGATCTCGGCGCTACTATTTTTGGTGTAAAGCTGCAGCGGCAGGCTGATGTTCTCAGCCAGCGTCATCGCGCTAAACAGACCGCCGGACTGGTAGGTAATGCCCCAGCACTGTCGCATGGCGTCGCGCACTGAGGGTTTGGCCCGCGTGAAGCTTTGACCCTCGTAGAGAATTTCACCCTTCGCCGGTTCGATCAACCCAAGCATGTGTTTTAGCAGCGTGCTTTTGCCGCAGCCAGAGCCCCCCATGATCACAAAGATATCCCCGTGGAAGATATCGAAGTTGAGATCACGCTGGATCACGAAACTGCCATAGGCCATGGTCAGGTCGCGGACGGTGATGTGTACAGGTTTGGCCATCTCCATCCCTACATGTCCAGCTGCTGGAAAACAATGTTGATGGTGGCGTCGGCGATGATGAGATAAATGACCGCGGTGACCACCGCCTTGGTGGTCGCATCTCCCACGGCGGCGGAGCTGCGGCCCGAGTTAATGCCTGCGCGACAACCGGCCACGGCGATGAGCATGCCAAAGATCACACTCTTGATCAGGCCAACGGCCAGGTGGCTGAACTCCAGCACGGTCTCAGCTTCTGCGATGTACTGCAATGGCGTGATGCCGAGGCCACCGGATACGATGGCGCCACCGATCACGCCCAGCAGATTGGCATACAGTGTCAACAGCGGCATAACCAGCACCAGCGCCAGCATCCGCGGCAGCACCAGGAACTCCATGGGCGAGACACCCATGGTCGAGATCGCATCTATTTCTTCATTGGTTTGCATGGTGCCAAGCTGAGCGGCGTAGGCGGCTCCTGTTCGGCCTGCCATAACAACCGCGGTCATCAACACGCCCATTTCGCGCAGCATGCCGATCAGTACCAGGTCGGCGACATAGATTTCGGCGCCGAACTGCGCCAGCTGTACGGCGCCCAGGTACGCCAGGATCATACCCACCAGGATGCCGACCAGGCTGATGATCGGTAGGGCGTCGGGCCCTGCCTGGAAAACAAAGCCCTTGAAGTCCACCCACCGGGTGTTGGCCCGCCCTGTGATCAGTCGCCACAGCGCGATGTTGACCTCGCCAACGAAGGCTAAGGAGTCACGTGTTTCCGTCCAGACGCGGGTGAGTGCGATTTCCGGGTTGAAGCGAGCCCAAAAGCCTCCACCGGACGATTGCGGCTGTTTGTGGGCGGGGACGGCTGTGGCGACGGCCAACAGCTGGTCCAGCCCGTCGGGCATGTTGCGGTGCTGGTACTCGATGTCCTGGTCGCGGCACAGGTCATGGCACTGCAGCAGGAAGGCCGGCAGGCGCGAATCCCACTCCCCCAGCGCTGCGCCATCAACGATCAGCTGCCCGCCAACCAGCCCGCCCAGCTCGCGCCGCAAGCCACGCGTGTCGATGCGGCCGCCGCCCTGCAGCCAGTCTCCCTGCAGTTGCAGAACGGTTTCGTCGTCGGCGTCTTCCAGCAGGTGATAGCCACCCTGTGCACTCATGCCACGCGCTTTTCCTCGGGTCGAAGCCTGAGTGTAGTCGGGCCCGCCACTGACTGAAAGGGGGTCATGGATAACTGCCGGATTGGCGAGGGCCCAAGTGGGCGGCGCTTCATTGGAAGGGCAGGGGTTCGCGTCTTGCCAGAACGTTGCCGGAGGCGCGGTCGTATATGCGAGCGACGCTCTCTCGATTGTCGGCCTCCCGACGCCGCGAGATCATGGTGATAGGAAACAGGTAAATGTCGGTCTCGCGGTAGCGCAGCGCACGGCTCCGTCCCAGTTGGTCGGTATAGATGACCCAGTCCATATCCAGCTCCTCGGCCAACAGATCGCCCATGATGACACCCATTGCCTGCAATTCCTGGGTCTGGTCTGCTGTTACCAGACCGTCATCAAGCAGCCGCTGCAGCAGGGCCAGGTCGTTTGCCTTCTGGCCATTGAGCTGGCCGCCGAAGCTGCTTCGTGCGAGGTCATCCAGCAGCAGGCGCTGCTGCGCCATATAGGATTTGTCGAGCCGGCTCAGGTCAGATATTTCCACTTCCGGGGCCGTCCAGGCCAGTGCGCTGAAGGCCAGCAGCAGTGGGCTGAAAAGGGTACGTGCAATCCGCGTTTTCATGGTTGATGCCAAGCCTGTTTCCGCTAGTTTCTGTTTCGACAGCATAGGGCTTCATTTTGTTCTCAGCCAGTTGTCATCGCGCGCCTGTCATGGATAATGGCCACCTTCGCAGCGGGTAAAGCAAGGCACCAGCCAGCCCCGCCTGAAACCTGGAGAGGCACCATGATTACCGGCAGTATCGTCGCCCTGGTCACCCCGATGCATGCCGATGGCAGTGTCGACTGGGCCAGCCTCGAGCGGCTGTTAGACCTGCACGTGGCTGCAGGCACCGCAGCCATTGGCGCGGTCGGAACGACTGGCGAAAGTGCGACTCTGAGTGTGCCGGAGCACTGCGAGGTGATCAGGCATTGCGTCCAATACGTGGCGGGCCGCATTCCCGTGGTCGCAGGGACAGGCGCCAATTCAACGCGAGAGGCAATAGAACTTACGGACAAGGCGCGCGAGTTGGGCGCGGATGCCGCGCTATTGGTCACACCCTATTACAATCGCCCCACTCAGGCGGGGCTATACGAGCACTTTAAAGCGATCGCAGAAGCTGTGGCGATCCCGCAGATTCTCTATAACGTACCTGGCCGCACCGCGGTAGACATGCAGAACGATGTCATTGAGCGTCTCGCGCAGCTGGAGAATGTATCGGGCATCAAAGATGCCACTGGCGATCCCGAGCGCGGACGAGACCTGGTCGCTCGCTGCGGCGAGCAGATCGCCGTCTATTCTGGCGATGACCCCACTGCTATGGCGCTTATGCTGGCGGGCGGGCATGGCAACATCTCAGTAACGGCGAACGTCGCGCCAGCGCTGATGGCCGAGCTGTGCGCCCATGCCCTGGCCGGAGAGCGGGCGGCTGCCGAGGCGATAAACGATCGCCTCGGCCCGCTCAACAAAGCGCTGTTCCTCGAAGCGAATCCGATCCCCGTCAAATGGGCTCTCAGCAAGCGTGGCCTCATCGAGGCTGGCATTCGGCTGCCCTTAACACCGCTGGCCGAGCAGTATCACGGCGAGGTGATCGCGGCGCTGGAGGCGGCCGGGCTATGATGCTTGTTCGCGTCTTTACCCCCTTGTTGACTCTCAGCCTCTCGGGTTGCGGCTGGCTCCTGGGTGACGATGGCGTCTTCCGCGACCCGTCAAATGACTATAAACAGGCACCGGAAACGGCTGTGATTCAGGTGCCTGAAGGTAAAGACACCACTGCGCTGCGGGAGATTTACGCGATTCCGCCGATTGATGAATCGCTGGTGATGGCGGGCGACTTTGAGGTGCCGAGGCCGACACCGCTGGTCGCAGGCGCTAATGCAGAGTTGGTGCGTATCCAGAGGCTCGGTGAGGAGAGCTGGGCCCTGGTGGGCGTAGCACCTGGCCAGCTGTGGCCGCAGGTGCGCAGCTTCCTCGCAGCGGCAAGTATCCCGGTCACTCGCCTCGATGCGCGCGCCGGCACAATGGAAACCAACTGGGTGCCACTGGAAAACCAGCCTGCGTCTCGCTTCCAGTTTCGCATTGAGCGGGGCGTGCAGCGCGGCACCTCTGAATTGCACGTGCTGCAGCAGGACCAGGCCGGCGATATTTCGCGGTGGCCGGAGGGCTCCGACAACCTCGATACAGAGCAGGAAATGCTACGTGGCGTGGCGCAGTTTGTCGCCAACAATGCCGAGAGCGCGCCCGTATCCATGATAGCGGATCAGGCGATCAGCTCCTCCGGCAAAGTTGCCCTGCAGGAGGCTGCCGATGGCCATACGGTCATTGCTTTGGAGCTGCCTTTTAACCGCGCCTGGGCTTCACTCGGCAAAGCCCTGCCGCTGACCTCTTTTGAGATCACTGACCGGGATCGTAGCGCCGGAACGTACTATGCGCGCTTCCTCGGCCCTGACGCCGAAGACGAGGAAGGCTGGTTTGATTGGCTGTGGGGTGGTGAGGAGGAGCATCCGCTGGCGGGCCAGGACTGCATTATCCAGATGACGCCCGACGGTGAGGACGCCGTTTCAATACGACTTGAGCTGGCAGACGACAGCCAGGAACTTAACCTCAGGGACGAACAATCCGTGCTGGCACTGCTCAAAAGCAATATCACCTGACCCGTGCGTGTCGCGTCACTGGGAAGCGGCAGTAAAGGCAATGCCACTCTGGTGGCGGCATCCGGGACCCTGCTTCTCGTGGACTGCGGCTTCTCCGCACGCGAGGCTGAGCGTCGCTGCCGACGCCTTGGCGTGAATCCCGCCGACATTGATGCCATTCTCGTCACCCACGAGCACAGCGATCATTCCGGCGGTGTAGCAACGCTATCGCGGCGTTTTGGCCTGCCGGTGTATCTGACCTACGGTACTGCCAGTAGCGGGCGTTGCGAAGGCTGCCACAGCACCCACCTTTTCAACGCGGGTGAGCGCTTCACTGTTGGCGACATTGACGTGAGTTCCGTGCCGGTACCCCATGACGCACGGGAGCCCTGCCAATATCGCTTAACCGCAGCGGGCTGTGACCTGGGTATTCTCACGGACCTTGGCAGCATTACCCCGCACGTCGTTGAGAGCTACCGCGACTGTGCCGCCTTACTGTTGGAGTTCAATCACGACCTTGAGATGCTGCGGCAGGGCGATTATCCGCCGGCTCTGAAACAGCGTGTTGGCGGCGACTGGGGCCATCTCAACAACGGGCAGGCGGCGCAGCTGCTGGCTGCCTTGCATTGGCCGGGCTTGCGCGACGTGGTCGTTGCCCACATCAGCGAGAACAATAACTGCCGGATGAAGGCTGAGAGTGCGATTGGCGCGGTGCTCGATGATCTATCGCTGGTGACCTGGGCCGATCAAGCGGACGGTTTTGGCTGGCTGGACCTAGCTAGGTAGCCTCCCGCTCCGCCGTCTCTCGTGCCTCTTCGGTGCCACGATCACGCTTCCAGCGGCGGTTGCTCCACAGCCAGGATTCGGGCTCGCTGCGAATCGCAGCCTCGGCGGTTTCTATGTAGCGTTCCAGTATGAGGTGGGAATCCTTCTCATAGGGTGCTTGTGCCAGTTCGAGAAACTCCATTTCGTAGAAGCCAGGCCGCTTCCGGTGACAGCGGACGAACAACACGGGGAACTTGGTCATCTTTGCCAATACCTCGCCGCCCAGATAGAACTTGGCCTCCTGATTCATGAACTGCGTCCACAGGCCGCGCTCTTTCCGTGTTGGTGCCTGATCGGCGACCATGACAAACACCCGGAACTCGCGCCGGTGTTTGATGATATCGCGCGTTGACTCCTCCACCGACAAGGGCCGTAAGCCGAACTGCGACCTGATGTCATAGATCATCTTGTCAGCGGCTTTGTTATGCAGTGGCTTGTAAACGGGTGCGATGGGTACGCCAAGGCCAGCCACGGCCCCATGCAGCATCCACTCCCAGTTGCCCTGGTGAATCGTCAGGATAATGACCGACTCAGTGAAATCTTTGCTGTATTGCTTTAGCAGTTCGGGATTACGGATCGGCATCCGCTCCAGGAAGTCCTCCCGCGTCATGCGGCGTGCTTTGATGATTTCCAGGGCTACCTGGCTGAGCTGTCGATAGAACTTTTTGCGCAAATGTGTGATCTCTTTCGCGCTTTTCTCTGGAAAGGCCCTCTCCAGGTTCTGCTTGACGACCTGCTTGCGGTAGCCTGAAACGTGGAATAACAGGAAGTATACAACGCTGGCTGCCGGATAGAGCAGCCAGAACGGCAGCCAGCTGATAAGGCGAAAGAGAAGCGACACGACGCCTAGCGGCCGCAGTGCCTGGGCAGTCCAAGCACTTCGACGCCGATAAGAGCGGCCCGGTCGGGGCAAAGCAGGCGCCCGTTGCCCTCCAGCTCCAGCTGAGCCAGCGCGGTCATGCGATAGAGCGGCACAGGGTTGACGATGTCGTTATCGCTGAGGAGGAGAGTCTGCACGGCACTGACTGCTGCCAAGGGGCCAATGTCTTGAATTGCATTGTCGCGCAGGTCAATGCGATCAAGTGCGGTAAAGGTTTCAAGGCCCGCTACGCTGCTGACGCCAGCGTCTCGGCATACGAGCGAGCGCAGCTCGCTGGCGCTGGTGGCGAGTTGGCTGGCGATGGCGTCGCCTACGCAGCTTGCTAAGGCCGGGTCGGGGATGTTGTAGTCCTTGAACAGCGGTCTCGGTGTGAACACGGTGCGGTCGTTAACGGAGACGTCAAAGGGCCCACAGGCAGACAGGGACAGGGTTAGCAGCAGAAGGGCGACCGGAGGAACACGCGATAAGATGGTCAAATCAGTTTCCTTACAGGGCAATAGCGCGCTAGTCGTATCCTGACGGCGCGCTCGAACCTATAATGCTAGCCTGTCCCACCGACAAAAACGAGCACGGCATGAGTAACTCCGAGGATGGCTACAACGCCGGCGTCGCCGGCCGGGAGCGGGAACGCCCGCCCATCAATATCGTCCAGCGCGGTAACCTCAAGGTCATTGAAGAAACCCTGCGCAAGCAGTGGCGCCTCGGGCAGAACATGGTGCTTTGCTGGAGTTCAGATGAGCGTGGGCTGCTGGTATTGCTCGTGCCGCACTATTTTCTCGGGAACTACAGCGCCCAGGGTAGCGGCGATAACGAAGCGTTCGTTCGCAAGCTCATCTCCGGTAAGCGTCGTACGGCCAGTGAGGAGATGCTGAAGGTGGCCGAGCGACTGGAGGTGGCGCCCACCTTTATCAAACTGAATGCCCCGCTGGATGAAGAGCCCGGCGTGCTCGAGGCCGTCGAGCAAATTATCAAGCGCTATGGCCTGAGCTTTGTTGATCGTCGCGCGGTGCTGTTGTTCGATATTGTTGATTTTTCGCTGCACAGCCCTTTTGAGCAGGCCAGCCAGCTCAACAGTCTGTCCTACTCTATGAACTCGGCCTACAACAAGCTGCTGACCAAAGGCATAGAGATCAATTTCGCGCGGACGACAACTGGCGATGGCTATTACGTGTGGAATCGGGATCTTGGCCCCTACTCGCATCAGGATCTCTTTGTTTTTTTGCTGCTGGTGGTGGCCGATAATGCCGCTGCGCGGGCTGCCTCAAGTGGCAATACGGTGCCCATGATACGCAGTGCCTACCACATCGGGAGCCACTACGAGCTATACCAGGCGGAAGGCGTCAATCCGACGGTATTCAGCTATATCGTGGGTGATGTCACGATCGAGCTCGCGCGCATGCTGGATCTGGCGCAACCCGGCCAGCTGTTGATCGGTGATTTTGAATGGCTGGCGGAGATCAGCGCCGACGGTGCCGCGCCCCTGCGGTCGACCCCGGCCTTTATCAGGCAGTGTCAGCGCGAGCTGCAAAACCTGACCGGCCTGCAGCTGGCACGCAGATCGATCACCGGAATGGACTGCCGCCTCAGCGATCACCATGACGAACAGGGCGAGAGCCACGCCCGTCGCTTCCTGATTACAGACAAGCACGGCCTGACACGCCACGCCTACAACCTGGAGGCGACCATACAGTTGGCCGATGGTGAGCTGCAGCTGGGGCTCGATGGACAGAAGATTCACTGCGACGTGGCCGCCGGCGAAAGCTCTACGGATGCGGCTGAGGATCTGTCCGGCCTGCTTCGCAAGCGCGCTCAGAAGCGGATTACGGAGGATTGAACGCGGTGATTGAACCCCGTCGCCAGGTCAACCTCGATGTCAGCGGCACTGTTGATGTGACCGATCCTGAGGCCGTCACGGCAGCCCTGCGAGGGCTGTTGGCAGAGGCCTATCCCGGTGCGGATCTAACGATTGTCGATACCCTGGTCGCCGATCTTGCTCGGCTATACCGCGGCGAATACCCCGGCTTTCGCGCCTGTGATATCCCCTATCACGATATACAGCACGTGCTGGATGTCACGCTTGCGATGGCGCGACTGATCGTGGGGCATGCGCGTGATGAGGCGCGCGGGCCACGCCTGGATGCGGAATTGGCGATATTGGGTATCGCCTGCGCGCTTTTTCACGATGCCGGCTATATACGTCGCACCCATGACAGGCGTCACCGCAACGGTGCCGCTTACACGCGGACCCACGTAGGCCGCAGCGCGCGCTTCCTGCGCGAATATCTGCCGACCGTAGGCCTGACCCGACTTTGTGAACTCAGCGCACAGCTCGTGCATTTCACGGGCTATGAGCAGGCGATCGACGAGATACCGGTAGCCGATGAACGGCAGCGACTGCTGGGAGAGCTGCTTGGCACCGCGGACCTGATCGCACAAATGGCGGACGCCGATTATCTGCGCAAGTGCCGCGACCGCCTGTATCGTGAGTTTGAGGCCGGTGGCCTGGCGGGGGAAGGGGTAGCGGCTGGTTACGAGGGTGAGACCTATGGCTCGCCAGAAGACCTCCTCGCCAGTACCCCGGGCTTCATTGAGAAAACTATTCGTGATCGCCTGGATGGCGCTTTCCATTCCGTTTATCGCTACGCGGCAAACTGTCTCGAGGGCCGCGACCTGTATATGGAAGCCATCGAGGACAATCGCAGCCGCCTGCAGGCAGCCCTGGCCGGCCACCCGGCGTGACTACTGCCGCTGACAGGACTGCGGCAGCCGATGCTGCGGCAGCCGGTGCTGCGGCAGCCGGAGCGGCGCTGCCGCCTGCTGCGGAGGAACTTGTTGCTGTAGGCGCCCTGGATGCCGCTGACCAGCCGGCGGCACAGCTTATCGCTGATCAGACTGGCCTGGCCCTGCTACCGGTACCGACAGATGTGACACGGCTCAGTACGCCGCAGCTCGTACTGCTCCTGGCCGAGGGCGAACTGGTGCTCCAACAGAGCGGTCGCAAGGCGCCAGGGCCTGTATCGGCAGACTTTGGAAATGCTGCCATGCGCCACCGTCGTCGCGGCGGGCAGAATGAGCTGCTTGGCCGCGCCGTGGGCGTAGGTAAAAAACCTGTACTGGCGGTGGCGGATGTGACCGCTGGCCTGGGTCGCGATGCTTTTGTGTTGGCGGACCTCGGCTGTCGGGTCACTCTGGTGGAGCGAGAAGCCGTCGCCTGGGCACTGTTGGACAATGCCCTGAAACGAGCTGCTGCCAGCTCGGACACCTGGCTGGTCGATACGGCAGCGCGCATGCAGCTGCTACGTGGCGACGCCTGTAAGCTTGGCAATCAGCTTGCCGATGTTGACGTTATCTATCTCGATCCCATGTTTCCATCGCGTGAGAAGTCCGCCAGCGTGAAGAAGGAAATGGCGATATTTCAGACCTTGCTGCAGCGCAGCGAAACTTTGCACGATGCCGCTGCCTTGCTCGACTGGGCGCTGTCACAGTCAGTCGCGCGGGTGGTGGTAAAACGTCCGCTCAGGGCGCCGGCGCTGGCAGGGTCTGAGCCCTCGCACCGCCTTTGTGGCCGTGCGGTTCGTTTTGATGTGTATACGCTGGCTGCGATGGCCTGAATGGGCGCCGCAGGGCCGCCTCAGGCGCGTGAGGGGCCGCGCATCAGGCGCCGCGTAAATACGGATTGGAACAGGGGGTCAAGGAGCCGGTAAAGTCGACCTGAGAGGTACACCGCTTTGCCTTTTTCCACCGCCGTCAGCCCTTCCCTTACTACGACCTCCGCGTCGTACCAGAGCCAGGCGGGCAGGCTGTTTTTCATGTCCATCATTCCAGCGGTTTCGTGAAAATCCGTGTGCGTAAAGCCTGGGCACAGCGCACAGACGTGGACGCCGCTCGGTGCCAGCGTCAAGTTCAATTCCTCCGACAACGCGACCAGGTAAGCCTTTATCGGCCCGTAGTTGCCGCCTGCTTTGCGCGCTATTCGCCCTGCCACTGACGACACGTTGATGACGCGACCGAAGCCGCGCTCGCGCATGCCGGGGATGAACAGATGGCACAGGTGGGCGATAGCGAGCAGCATGAGTTGGAAATTGTCCTGCTGCTGCGACCAGTCGCGCTCCTCCAGCAGGTCTGGGCCAGCGGCCCCCGCGTTATTAATGAGGTAATCGACGGTGACGCCCAACTCCTCGACTGCGTTGAAGAGCGTAAGGGGCGCTTCGGGCTGCGAGAGGTCGGCGCGCAGACAGTGAACCTCGACCCCGAACCGGTCACGGAGCGACTCGGCCAGCGACTCCAGCTTTTCCAACCGGCGTGCCACCAGCACAAGACTGTGTCCGCTGGCGGCCAGCTGTTCCGCGAAGGTTTTGCCGAGACCGGCGGATGCGCCGGTGATCAGCGCTGCAGTTTGGTCGGCCATGGGTTTCTCCTTGTGAACCGCCCGGCATGGTACCTGAAGCAGCCGAAAGGTATCATCCCGACGAAATAATCTGGAGTAAGGCGCGATGTCAAAAGATAAGCGAACAGCCCTGGTCACGGGTGCTTCGGCGGGTTTGGGAGAGGAGTTTTGCCGGCAGCTTGCCGGGCGCTGCGACGTCATCATCGCTGTCGCCCGTCGACGGGATCGACTGCAGGCTCTGGCTATGGAGTTAGAGGATAGAGTGGAGGTCCATGTCGTAGAGGCGGATCTGACCACAATCGAGGGTATCACGCGCACGCTGGAGTCTATTCGGCAGAAGGGGCCGGTTGATTACCTGGTGAACAACGCGGGCTTTGGCACCTTCGGCGACTTTGCCGACGCGGACATCGGGCGTCAAATTGACCTCGTGTCACTGCACGTGGAGGCGCCGCTGCGACTGGCGCGGGGAGCGCTGCCCTACATGCTCGAGCGAGGGCGGGGCTGGGTGATTAACGTCTCTTCACTAGGTGCCTTGACCCCCTTGCCGCAAACGGCCGTCTATGCCGCGGCGAAGGCCTTCATGGTGAGTTTCTCGCAGAGCCTGCAGCAGGAGCTCGCAGGAAAGGTAGAAGGCGCGGCAGAAGGGGAAGGCATTAAGGTGCAGTGCCTGTGCCCGGGCCTTGTGCGTACCGAGATTCACCATACCGGTGAGATGAACAACTTTGATATCCAGGCACTGCCGGAATCAATGTGGATGGACGCGCCTGACGTCGTCGCGGCGAGCCTGCAAGCGCTGGTCGATGGCCCGCTGGTCGTCGTGCCTGGCGAACAAAATCGTGACTTGGCTGAAGCGATGCTTGCAGCGCATGCACAAATGCTGACGGATTAGTTGGTCAGCAGCAGCCGTTCTATTACGCCCCGATAAACCTCTGTCAGCTGCGGCAGGTCGGCGACCCTGACCTTCTCGTTGAGCTTGTGAATCGAGGCGTTGGCAGGCCCCAGCTCTACCACCTGCGCACCCATCGGTGCAATGAAGCGCCCGTCCGAGGTGCCGCCTGCGGTAGACAGCTCTGTCTCTGTGCCGGTCACATCGCGAATCGCGTCCACCGCCGCCTGCACCAGTGCACCGGGCTCGGTCAGGAAAGGCTGCCCACTAAGCTTCCAGTCCAGGGAATATTCCAGTCCGTGGCTTGAGAGAATCTCCGCACTGCGTGCGCGCAAGTGCTCCTCGGTCACCTCCGTACAAAAGCGCACATTGAAGTCCACCACGACCTCGCCTGGAATGACGTTGCTCGCGCCGGTGCCGCCATGGATATTGGACACCTGGAGTGAGGTGGGTGGGAAGAAGTCGTTGCCCTCGTCCCAGCGCTCGTTGCACAGTTCGTGCAGAGCCGGCAGCAGCCTGTGAATCGGGTTGTCTGCCAAGTGCGGATAGGCGATATGACCCTGCACACCTCGCACCGTCAGCTTGCCATTCAGTGAGCCGCGGCGACCGTTTTTGATAACGTCGCCGAGTAGGTCTGTGCTGGACGGCTCGCCGACCAGACACCAGTCTATGGCGCGATCGGTCGCCTGCAATTGCTGTACGACTTTGACCGTGCCATCCACGGCGGGCCCTTCCTCGTCAGAGGTTATCAGGAAGCCGATGCGGCCCGGGTGGTCTGGATGGGCCGCCACAAACTGCTCACAGGCAACGACCATGGCTGCCAGGCTGCCCTTCATATCGGCAGCGCCGCGGCCATACAAAAAGCCGTCACGCTCGGTCGGCTCGAAGGGCGGGCTGTGCCATTCAGATTCCGGGCCTGTGGGCACCACATCGGTGTGGCCGGCAAACACGAGAATGGGCCCGCCTTCGCCACGCTCTGCCCAAAAATTTTGCACGTCGCCGAAGTTCATGGGCTCGCAGCGAAAGCCGATGGCGCTCAGGCGCTCCATCATGAGCGCCTGACAGCCCTCGTCGAGCGGCGTCACCGAGGGTCGGCTGATGAGTTCGTGGCACAGGGCCTGGGTCGGTTCCACGTCTATCTCCAAAGTATGTATCAGTTATGGGCGTGCAGTTCTTCGTTCAGTTCGACAGCCGAACGGTTCGTCAGGCATTCCACCGCGCCCGTGGTGGAGTTGCGGCGAAAGAGTAGATCCGATTTGCTGGCCAGATCCCGTGCGCGCACGGTTTCCACTGGCAAGCCTGCTGCATCCAGCATGGCGACCTTGGTACCTGCGGTCACGAATAAGCCAGCCTCTACGGTGCAGCGGTCGCCCAGCGGAATGCCAATCCCGGCGTTGGCCCCGATCAGACATTCTTTGCCAACAGCGATAACAATGTTGCCGCCGCCGCTTAGCGTGCCCATGGTAGAACAACCACCGCCGAGGTCAGAGCCCGCGCCCACGCGCACGCCAGCTGATATACGGCCCTCGATCATGCCTGGACCATCGGTGCCAGCGTTAAAGTTAACAAAGCCCTCGTGCATGATGGTGGTCCCCTCACCGAGGTGTGCGCCCAATCGGACTCTGGCCGTATGCGCAATGCGGACACCCGTCGGCACCACGTAATTGGTCATCTTCGGGAACTTGTCCACGCAGCTCACCTCCAGGGTCTCGCCGCGCAGGCGGGCCCCGAGCTGCCGCGCGGGGAGCTCTTCGATGGCGATGGCGCCTTCGCTGGTCCAGGCCACGTTGGGCAGTACGCCGAACAGACCATCGAGGTTGGTGCCATGGGGTGGCACTAGCCGGTGTGAAAGCAGATGCAGTTTCAGATAGCCTTCCGGCACGGTTGTCGGTGCGGCGTCTTCGGTCAGCAGCACGGCAGTAACGGGCGCGGCACTATCCTGCAAGCGTTCTGCCAGCTCTGACTGCTCGTGCTCACCTGCCTCACGCAGCGCTCCGGCAAGGGCGCGAATCTGGTCTGCATCCAGCACTGCCTCGTTGTCCAGGCCGGCGGCCGCAGCGGCAAGTTCAGGGGAGGGTGCGAGTATCGGGTTGGCAAAATAGACCTCCAGCCACTCACCCTGGCTGTTGTGCGTGCCGACGCCGAGTCCAAAGGCAAAAGCGTTGTCCGTCATGGCTTGTTCCTGCAGTTATGGGCCACGCTCAGCGCGTGTGCCGTTCAAAAATGTGTGTGTAGCGCTCGGCACTGAAGCCCACGAGACGCTCGTTCCCGGTATCGAGGACAGGGCGCTTGATCAGAGTCGGTGCCTCGAGAATGGCCGCCAGCGCGCTCGTCGTGTCCATGTTTTCCCGGGCATCAGATGATAGCCCCTTCCAGGTCGTGCTGCGCCGGTTGACGACGGTTTCCCAGCCGAGTTCGCTCAACCACGCCGAGGCCAGTGGCTCGTCGAGTCCGGCTTCACGAAAATCATGGAAATGATAATCGATGCCTTGCTCTTCCAGCCAGCGACGGGCCTTTTTGACGGTGTCACAGTTCTTGATGCCGTATAAGGTTGTCACCCGTTTCTTCTCCTTGAAAAAGGCCGCGTAGGATAGCAAAAGCGGCCGCGTCGCGCCTCCTGTGTTAAGGACTTTCAGGTCGGGTAAATAAGTGTAAATTCCGCGGCTTTTTCGTGGTTTCCAGCGTGTTTTGTGACTAGTATCGAGAGCATGAAGCGTTGTCCAACACACAGCATCACGCAGCGGGCCCCAAGCCCGGCAAACGCCATGGCCGAGACCTGGATGGGTGCCATGACACGGCCGCTGACACTGGCACTCCTGCTGTTAGTCTGTGTGCCGCTGGCTGAAGCCGCGCGCCTGAAGGGTGATGAGGCCGCCTCGCGCCTGGCTTCGCGTGCGACCTTTGGCATGCCCTATGAAGCGATATTGGACATGGCCGACACCGGCGAGAGACGCTGGTTGCGACAACAGTTCAAAACGCCCATGAGCTCTCACGATGCGATTGTCGATGAGCTGGTTGCGCTGCAGAACGCCGGGTTATTCGACGAACTGCTCGAGAACAACAACAACCTCGATCGCGTTTACCGTCGCCTGGCCTGGTGGCACACCACGATGACTGCCGAAGACCAGCTGCGGCAGCGCGTTGCCTTTGCCTTGAGTGAGATTTTCGTGGTGTCTGACAATCTCGTCGTGCTCCAGGATTACCCCTACGCGCTGAGCAATTATTACGACATGTTGCTGACGCATGCCTTCGGCAACTATCGCGACCTGCTGCTGGCGGTGACACTGCACCCGACCATGGGTGTTTATCTGAGCCACCTTGGCAACGCGCGCTCGAATCCTGATGCGAATACCTTCCCGGATGAAAACTATGCGCGTGAGGTGATGCAGCTGTTTTCGATCGGCCTGTTTGAGCTGAACGAAGACGGCACGGAGAAACTCGACAAGGATGGACAGCCGATTCCGACCTACGACAACACAGACATCGAGGAGTTTGCCAAGATTTTCACTGGCCTCAGCTTCGCCGGTTCCAACTTTCAGATTCGACGCAACACGGTGAACTTTCGCGAGCCCATGCAGATGTACGACGCTTTCCATGAGCCGGGCAAGAAAACCCTGCTGCAGGGCGAAGTCGTCCCGGCGGGCCAAAGTGGCCTGGAGGATGTGGAGCAGGCCATCGACAATCTGTTCAACCACCCCAATGTGGGGCCGTTTTTCAGCAAACTGCTGATTCAGCGGCTGGTGATGTCCAATCCCTCACCGGCCTATGTCAGCCGGGTGGCGGCGGCATTCAATGGTGAAGACACGGGCGTACGCGGTGACATGCAGGCGGTGATAGAGGCCGTTCTCCTGGATAAGGAAGCCCGGGCAGAGCCCGACAAGCGCGGCCAGGCGGGCAAGTTGCGGGAGCCACTGCTGCGCGTTGTCGCTGCGCTGCGCCAGCTTAAGGTGTTCAGCCCAGACGGCTTCTACGCCAACACTGGCCTGATTATTCAGGAGAATACCCAGCAGCACGCGCTTTCGGCGCCGAGCGTTTTCAACTTCTATCTGCCCAGCCACAGCCCGGTTGGCGCGATCGCCGATGCCGGCCTGGTCGCACCGGAGTTTCAGATCACCAACAGCAGCACGATAGTCACGGTCTCCAACATGCTCGAGGCTGCGCTGATCGGCGACGTGGCCAATGATCTTTTCAGGGCACCTTTTACCGCCGCAGAATACGATCTCAGTGACTTCATGCCGCTGGCGAAGAAGCCGAAAAAACTGCTCAAGCGCATCGACCTCGTGATGACCTACGGCACGATGAGTGGCAAGACGCGAAACCACATTCGCAGCACTATCGGCCCTATCGACGACCCGGATCTGCGCGTGCGCCTGGCGCTTTTCCTGGCCTATTTCTCGCCAGACTACGCGGTGGAACTGTGAGGAGCACGGCATGCTGAACCGACGCAGATTTCTCACCCATAGCTGCTCTCTCGGGGTGGCCGGGGCTACGCTGTCGTCCTCCCTGCTGCAGCTGGGCCTGGCGCGCTCGGTATCTGCCCAGACAGAAGACTACCGTGCCTTAGTCTGCATTCTGCTGGCCGGCGGTAACGACTCCTATAACATGCTGGTGCCGAGAGATAATGATCAGTACGAGGCCTATCGCGACTATCGTTCCGATCTTGCCTTGCCGAAGAACCAGCTCCTGCCGCTGGATGGCAGCGCCGACGGCGGGCGACGCTACGGCCTTCATCCCGGTATGGCCGGACTGCAGAGTCTCTTCAATGGTGGCGACGCAGCGATGCTGTGTAACGTGGGTACGCTGCTTGAGCCCTGGACGGGTGAGCCTGACAGGGTGCCGCTTGGTCTCTACTCACATGCAGATCAGATTCAGCAGTGGCAGACTTCGGTCGCTGACCAACGCATGGCGCAAGGCTGGGGTGGCCGCATCGCCGATATTCTGCAAGGCCCGAACCCTGCGAATGGCATATCCATGAATATTTCGCTCTCGGGTAGTAACGTTTTCCAAAGTGGTAATGACACAGCGGAGTACAGTATTTCTGCCCAGGGCAATGGCGCGCCGGGGCTCAACAATTACGACAACGGCACGCCCGAGGGCGACTTCCGCAAAGCGATGGTTGACGGCCTGTTGGCGGTCAATCAGCCGCACATCCTGCGCAAGGAATACCGGCAGCGTCTGCAGACGGCGGTGGATGCGCAGCAACTATTCAGCGCGGCCCTGGGGGCCACGCCGGAGCTGTCTACGCCGTTCTCGCCGAGCTATTTCTCGCAGAGCCTGCGCCAGATAGCGCGGGTGATGAGCGCGCGTGAGGCCCTGGGTGTGAGTCGGCAGACTTTTTTCGTGCTCGTTGGTGGCTGGGACCATCACGACGAGGTCCTGGTAAACCAGGCCAACATGCTGCCGCAGATTAGCGATGGCCTGGTGGAGTTTCGCAACGCCATGTTGGAGCTTGGTCTGCACGACCAGGTGACGACGTTCACTACGTCGGATTTCGGCCGTACGCTGACCTCCAACGGGCGTGGCTCGGACCATGGCTGGGGCGGGCATCACATTGTCATGGGCGGGGCCGTGCGCGGCGGCTTTTATGGACAGTACCCCGAGCTGGACCCGGCGAGCCCCTTGGACACGGGGCGTGGGCGCTACGCGCCGACGACCTCGGTGGACGAGTACTTCGCGGAGTTGGCCCTGTGGCTCGGCGTCAGCCCCTCGGACCTCGATAGCGTGCTCCCCAACATCGCCAACTTCTATAGCCCTGGCGCCGCCAGTGCGCCGATGGGCTTCTTGCTTTAGTCGCCGCTGTCTGTCGGTGCAGACGCGCTGGGGTCGCGGGCCCGCGCGCCTACCAGTAGGCGGCGGATGGGCAGCAGCAGCTTGATAAAAGGGTAGGCCTCTACCAGCTGGTCCTTATACCAGGGCAATGCGTCTGCTTCCAGGTTGGCCAGCACCACCGGAAACTCGCTAAGCTCCTCGCGGCGCTCCTTGAGCTGCTTATCGCTTAGCTCCCGCCGCAGCAGCGAGCCGACGTAGGCCAGCGTTGCCGCCGTTTGCAGTCGCCGCCACTTGAGCCGACTGGCTTCCGCCTCCAGATGATCCGCCACCGCAAGGCGTAGCGCTGGCTCCTTTAGCTTCAGCGCCGCGCCTTCCAAGGACTCCAGCGTCTCCTCCTGCCACTGTGGCTGTAACTCGCGGCGCTGCACGCGCGGAAATTTGAAGCCCAACTCGCGCTCGAGCCAGCGACCCTCGCTGTCGATTTTGCGGCCCAGGCGGGAGCTGGTAAAGCCCTCGATCTGGAAGGGCTGCCCGGGCAGGAACTTCAGCGGACGCAGATCATGTGGCGCGCGCTGCACCCCGTGGAGATTTGTCTTGCGCCGCGGATAACGATGATTGAGCGCGTACATAATGCCAAAGGCCTCCAGGCTGATGCGCTCATTGCTGCTGCTGAAGTCGTCATCGGGTATCAGGGCCTCCGGCAGCCCGCAGTAATGCATGAAAAAGCCAACCAGGCCGCGTGGATGATCGGCAGCCTGGTGAAAGTTAATCACCTCCAGCTGCGTTGGGAAATTTCGCTTGAGCCGCTCGTAGCGCTTCCTCACAACGCCAAGGATTGACTCCTTGGTGACGGCCAGGCCTCCCTTCACCCGCTGCTGCAGGATGCTCTCCAGCGAGCTTTGTGGGCTGCGGATGAAAGCCAGCACGCGCAGGCGGTCACAGTGCGCTTCCAGTTCCTGGCGGAGCTTCTGCAGGTCTTCATCGCTGTACTCCGCCACGCTCTCACCAGACAGAATCAGCTTGTTACCCCTTGGCGCCTCCAGCAGCGGCTCCCACTGGGCGCGTAGCTGCGCGCGCGCGCCCTCGGGGTCTGCGTCTGCCTTTTGCCGCCAGCCCATGCCGTGCTTGGTCGGTGGATCACAGATGGAGCCTGTTATGGCATCGGAGTGGTTAATCAGATGGCGACCGTTGAGATCAAAACCTGGATAAACAATGCCCTCGGCCGCGAGCAGCTCGCGGTACTTGTGGCAGTTCTTCTGGATGCTGGTGGAGCCTGTCTTGCCGGGGCCGGCGTGCAGGATGATCTCTTGGTAGCGCGTGACCACGGAGCCATCTCTGTCGATAAATTTGCGCGCATTGTCCCACGCGCCGACGGCCTTGGCCATCATCGGTGCGAGCAAAAAGCACGGCGAGCGCTACGGATATGAAAACCCCGCCCTTGGGCGGGGTTCGCGGTGATCAGCCCTGATCGATGGCTTCCGTGTCGCGCCAGCTGTCGATTGAGGGGCAGGCGCAGTAGAGATTGCGATCGCCGTAAACGTTGTCGACTCGCGCAACGGGCGGGAAATACTTGTAGCGCCGCAGGCTGGCGACAGGGTAGGCCGCGTCCTCGCGGCTGTAACCGTGGGGCCAATCGCTGGCGGTAACATCTGCCAGCGTGTGCGGCGCGTTGGTCAGCGGGTTGTTGGCGCTGTCCCACTTGCCGGTCTGCACGGCCTCAATCTCCTGGCGAATGGCGATAAGTGCATCGCAGAAGCGATCCAGCTCCGCCAGGGACTCTGACTCCGTAGGCTCAACCATTAGCGTGCCCGCCACCGGAAAGCTCATGGTGGGCGCATGGAAGCCGTAGTCGATGAGACGCTTGGCGATGTCTTCCTCGCTGATGCCCGAAGCGTCCTTGAGAGGCCGCATGTCAATGATGCACTCGTGGGCAACGTTACCGCTGCTGCCTTTGTAGAGGATCATGTAGTGACCCTTGAGGCGATGAGCGATGTAGTTGGCATTCAGAATCGCGACCTTTGTGGCGTCGGTTAGCCCGACACCGCCCATCAGGGCGATATAGGCCCAGGAAATCGGCAGGATTGACGTACTGCCGAAGGGCGCGGCAGCCACCACGTCGTTGTTGGGATCAACACCGGGCACCGGTGAGATGGGGTGCGTCGGCAGGAAGGGCGCGAGGTGTGCGCCAACGCCGATTGGGCCCATGCCTGGGCCACCGCCGCCGTGGGGAATGCAGAAGGTTTTGTGCAGGTTAAGATGCGAGACATCTGCGCCGAACTTGCCTGGCGCCGCTACACCCACGAGGGCATTGAGGTTAGCGCCATCGACGTAGACCTGGCCGCCGTGCTGGTGGATAAGCGCGCACAGATCGATGATGCTTTCCTCAAATACGCCATGGGTTGAGGGGTAGGTCACCATGATGCAGGACAGCTCATTGCTGTGGCGCTCGGCCTTCAGCGTCAGGTCCTCCATATCGACGTTGCCCTGCTCGTCACACTCCACGATAACCACCTTCATACCGGCCAGTGCCGCCGACGCGGGGTTGGTGCCGTGGGCGGAGGAGGGGATCAAGCAGATATTGCGCTGATGGTCCCCACGACTCTCGTGGTAGCGCCTGATGGCGAGCAGGCCAGTGTATTCACCCTGAGAGCCGGCATTAGGCTGCATGGAGATGGCGTCGTAGCCTGTGCATTCCAACAGCATGTGGTCCAGCTCCTTCAACAGCAGCTGGTAGCCGCGGGTCTGGTCAACCGGTGCAAAGGGGTGCAGGCCGGCGAACTCGGGCCAGGTTACAGCCAGCATCTCCGTGGTCGCGTTAAGCTTCATCGTGCAGCTGCCGAGGGGGATCATGGCCCGATTCAGGGCGATGTCCTTGTCTTCGAGGAAGCGCATGTAGCGCAGCATCTCGGTCTCGGAATGGTAGTCGTTGAACAGCGGGTGTTGCAGATAATCGACGCCGCGCAGAAGGTTATCAGGTATGCCCGCGTTTTCGATGACGTCGGCGTCAAGGCTATTGGCGCTCGGTAGGATGCTGTCACCGCTGAAGGCTTCGAGCAGGTCTTCGACATCTGACGCGGAGGTGGTTTCATCCAGCGAAATGCCAAGGCGATCATCACCGATAACCCGCAGGTTCATGCCTTTGGCCAGGGCGCGCGCGATGATGGCCTGCTGCTGCTCGCCTACCGTGTAGCTAAGTGTGTCGAACCAGGTGTCGTTATCAGGTGTGAAGCCCTTGTCTTTGAGACCCTTTTCGAGGATGCCGGTAAGACGCTGAATGCGCATAGCGATATTCTGCAGGCCGTCCGGGCCGTGGTACATGGCGTAAAAAGTAGCCATGATGGAAAGCAGGGCCTGTGCCGTGCAAATATTGCTTGTGGCCTTTTCGCGCCGGATGTGTTGCTCGCGCGTTTGCATCGCCATGCGTAGCGCCTGGCTGCCGCGGCGATCAATGGAGACGCCGATGATGCGCCCGGGCGTGGAACGCTTGTAGGCCTCTCGGGTCGCGAAAAAGGCCGCGTGGGGCCCGCCGAAACCCATTGGCACGCCGAAGCGTTGTGTGTTGCCCACAACCACGTCTGCCCCGAGGGCGCCGGGCGATTTCACCATCAGCAATGCCATGATGTCGGTGGCCACTGTGACCAGGGTTTTGGATGCGTGGGCCTGCTCGATCAGTGGGCCGATGTCGTGCAGGTGGCCATAGGTGCCCGGGTACTGCAGGAGCACGCCGAAGGCGTCGATTTCGCCGATCATGTCGTTGGGGTCGCCAACGATGACTTCGATGTCCAGCGCCTCGGCGCGTGTTTTGATGACGGCAATGGTTTGGGGGTGACAGTCTTCTGCCACCAGGAAGGTGCCGGAACGGTTCTTTTTGTTTACGCGCTGCAGAAGGGTCATGGCCTCGGCGGCGGCGGTGGCCTCGTCGAGCATGGAGGCATTGGACAGCTCCATGCCTGTCAGGTCCATGATCATCTGCTGGAAGGTCAGCAGTGCCTCCAAGCGGCCTTGAGAGATTTCCGGCTGGTAGGGCGTGTAGGCCGTGTACCAGCCCGGGTTTTCGAGTACGTTGCGCTGGATTACCGGCGGGGTGTAAGTGTTGTAGTAACCCGTGCCGATATAGGAGCGGTTGACCACGTTTTGTTCCGCTATTTCCCGTAGCCTGGCGATCACGGCTTGCTCGGTCTGGGCGCCGGGCAGGTCCATGGGCTTGTCGCGACGAATTGCGGCCGGTACCGTGTCTTCGATCAGCGCTTCGAGGCTGTCGTAGCCCAGCTCACGTGCCATCTGGGCCTGCTGCTGCTCGCTTGGGCCGATGTGGCGCTGCACAAATTCGTCGTGGTTTTCCAATTCAAAGAGGGTCGGACGGCTCATAGGAACTCCGATGTTGAAAGCTGTGAGTGAGGTTAAAAAATCAAGCGCGCGATAGTAGCAACAGATGACATTATGAACAATAAAACAGGGCTTGGACAACGATCAGATCGCATACCTTTGATCACGCTGTTGAATGACATTAGGGCCTGCGATTTGTGTGCTTCCGAGCTCTCCCTGGGGCCCCGGCCCGTGCTCCGGGCCAGTGTGTCGGCGCGCTTGTTGATCGTTGGCCAGGCTCCGGGCACGCGAGTGCACGCTTCAGGGATTCCCTGGGACGACCCCAGCGGGGAGCGCCTGCGTGCCTGGCTAGCGATGGACAAGCCCCAGTTCTACGATGAGCGCCAGATCGCGATCGTGCCGATGGGTTTCTGCTACCCCGGTAAGGGTAAGTCAGGCGACCTGCCGCCGCGGGCGGAGTGCGCACCGCTTTGTCACGAACGTGTACTGGAACACATGCCGGAGATAGAGCTGGTTCTGCTGATCGGTGCCTATGCACAGGCCCACTATCTGGGCGCGAGCCGGGAAACACTCACGGAGCGGGTGCGGCGGTGGCGCGATTTCGGCCCCCGCTTTCTGCCGCTCCCGCACCCATCGCCGCGCAATACCCTGTGGCTCAAGCGCAACCCATGGTTCGAGGACGAGGTGGTGCCGGAACTGCGCAGGCGGGTCGCGGCGCTGCTGGGTAATCAGAAGCGGTAGCTGACGCCGAACTTGAATTGCTGCGGCAGATTGGGCCGCGCCCCGAACGGCCGCCGGGATACGATAACCTGTTCGTCCGCAACGTTCTGGGCTATGAACTTCAGTTCAAGGGAATCATTGAGCTCGTAGCGGGCGGCGAGGTCGACGATGGTGTAGGCCTCCGTCGACTCGCCGTCCTCGAAGCTGCCGAAGCCGGGCACCTCCCGCATCTCGCTGACGTAGCGCACCGCCAGGTTGATGCCCCAGCTCAACCCTTCCAGGCCAGCCTGAATGCGGGCCTGGTGCTCTGGCGTGTAGGGCAGTTCGTCGCCCTGTTGCACCGGTAGTCGAGTGCCCTGGAAAAAGCCGGGGTTCCACTGCGAGAAGTTAGACAGAAAGCTCGTTTGAAAGGCTGTCTCTGTGTAGGTGTATACGAGATCCAGCGGCAACAGTAGGCCGTTGTCAAAGGCGTGGGTGTAACTCGCGGTGAACTCGGCGCCAGCAACTTCGACCTCGCCACCATTGAACTCTTCTCCCACCTCACAGCTGGGATCTGAGACGCGGCAGCGTCCAAGCAGGTTCTCGTAGTCGCTGAAAAAACCGATCAGGTCCGCTGACAGATTGGTGCCTGTGTAGCGCACGCCGTATTCATAGTTGATACTTTCCTCCGGATCGACGTCGCCGGCGGCGCCTGGGCTGGCGGGCGAGAACCCCTTGTTGATGCCGACCAGAACGCTCCAGGTCTCGGTCAGGGCGTAGACGACGCCGGCGCCCGGTAGCCAGACATCCTGTTCGCTGTCGCTGATATCGCCCGTCAAGCGATTCTCGGCCTCACCGTCGATGCCCTCGTAGCGCAGACCGAGGTCAACCGTCCAACGGCCGAATTCCAGGCGATCCGAAACGTAGGCGGATAATGCATCGGTCTCCCATTCGTTGGACAGTGTCAGCGGCCGACTGACGCCGTCGGCTACCAGAGAGGCGTCCTGCATCAGGTAGCCGCTCTGGTCCTGCTTCCGTTCAACCCAATCGTGGTGAAAGCGCAGGCCGCCCTCGAACTGGTGCTCGACTTGCCCCGTCTTCAACTGATGCTTCAGACGCAGGTCGATGCCTGAAGAACCGTAACTGCGGATAAAATCGGTCACGTCAAGCGTCTCGGCGGCGCTGCCATCGGAGTCGGCCTCGCCGCGCAGCAGGGCGAGCTCTCGCGGATACAGTTCGGGGTTCGCCAGCACCACCGACGCCGCAGGGGCAGTGCGCCCGATGAAGCCATCAAACTTGAACCAGTCACGCTCGTAGTCGTTATGGTAAAGCCGCGTGCTCAGCTGCCAGGCCTCGCTGAGTTGAACGTAGTGAAACAGGTGTATCTGCTGGTGCTCGGAGTCAAACCTGTCCAACTCACTGGCGACGTAGCGACGCTCGGATCTGTCGTCGAAGTCATCATCGGTGAGGCCGAGGTAGGTTTCGTCCGACTCCTCGTCGGCATAGCCTAGCTTCAGCTGCACTGTCTGGTCGAAGCGGGCGCCTTCAGCACTGCGCCACTGCAGTTTGGCGTTGATGTCGTTGCGAACAAAACCAGTATCGCCGCTGGAATCCAGCTCCTTGAAACCGTCCGAACTGAAGCGTAGCCCGTCGATCCAATAGCCCCATTGGCCATGGTTTTCGCCGTAGAAGCCACGGTACTTCTGGAAGTTGTCGGTACCAAAGACCGCCTCCAGCTTGCCCTCCGAGGATTCCGGTATGGCCGGCGTCACCATGTTCAGGGCACCGCCGACGGTGTGTGGCCCGTGCTTTATCGAGGAGGGGCCCTTAAAAACCTCGATAGAAGACATGCGATTTACGTTAGGCATATAGTAGGCCGCGGGCGCAGAGTAGGGCGCTGGCGCGATCAGCACGCCATCCTCCATCAACGTGATCTTCTGACTGCGCTCGGAGGTTGCGCCGCGGATGCCGATATTGGGCCGCAGGCCAAAGCCGTCTTCGATCCGCATATAAACGCCGGGCACTTGGCGCAGCAGGTTATTGATGTCGACCGCATCAAACGCCTGAATCTGGCTTTCGTCCAGAAGGCTCGCGCTGCCGGAGAGTGAGCGGATAGCATCGGCGCCGCCGGTCACCAGGACCTCCTCATAAATGATGTCTCCACCGGGCCCGGTCTGCGCGTTCACTGACGAGCACAGCGCGCAGGCCAGCCCCAGTATGCATATTTTGCTTGCGTTCACTGTTGTCATGGCCCAATCAGTCCCCATCGGAGAAGGTGATGCCCAACACCACGTCAAGGCTGTCGGGGATTTCGCGTTTGAAGTTGCCGTCCAGGAAACCCAGGGTGATTTCCAACATGTCTACGTCGCGATCAGCGATCGCCTGACGAACCTGCCTGATGCTCTCCTGGACAGCATCGACAGCGTTCTGGTTGCCTGTGTCTGCCATCACTTCGAAGATGCTGTCCTCGGTATCAGGTCCACCTGCCAGTAAGGTCTCTACTTCATCGATCGTGGCGCTTATGGCTTCCCAGGCGTGGTTCGAGACCTGTGCCGCCGTGGTGACGACCCTGCGAGCCTGCAGGTAGTCCAGGAATTCCTGCCCGGCAATCAGAATCTGGCTGATGGGCTCTGTGCCATCTTCCAACTCGCCTTCAATGAAGAGCTCTCGAAAGGGTCGGTCGGTGTCGAGGAAGGCGACCGTCCAGCCCTGCTCGATGTAGCGGGCCCGGTTAACTATTTCGTTTGCCAGGCCGCGCAGAACCTCGCACTTGCGGGGTTGGAACTCATACTCGGCGAGAACTTCGGTGAGCGTTGTGCTGTTGTCTGCCGTGCTCGTTTCAAAAATGGCCGATTCCAAGGCCAGAAGACCGACCCGCTGGAATGTTTTGTTAGCGAAGTAGCTCTGCTCGAGCTCCCGCGTGCCATTGATATCGGATGCGATTTCAGCGCGCACGGTTTCCAGGTAGTCAGTGCCACGCAGTCGTAAGGAGTCAATAAACGTGAAAGTGGGAAAAACAATGTCGTCGTTCATCGGTCCAAAGTTGTACAAGGATTGCCGATACCACTGCTCAAACGTGGCTCGCCACTGATCTTGCAGGACGGTCAGCGCATCGGAATCGGGGGTTTCGCAGAAGGACTCGGCGGCGCTTTGCAGGCTCTCGCTTCGAGCCAGAAAACCACTGGCGGCCGGAACGATTGCAAGATCTATCGCCTGCTCCAGTGCTCGTTCAAGTGTGGCGATAGGGTCTGGTTCCGGTGCCGGCGCAGGAACCCCGCCCGCATCGCCTCCGTTACCGCCCCCGCCATTATCGCCACTGCCACCGCGGCCGTCGTCTACGCAGCCGGTGATGGCAATGGCGAGGCAGATGAGCGCGCTTGGAAAGAACAGGTTCATAGTCTTCCTCTTTTTCGGAGCGGGCGCGTGTTCACCCAGAAATTACCGTCAGATGGTTGTCCCAGCGGAGCGATGCGTGCTGCGTTCTGCGGCTCCTGCGCTCGTCCAGGGTGGTCGCGTCCAGTTCGCGCATCTCGCCAAATGAGTTGCTCAAAACGAAGGCCTTTCGCTGCGGGCTGAAGGCCAATCCGCAGACATCGCGCAGGCGGTGGTAGCCAAGCAGTTCGTCGGTATCGAGGTCCCAGAACGCGGCCAGGCTGCCTCGCGGGCTGGCAAATGCGGCTATACGAGACTCGTGGCAAACGGCCACGCTGCCGATATAGTCCCGGAGTGCGTGGAGTAAGGACTCTGGAGCGTCGAACAGAGTCAGGCCCTCACCGGGGCGCTGCACGCCCGCTAACGGCACCGGCCGATTGTGGCCGGCCGCGTCACGCTGCAGTTGAATTGCGAAAGCCACGCTACCGTCGCTTGCAACGTCGAGATGACGAATACTGGCCTTGGGCTCGGCCATCTCAAACTGATCGATTCGCTTCCCGGAGCTGCTGTCCAGGTAGGCCAGACTGGAGCGCATGGTGAGAATATTCAGGCGCTGGCGCCCTGAATCGGGCCGCGTCAAAATGCCGCCATTGGCAACAACGAGTGTGTTTCCGTCGGGCAGAAGGGCGAGTTCGTGTGGGCCGATGCCGTAGCTTGACCACTCGTCCAGCACGCGATAATCACTAGCATCCCTCACCACTATTTTGCCTACCCCGGCCTTGATGTCTGCTTCACTGGTGAACAGCACGCTGCCGTCGTTGCTGAAGCAACCATGGCCGAACAGGTGACGAGATTGTCCGCACTCAAAATCGCGCACTGTTCTGCCAGTAGCGAGGTCTATCTCGATACCACGCGTGCCGGGACGGCGCGCCAGCATCACTACAGACTCTCGCCGCAGGCCGTGCTGGATGACCGCGTGACCGCGAAAGCCTGAGGGCAGGCTGCGAGGGCTCTGGCCATCTGTGTCGATCCAGGCCAGGCCGTAGCGCTGTGGTCCATCACCCTGTGCCGATACCCAAAACTCGCGTCGACTCGCTGCCACACCCATGGGGGGCGGCACGCCGGCCAGTGCCATCGTGCCACCCAAGCCGGTAACGAAGCTCCGCCGCGTCAGGTATGTCACAGGGATTCCACGAAGGCGACCAAAGCATCCCGGTCCACGCGTTTTAGGGCCGCAAAGGCGTCCCGCGAGGCCCCTGCTTCGCCTCCGTGCCACAAAACGGCCTCTTCAACAGTACGGGCCCGGCCATCATGCAGTAGCGTGTTGACGCCGTTGACCCGTTGACTGAGGCCAAGTCCCCAGAGTGGAGGCGTGCGCCATTCGCTGCCGCTGGCTGTGTAGTCTGGCCGACCGTCGGCCAACTCATGGCCCATGTCGTGGAGCAGTAAATCGGTGTAGGGCCAGATGACCTGATCACCCAGGTGAGCAAAATCGGCAGCTTGGGGAGACGTTCTGAAAGAGGGGTTGTGGCATGCTGCGCAGCCACTTTCATGGAAGTGATTTCGCCCTAGCGCCGCGCGTTCGGTTAATTCTCTCGCCCTTGGTACGCCGATGTTGCGGACAAAGTTGGTGGTTAAGGCCAGCATGGGCTCGGGCAGTTCCATGCCCTCGCTGTTGTTGCCTGTGGGCGTGCGTCGGCAGCGCCGTTGGGCGTTCGAACAGGGCTGCTCCGGGAAAACCGGGTTGCTGATGCCGACGTCGCCCTGGAAAGCCCCGGCGGTTGTGATGCGCAGGTTGGCGCGATTCGCCTTCCAGCCAAAGCGGCCGGGCACAGTGGCGGCTGCTTCGAAATCCCAGACCTGGTTAACCCGGCCGCTGATGCCATCGCCATCTTTATCATCGGGGTCAGCGAGTGCATCCACACTAGCCTGATCGACGGCCTCAAGCAGACCCAGTCCATGTATGGCGGGTGCCGCTCGCAGGCTTCGCTGTGTCTGTTGCTGAAGTTCGCCGTATCCCAGCTCTTCGAAGCGGGTCGAGGGATAACGCAGGAGGCGAACTTCGCCGTCTGGATAGATAAATTCCTTTTCCAACCAGTCAATGAAGACCCTCGCCTCGGGCGGCGCTTCCGGGTTGGTCACCGGGTCCTTCAGCGGAACGCGTCCCCTGAGTTGGTGGGATAAGGCAACGGACTGGCCCTGAATCTGGTCTCCATAAACCGGCTCCGGTTGTGAGCCCAGTTCATGGTCATAGGTGCCGGGTACGCTCAACCTGACAATGGCGGAGAATATCGGCTGTTCCCCGCTATCCGGAACGCGCCCGCGGCCACCATTAACATGGCAGGCCAGACAGGTCCGTGCGTTGTATACGGGACCGAGGCCGTCCCGAGCATCCGTTGCTGTGGGTGCCTTGATCCAGGGTTGATTGCCAAGCGCTTTGCCGGCATGGAAATGCGGTCGCTGCGCTTGGGGCAGATTAGCGGCGGGCAGTTCGAAGGAGGCAAAAGGTTTGAATTTCACGCTGCCTTCACCGCCGGGGAACGCTTCCGATGCCAGCCTGGGCGGCGCTGGAGCACCAGTGCCCCGGCTGCAAGCAGCGCCGTTGAAGGTGATCAGCAGTGCCAGTGAGCAAAGCAGTGCTGCTCGGCTTCTCATTAATTTGTTAAGGCGTGAAGACATTTGTGCGCGACTAAAACGTGCGAGGGCCGGACTACCCTGCCTGCCCGGCAGGATAGTCCGGCCCCACATCGACCTGTATATCAGCCGCAGGTCGTATCGGGATTGGCGGTGTCACACTCCGACGCGTCGTCATCAACAACCTGTACGTCAATCGCCAGCCTCTCTGCCAGCGCAGCAATAAAGCTCGACTGCTGGTTGAGTGAGATGATGGTCTTGAAAACCGGGTTATCGCTGTTGCGATTTTCGTCCATGATCAAGACGTCGAAGGGGCGACCGTTGCGGGCTTCCGAGTCAATCTCGTCTGCGTCGGCTGCGGTTGTCTGAAGGCGCGCTCCCAACTCGTCCGTGATTTCAGTCAAAGACTCGATGCCCAATTCTTCCGCGTAGTCGTCGAAACCAAAACCGCTGACTGCGCGGGTAGTTTCGTCATCTGTGCCGTCGAGATCGCTGTCATAGCCCGCGTAATCTCCGAAGAAGCTGTTGAAAATGCCACGTGCGTTGAGCACGACGTCGCGGTGGGTGTTGTCTGAAAAGCACGAGTGCTCATCTTCCTGTGAGTTGGAGCTGTAGGAGATCTGCATACGCTCACCGGCGAGTTCGCCCTCGGATAGGGTGCCCATGCCAGTGAGAATTTGCGTGATGCGTTCGATCGCTTCGTCACGATTTTCGAAGGAGGTAAACTGATCGCGATAGTTGCCCTCCACCCCGTCGGCCCAACCTGCAGCCACAGACTGCAAGTCTTCCACCAGCTTTTCAGCAACAACCTGCAGATAGGTCAGGCGGCGTGAAGCGAACTCGTCGCTGGTGAAGTCGCTAACAGGGCGTTGACCGCCAGCAGCCAGGTTGCCAGCGCCATTGGTCTTGACCGCTTCGTCGCGGTCGGTCCCATCTGTGACCATGGCGTTGTCGTTCAGATCCTGCCCCCAGAGCATAAACTCGATTGCATGGTAGCCGGCGATCACGTCGCGCTCGTCGGCCTCTTCGTTGGCCGTGTTGGAGATCAACTCCTTGGTGATCTCGATAGACGTATCTGAGATGAGGTTCAGCGCATCGCCGGTACCGTCCACTTCGCCACCATCGTTGACGCCGGCGCCATTGGACTCAACAGCGACCTGATCGTTACCGAAATCGGGCTCTTCGTTGGTGACGTAGTCGATCAGCGCTTCGCCCAGCGGCCAGGCGTTAATCTGGCCCTCGGGCCCGTCCTCATCCATGTAGTTGGTTGAATCGATCGGGCTGAGCCGGAAGCGATAGACTTCTGTCTGGCCATAAGGTTCGCGGGCAACCAGCCAGGCACGCTTGGCCGCATCCAGGCCTGCCTGGTCTGGGTTGGCCGCAAAATCATCGATGGCGTCCTGCAGGGCAACGGCGGTATCCACTGAGTCGCTGTAGGCCGCCAGAGCAATGTCAGCGTTAGTCTCAAGTAGCGCTACTACGCCGCTGGTGTCGAATGGCACGAAGACGGGCTCGAGGAAGAAGCGCTCGTCAGAGGCCAGAAGCGCCTGGAATCCTTCATTATCTTCAAAGCCGTCAGACGACAGGGCACAGGGTGCGTCGGAGCCACCACAAAGGCGCTTGTTGCGCTTTCGCCAACCATCAAAGACAAAGCCTTCGTCAGGTACGGCAGTGAAGGTCTCGTCAAACATGCTGTCGGTCACGTCGAAGCGACAGGTGTCGTCGGCCGAACAATCAAAGCTGCCGGAGGTACTGGTGACGCTGCCACCTTCCGGGACGCGAATGATCAACTTGCAGCCACTGACCGTGACCATGGCGGTAATAATTGCCGCTGTTGTAAGGGTTTTCATTGTGTGTGCCTCTGAGCCAAAATGGCGCTATTGATATTAAAAGCAATCGTAACAATAATGATTCTCATTTATATATGCAACTATTCATGACACCAGCCGATGTAAAGCGTTTGTTGCGCTTATGGGTTTCGTGCGACCAAGTGGCTACCCTTTTGCGGGTTTGGTTGCAGGGCGTGTATGGCAAGGGGACACGGCGGCATAGCTATGGGATGCTTGATTCCTTGGGCACTAATGAAAAATACGGCAAGTCTGGCGGCCTCTGGCGACCTTCCTTATGCCTATTGGCGCTCGCGCTACTGGGAGGATGCGGTGGCGATGGCAGTGACTCGACCCCACCCGGATCAGGGCTTGGCGACCCGGTACAACCGGCACCTGTAGAGCCAGCACTGCCCTCTGAACCTGCCTTCAGAAGTGCGGAGGCACTAGGCGAGAGCCTGTTCTTCGACACGAATCTCTCTCTCAACCGTACGCAGGCCTGCGCCACCTGCCACGATCCTGAGCGCGCTTTCACTGACCCTCGGCTTGATGCAGAAGGGCTGCCCGCGGCGTTTTCGCTAGGGGACGATGGTTTCTCGCGAGCCAGTCGTAACGCGCCAACGGCTGCCTATGCTGCGTTTGCGCCCGTTTTTCAATTTGGTACCCATCCCAGGTTCAACAGTCAGCAGTCGGACTATGAAGGCTACAGAGGCGGCCAGTTTCTGGATGGGCGTGCAGCTGACCTGACAGAGCAAGCTGGAGGGCCGCCCATTGGTGCAGAGGAAATGGGCATGCCGGACGAAGCCAGCGTAGTAGACCGCCTTCTCGAGAACCCGGATTACGTCGTCTCCTTCAGAGCCTTGTACGGTGAACAGATCTTCGATGACGTTGAGGCCGCCTATACAGCCATGGCAGCCAGCATTGCCGCCTATGAGCGTACGGACACCTTTGCCAGCTTCGACTCAAAGTACGATAAGGCGCTGCGTGGCGAATACCTCTATGAGCCAGGGACCAAGGCTGCTCTGGGCCGCGCGCTCTTTTTTTCGCAGCAATTCACCAATTGCGCCACCTGTCATCAGCTCGCGCCCAACAGCAGTCGCCAGGAAACATTCACCAACTATGAGTATCACAACATCGGTACGCCCGTGAACGATGCGGCGCGCCTCGCTGCCAACATACCCCTGGATGATCTGGATGAGGGGCTTCTCAGGAATCCGGCAGTAGATGATCCGGCTGAGACTGGCAAGTACAAGGTGCCGACGCTACGCAATGTCGCCGTTACCAGCCCGTATATGAACAACGGTCTCTTCCGCCGCCTGGATACGGTCATTCGCTTCTATGACAAGTTTCAAACAGGTTCGGATAACCAGGTCAATCCAGAAACAGGCGCGCCCTGGCGCGAGCCGCCGTTTCCGGACACGATTAGTCTGCTGGAATTGCGCGATGGTCGCCGCCTTGACGACAGCGAGATCGAGGCGCTTGTCTGCTTTTTACGGACGCTGACAGACGAGCGCTACGAATACCTCATCGAAGAAGATGGCATTGCTTGCGATTGACCCGCAGGGCTACGCTCAGCTTTCCAATTCGCTGCGCACAATGCCGGGCGTTTTTGCCTGGCCCTGGCGTCTGTCGGGGTGATCCCGCTCGTTGAAGCGGCGAAGTCCCTCTCTCAGCTCAGCCGCGGACGCCTGCGTTGTCAGTAGGCGGTTAAAGCACTCGGCTTCGATGCGAAGGCCTTCCCGCAGTTCCTGTCCAAAACCGCGAACAGTCGCCTCTTTATCGGTGCGAATCGCGTCCTGGGGCAGGGTGGCGATGAACTGAGCCATATCCACCGCGCGTGACAGCGACTCGCCCTTGGGCACCACCTCGTTTGCCAATCCGATGCGATAGGCCTCCTCGGCACCCATGACCTTGCCGGTGATGATGAGCTCAAGTGCGCGGCCCATGCCGATTATGCGTGGCAGCCGCTGCGAGCCGCCATCGGCAAGGCCGATGTTCCAGCGGCGGCAGGTAATGCCGAAGGACGCGTGCTCTTCTACGATACGCATGTCTGCGAAGCAGGCCCATTCGAAACCGCCCGCGTAGGCAATGCCGTTGATCGCGGCGATGACCGGCTTGTAGATGTCGGTCCAGCGCGACGGGCCGAGAATGCCAGGTGCCTCGCCTCGATTGTGGCGGGCCACGTCGGCCGGCTGCACCGGGCATAGCGCCGCCTGTTCCGGGTCGGGGTGGTCTGTGGGCTCGCAGGCGTCGAAGTTACTTTTCAGGTCGCCGCCCGCACAAAAGGCGGAGTCTCCAGCCCCGGTTAAGACGGCAACCGCAGCGGCTTCGTTGGTGCGAAATCGGTCAAAGGCATGAATCAGTTCGCGATGGGTCCGCGTGCCAATGCAGTTTTTTACCTCGGGCCGATTCAAGGTAATGATGGTGACCGGCCCTTCCTCCTGGTATCGAATGTGCTGGTAGTTCATGTCGCTCATGCCTCGCTGCAAATCAAAGTGTGCGCTCAAAATAGCGGCTGACGAATCTACGCGGGAGGTTATAATCCTCGATGCAGGGGGTCATTAGATTACAAACGGTAAGAGGCCCATGGGTCACTCTGAAGACAGACTGCTCCACCCCAGTATTCCAGTTGGCTTTGTCGAAGACGTATTACTGGCCGCGCGTTGGCGCGGTGTGGACGTGGAGTCAGTGCTTGCGGCTAGTGGCCTGAGTGCCAGGCGGCTTAAGGTGAGCGGCGCGCGAGTCTCGATCGATCAGTACAGTCGCGTGGTGACGCAGCTGCGACGTGAGATGGGCGACGCTTTCGTGGGATTTCTGTCGCAGCCGGTGCCCGGAGACGCCTTCAGGGTATTTAGCTACAGCCTGGTTGGGTGCGAGCATCTGAGCGATGTTGTTGATCAGGCGAATGACTTTTACGCGCTCTTGTCGGAGGACTTCCGCTGGCAGCTTGATAAGCAGGGCGATGAGCTGCTGCTACGCATCCATGTCAACAGGGTGTTGCCGGTGGACTATCGCTTTATCCTGCAAAGCCTGCTCTTGATGAGCATGCGCTTATTTGGGTGGCTGTTGGGGGAGGATATTCGCGCCCTCTCCGTTAACTTCTCCTTCTCGCGCGATATAACCCATGAAAACCTCCGCTACCTCTTCGGCAGTCATCTGGAGTATGAAGCCGATGGGGATTTTATCTGCATCGACGGTGGGTATGGCAGGGCCCGTCTCAGCTGTACGCGGCGACAGGTGGATCACATGTTGAGAAGTATGCGCCACCTGTTCTTTGTGAGTCGTCACGGACGTCCTCTGTCGCAGGAGATTCGACGTCGATTACTCCTCAGCCGGGATGTGCGTTGGCTTGAGATCGGGGAAGTGGCACAGCAGCTGCAGCTGGATAAACACCAGCTCTGGCGCAAGCTGGGCAAGGAGGGAACCAGCTTTCTGTCCATTCGCGACCAGTTGAAGCGCGACTGGGCCCTGGCGCTGCTGGAAGACGCTGACCTAACTGTCGAGGCCGTGGCCGAAACACTGCACTACGCCGACGTCAGCGCCTTTCGCAAAGCCTTCAGGAAGTGGACGGGCGAGCAACCCGGACGCTACCGGGAAGCGCTGGCCCGTTCCTGATTCGCTGACTCAGAAGCTGTACTGGATGGAGCCTCGAATCTCGCGTGGGCGTTCCGGATTAATCGCCCGCGGATCGCTACCTTTGAAGTACTCCTCATCGGTCACGTTAGAGATCGTCAGGCGGGCGATAATGCCATGGCCGTTCGCCAGGTCGAAGGCGTACTTCGCGCCGATGTCGAAGCGCGTGTATTCGTCCAGGTCGAATGTGTTGGCATCGTTCACAGGCCGGTCGGATTCATGAAAGACCCCGGCACTCAAGGACAGACCTCGCCCCCATTCAGTATCGAACTGGTATTCCGCCCACAGGCTAAAGGACCATTCAGACACGCCGGCAGGCGCGTTGCCTTCGAGCTCCGGGTTGTCGTCGCGGACAAACTCGGCGTCGAGATAGGTCATCGAGGACACGAGGCTCAGGTTGTTGCCGATGAGCCCCTGGGCAGAAAGCTCGACGCCTTCGTGTTTCTGCTGCCCGCGCTGCGTGATGATATTTGTAGAGGGTTCCAGTAGAAGTGAGCCATCCCGATCGATGGAAAAAACAGCGCCTGTCAGCAGCAGGTTGCCGTCGTACAGCTCCCACTTGGCGCCGATCTCGTAGCCCTCGCCCACGGTAGGGTCTAGTTCCTCGCCGGCGTTCTCGAACTCGCCGCCGACGGGACCATTAGGCTCAAAGCTCTCACTGTAGGAGGCATATACCGACAGATTTTCCCGCGGCAGGTAGAGGGCGCCCAGACGTGGCGTGACGTTGTCGTCCGAGTACGGCTCGACGCCGAATTCGGTGTCGAAGTCGTCGTAGCGCAGGCCCAGCAGCACGCGCCATTGATCGCCGACTTCGATCATGTCCTGGACGAACAGGCCCTTGCGGGTCTCGTCAAAGGAGAAGCGCAAGTTGCCGATGGGAATCATCGGGTCCGGGGCGGCGGGTCCGAAGACATTACTCCTGATAGATTCCTGGGTGGGATTTTCGCGATCGTCGGTTTCAATGTCGGTCTGCTCCGCGCCGATAAGCAGGTTGTGCACCAATGAGCCGGTGGTGAACTGACCGTCAAGGTCGAGCGAATAGCTGGTGTAGTCGCGCCTGTTCAGTCGGCGGCGAACGAAAATGATGTTGTCGCCGGTTTCGCCGTTGAAATTGACGCCCAGGTTGTCGTAACGATCACGCTGGAACTGCTGGTGGTGAACGATCGCCTTGATGCCCCAGTCCCCGGAGAAGCGGTGGTCCAGGCGCGCTGACACGTTTGACACTTCCGAATCATACTGGCTCCAGTTCTGGCTCCAGATGGTGTCGTAGTCCAGGGCCGGAACGATCTCGTTATCCTCCATAATCACTCCGATATCTTGCGGGCGATCGTCCTCCGTGTAGTCGCCGTCGATCATCAGGGTGGTGCGCTCGGTGATATCCCAGTCGATGGCTGCGGCGTAGATTTCGCGCTCGACTTCGAAGGCCTCGCCGCTGAAAAACTCGCGGAAGGATTCGCTGCGCTCGTTTATCACATTGAGCCTGCCGCGCACGGTTCCTTCGCTGTTGAGTGAGCCGCCTACATCAATATGGTAGTGAGCAAGCTCATCGCTGCCCCAGGTGCCTTTAACAAAGCCCGTGAATTCCTCGCTGGGCCGTTTGGTCACCATGTTGATCAGGCCGGCCGGCGTCACGGTGCCGTAGAGAATAGAAGAGGGGCCCTTCAGCACTTCTACCCGCTCGAGGATTTCAGTAGGTACCGAGGCCAGCTGGAAGAAGGGTCGGCCGTCACGCAGGTAATTGGAGCTGTTCGACAGAGTGAAACCCCGTACTTGATAAGAGGAATATGCGCCCAGAAAGTTATTAGACTTCTGCACGCTGGCATCGTTTTGCAGGATCTGGTCGAGGCGGAAGGACTGCTGGTCTGCGATCAGTTCGCTGTTGATGAGGAACACCGAGACCGGCGTCTCGAGAATGGGTGCGTCCTGCCTGAGAGCACTGCTTGCCTCTGAATTGTAATAGCCGACCTGGCGCCCGTAGACTAGGATCTCTTCCAGTTGGGAGTTTTCTGCTTGCTGCGTTTGAGCCTGATCCTGGGCAATTGCAACGTTTGTTGTCGAAGCACAAAGGGCGACCGCCCCCGTAGCTCTGAGTAAGGGCGTCACGCGCATACTCCGTATACAAATGAGAATCGTTAACGCTATCGCCAGTGGGGAGGAAGTGCAAGCCTTTCACCGGGTCTGGGAATAATGCCAGTCTCAGCGGCTGGCTGACTTGCGAGCGGCGCTCAGGTGGTCTCTGTACCGAGTGCAGTCCCGGCTGCGGATGCGCTACCTGAGTCGTCTGCGGCCACCTCGCCGAGCATATGTTCGAGCTGTCGTTCCGCCAGAGCCGCCATCGTGAAGGTCGGATTCACCGCCCCCGTACTGGGGAACAGGCCTGGCCCAGATACGTAGAGATTCTTTGTGTCGTGCACCCGACCATAGGCATCGGTGACCGATCGTGTCTCGTCATTGCCCATCACAGTACCGCCCATGATGTGCATGGCGACTCGTGGGCCATGCCACACCTCAGTGGCGCCTGCTTCTTTGAGGATAGCCTGCCCTTCATCGATGCGCTGTTGCCAGCGTGATACGAGTTCGTCGCTGATGTCATGATGTGTGCTGGCCAGAGGGATGCCGTCGGCATCCGTCTTTGCGCTGAGCGTGATGCGGTTATCCGGGCGAGCGATATCCTCGGCCACTACCGTCATATTACCGACAGAGCGTGCGGCGCGAGACATCCAGAGCTTCACATCCTGGCCGATGATATCTGGCCTCGAAATACCGTAGCCAAGCAGGTCGTTGGGTTTAATAGCGTGGGCGATCAGCCACTGGGAGGAGCCGAAGCCGCCGGTAGCCGCTTTATCTGCGTAGTCATCCTGACAGAGCAGTTGTCCGCCTGTGACCCCCTGATGCGGGTAGGTTTGCTCGTCGAAAAGTCCAAACGCCGTGCCTGCCGGGTGAGTAGTCAGGTAGCGGCCGAGCTGATCGTGACGATTGCCAGGCGCCGGCTGGCCGTCGCTGGCTGAACTGAGCAATATGCGCGTGCTCTGGACCGTGAAAGCCGCGATGATAAAGCGCGCCGCAGTGACGGACACCTGCTTGCCGTCCTGCAGGTAATCGATGGCTTCGATGTGCTCTGAATCTTTTGCACTGCGGCGCACGCGAATAACCCGTGCGCGGTGCTCGATCTTTGCGCCTGCGGCTAGCGCTCGCGGCAGCCAGGTGACCAAGGGGTTGGCCAGGGCGCCAATAGGGCAGCCCGCGTCGCACCATCCGTCGTACAGACAGGACTGTCGACCGCCGTAAGGCACACTGTTAATGGCAAGAGGTAGCGGTGTTGTCCTTTTACCCGTCTCTGCGAAACCCTTGGCCAGCAACTGCCCTTGAGCAAACACGGGCAACGGGGGCATGGGGTAGGGTGCACCCTCGGGGCGCCATGGGTCCGAAGCGGCGTCACCACTTAACCCGATATCAGATTGGATGCGGTCGTAGTAGGGCTTGAGCGTCGGGTAATCGATCGGCCAGTCAAGGCCGCGTCCGTGGTCGCTGGCCACGGTAAAATCATTCTCGTGCAGGCGCAGCCAAACGCCATAGTGATGTGCTGCTGAACCACCCGTGCCGCCGCCGGCGTTGAATGCATGCCCGACTGGATGGTTGCCGCTCTCTTCGACGTGCGGCCCCGACCACTTAAGCAGCCGCGAGGCAATCTGCGAGCTGATCATGTCCGCGGTAGAGCGTTCCGGACCTGCCTCGAGCACCAACACGTTTTCGCCCGCTTCAGCGAGGCGAGCTGCTGCCAGTAGTCCGGCGGCTCCCGCGCCAACAATAACCGTATCGGGCTTGGCCTTGGCTGTTTCTACCATGATGACTCCGGCGCAATGTGCGCCATGTAAGGAATGCCGAGCTCGGCGAAGCCCTGCTGGGTGCCGTAGGTCACGTCCAGCGCGTCGGAGCGCAGCAGGAAGATGACATAGCTAGCTGGTGGGCCCTGCCAGTCGGGCACCGCGTCGCCAGCCATCAGCCCTGCCAGGGCGCTGGCGTCGTGATCGGCCAGGCCAGCTGCAACGGCATCGAGTGCGGCGCCGTAAAATCCGCCCTGTTGCTCGGGCGGTACCCCGACGTACTTGGCCATGAGTTTGGAGTCATTGCTTGCAGCCAGCTGTGCATCGACGTAGGCACCGATACCGGCCTCCGTGGCGCCAGGCACCAGGGCCTCACACAAGGATTCGAGCGCGCTAAGTTGCGCCTCGCTCAGTGCCTGCGGCGTAAATCCTCTGGCTGTGGCTTCTCTGGCGGTGGCCCAGACGAGTTTGCCGCCCAGCAGGTAGGCGCCCAGGGTCAGGCTGCCTGCAGCCAGCAGCTCGCGCCGCTTAATTTCTTCTGTCATCAGGATCCCATGGCTATGAAACGGGTTGGCGCAGCCCCTTGGCTTCCAGCCGGGGTAGCACTTCTTGTCGGAAGTATGGGAACTCCTTGGCGTAATCCAGGAAGGCCAGCGTGGTGCCAGCAATCCCGGTGGCGCTGAGTTTTTCCAATTCGTCTGCAATATGATCAGGTGTGCCCACTAGCGGATAACCGCCGTGGCCAGCCGCGAAGCGGTCGCGGAACATACCCAGGGCTTCTGGCGTGAACGACTGTGCATGCAGCCCCTGCAAGGTCATCAGGTTGTCTACGGCCTCCCAGTCGGCATTTTCGTTGGCATACCAGTCGAGGAAGTCTTCGGCTTCTTTCTGTGTGGGCCTGCACACCACGGTGCAGAAGGTCAGCACGCTGACCTGGCGATTGACAGCTGCAGCGCCTGCCTGGACCTCCGCGACGGTTGCTGCGGCCTGCTCGAAATCGAATACCGGGGTGAAGAGGAAGTCCGCATTGCGCATGGCGAAGGCCCTGCCTTCCTGTGAGGCGGCGGCGTTAATCACCGGCACGCGATCCTGCACCGGGTGGGGCAGGCCGTAAACGCCCTTGCCGTTGTAGTAGTCCCCGGACCAGTCAAAGGGCTTATCCTCGCGCCAGAGTTTCTGCACGTAGTCGAACCACTCCTGCGCCATTGCGTAGCGATCGGCATGGTCCGAGGGCAGGTCGACGCCGAAGGCGTCGTACTCGGGCTTGTTCCAGCCTGCCACGACGTTCAAGCCCAGCCGTCCGCCGGCCAGTTGATCGAGCGTTGCCAGCTGCTTGGCGACGACAATGGGGTGGTTGAAGGCCGTGTGGACGGTGGCGAAGACCTGTATGCGGGAGCTGTGTGAGGCTAGCCCGGCGGCCCAGGTGACGGTCTCGAGCACATTGCCGTGGAAGTCGGTCTCGCCGCCGTACCCGATCCAGCGGGCGATGGGCAGCATGAACTCGATGCCTGCATCGTCACACTGGCGTACCAGGTCGAGGTTGTTTTCCCAGTTGTTCTGCCAGCGCTCTGGCACTTTCGTTACCGCCATGCCGCCGGAGCAGTTGGCTGAGAAGGTGCCCAGCTTGAGCTTGTTGTCGTTAAACATGGGGCGAGGGTCAGGCATGGTTTTTATTCCTGCTGTATACGCTCAACTGCAGTACTGCAGGCGCAGCGTGTTGGGTGATTGTCATCAATCGCCTGCGGGAGACGCAAGCGATTTTTTCGGAGGGCAAGCGGTAGCTCGATAAGCAGGGTGATCGACCGGCTATCCGGGCGCGTAGGCTAAACTCAGTGCACTTCAACAAGGGAAGCTGGGAAAGCAATCGACCGATGAAGTATCTCGAGGATTTCAGCACAGGACAGGAGTTTCCACTCGGCGAGTATGCGGTCTCTGCCGCGGAGATAATCGACTTTGCACAGCGCTATGATCCGCAGGTCTTTCATGTCGATCCGCAACATGAAAAAACCCGGGCGGCAGGCGGCCTGCTGGCCAGCGGTTGGCACACGAGTGCGATTTACATGCGGCTAACGGTGGACGCTTTCCTGACTGACAGCGCAACGCTGACCTCGCCAGGCATTGACGAGTTGCGTTGGCTCGCGCCTGTGCGGGCCGGGGATATCCTCTCAGGCGTGGCTGTTGTCGATTCAGTTCGCCCATCCGGCTCCCGCCCCGACAGGGGCATCCTGGTGAATCGGGGCACGCTGTGGAATCAGCGCCGCGAGGATGTGATGACTATCAGGACAACGGCGTTCGTATTGCGCCGAGGCGCGCAAGCGTGAGCGAGGGCTGTCTGATTTAGCTGTCATTGAGGATGTTGTCCCTGGCACAGCGCAACTATGGAAAAAATTTTATATTTAAAATAAACTGCTCGCAAGCTGTTTAATTGGCGTCAAGCGCAGGCCAGTCTCATGTGGAAGCCTCCCCAACGTATCAAGTACAAGCCTCTCGACGATAACTGGCCCACGGCACAGGACGCGCAGGCATCACTGCTTTTTTCCTCCGTGAGTGTTGGCTCGACCCAGCTCGAACAGCGAACCTGGATTCCCGCCATGGTTCCGTGGCGTGCCAGCGAGGAGGGCTTCGCTACCGAAGAAGTCATAGACTGGTACGGACGCTTTGCTCGCGGCAAGCCCGGCGCGATCGTTGTCGAGGCGACGGGCATACGGGATGTCCCGAGCGGCCCACTGCTGCGTATCGGTCACGACCGGTATATCGATGGTCTGAAGAAGCTGGTCGAGCGCGTGCGGGAGGAGAGCGAGGGTCAAACGCGACTGTTTATCCAGTTAATCGATTTCCTCGGCGTGAGACGGCGGCCGGAGCGAGAAAAATTTCTGCAGCGCTTCCTTCGCATACGCGATGAGCACAGGGTCGCCTTGGGCATGGAAGACGCAACGGAAGACGCCGTGAGGGCGCACCTGCTTTCCCTGGAGGATGATGCACTAGAGCGGCTGCTGTCCGCACGGGAGTGGGAAGACCTGACGCGCGGCCATCGCGAGCGCGTCACGGACATGGAACTGGACCACATTCGGGAGCTGCCGCAAGTCTTGCCTGGCCTGTTCGCAGAGGCCGCGACACGGGCCGAGAGCGCCGGCTTTGATGGCGTGGAACTGCACTTTGCCCATGCCTACACCATGGCTTCCTTTCTATCAGCGACCAATACGCGCGACGATGGCTATGGTGGCTCACTGGAAAACCGGCTGCGGCTTCCCTTGGAGGTTTACCACGCGGTGCGGGCCGCACTCGGAGAGGACATGGTGCTCGGCTGTCGTTTTCTCTCTGAGGAAATTATCGAGGGCGGCACCAAACTCGCGGACTCTTGCGAGATCGGCGTAGCGCTGGCGAGCGCGGGTCTGGATTTCCTGTCGCTGTCACGTGGCGGCAAGTTCGATGACGCCAAGACGCCGCGTGTCGGTGACGCGGTGTATCCCTATACCGGGGTGAGCGGCTTTGAGTGCATGCCAGGCTATATTGCCGACGAATTTGGGCCCTATGGTCGCAACGTGGCACCGACTGACTTTATCCGGGCAGCCGTAATAAAAGCAGGCCTGCAAACCCCGGTTGTTGTAGCCGGCGGTATCCACGTCTTCAGCCAGGCAGAAGCACTGCTGGCTGAAGACAAGGCCGACATTGTCGGGTTCGCTCGCCAGGCCCTGGCAGACCCAGACTGGTTTGAGAAAGTCCGCCGCGGCTGCGGCTCACAGGTGCGTAAGTGCGAGTACACCAATTACTGCGAAGGTCTTGATCAGAAACACAAGCAGGTCACCTGTAACCTCTGGGACCGCGATGCCCTCGATGAAGAGGGTGTCAGCATGAGCCTGGACGGCAAGCGACGCCTGGTCGCGCCGGACTGGAACCCCGAGCCGGAGTAAAGAGTAAGAGTAAGCCCCGCTACTTCACCGCGATCGCTTCGATCTCGATTTTTGCTTCGTCTTCCATCAGCGCGGACACTTCGACGACAGCCATGGTGGGAAAGTTGCGGCCAATGACATCGCGATAGGCCGCGCCGATGGCCTTCAGGTTGTCGTGATAGGCCTGTTTATCGGTGATATACCAGGTCATGCGGACGAGGTGCTCTGGCCCTGCATCAGCCTCCGCCAGTACCGCGACGATGTTCTCAAAGGTTTGCCGCGCCTGGTCGACGAAGCCGGTGCTGCGGAACTCGCAGTTAGCGTCCCAGCCAACCAGGCCGCCGGTATAGATCGTCTCGCTGCCGCTGACAGCGATGCCATTGGCGTAGCCCTTTGGCCGCATCCACTGTGCGGGTTGCAATATCTTGCGCATAAGCAGGTGTTCCAGTAATCGTTGTTGTTCACCTAGGCGGATTTATTTTAAGCATAAAATAGTTTGCGGGCAACCGCGGATTATTGACCATTTTCCGGCCATGTAGCATTGTGTTTCGGAGATATCGAGTCTAATATTTTAAAGTTAAAATAACACAGCTGGAGAGGAAATCGACAATGAGCGATAGCGTAGTAGCAGCCCTCGCTGAGAGTGTGGCGAGCGGTGGTATTAAAGTGATTGATCTCACGGAAACCCTGCGTCCGGAGTACCCGACCATCCAGTTGCCGGAGGAGTTCAGCCAGGCCTGGGGTTTCAAGAAGGAGGTCATCTCCGAGTACGACGATCGCGGGCCGGCCTGGACGTGGAGCAACTTCTCCATGAACGAGCATACCGGAACGCACCTCGATGCCCCGGCGCACTGGGTCACGGGTAAAGATATTCCGAATGGCACCGTGGATACCATGGACACGGCGAAGATGATCGCACCCGTCTGCGTGCTTGATTGCACGGCGGAAGTGGCTGCGGACAAGGGCTTTATCCTGACCAAAGACTTCGTGCTGGACTGGGAAGCCGAGCACGGCAAGATTCCTGCCGGCTCCTGGGTATTCCTGCGCTCTGACTGGCGCAAGGTTGCCGACCCAGACAACTACACCAACGTGCAGGAAGACGGTGCCCACTCACCGGGGCCCGACGGCGAGTGCGTGCTGTTCCTGATTGAAGAGCGGGATGTGCTTGGCTTTGGCTGCGAGACGGTAGGTACCGATGCCGGGCAGGCCTTCGCCATGGAGCCGGCCTATCCCTGCCACCATTATATGCACGGCGCGGGCCGACTGGGTCTGCAATGCATGACCAATCTTGATCTGCTGCCGCCGACCGGTGCCGTGGTGATTGCCACGCCGCTGAAGATCATTGAGGGCTCGGGCAGCCCCTTGCGCGTCGTCGCTTTGGTCTCTTCCTGAGGCCGGCCCGTATTTAAAGCAACCAGTTAACACGCAGGTGATATGGCATGGCAGAGCGGTCGTTTGCCAAAGAAGTTGAACATCTCAAGCTAGGCGAGGGAGAGGTTTTCCGCGGTGAGGGCATCCTGGCGATCACCAAGGGCCTGCTGCAGTCCGGTGTGGGCTATGTAGGAGGCTACCAGGGCTCGCCGATCTCACACCTGATGGATGTGCTCAACGACGCCCAGGATATTCTCGGCGAGTTGGGCGTTCACTTTGAACAGAATGGCTCCGAGGCGACCGCGGCGGCGATGCTGGCTGCCTCCATTCACTACCCCCTGCGCGGCGCAGTCGCGTGGAAGTCCGTTGTCGGCACCAACGTCGCCAGCGACGCTCTGGCTAACCTGGCCTCCAGTGGTGTGACCGGCGGCGCCATGATCGTCGTGGGTGAAGACTACGGCGAAGGCTCCAGCATCATGCAGGAACGCACCCATGCCTTTGCCACCAAGTCGCAGATGTGGCTGCTCGACCCGCGGCCCAATCTGCCGAAGATTGTCGAGATGATCGAAAAGGGCTTCGAGCTTTCCGAGGCGAGTAACACGCCGCTGTTTCTCATGGTGCGCATCCGCACCTGCCACGTTACCGGCGAGTTCATTGCCAAGGACAACATCCCGCCGGCCTTTAATCCGGACCAGCCGGTGGAGCCCTCGCGACAGCGAGAGAAAATTATCCTGCCTCCGATTATCTTTGAGCAGGAGGCAGACAAGATCAACAAGCGGCTGCCCGCGGCGATCAAGTACATCAAGGAGAACGAACTCAACGAGCTTTTCGAGGGCGATCTCGACGATGTCGGCATCATCGTGCAGGGCGGCTTGTACAACACGACCATTCGCGCCCTCGAGCGCTACGGGCTGTCCGATGCCTTTGGCAACAGCCGTATTCCCATGTATGTCATGAACGTGACCTACCCACTGGTGCCCGAGGAGTTGGTGAACTTCTGCGCGGGTAAGCGGCACGTGCTGATGGTGGAAGAGGGCCAGCCCAACTATATCGAGCAGGAGCTTGGCCTGGTGCTGCGCAAGGCAGATCTGCAAACCCGGCTGCACGGCAAGGACCTCCTTCCAGAGTTTGGCGAGTTTACTGGCCAGGTCGCCTTCGACGGTATCGCAAGCTTCGTGCGTGAGAGCCAGCCGCGGGGCATCATCCTCGACGACATCGGTGAATTGCACGACACGCTGAGCCTAAGTCTCTCTGATGAGCAAAACGCTACCCTCGGCGAGCATGTCGTGGCGCGCCCTGCAGGCCTGTGTACCGGCTGCCCTGAACGGCCTTTGTTCAGCGCCATCAAGCAGGTGCAGCAGGAGCAGGGCGGAGCTTTCCATATTTCAGCAGACATCGGTTGCCATTCTTTCGCGACGCTGCCGCCATTCAACCTTGGCAACACCATCATGGGCTATGGCTTCTCCCTGGCCGCATCCTCCGCCATTCGCAGCAAGCTGCCCCATCGTGCGATCAGTGTCATGGGCGACGGGGGTTTCTGGCACAACGGCCTTTCGACGGGTGTCAGCAGTTCGGTATTCAACGATCACGATGGAGTGCTGATCATCGTCGACAACGGCTACTCTGCCGCGACCGGTGGCCAGGATATTCCCTCTTTCGTGAAGCCCGAGAACCTGATTGCCACCACCCGGGAAGTACGCCCCGATGACCAGCCGATCGAAGCGGCGGTCAGGGGAGTCGGTGTCAAATGGGTGCGCACCGTCCAGACCTACGACATCGGCAATGTGAAGGACACGATTGACGAAGCCCTGAATACGGATTACGAAGGTCTGAAGGTCATCATCGCCGAGGGCGAGTGCATGCTGAACAAGCAGCGTCGCATAAAGCCGCAGATCAAGCAGCGTATCAAGAGCGGCGTGCGTACGGTGAAGGAGCGCTTCGTAGTCGACAGCGAGACCTGCACCGGTGATCACGCCTGCGTGCGCCTGTCTGGTTGCCCTAGCCTGACCGTCAAGGAAAACCCCGACCCGCTGAGGGTTGACCCGGTCGCCTATGTCGACAACAGCTGTGTGGGCTGTGGCGTTTGCGGCACCAACGCACACAGCGCGGTGCTCTGCCCGTCCTTCGCCCGTGCCGAGTTGCTCTTTCACCCCAATGCCTGGGATCGGCTGCTGGGTGGCATTCGCAACAGTGTCACCGGCTTCCTGCAGCGGCGTGTGCAGCAGCAAGAGGCGAGCAGGGCGCTGTGAGTAAGGCAATTCGCATAGTTATTGCGGCGCTCGGCGGTGAGGGCGGCGGCGTGCTCGGCAAGTGGATCGCCGACATGGCGACGCGCGAGGGCTACATCAGCCAGACCACGTCGGTACCGGGCGTTGCCCAACGCACCGGGGCGACGATCTATTACATTGAGCTGTTTCCGCGGGGTGAGGCCGAGGAGGCCGGCTCGATGCCGGTCATGTCCATGTTCCCGACCCCGGGCGACGTCGACATCGTGATTTGCTCTGAGATCGTCGAGGCGGGCAGGATGATCCAGCGCGGGTTCGTGACGCCCGATCGCACCACACTGATCAGCTCGACGCATCGGACCTACGGGATCAGCGAAAAAGAGGCGATGGGCAATGGCATAGCCGACAAGGATGCCATTATCGAAGTCGCCAAACTGCGCTCAAAGACCTTTATCAGTTTCGACATGCTGGAGACCGCACGCAAATACGACAGCGTGATCAATGCGGCCCTGTTTGGTGCGGTTGCAGAAACTGGCGTTCTGCCATTCTCTCGCGAGTCTTTTGAAGAGTGCGTACGGCTCGGCAAGATCGCGGTCGACAGCAACCTGGCCACCTTCGCCGCGAGCTACGATCTGGCCGCCACCCACCAGCAGTCGGGCGGCGTGCAGATCGTAGAGCCCCCCGCGCCGCCGGCTTTTGAGTTGCCGGCCGGCACGACCGAAGGCGGCAAGAATCTGCTTGCCCGTATCCGCACCTTCCCACAGGACTGCCAGGAGACGCTCTACCTGGGCGTCAAAAAGCTGGTGCACTACCAGGATTACGACTATGCCCACGAGTATCTGGATCGCGTGCAGACATTGCTAGCCCTGGAAGCCAACGGCAGTACCGAGCTGACGCGCGAAACGGCGCGATTTCTCGCCCTGTGGATGGCCTTCGAGGATTTGCCGCGCGTTGCCCAGATCAAGATCAGCGGCGAGCGATTTGATCGCTTCCGCAAAGAGGTGCGGGCCGAAGAAGGCCAGCAGGTGGGCATGGTAGAGTTCCTGCACCCCCGGGTTGAGGAGTTCTGTGGCGCCATGCCGGCGAGCCTCGGGCGCTTTATGCAAAATTCAGCCCTGTGTTCGCGGGTTCTCGGCTGGTTCGCCAAGCCCCGCAATATTCGCACCAACAGCGTGCTCGGTTACCTTACCTTCTACATGGTGGCGGGCATGCGGCGCTTTCGTCGCTCGAGCCTGGTCTACCAGTGGGAAAGCGCGCATATCGAGCAATGGCTCTCCGCTGTGACTGAGGCCGCGCGTCAGGATTATGACCTTGGCCTGGAACTGGCGCGCTGTGGCCGCCTGATCAAGGGCTATGGCGACACCCGTGAACGCGGTAATCGCAGCATGCAGGCGATACTGGATGCCCTGAACGGCAAGGGTCTGACGGCGCCCAAGGTCGTCGGCCTGCGGGAAGCGGCGCTGTCTGATGACCAGGGCGATAGCCTGACGGCGGCTTTGCAGGCGCTGTAGCGGCGCGCTTTTTGACAGAGGCAGTCGCTTACCGTGGCTGTCGCTCGGCGAGAATATCGATCTCGAAACTGAAGACCAGTTCGCCGTTCTGGTTGAAGGCCTCATTGCGGCTGCGGATGATACCCCAGCGATCGCGGACCACCTTGTCAAACTTGCTGATGATCTCGTAGGTGAAGGTCAAGGTGTGGCCAGGCCGTACCGGTCTTAACCATTTCATGTCTTCAAAGCCAACACCGGCACCGTTGCGGCGCCCATCCTGGACGCCGGTCGCAAAGCGCTCCATGTAGTCGACCATCATCCGCATCCATACCGCGCAGATGTGCCAGCCTGAGGCAATCAGGCCGCGGTAAATCGTATCGAGAGCGCCCTCTGGGTCGGTGTGATACACATTCGGCGCGTACTTCTTGCCAAATTCAATGATCTCTTTTTCGCTGAAGGTGTGGTTGCCGAAAACGTGGAACTCGCCAACCGGAATATCCTCGAACCAGCGGCTGCGAATATAGGGCGAGATGCTCATGCGCCTGCCTCCCCCGTGCCAATCATGAGGGAGGTAGTCAGGTTGATCACCGAATCACCATGCTGGTTGCTGACGTCGATATCGCAGTCGATGAAGCCGAAGCGTTTGTCCTCCTCGGCGGGTGTCTTCTCCGTGATGGTAATTTTCGATGCCAGCGTATCGTCGGCGAAGACCGGCTTGCGCCAGCGCAGCTGGCCGACCCTGTTGGACCCCAGCAGGTCGATGTTCTGCTCGGTGAAAGTATCGGTGAGCAGCCGCATCATTAACGCGGTCACGTGCCAGCCGCTCGCGCACAGCCCACCGAAAATAGAGTCGTTAGCGGCCTCAGGGTCGAGGTGATAGGGCTGCGGATCGAAATCCGCAGCGAAATCGAGAATGTCTCGCCGGGTAATGGTGATGCCTTTGGCATCGTAGGTTTCGCCGGTCTGGAGATCATCCCAGCGGCGTAGGCCCTCTGTCTTCATGGGCGTTCAAATATCCTGCTGATCTCGGGGGCCGCCATTGTCGGCCATCCTCGCAGGAGAATACAAGACAGGGCTTAGCGAAGGGCTTAGCGCAGGATAGATAGGGGGCCTCACTGCAGCTGCAGGCTGCCGATGATCACCTTCTGCACCTCCGATGCACCCTCGTAGATGCGCAGAGCGCGGATTTCACGGTACAGGCTTTCCACCATGTTGCCCTTGGTAACGCCGAGGCCGCCGTGGAGCTGCAGCGACTTGTCGATGATTTTCTGTGCAGCCTCCGTGGCGTACAGCTTGGCCATGGCCGCCTCGCGCGTGATGCGCTCGGCGCCGGAATCCTTTTTCCAGGCGGCTCGATAAATCAGCAGCGCGCTGGCGTCGATCTCCAGCGCCATCTCGCCGAGGGCGGATTGCGTGAGCTGTAAGTCAGACAGGTGGCCGCCAAACATTTCGCGCTTTGTGCTGTGCGCAACGGCGTCATCGAGGGCCCTGCGCGCAAAACCCAGGGCGGCGGCGCCAACCGTAGAGCGGCAGACATCAAGCGAGGCCATGGCAATCTTGAAGCCCTGGCCCTCTTCACCAACTATCTGAGACCGGGGAATGCGACACTCGTTGAACTCGAGTGTGCCCAGTGGGTGAGGGGCAATCAGGTCGATGCGTTCGGCAACGCTGAACCCGGGGGTGTCGGCGTCAACGATGAAGCAGCTGATACCCTTGCTGCCGGTGCCTTCGCCGGTGCGCGCAAACACCGTGTAGTAGTCCGCAATGCCACCGTTCGAGATCCAGGTCTTGCAGCCATTCAGCACATACTCATCGCCATCCAGGCGCGCGGAGGTGCTCATGGCTGCCACGTCTGAGCCCGCGTTTGGCTCTGATAGCGCAAAGGCTGAGATAAACTCGCCGGCGGCAACGCGTGGCAGATAGCTTTCCTTGAGCTGTTCCGAGCCGAACAGCGACATCGAAATGCTGCCAAGGGCCTGCATGGCAAAGGCGAAGTCTGCCAGGCCATCGTGACGCCCCAGCGTTTCACGGATCAGGCACAGGCGCCGGACGTCGACTTTGTCGGTGGCACCACCGTGGGCGGCGGGCACGGCGTTGGAAGCAATCCCGGCTTTTCCCAGCTCAGAGACCAGCAGGCGGCAATCCGCATCGACGTCGCTGTGATCAAGTGGCAGTTCCGCCAGCGTTTGCTGACACCAGCGTTCCACCTCCGCCGACAGGCTGCGGTGATCCGCCTCGAAGAAGGGCCAGTTCAGGAAGTCTTTATCGCTCATCGTCTCGCTCTCTGTCAGTTGCCCTTGAATTCCGGTGTCTGCTTGGCCACGAAGGCATCGTAGGCGCGCACAAAGTCCTGTGTCTGCATGCAGATTGCCTGGGCCTGTGCCTCGGCCTCAATGGCCTGGTCGATGCTCATGTTCCATTCCTGGTGCAGCATGGTCTTGGTAATGCCATGGGCGAAGTTCGGGCCATCGGCGATGCGTTTCGCGGCCGTCAGCGCATCGCTGTAGGGATCATCAGACAGTCCGTTGAACCAGCCCCAGCGCTCTGCCTCGTCGGCTTTCATTGCGCGGCCGGTGTAGAGAAGATCGGAGGCGTGGCCCTGCCCGATGATGCGAGGCAAGAGCGCACAGGCGCCCATGTCGCAGCCGGCCAGGCCGACCCGGGTGAAGAGGAAGGCTGTCTTCGAGTCCGGGCTTCCGAAGCGCATATCCGAGGCCATGGCAATGATGGCGCCGGCACCTGCACAAATGCCTTCAACGGCACTGATGATGGGCTGTGGGCAGGCCCGCATGGCCTTCACCAGGTCGCCCGTCATCCGGGTGAAGCGCAGCAGCTCTGTCATATTCATTTTCGTCAGGGGCCCGATGATCTCGTGCACGTCGCCCCCGGAACAGAAATTGCCGCCCGCGCCCCGTATCAGTACCACCTCCACGTCGTCTGCATAGCTCAGGTCGCGGAATAGGTCGCGCAGTTCCGCGTAGGATTCAAAGGTGAGTGGATTCTTGCGTTCTGGCCGGTTGAGGGTGATGGTCGCCACGGTACCGTCGACCTCCCAGAGGAAGTTTGTGGCTGAGTAGTCGGCGCGTTGTAATGATTCCATGATTCGTCTCTGTGCTGTTGTTAGAGTCTTGTTCGAGCCTACATCACTTCGCCACCGCTGATCGAGATGGCCTGCCCGGTGACTGAGCGGCTTTCTTCGCTGCACAGCCAAAGCACGGTTTGGGCGACTTCTTCCGGCTGAATGAGCCTGCCCTGTGGATTGGCCTGGGTAAACTGTGCCAGTGCCTGGGCCTCACTGCGGCCCGTTTTATCGACGATGTTGCGGATTCCCTCGCGAACGATATCGGTATCGGTGTATCCGGGGCAGACGGCATTAACGGTGATACCCTTGCTCGCTGTCTCCAGCGCGAGAGCCAGGGTCAGGCCCAAGACCGCGTGTTTCGCTGCGCAGTATGCGCTGACGTAGGCGTAGCCTTTTTGCGCTGCCGTGCTGGCAATATTGATGATCCTGCCGGCTGCGTTTTCCCGCATCGCAGGCAGCGCCGCCTGCGTGCAGTGAAATACCCCATTCAGGTTGAGAGACATCACGGCCTGCCAATCGGCCGCGCTGAGCGCGTGGAAGGGCGCGGTTGGGGCTGCGCCTGCGTTATTCACGAGGATGTCAACGTCGCCGAAGGTATGAGCTGCTTCATCGAAGGCAGCAGTGACCGCGCCGGGGTCGGTAACGTCACAGCGCAGGGCCTGCATATGGTTGAAGTCGGCGCAGGCCTCGAGCAAGGGTTCCATGCGTCGACCCATGACGGTGACGCGCACGCCCCGGGCTGCCAGGGCGAGAGCCGTGGCCCTGCCGATTCCTGTTCCGCCGCCCGTCACAACGGCGTGCTGATCAGTCATACGTTAATGGCCATCTCCGCGGCACGCGCGAGGTTGCGCTCCAACTGCTGGTAGCCAGAAAGATACTGCGGCGGGCAGTCAGCGCCAGACCCCTGGTAGTGCATCTGCGCTGCCGCGCGTAGGGTCCAGTTCGGGTCCATCAGGTGCGGTCGAGCCAGACAGCACAGATCGGCGCGGCCGGCTGCGATAATCGAGTTGACATGGTCGATCTCAAAAATGTTCCCCACGGCCATCGTGGCGATGCCCACTTCGTTGCGTATCGTATCTGAAAAGGGTGTCTGGAACATGCGGCCGTAAACCGGTTTCGCCTCTGGCGAGGTCTGGCCCGCGGACACGTCGATGACATCGATGCCGATGGCTTTGAACGCTCGAGCGATCTCCACAGATTCCTCCTGGGTGACCCCGTCCTCGCCAAGCCAGTCGCTGGCAGAAATTCGAACCGACATGGGTTTCTGGCTTGGCCAAGCCTCGCGCATGGCCGCCGCGACCTCAAGCGGGAAACGCAGTCGGTTTTCGAGACTGCCGCCATACTCGTCGGTGCGCTTGTTGAGCGCCGGTGTAATGAAGGCGGAGAGCAGGTAGCCGTGCCCGGCGTGCATTTCAATCATATCGAAGCCTGCTCGGTCTGCCCGCTGGGTGGCGGTGACGAACTGGCCCAATACGGCTTCCATATCTGAGCGGTCCATGGCGCGCGGGACCTGGCAGTGGGGCGCAAAGGCGTGGGCCGAGGGGGAAATGATCTCCCAGCCGTCTTCGGTGAGCGGGTCGTCGGCGATATCACTTTCCCAGGGCTTCCTGGTGCTGCCCTTTGGGCCCGCGTGAGCCAGCTGCATGCAGATCTTTGCGGCGGTGTGCGTGTGGACGAAGTCAACAATGCGCTGCCAGGCGGCTTCTTGCTCATCGTTCCACATGCCTGCACAACCCGTCGTGATACGACCTTCGGGGCTGACGTCCGTCATCTCGGTGTAAATCAGCCCCGCGCCACCCTTGGCCAAGCCGCCGTAGTGCACCAGGTGCCAGTCGCCCGGTACACCCTCCTCGGCGCTGTACATGGACATGGGTGAGGCCACAACGCGGTTCTGCAGCTCCATATCGCGAACCGAAAAGGGCAGGAACATCGGTGGTGTGGCTTCGGCGACGGGCTTGCCGGTGGCGCGGCCGGCCAGGTAGCTTTCGTATCCTTCCAGCCACTGTTTGTCGCGCAGGCGCAGGTTCTCGTGACTGACGCGTTGGCTGCGGGTAAGCATGGAGTAATTAAGCTGCTTGGTGTCGAAGGCCTCGCAGTAGCGCGGCGCGTTCTCGAACCACACCATGGCGTTGCGTGCAGCGCTCTGCAGCTTGAGGGCTTCGACCTCGCGCTCCGCCTGGTAGGCGCGCAGCGCCTCGGGGATAGACGGATCGCTGTCGAGGTGGCGTGCCAGTGAAATAGCATCCTCCAGGCCCAGCTTGGTGCCAGAGCCGATGGAGAAGTGGGCAGTGTGGGCGGCATCGCCGATCAGCACGATGCGCTCGTCCTTGATCCAGTTATGGCAGAGCACGCGCGGGAAATTGATCCAGGCGGAACCGCGGATATGAGCGGAGTTGGTCAGCAGCTTTTGCCCATCGAGATAGTCTTCGAAGATATTGCGGCAGGTTTCTGCGCTTTCTTCATGTGACATGTGCTCGAAGCCGAAGGCGTCGTACACATCCTGCTGGCACTCGACGATGAAGGTCGAGGTATTCTCGTCGAACTGGTAGGCGTGCACCCAGATCCAGCCGTGCTCGGTTTTCTCGAAGATAAACGTGAAGGCATCCTTGAAGCTCTGGTGCGTGCCAAGCCAGACAAACTTGTTCGGGCGGGTCTCGATGTCAGCTTCGAAGACTTCAAGGTTGTTGTTGCGGATTTTGGAGTTGAGCCCGTCGGCGGCGACGATGACGTCGGCATCGCCGAACTTTTCCTCGATGTCTGACTCTTGGAACTCGTATTCAAACTCCAGGTTGACGCCCAGCTCCATGGCACGGCCATGCAGAATCTGCAGCATGCGCTTGCGGCCGATGCCGATAAAGCCGTGGCCGTCTGAGCGCTCGACCTCGCCGTTCACGTAGCAGTCGATCATGTCCCAGTGAACCAGTTCGTCGATCATGGTCTGGGCACTGTGTACGTCATTGGCGAGCAGGTTTTGCATGGTTTCATCGGAGAAGACCACGCCCCAGCCGAAGGTATCGCCCGGGCGGTTACGCTCGTACACAGTGATGTCGTGCGAGGGGTCGCGAAGCTTCATTGAGATAGCGAGGTAAAGGCCGGCGGGGCCTCCGCCCAGACATACGATTTTCATTGATTTGCCTCTCGGGGTAATCAGCTGCTAAGGATAGTAGGGCATAATATTTTAAATGTAAAATAAAAAGCTTTAGCTTTAAAACGAGTTTCAGAGCGGGCAGAATGTGGACACTCCACACACCGTTACAAGGTAATACGCAATGACGGCGGCGCTCGATTCAGAAACACGCATCCAGGAAGACGATCACCTGGCCCTGAAGCTATGGTTGCGCCTGTTAACCTGTACAAACCTTGTGGAGGCGACGCTGCGTCAGCGCCTCCGCGAGTCGTTCGATAGCACGCTGCCGCGCTTCGACCTGTTGGCGCAGCTCGATCGGCACCCGGAAAAGCTGAAGATGGGCGAGCTATCCAGCTTGATGATGGTTTCCGGGGGCAACGTGACCGGCCTGGTTAACCAGCTGGAGAAGGAAGGGCTGGTGAGCCGTGAGCCGCTGGAGACGGACCGGCGTACCTTCCAGGTGGGGCTGACGGCGGAAGGGAAGCGCCACTTCAGAAAGATGGCTAGATCCCACGAGCGTTGGGTGGCCGAACTCTTTGTGCAGATGAGCCACGAGCAACAGGAGGATGTGATGTCCGCACTGGCTGCGCTCAAAGCCAGCGTGCAGACGGCTAAAGACTCAAGTTAGGTCGGGGGGCGCTTCAATCACCAGCCCTTCGCCTGAACAAGGCAGCCATCTCCTCGTAGTCGAGGCTGCCGTCCCAGTTCTTGTCCACAAAAACCCATTTCCAGCCGATACCTTTGCGCATACGCTCTGGCAGCTCTTTGCGGGATGCTTTGCCATTGAGATCCTGATCGATGACACCGATAAACTGCGACGCGCCGGACATCACCTCGTCGTGAATGGGTGATACGGCTTGCTCATCGGTCCAGACATAGCTGACCGAACCGTAAAGCATCTCCTCCTCGCTCTGTAGCCCCCATTCGACTTCAGCGTCTGGGTCCGGGTTGCCGAGGTTGTTGGCGGAATTGTCGTAAATCGTACGATGCACAAGCCGTGTGCCCGCGGGCACAGCCTTCGGCTCCGCGAGTGTGTAGGTGCGCTGCCAGTTGAAGTCGTAGTTGGGTGCAGACAGCAACAGCTCGATGCTGCCGTCGGGATAGAGAAGTTCGAAGGTAGAACTCTTGCCGCGGTAATGGGCATGGGGCGTGAGGTTGTGAATAGCGGCATCGTGGTAGAACAGCATCGAGGCCAGTTCTTCGTGCGCGGCGGCGTGGGGGGGTATGCGCAGGCGCGGGTTGACGATCACGGCCTGGCGAAAGAACTGCGCCGGCGGTTCGTCGGCAAAATACAGGCCAACACGTGTCCGGTCGACCGCGGCCTTGCCGTAGGGCGTATAGTGCATCTGGAAGGTGTAGTAGGCGTCCTTCGGTACAAAGACGCCGGTACCTTCCGGCATGAACGCGCTCTCATTACCCGGCGCGTAGCCCATGATGTAGTTCTCAAAAACAGCTTCTTCATTATCGGATTCGTCAGCGGCCGGGGCTTCGTCCATGGAGCCCATTAATACGTGGTGCACCGCCTTGGCGTCGCCCGGGATGATTGTGGCGGCGACGACCCAGGCGTCCCTGCCCAGCGGATTGGGCACGCTGGGGAACTGGTAGTCGACGATGCCGGTAGCCGGTACTTCAAAGGCGGGGATTTCGACGATCAGGTCGGGCTCGCCAAGCGTCCACTTGTTCTCTAACGGCGGTATCGCCAGCAGCGGGTCATCCCCTTCGCCGCGGGGCGTGCCCGCTTCAATCCAGGCAATGAGCGTTGCGCGTTGCTCGTCCGACAGCCCGGCGTCGTGCTGCCAGCTACCGACTTCCGGGTCCATGTGCCAGGGCGGCATGCGCCGTGTACGCAGTACCTCACGCATCATGGGCGCGAAACCCTGCACCATCAGATAGCTCGACATGGCCCAGGGCGCGATGCCGCCTTCCACGTGACAGGCCGTGCACTTTTCCTGCAGCAGGGGTGCAATGGTTTCGGTGTAGCTGATGCTTTCGCCTTTGCGGTCAACGAAGTTGATAATGCAGCCCGGTGATTCAACTCTTCGGTAGGCCGGTGTTTCGCCGGCAATCATGGCGTCCAGCACCCGGCGCACATAGTGCTCGCCAGCCTCGTTTTTTTGGCGCTCGTAGTGCACGCGATCACTCAGTGCGCCGCGATAGACCAGCTTGCGCTCGCGTGGGTCTATGACCAGTACTTCCGCCGTCCGGTCGAGCCCCAGCGCGCGACCGATGTCCTGGGTGCTGTCATCGAGTATTGGGATATCGATCTGCCACTCGGCGGCCTCGGCTGCTATCGATTCGCGGGTGTCCTGGAGGTTGCTGTTGATCATCAGCACCTCAACGCCAGCCTCAGCGTAGTCGTCCCTGAGCGCCCGGTAATCCGGTAGGGCAGAGCGGACAATCTGGCAGCCATTGCCCTGCACAATAAGCACAATGGCTGCGGCATCCCGGCGGTAAAACAGCTGGTGCGCCTCGCCCTGGTGGTCGAGCAAGACAAAGTCATCAACTCGCGTTGAGTCCGCTCGCGTCGCCGTAGCCAGCGCTACCAGCCCAATGAAGATGGCCCATGTTACCGCGTGTTTCACCTGCGCTCCTTTATAAGGGGTTGCTTGATACAAGGGGTTGCTTGATACAAGGGGTTCCTTGATGTCAGGGTAATTGTCGACCAGAGCCTGCCCTTAGGCAAAGGGTAGAGTGATTATTGCAAGAAAAAAACGGAAAAAGGCGGCCAGTGGCCGCCTTCAGTCAAGCTGGGTGGCGATCTAGAAGTGGTAGTTCGCCTGCAGGTATACGGTGCGCGGGCGACTCACGAAGCTGTAGAAAGTGTTCGTACCAAAGGTCGTTGCGGACAGCGGTGAGTTACTCACGTAGGTCAGCTGCTGCTCATCGGTAATGTTCTGCGCGAGAACCGCGACGTCCCAGTTATTGTGGTACAGGCCGAAGCGCAGGTTGACCTTGGTGATGGAATCCACTTCATACAGCGGGTTCAGGTTCACCTCAGTATTCTGCTCATCCACATAGTTCAGATCCAGGCCGCTCTGCAGATCCAGGCTGTTGCTGATCGGGAAGGTGTGAGTGAAGGTCAGTGTGCTGGTCCACTCCGGCGTGTACTGCCCGCGCTTGCCGGTGTAGTCACAGAGCTGTATACCTTCAACGATATCGCCGTCAGGCTCCTGGCGGTTGAAACAGTTGCCGTTAGTGAAATCCTTGAACTCGTGATCCAGGTAGGCCAAACCGTAGCCCATCACGAGGTTATCCGTGATCGCCCAGCGGCCATCGATTTCGACACCCTGTACGCGGGTCTCGGCTGCGTTACCTACCGTGAAGCCAATCACACCGTCGAACTGCGACACCTGCAGGTCATCGTAGTCGGTGCGGTAGATAGCGAAGTTCAGCTCTGCTGCGCCGTCAGCGAAGATGGTCTTGCCGCCGATTTCGTAGGTGGTCGCTTCTTCTTCCTCAAACTCGAAAGACTCGACGATATTCGAGCGCGCATCAAAGCCGCCGGCCTTGAAGCCGGTACTGGCCGAGGCGTAGAGCATGATGTCTGGATTCACGTCCCACTGCACGGTAACCAGCGGCGTGAAGATACTTTCATCGCGGTCCTCGTTGAGGTCATGGCCCTCTTCGTTTAACTGTTCGGAATCAACATTGAATACCGCCTTGTAGATTTGCGCGATGCCCTGAGAAACTTCTTCACCCGTAGCGCTGTTGATGATGTCGAGCTTACGGGAACCTTCCTTCGTTTCTTCAGTGTAGCGACCGCCCACGGTTAGCCGCCAGGCATCATTGATATTCCAGGTGGCCTGGGCAAATACGGCCCACAGATCGGAATCTGATTCGAACACCCGTCCGGATTCTGTGCCAAGAATCGGTATAAGGGCGGAGCTGGCTGCACCCAAGATACTGTTTTCCGGGACGACCACGGCGTCGATAAAGTCGAGTTCGGAGGTCTGGTAAAAGACGCCCGCAATCCAATCTATCGTTTCACCGCCCGGTGACACCAGTCGGAACTCCTGGCTGAACTGCTCGTAGTCTTCCGAGAAGGGTGCTTCGAATACCGGTGCGCCGATGAAGTCACAGTCACAGAGCTCGTCGAATTCGTAGCCAACAAAACCCGTCAATGACGTGAAGGTCAGGTCACCAATGCCCCAGTCCACGTTCAGTGTGTAGTTGTACATTTCGTTGCTGGACGAATCGCCGGTGTCGGCCTGGCGCTCGTTGTTCTGCCGGTTTTCGGTAATCGCGTCAGGCTGTCCGAGCAGCCCAAGGATCTGTTGGAAATTCGCCCCGGGGATCGGTGCGGGCTCAACCCATGGAAAATCCTCTTGCCGTTCTTCTTCGGTCAAGGCAGGGTCGTCGCGTACGATTTCGATTTGGCGCCCGTTCACATCAAACTCGTGGTACTCGGCCTTGAAGTCTACGCGTAAGTTGTCGGTTGCGTCCCAGCGCAGTGCGCCGCGCAGGCCCCATTCTTCGCGTTCTGGCTCGTCCTGATTGTTGAAGCTGTTGTCGACGAAGCCGTCTTCTTCATACCAGCGCCCGACCAGGCGTCCGCTCAGGTTCTCGGTGATGGGGCCAGAGATCACGCCCTGTACGTCGATGATGTCGCTGTCGTCTGAGTAGGCACCGCCTATGCGCGCCTCGAACTCATCCGTCGGCTTGGCGGTGGTCATATTCAACGCACCCGCGATACTGTTTTTGCCAAACAGGATGGACTGCGGCCCCCGCAGCACTTCCACGCGCTCCAAGTCGAGGAATGGCAGGCGAATCAGCTGCTGCCTACCGTAGTAGATGCCGTCGAGATACTGCCCGACCGAAAGCTCAAAGCCCTGATTGTTGCCAGAACCAATGCCGCGGATATACATCTGCGTCGAGATACCCGTCTCCGTCATTGACAGGTTAGGAGTGAAGGTTTGCAGGTCTTCCACTTTGAATACGCCGGCCTCGGACATCTTTTCGCCGGAGACCGCGGTGATGGAGATGGGTACGTCCTGCAGGCTTTCTACCCGCTTTTGCGCAGTTACAACGACTTCCTCCAGCATCTGTGCGGATGCGGTGCCGCTGAGGGCGAGTGAGGCGGTGAGGACACCAACAGAAATAGGCTTGCGAGCGCGCGCGCGCTTGGGGTGAGTCATATCAAGCTCCCTTATTAATTTATACTGCCCGCCGGCGGTTTCTGAGACTGCCTGGCGGAGCTTGCTTATGCTGCAGGCCTAAGTGTAGAGGCTTAGAGCGGCTGTGTGGTACGACCTTGGTGCATTTCTTGTCAGGAATTGGTCATATTTCACAAAAACAGAGTGTGTGTGCACCAGAATGGGTAATAGCCGCCTCCTGAAAACGCTACGCTTGGTAGCGGATGTCGCAAATCAGGTAACGCTGCTCGCCGGTCGGGCTGTGGACGCTGACTTCATCATCAAGGCGCTTTCCCAGCAAGGCGCGCGCTAGCGGTGCATCCATGCTCAGCTTGCCAGCGGCGACATCGAACTCATCGGGACCGACGATGCGCCAGATTTTTTCGGCGCCTTCGTCGTCCTCCAAAGTCACCCATGCACCAAAATAGACCTTCTCTGGATTGTTGGGCAGGCGGTCCACCACCTCGAGTTCTTCCAGGCGCTTATTCAAAAAGCGCACGCGGGAGTCGATTTCCCTGAGGCGCCTCTTGCCGTAGATGTAGTCGCCATTCTCTGAGCGATCGCCGTTCTTGGCTGCCTCATGCACACTCTGGGTGACTTGAGGTCGCTCAATTCTCCACAGCTGGTGCAGCTCTGCGCGCAGGGCTGATTCACCCTCCGGCGTGATGTACTTGGAGCCGCGCCTGCGCGGCGGTCGGTAGCGTCCCATAGCCCGCTATGATAGAACAAAGCAAAAGTGAAAATAGAGGGCATTTCCCCGTGACTCGATCAGCCATCTTTGGGTTAGCGCTGTGGTTCGCCAAGGCCGCTGCGTTCGCGCAGGTCTCTGAGCCGGTGGACTGTGTCCAGATGCAGGGCGACCTGACGCCGGGCGGCCTGGTCTGGGCACGGGTCGCACCGGGCAGCCGCGCCACCGTCAACGGCGAGGCTCTGGTCGTGTTGGCGGATGGCACTACCCTTTTTGGATTGGGTCGTGATGCTACAAGCCCGATTGCGCTGACAGTGGAGGGGCCACAAGCCTGCGAGCGCGAGATTGCGATAAGTCCGCGGGAATACAATGTTCAGCGTATCGAGGGCGTGCCGCAAAACACCGTCACGCCGCCGGCGGAGCTCACCGAGCGCATTGCGCGTGAGCGAGCCCTGGTGGGCGCTGCGAAGGGCCAGAATATAGAGCGGCCTGATCTGTGGGCCGCAGCGAAGGCGGGCTTCAGCTGGCCAGCAACGGGCCGTATTTCGGGCGTATACGGCAGCCAGCGCATCTACAACGGCACGCCGAGAAGCCCGCACTACGGCATTGATATTGCCATCCCGACCGGTACACCGGTGTATGCCCCGGCACCCGGGGTAGTGACTCTGGCAGAACCGGACCTCTTTTACTCCGGCGGCACCGTGATTCTCGATCATGGCTACCGGCTATCATCCTCCTTCCTGCACTTGAGCAAGCTGCACGTTGCGGTGGGCCAGGAATTAGAGGCGGGTGAACTGCTCGGCGAGGTCGGCGCTTCGGGCCGCGCGACCGGGCCGCATCTTGACTGGCGTATGAGCTGGCGCAGCCATCGCGTCGACCCACAGCTGCTGGTGCCGCCTATGCCCAAGCCCTGAAAAAAACCGTATAATCGGGCCCCTTTTTTGTGGCGCGCAGCAATGATCGACAAGAAGTTACTCAGCATTCTGGTTTGCCCGGTGAGCAAGGCGCCGCTGGAGTACGACGAGGCGAAAGATGAGCTGGTCTGTAAGGCCAGCGGCCTGGCCTATCCGGTTCGCGATGGTATTCCGGTGATGCTGGAAAGCGAGGCGCGTCAGCTCACAGCAGACGAGAAACTGGGCTAATGGCAGATACAATTTTTGGCAAGATGGCGCGAGGCGAATTCCCGGCGGAGTTTATCTACGAGGATGAGCGTTGCTTCGCCATACATGACATTAACCCACAGGCGCCGGTGCATGTGCTGGTGATACCCAAGGCCGAAGACATACCCCGGCTGGTAGATGCCAAAGAGGAGCACGAAAGCCTGCTGGGGCACCTCATGCTCGTAGCGGGCAAGGTCGCCGCGGAGCTGGGCGTAGGCGATGCGTTTCGTCTCGTCGTGAATAACGGTGAAGGCGCCGGCCAGACCGTGTTTCACCTGCACCTGCACATTATCGCCGGGCGTTCGTTCGCCGAAGGCCAGATGGCTGGCTGAGCGCCGGCCACTCACGATTAGAGACCGCTATGAAGACCGGAGAAATCCGCGAGGCCTTTCTCGCCTATTTTGAAGAACAGGGCCATACGCGCGTGCCCAGCTCGTCGCTGGTGCCCCACGATGACCCAACCCTGCTGTTCACGAACGCGGGCATGAACCAGTTCAAGGATACGTTTCTTGGCGCAGACCCGCGCAGCTACGTGCGCGCGACCTCAAGCCAGCGCTGCGTTCGTGCCGGCGGCAAGCACAATGACCTCGAGAATGTCGGCTATACGGCGCGGCACCATACTTTCTTTGAGATGCTCGGAAACTTCAGCTTCGGCGATTACTTCAAGACCGACGCCATCCGCTTTGCCTGGGGATTTCTCACCGGCACCCTGGGCCTGCCGCCGGAGCGGCTGTGGGTGACCTGTCATGTCTCCGACGATGAGGCGGAGGAAATCTGGGTCAATGAAATAGGCTTCCCGCGAGAGCGAATATCCCGGCTCGATGAGGACAACTTCTGGCAGATGGGCGATACCGGCCCCTGCGGTCCATGTACAGAGATTTTCTATGATCACGGGCCGGACGTGCCAGGCGGCCCGCCCGGCTCACCCGATGATGACCTGGATCGTTACATCGAGATCTGGAATCTCGTGTTTATGCAGTTCAATCGCGATGCCTCCGGTGAGATGAAGCCTCTGCCCAAGCCATCCGTTGATACGGGTATGGGACTGGAACGCATAGCCGCGGTGATGCAACACGTCCACAGCAATTACGAAATCGACCTGTTTGCCGCGCTGATCCGCGCGACCGCTGAGGCGCTGGGCACCCGGGATATCGAGGACAAGTCGCTGCGTGTGATTGCAGACCACATCCGCTCCTGTGCCTTCCTGATCACGGATGGTGTACTGCCGGGCAATGAAGGCCGGGGCTATGTGCTGCGCCGTATTCTGCGCCGCGCCATCCGCCACGGTAACAAGCTGGGCGCAACGGGGCCCTTCTTCCATAAGCTGGTGCCCACCCTGGTTGATCAGATGGGGCAGGCCTTTCCGGAGCTGGCGAAGGCCGGCGATGCTGTGCAGAAGGCGCTCCTGGCCGAGGAAGAGCAGTTTGCCAAAACGCTCGATAAGGGCATGGCTATCCTCGAAGAAGCGCTGGCGGCGCTGGATGGAACCGAGATACCCGGGCAAGTGGTGTTCAAACTCTACGACACCTACGGCTTCCCCACGGACCTGACCAACGATATCGCCCGAGAGCGCGGCCTGACGCTGGACATGGCCGGCTATGACGCAGCCATGGACGAACAACGGAACCGCTCGCAGGAGGGCGGCGCCTTCAAGGTCGACTACAACGACATGCTTACGCTGGAAGGTAGCACTGATTTTCTTGGCTACGAGTGTACTGAAAGCGAAGGCAGGGTGACTGCCTTGCTGCGCGCAGGCGAAAGCGTTGAGCTCATGGCCACCGATGAAGTGGGCGCGCTCGTACTGGATGCAACACCCTTCTATGCCGAGAGCGGCGGACAGGTAGGCGATACCGGTTACCTGACGGCGGCCGGAGTGAAGCTGGAGGTGACGGACACCACGAAGGCGGGCGACCAGCATGTGCACCATGTGAAAGTGCTCGAGGGCAGCATTGCGGTGGGGGATACCGTATTGGCGACGGCCGATGCAGGCGTTCGCCAGCGTACCAGGCTGAACCACTCCGCGACGCACCTGATGCACGAAGCGCTGCGACGCGTGCTCGGGGAGCATGTGGCGCAGAAAGGCTCGCTGGTGGATTCCGAGCGGCTGCGCTTCGATTTCTCTCACGGAGAAGCGGTGAGTGCCGCGGAACTGAAAACGATCGAAAACATGGTGAACGCGCAGGTGCGTGCTAATACCGAGGTCACGACCCGCCTGATGGACATGGAATCGGCCATTGAGGCCGGTGCCATGGCGCTCTTTGGTGAGAAGTACGGTGATGAAGTGCGCGTGCTCAGCATGGGCGAAGACAGCTTTTCGGTGGAGCTCTGTGGCGGCACCCACGTGGATCGGACGGGCGATATTGGCCTGATGCGCATTGTTAGCGAATCCGGTGTAGCGGCCGGTGTCCGGCGTATAGAAGCTGTAACCGGGGAGGGCGCCCTGGCCTTGATTGACCGAGCTGAAGCGCAGTTGGCCGAGGTGCGTGAGGCGGTGAAGGCCGGTGCCGATAATGTGGCGGATAAAGTAGCGGCCCTGCGCAGCGATAACCGCGAACTGGAAAAGGAGATCGGCCGGCTGAAGCAGAAATTGGCCACCGGTGCCGGTAGCGACCTGACCGCTGACGCAGTTGAGGTTGCAGGTGTGAAGGTGCTTGCAGCTGTTGTTGAGGGCGCTGATGCCAAATCCCTGCGCGACACCATGGACCAGGTGAAAAACAAGCTGGGCAGTGCGGTCGTGCTTCTAGCCGCCGTAGACGGTGACAAGGTGCCACTGGTGGCCGGCGTTACCAAAGATCTGACCGACCGGGTGAAGGCCGGCGATCTGATGAAGGAATTCGCCGGGCGCCTGGGCGGCAAAGGCGGTGGCCGACCAGATATGGCTCAGGGCGGCGGCTCTGATGCCGCAGGCCTGCCTGAGGCGCTGAAAGCCGTACCGGGTTGGGTGGAAGGCCATATCACATGAGCCTCGTCGTCCAAAAGTTCGGCGGTACCTCCGTCGGCTCCATCGAGCGCATCGAGCACGTGGCGGAGAAGGTTAAAGCCTTCCGCGAGGGCGGAGATGAGGTCGTGGTCGTGGTTTCTGCCATGTCGGGTGAGACAAACCGCCTGATTGGCCTCGCTCACGAAGTCCAGGACCGCCCCGTGCCGCGAGAGATGGATGTGTTGGTATCCACCGGCGAGCAGGTCACGACCGCGCTGCTCTCCATGGCACTTAATAAGCGCGGTGTTAAGGCCAAAAGCTACAACGGCAGCCAGGTGCGCATTCTCACCGACGACGCGCATACCAAGGCGCGCATCAAGGATATTGACGACGAGCGCCTGCATGCAGACCTCGAAGATGGCTATGTAATCGTTGTGGCAGGCTTTCAGGGTGTAGATGAGGCGGGGAATATCACCACGCTGGGCCGCGGTGGCTCAGACACCACCGCAGTTGCCCTGGCGGCCGCGCTTAAGGCCGATGAGTGCCAGATCTACACAGACGTGGATGGCGTGTACACCACCGACCCACGCGTGGTGGACGGCGCGCGCCGCCTCGACAAAATCACCTTTGAAGAAATGCTGGAGATGGCCAGCATGGGCTCGAAGGTGCTGCAAATTCGGGCGGTGGAATTCGCCGGTAAATACAATGTGCCTCTGCGCGTTCTGCACAGTTTCCAGGACGGCCCGGGCACACTCATCTCCCTGGAGGATGTGAACGACATGGAAACCCCAACGATTGCCGGCATCGCCTTCAATCGCGACGAGGCCAAGCTCACCATATTGGGCGTGCCCGACACGCCCGGCGTGGCCTATGGAATTCTGGGCCCGATCGGTGAGGCTAATATCGAGGTAGATGTCATTGTGCAGAACGTGGCCGACGACAACACCACGGATTTCACCTTCACCGTGGCCCGTGGTGACCTCGAGCGTGCCGAGGAGATCCTCGGTGAAGTGGCCCAAAAACTGGGCGCGAGCGAGGTGCGTTCAGACGCTCGCATCGCCAAGGTCTCTGTTGTTGGTGTGGGCATGCGCTCGCACTCGGGTGTGGCTAGCCAGATGTTCGCCACGCTGGCCGAGCTTGGCATCAACATTCAGATGATCACCACAAGCGAGATTAAGATCTCCGTAATTATCGAGGAAAAGTTCCTTGAACTCGCCGTGCGCGGCCTGCACTCATCATTTGGGCTCGACACGGAACCCACCGACGAAAGCGCTGCCTAAGCATATGGCACCCGAGTGATAGGAGGGGTCCAGCGGCTTCTGCGGCTCGCCCCTTACGCCGGGAAGCGCGCCACAAAGCCCAAAACCAGGTTTCTTGCTGCCTTTGCAAATCCCCGGTATTGGACTAAAACTAACGTACAGCGCCAGTAGGTAAAGGATATGTTGATTTTGACACGCAGGGTGGGTGAATCCCTTATGGTCGGTGAGGAAATCACCGTCACCGTTCTGGGTGTCAAAGGCAACCAGGTGCGTATTGGCGTCAATGCGCCCCGGGATGTTTCCGTCCACCGCGAAGAGATCTTCAACCGGATTCAGGACGACGGTGAAAAGCCTGCTGACAAGCCAGCCGAGTAGCGCGATCTCCCTTTGATTTCCCCTCCGTTATGGTATGATGCCGCGCTCTCGGCAGGGGCAGGTTTTGCAACTTCCGAGACACCCACGGAGAGCTGGCCGAGTGGTCGAAGGCGCACCCCTGCTAAGGGTGTATAGGTTGATCCCTATCGAGGGTTCGAATCCCTCGCTCTCCGCCATCTGAAATAAGAAAGGCACCCTCGGGTGCCTTTCTTGTTTCAGCCAGCTGCGAGCGCGGTCTTGGTTCGAACCCTTGCTCGAAAAACTCTCCCTAAGGGAGAGTTTTGACGCCGCAGCGTAGCGAAGGCGCCCCGCAGGGGGTCGGAACACCCCGTAGGGTGTTCTGATCAATCCCTCGCCCGGAGTGCTAAGACTTGGCCGATAGTCCGGTCTGAGAGATCTGTAGTGGAGCTAGTAGACCTCCAGCCCAAACCCAGAACCACACCTCACGTCGCATCCTTACAGAACGCCAACCAACACTGCTCACCGGGCTCACGTACGGCGCTCGGCGGACAACTGGAGAGGTTCAGTGAACAAACCCAGATGAGCTCTTAGGCGCCTGGCTCGAGAGGCTCTCTGAAAAAAGCACTCGATGATCTGTACGGGTGCGTCGCAGGCGTTTTAGATTGAATGCTCGGGATCCCCCGTCTAGGGGCATAGAACTTGATCACCCGTGCCTGAAGTCTGCTGTGCAGTAGTGAAGGGCTGACAGGTAAAGTCTGCCCGATCGACAAAGCCCAGGCTTGAGAAAGATGAAAACTCTTCGATCGAGAACTGAGTATTCGAATCCACGGACACTGAGCCGCCTGCCCACGAAACTTCAGAGCGGGCGATACGGACGGGATTGGAGTTTATGTTGACGTTTCCGATCGAGTTTACTGTAGCGAAACGCGAGTTCACAACGTCGAGCCTGCCACTGTCAAGCAGAACATCGCCACCATTGAGAAATGCTACCATTAGGGAGTCAAACATTTGGGTCTCTCCCTCCACTGAGAAGCCGTTGCTGCCCACAAAGACTTGCAGTCTAGAGGTTGAAATTGACAATGCGACGTTGCTGTCTGACCCTGAGACTATCTCAGCATCCAATAAATCAAGCTGAGCGTCCGAGGCCGTGAGTCCCCCGTCGAGGTTGAGTCCAGTCACTAACTGTTGACCATTACTAGCGCTTCCCTGAGCAACTGCGCCGTTCAATACCTGTAATGCATCTCGCGTGCCTTTGAGTTCAGTTAGCCCAAGCAATGAGACGGTGCTCTTATCGCTGACGAGTAATCCGCGCGATCCAGTGTCGTTCTCCACCGAGGAGTTGGTCATAGATACACTGCTTTGTGAGGTAACCCGCATGAGCAGAGAATCCGAGCTTCCGTCATTGGTTACCACGAGATTTTCCAGGGCAGCCTGCGAGAACGTGACAGTGAGTGCGGTTCCAAATGCGGTACTGTTTGCCGCACTCGCGATTCTGAGGTCTGAGATAGACACGCCTGTAGAGGCGTCAATGAGTAGAGCCGGTTGGTCTCCGGATGTGCCTGTGATGCTCGCGCCTGACGCACCCACCAAGCTAACGTCGTGCATACCTCGAATCTGCACGGGCCCACACGCACCCGCCACGTTAACGCGGATGCGACCAAAGGGCCGTGTATCTAATGCTTCTTGGAGAGCGGCGGGGTTAGGCTCCAGCCCGGAGCAGTTGATATCCAGCTCGATTAGCTCGTAATTCGACAGCGCATCAATCCGTGAATTGAGGAACTCAAAGTTCTCGTTGACCTCGGCAGCAACAGCCGGCGTGTCCTCAACAAAGGTGTTCGGAAGGTCTGCACTAACAAACGAGCTTATACTCAGAACCGCCGTGCTCAGTGCAGCTAATGGCAGATATCTGCATTTCATCGCGCTTTATGCTCCTGTCCCGATCCACCCCGGTGGTTATGAAGCCTACAGTAAGTCTTGGCAACGATCCAACGTGGGACAGACTGCCTTCGGCCCCCATAGCTGCCACGCTCATGCCTCCAATTCCGCGCGCGTATCGCAGCCCACCGGCGAAGCCCCATCCACCGTATACTCCGTTTCTGATCTCAGCCAGTATGACGTGATGAATGAGTGAATTTGATCTGCTGTACATCTGCACAGATAACAACGCGACCTCCCGCGCAGGTCTTGAAAACCTGCACAAAGCAGGATTCAGCTGCCTTGTTATCGCGTATGAGCTACCCCACCTGCGCTATGACCCAAAGCAGCCTGAGGAGCTGTATTGCAAGCCCTTGCCTCATCGCAAGCGCTGGCTCAAGGATCAAAGCAGCACGGTATATTGTCATGCGCAGGGCATACCCTATTTCCTGACACACGAGACCGACCTCGACTCGCTGTTGCCCCTGCTGCGGGCCCTGCAGTTTGACTACGTGCTCATCAACGAGTGGTCTGCGAAGCTTTCAATGGATATAGCCCGTCTGGCCAAGATCGAGGCAATGAACTGCCACCCGAGCTTCTTGCCTGAATATCGTGGCGGCAATATCACTTATGCGCCCTTGATCAACGGCGAGACCGATTCGGGCCTTACGGTGCATGTTCTTACCGAGAAGTTCGATGCCGGAAAGATTCTCGCGCGCAGGCGTTTTCCAATCGCAAAGAACGAAACCACAGTAGGTCTAACCTTCAAGCGCTCGCTGTATGTTGGTGATGTGCTGCTTGAAGCGCTCGAAAAAGCAGGTAGGCCGTCAGAATATCTGGAAAACCCGGAATCGCCATTCTGGTACAGGCAAAGTCGCCGGAGTTACGTGGCTTACCGTGTGATCAACTGGCTGCGCCGCATCATAGGCTTGCGCGGGCTACGCAGGAGTGCCGAAGCCGCTCGTTGGCTCGACAGACTCTGAGATCCCGATATGGCCGAGCTAGATTTGATCTCTCACCTTTGATCGAGACGCAAGCTCACAACACGGCTCTCTGGTCTACACCAAGCTCGTGATGCACGCGAGAGAGTTGCTAGCGAGTCTTTGCGCGCCTGGCGAGCATGGCGTTGAGGAAGAGGCCTGCGTTGGCCTCGCCTTTGTGCTTGAACTCGGCAAATTCGTTGGGGTTCTCGTTTCCGACGATATCGCTGATGGCGCGTATCTGCAGAATCGGCACGCCGTTCGCAAGCGCCACCTGTGCCAGCGCCGCGCTTTCCATATCTACCGTACCGGTACCCCAGTGCTCGCGGACGAACAAGGAAAAGGCGGCATCGTCGTTGAAGGCCAGGCCCGAGCCACCAACGCCATCGACGAGAATAGCCGCTTCTTCACCATGCGCGTTCTGCAGCGATATGTCTGCCGCTGTTGCGCGAGCCAGTGCCAACCATGCCTCATCTGTGGGGTAGTAAGAAATCTCTCGCCCCTGCGTGTCACCCTCTGAGCGTACAGTCATCTTGTAGGGGTAGAAGTTGCCGAAGTGAGCCTCTGTGATGTGTTCCTGCATAAAGGGCGGCACGCGGTAGCCCCCAGGGGCCTTTTCATCTGCGGTGAATTTTGCCCCGAAATCGTAGTGATGCCAGCGGGCGGGAATAGCGAGGTCGCCCTTTTTCAGCTGCGGGTCCAGCGCGCCCGCAACCCCGGAAAACAGGATTGCTTGCACATCAAACTCTGAGAGTGCCAGCTGCAGCGTCATAGCGGCGTTGGTCAGGCCAATACCACTTTCAAACAGGATTACTGCCTGGTCGTGCACCTGTCCCAATTCGAAACGAACCCCGTTGATTTCACGGACAGAGGAGACGTCCAGTCCGTCCAGCGCACCACGTAAGTGCACATACTCTCCTTCATAGGCTGCAACCAGTGCAATGCGAGATTCCGCCATACCGAGTACCGGTATGAACAGTGCAACGAGGGTGAGAACCAGCGGCCGCAGGTGTCTTTGCACTGAGTGCCCTCTGTCGTTTCGTTCGGTATCTGTGATCATTTCTGTCGTCCCATTGATGCAGTGTGCTTGTGACGCCTTTTTGACTCGGCAACTAAGCACAGACTTACCAAGAACAGCCTCGCAACTGTCTAGCAATTATTTAGCAACTAGGCAGCAACTAGCGTGCCAAATCGCCCGCGGCGATGCTTTCCGCTGTTTCTCTAAAACCGGTATTTGTTACAAGAATTTCAAGGCTCGCTACATATGCAATTGCGAATCATTATCGTTATCATTAGAATTCAGGGCAGGCAGAGTGCTGTACCGCGTAAGCCCCTTGACTCTGTATCCAGCCATCACCCCGTCTTTGGTAGAGGTAGCGAAGCCATGCAAGGTTGTTTGCCGTTTTCTCATAAAGCGCTCACGCGTGCCGTGAAGTTGTCGATGCTTGTGTCGAGCCTTGGACTGGCTCCCGTTGTTGCGGTCACTGTCTATGCCGATGAGCAGGGCGTTGCCGACAGTGAGCCGCAGGCGGGCGCTCTGTCGGAGAGTATGGAGGAGGTTATCGTCAGGGGGTCTTACTCCAGTAAAAAGGTCGATCTTGGCTTATGGAATGTGCCGGTGAGGGAGATACCGCAGTCCCTGACGGTTATCACCGCGCAGACCATCAAAGACCAGAACATGCAGAACCTGGGCGATGCGCTGCGCAGCGCGACGGGTGTCACGGTGCAGAGCTTCGGCTCGGGCACGGCTGGATTCCTCATCCGCGGTTTCTCGACCAACACGGTAAGCGTCGACGGGGTCCGCACGTCCTCCTCGTCCCGCGGCACGCATGGGCATGGCACTCTCGACTTGAATGCCTTTGATAGTGTCACGGTTATGCGTGGCCCTTCGGGTTTGCTGGAAGGCGCGGGTGAGCCTGGCGGCTACATTAATATGGCACGCAAGCGCGCCAGCAGCGAGCGCTCGGTCACGCTGTCGGGCTTCGCTCATTCCTGGCCCGGCTACCGGGTAGGCGTGGATGCCACCGGTGGGCTGAACGGCGATGGCAGCCTGCGCGGTCGCATGTCCTTGGCCTACGAGGATTCAGACTCCTTCATCGAAGAGGTGGAGACGGAGAAGTCGCTGGCCTACGCCACCTTGGAGTACGACATTACGACACGGCTGTCGCTGGCTGCCGGTATGATTTATGAAGACGTTAATGTGCTGCCTGATGTCGGAGTACCCACGCTCATTGACGGCTTTGCGGATATCGACCGTGACCTGTACACCGGGTCACCATTCAACAGCAAAAACAGTGACTTCAGCCGGCAGTTTGTGGAAGCCAAGTATGTTTTCGACAACGATATCCAACTGGTCGCAACCGTGACCAATACCAGTGCCGACTTTGATTACCTGCTCAACTATACCGTGAGCCCCATCAATCCGGATACGGGGCTGGCCAGCCGCATTCTTATCAGCCGGGAAGCTGACCTGTCTGAGCAGAGCTTTGACGTGCATGCTGCCATACCTTTCACCTTTGCTGAGCGTGGCCATTCGCTCATTCTTGGGCTCAACGGTCTGAATCGGGAAGACGATCAGATCAGCCTCGGCTCTGGCGGCTACCCCGCTGTGAACGTATTCAACCCCAGACTGACGGAGAACCCCAACCCCTTGGACACGCTGGTGGAGTTCCCCGGTGTGCTGCAAGATACGGAAGAGTTGGGCTTCTACATCAAGAGCACATTGGCAGTGACGGACGCGACTAAACTCATTCTGGGGGCGCGCTACACTTTCAACTGGGAGACCGAAAACGAGGTTTCCTCTGCCGAGGTCAGCGACGAAGTTACGCCCTATGTTGGCCTTGTTTATGACCTGAACAATTCCATGAGCCTTTACGTCAGCTACGCGGAGTCTTTCGCACCGCAGACCGCTACCGACTCCGACTTCGAGGTGCTCGACCCGCGCACCGGTGAGCAGTATGAAATTGGCCTCAAGGGCGAGCTTTACGAAGGCCGCGGTAACTACCATTTGGCAGCCTATGAGCTGAAGGATGTGGGCGGCGCGATCATGGATCTGGAGAACCCGCAGTTCTCTGTGGCAGGCGGGGAAATTCTGGTACGCGGTTTTGAGGCGGAGATCTCGGGCACCGTCAGCGAGAAGATTCAACTGCTGGCCGGCTATGCCTATACGGATACGGAGGTGACACGCTCCTTTACCTCTGAGCTGGAGGGTGTCGCCTCGTCACCGGCAACGCCGGAGCACAGCGTGAAGTTCTGGGGTAAGTATGATTTCAACCCCCAATGGTCAGCCGGCCTTGGCTTCGAATACAGCTCGGGTGCCTTCACGGCAGTTGGCAGCGATCCTCTTGAGCAGGGTGACTGGACCACCTTCTCGCTCATGGCCGCTTACCAGCTGAATGACAGTACTCGCTTTGTGGCTAACGCGAAGAACATCACCGATGAAGAGTATTATGCCCGCGTGAGCGGCCCAGCCAGGCAGAATTACTTCGGAGATCCGCGCCGCTTCGAGGTCAGCGTGGAAAAGACCTTCTGATTGGCCGTGGTATGGGCAGACGGGGGACAGGTTAAGCCAGAAAGGCCGCTTGAGAAGACTGCTTGATCTATCAGAACTTGATATCCTCGCGCACCCCAGCCCAGCCCAGCGCGGCGTACCAACCGCGCGCGAAAATTATTACAGAACTAAAAGCCAGTCCTGATGAGCCCCCGGCTTGTCCATCAGGCAGGATGTATGTTGAGCAAAATGCCATAACTCATCAATTGCGATAGCCCCGGCGCAACCGCAGCAACCCTCGATAGCGCCATGCGCCAAAAAGTCCGAAGAGAACCATCATTGGCAGAATGTATCTGGGCAGGGGTACAGACGCCGGTAGGTTTCCAGCCCCGCGGACCTGGAAGGCCACGGTGATATCGGTGGAATCGGCTATGTCGTCCTCCATGCCGTTTACAAGCAAGTCTGCGCGATTAGCAACTTCTGTGCTTTGGTTACGCCAATTGAACTGGCCAACCGCTGCTTCCGGCGGTATGTCGAATACGAATGAATTGTTTCCAGCGCTGTCCAGGATTGCTTCAAGTACGCCCTGGTCGTTAAAGGAAAAGAGCAGATCGCCGTTTACGCCCAGGATGCCTTCCAGCCCTTCGCCACCTCCATCAAATCCATCCCCCACTGAGCTGCTGATGCTCCATTGAATGAGGTTGGCACCGCCATCTGCCGTGGCGTTATAGGTGGTGTTCGGAATGACGACGCTGATGTCGAACGTCAGTTCAAAGCTAAAGCCGCTGTCGCCGTCGCAATCTGACGGCTGTACGCAAACTGCCTCAAAGGTGATTGATTGAGCATTGGCTTGCACAGTCAGACCAAGGCATAACATGGCTATGCTAATAATTCGTAGAAAAACCGTCATGCTATGTCACCTAAAAAAATGTGTGTGGAATCCTCGAACGTAGCATGCTCCCAAAATTGCGTCTACCGGTGGGCAGGAGGGGAAGTCATCTACGTACATCCCTGAGGAACTTGCTTGCCCGCCGATATTGGTCACTCCGCGAATGCCAAACTTGGTATCCGCCTCATTACCGCGTTGCTGAAAGCCCAGGTTTGACGTTTTAACAGCTTAGTCAGCAAGTTCGGTGATACCTGTCCGGTCGATCAGGTCGGCGGTTAAAACAGTTGCGCTGACTGGTATTTCCTGCAGGGACTGTTCACGTTTCTGAGCGGTAACCACCACCTCCTCGAGTATCAGTGTCTGCCGGCCACTGGCAGATAGCGTTGTACATATGTTCAATAAAATATTGTGAAGGGTGCGCTGAGCCAAATGTGACGCAGCGGTGGAACAGGGAAGGTGAGGCGTTTAGCGGTTCGTCGTGCTGGGTAATGAGCAGAGCAGGGTGACCCTTACACGTCTCGCTGCTCGAAGGTCATCCACAGCTATGGATTCTATAGTAGCGGGCGTCCAACGCACTGCGATTGCATTGGCTCGCCGAGCAGCGACAGTATTGAGGGTGGAATATCGAACACGCTACCCCCTTCGATCACAGTGCCTGCAGATACCCCCGGGCCACAGGCGGTGAAATAGCCTCGGGGCCGATGCGTGCCGGCGCGATGAGGGTGATATCGGCCCAGATGGCCGAAGCGCGGTGACGCCAGCTCACGAAGAGATTCCTCGCTCCACTCCACGACCAGATCCGGCAGGGCAGCCAGGTGCTCGCCGGTTTGCTGCTCTGCAACGCGGCGTACCCGTCGTACTGCGGGCGTACCCGTGCTGGGGTCGTAAAGCTCCAGGAAGATATCTACAAGCTCTGCTATCGTCTGTTGATACTCCTCCTCAAGCACTCGCCCGCCGGGCTCCCGGCCCCGCAAATTGATGCGCACAAAGCCGCCCTCGTCACTGGGCAAAGAAAAAGCCTTCATGTCCTGCCAGCGCTGTTGATCGTGAATCCTGCGCTGCCTTTCCATGCGAAGGCGTTTGCGCATGCCCTGCGACATCCTGTGCTTAACCTTGTCCCGCACGATGCCGGGCGTGAGTGTGTGAGCGGCTAGAAACAGCTTTGAGCGGGCTTGCTGGTATCGCGAAGTGTGGCCAGTGCCTTCAATTGAGCTGTAGCGGCGCAGAAGCTCCGGCAGCAGTTCAGACACTTCGGAGTTTTCGTTCAAGCCCATTCCGTGCATTGCGCAGGAGATGAGGGTTGCATTGTCTGGCGCTGCCGCCCTGATAATGCCAATGCCGCGATCAACTTCCTGATACACCAGCCGCACCGCATCACGCAGTTCTGCCAGGTCGTGGCCGAGGCCTCGAGATTTGTCTCCCTCAAAAAAATGCATGAAGCGGTGACCAACAGAATGGGTCTCTGAAAAGACGTGAACAAATAGATCCCAGTCTTCCTGTTGCATGAGGTCAAGGCAGATGCGCGTACGAAGACGCACGGATTCGAGAAGTGCATGTAACAGTCGGCGGAAGTAGGCCGGGCTCTCTGTGATGTCTTCATCCAGTAGTGAGCCCTGATGGATGCCGTAGCGGCGCTTGAATTCAGCCACGAGTTCGGGTGGATCGGACCGAGGGTTGTCTGCCGGGCTCTTCGCGCCCCACTCCAGGATCTGGATGCCATTGACGCCAGGGCAGGGCGAGACCTTCGGGACGTCGAAAATGCATGCGCGCAATTCGGGATTCGACAGCTGAGTCCACCATGGTTTTATGCGCATGTGATCGTGAGCATTAGTCGCCATCAGCGTATAAGTGCTCGGCGCGAGTTGCATGTGGCTGTAGTAGCCATGATCTGAGGCGGTGGCGCCAGTGGCGAAGCTGGGCCACACCGAAAAGGAGTTAAAGTCGCGGATGCCGTCGAGCGAGGCCCAGACTCCTGCCTCTCGCACAGCCTGCAAATTTGGCAGCGTCCCATCTCTTGTCCAGCGGTCAATCAAGCCAAGGTCGCCGGCATCGACGCCTAACACGATCAGAGGACCTGGCGGGTTCAACGCGCTCTTCATATTCTCATGCTCCCGTTTGACTATCAGTCCTCGGGCCCGCTTCATTGGCGCGGCCAGCGCATGGGCTTTCACGCTCGCTAAAGGCAAAGCCACTTGCTACCGATTCTGCTGCGCCGATGCAGTAGAAGACCTTGGTGAAGTAAACCAGGGGCAGGTAGGGCAGGTATCGCCAGAACATTCTCTTTCTGTAAATCGCAGCGGTTACCCAGGCTGCAATCAGGGGGCTCAGCAGCCTTAGCAGCGATGCGCTTTGGGCCAGATGTGGGGTCGAGTAAAGATCGGCATATCGATGCCGTACTCTGATCCCGGCGGAGCCGGACTGGCGCCAGTGCCTGAGCAGCTCTCGCCAGCGCGTCCTTGCGGGCGTGTGCCGTACCTCCGCCGCCGGCTCAAATCTGAGGCTGATGCCAGCAAGGCGCATCTGTAAGGTCCAGTCTGCGTCCTCACCTGCCGCGCCGGGAAAAGACTCGTCCAGGTAACCGACCTTGTCGACGACCTCGCGCCGCACGCTCAAATTCAGAGTCGGAAGCAGGAAACGTTCACCCGCGGGTTGCCCCTGCATAAAATCGTGGAACATTGACACATTGTCGGCTTGTGCCAAGTAGTTCGCGCCATCCGGTATAACGCTGCCGCCAACAACCAGGGCACCCCTATCATGGGCGCGCAGATGTGAACTGAGCCAGTCCCTGGCGGGGATACAATCGGAATCTGTAAACGCCACAACACTTCCGATGCTGGCTTGTATGGCGCGGTTGCGGGCAGCAGCGGCGCATACTGGAGAGCCCGTATCGATAAATCTTAGCGCCGACAGGCCGTCAGTAATACCGTGCTCATCCTGGCCCACAATGATGATCTCATCGGCGGGGCGGTCTTGCCTCATCACGGCGTCGAGCGTACGACGTAGTGTCAACTCGTTTAATGTTGGAATGATGACGGAGACCGTGTGTCCCACGTTACAGCTGCTCCATTCAGTGAGGCAATCACCCCGGGGACACCTGGGCCTGTTCCGCTATCCATTCTGCCATGACATCCTCCAGCAAACCCAATGGCAGCGCCCCGTTTGAGAGTAAGGCCTCGTGGAAGGCACGCAAGTCGAATCGATCTTGCAGTGTGTTCTCAGCGGCCTGACGAATTCTCTGAATGGTCAGCTGCCCGATCATGTAGCCCGTGGCCTGGCCCGGCCACACAACATAGCGCTCAATCTCGCGCGTGACTTCGGCCTCTGTGGTACCGGTGTTGGCAATCATATAGTCAATGGCCTGCTCCCTGGTCCAGCGCTTGGCATGCAGTCCGGTATCGACGACCAAGCGCACGGCGCGATAGATCTGGTATTGCAATTGTCCCAGCCGGCCCAGGGGGTCGTCGTCATACAATCCCATGTCGTTAGCCGCCAGCCATTCGGCGTAGAGTGCCCATCCTTCCGCGTAGGCGTTGAAGTTGATGGCCTGGCGCAGAAGCGGAACGTCTTCGATGAGCTGCGCGGAGGAGATCTGAAAATGGTGGCCAGGCGCCGCCTCGTGATAGAGCAAGGAGGGTAAGGTCCAGCGAGGCGCCTCCGCAGTATCTTTGAGATTGATGTAAAACCTACCGGCGCGCGATCCGTCTAAAGCGGGCGATCGGTAATAGCCAAAGGCTGATGAGTCCTGTGCGTACGCTGGTACTCTAACGATATCGACGGGCTGGTGCGGGAGTGTCATGAAATAGTCGCCAGCCACGCCAATAACCTCCTTGTTTAACTCTTCGAGGTAGGCCAGTATCTCAGCGCGTCCCTGCTCTGTGTTGGCGAACAAATGTGTGGGGTCCTCCGTCAAACGGGTGATTCGCTCCTCCATGGAACCGGTCGTTAAACCGAGCTCGGCCAGAATGTCTTCAATCATCACACGAAGGCGCGCGACCTCGCTCAGGCCCAGCTTATGAATCTCGTCCGCGCTTATATCGGTCGTGGTGTTTGAGGCCAGCGCCGCTTTGTAGAGTTGTTCTCCGTCCGGCAGGCGCCAGAGCCCGGCATCGTGGCCTGCTTCGGGGATCATCTCCTCGTGCAGTGAGATTAGTGCTTCGAATCCCGGTAGCACCTCCGATGCGACCAGAGTCTGTGCTTCTTCGAGATAGGCGGTTCGCTGCTCCGATGTGATATGTTCCAGCGCCTCCAGCTTTGGTGCTAAAGTGGTAACCAGCGCGTTGTTAGCGGCGCCGCCCTCGGTAAAGGTTCGCATGCTCAGGAGAGTCTTCTCGATAATGAAGTCGGGCGGAACAAAGCCTTTGCTGCGATCACTTGCCACCCGAGCCCTGACTTCCCCCAGCACGCGACCGTATTCTCGGAGCCTGGACAGGTAGCGCTGAACGCTTTTTTCATTTTTGATGACGTGCTGATCGGAGAGTAGCTGCGGCATATCGATGGTGACACCACTGAGCTGATTCACCGTGGCACCTCCGCCGATGGCATAACCGCCGCGACTCAGCCCGGCCAATCGAATCTGGTTATCCATAAACCAGGCGGTGACTCGCCAGCTAATCAGCTCCTGTCCTTCAAGGCCCTCAGGGCCGTATCGATCCAGGCCGGCGCGCAGGCGCTGTAGCCTTTGTAGAGTTTCGCGGTCACCCGCCTCGGTGTAATCGCCGAGCTTGCCGCTGTGAAAATCAAGCGGGGTGTTATCGATCAGCCCGAGTGAGGTCAGCAGCTCGGGTGATGGTAGGGCAAGCGCAATCGTCGCTTTGTTAATATAGTTGTTCAATCCGACCGGCCGATACCAGAACCAGACGGAGGCCGTCGCTAGCACCAGGGTCATGCCGAGCAGCGAAACTCCCAGATATTTAGCAGTGCGCTGCATTAAACCTCCGGCCTTAAACGCCTATGTGAACGAAAATTCGTGTACCGCGACAGACTTCAGGTGGCGATCGATTGCGTCATCCCCAACCTCATTCGGAAGTTTGCAATTCTCGCCAATATCAATCAAGTTTACGACAGTATCGCGGAGCGCAGGTCGTAGGCGCTGGCTGTGGTGCCAGGCAAACCGAGCGATAAGGAGAACAACGTGGAGACGCCGCCGCTAACTGGGCCCGATGCACCTCCGGTGGTGCGCACGGACGACGCTCGTTTCCTGGGTCTTGAGGACTATGGGTTTCAGCCGCACTACACACAGGTTGAATTTGTCGATCAGTCACTGAGCCTGAGGATGCACTATATCGATGAAGGCCCACGGGATGGCAGAGTCATTCTCATGCTGCACGGGCAGCCTTCGTGGTCTTACCTGTATCGCAAGCTTGTTCCGGTGTTTGCAGAGGCCGGCTTTCGCGCCATTGCCGTGGATAACGTGGGCTTTGGCCGCTCAGACAAGCTGACGTTTCCTGCGCACTACAGTCTGCGCCACCATATCGACTGGATGCAGGCTCTTGTGCAAAACCTGGATCTCAGGGATGTCACACTGGTGTGTCAGGACTGGGGCGGGCCCATTGGCCTGGGTGTGCTCGCGCGTGAGCCTGAGCGCTTTGCCGCCGTTGTAGCCGCAAATACGATTTTGCATACGGGAGAGGCGGCTTTGCGTGGGCGCTTGAACTGGGCGGTGCATGCCACGGAGGGCGAGAACGCCGAGGTCAATACGGCACTCCTTGACTGGATGCGCCACTCTCAGCGCGCGGCGCATTTCGTTGCCAGTGATTCCTTGCAATTCGCAACCGTCAGGCCCCCTAGCGCGGGTGCCATACACGCCTGGGATGCGCCTTTTCCCAGCGAGTGGCACAAGGCGGGCACGCGTCAGCTCTCTTTGCTGATACCGGTCACCGAGTCTGATGAGGGCGCTGCGATCGGCCGAGTCACCTGGGAAGCCCTGCGGGAATATGACAAGCCCTTCCTTACACTGTTCAGCGACTCTGATCCCCCGACACGGGGCTGGGAAACCGTCTTTCAAGAGCGGATTCCAGGCGCCCGTGGCCAGCCACACCAGACCCTGCAGAACGCCGGGCACTTCTGGCAAGAAGACTGCGGCGCGGAAGCGGCGCAAATCATTGTCGACTGGCTGCAGAGTCTGGAAGCCTGAGTCATTGGCGATATATCGACGTCAATTCCTCGTCGCCACTGCCATGCTCGGTGCGCAGATTTTGCATGGTCGGCCCGACTCCCGCACCTATAGCTGGCAGTCCGCTGCGCCCATGCCGGTCAGAACACAGGAGATTTATCCGACGGTACATGCTGGGCAGTTAGTTGTCGCTGGCGGTATCGCACGCAAGCTTGGCGTGCCGTACTTCACCGACGCTGTGTTTGCTTATGATCCGCAAGCGAATCAGTGGTCTGAGCGCCCGGCACTGCCTGAAGCGATTCATCATGCTGCGCTGGCCGTGCAGGATGGGGGCCTTATTCTGGCCGGGGGCTTTAATGGCAGCTATACGCAGATCTGGCGGATGAGCGCACAGACTTACAGGCTCAGTGCAGAGGGCTGGATAGCTGAAGGCGAGTTGCCACAGCCGCAGGCGGAAGGTGTTCTGGCGACTCACGGCGACGGCGCGCTGCATCTTGTCACAGGCGTATCGCCAATTGGTTCCGATAATCGCAAACGTTCCGATCACGCAGAAGTGGCGAACCATTGGGTGCGGCCCCCTGGCGGCGGCAAGTGGGATCGATTGGCACCCATACCAACGCCGCGCAACAGCGCGACGGGTGGATGGCTGGGCGATCAGCTCATTGTTACAGGCGGGCGCACCGCCGCCGGGAATCTTGACCCCACAGAAATTTACGATCAGCAGGAAGATCGCTGGCGCACCGCGGCGCCACTGCCACTACCCCAGGCAGGTACGGCCAGTGCCATGGTCGATGATGGACTGATCGTTTTCGGGGGCGAAATTTTCAAGCCGGAAGCGGGCGTCTTCGCTAACGTGTGGCGCTACTCGATAAGCCAGGATACCTGGACAGCGCTACCCGATATGCCTACGCCGCGTCACGGCATCGGTGCAGGCAAGATCGGTAACAAGATATTCGTGGTCGGTGGGGCGACAGAGCCCAGCGGCAGTGGCACCAGTGATGCGAATGAGGTTCTGGTGCTGGCGAATTAGCTGCTCAAGTCCTGTGGCTAAACCAGCCCAAAATAGTTCAGCAGGGCGAACCCCAGGGTTGTAGTGACGCCCGAAACGAGCGTGGATAACACGATCAAATTGGCCGCCACAGCGCCATTTCCGCCAACAGCAACGACCATGACAAAGCTCGCTGCGGCAATGGGCGATGAAAATAGCAAAAATAAAACGCCGAGTTCCGGCCCGTAAATACCCATCCATAGTGCCAAAAGCATGGTGAAAGCGGGGGAAATCAGGTGCCGCCAAAGCATGGTATCAACCGCCAGCGCTTGACTGGCGCGCAAGGACTTTAGGCTCAGCGATGCCCCGATCGTGATTAAGGCTAGCGGCAGGGCCGCCGTCGAGAACCAATCCCCTAGTCGATAGGCTCGGGTGCCGAGATCGACCCCAAGCACAGAGACAACTACGCCTGCTGATATGCCCACAATCAGTGGATTGCTGGCCATGCGAAAAATCACTACGGGAACGCGCGTGCTGTGCCCATGCCCGCTATCCAGAACCCAAACGGCAATGATGTTGTAGAGAATTGTGAGTATGGCAACAGGCAAGGCCGCTAGCGCCAGCCCAGCATCGCCGTAAGCGCTGGCAGCAAGGGCGATACCAACAATGCCAAGGTTGGACCGGAAACTACCCTGCACAAAAATGGCGCGCATAGCCGGTTCGAAAGCCCGGAGTCGACCCCAGACATCGGCCAGCACTGACACTGTAATCGTCGCAATCACACCGGCGATCAAATAGCGGGAGTTCAACACGTTCGAATAATCGACCTGGGACGCTCCAAAGAACAGGACCAGGGGCATCGCCATGCGGTAACTGAACTGTGCGGCCAGATTAACCAGGTCATCGCCGATCAGTCCGAGGCGGCGCAGCATCACTCCACCCAGTAACCAGAGATAGATGGGGCCGGTGACGGCGAGAGCAGTGATAAACCAGCTGAGCAGCATTGCGCAGCGATGATACAGCAGAATTGCCGACGAACCGCAGCCTGCGCGACTTATATGCCCGGGCTGCTGCGCCCTGGCGCATTCTCGATCAGACCCCTGAACAGCTGAAGGTACGCTGTGGTGATTGGCTCAATGTCATACAGGGCAACGCTCGCCCGGCAACGCTCAGCCAGAGCCGGATCATCGCGTGTTAGTGCCTCGCTGAGACGCTGACTGAACGATGTGATATTGCCAGGTGGGACGAGGAAGCCGTTGACGCCGTCCTGCACCACGTCGGGGATGGAACCAACGCTGGAGGCGACCACCGGCATGCCGCTCGCCAGGGCTTCGAGAATTGTGATGGGCAAGCCTTCCGTCAGCGATGGCAGCGCGAGAACGCGCCGCTGGCGGTAGTGAAGCTGAAGTGCCTGTGGATCAAGTTCGCCGACCAGTATAACGCGCCTGTTCTGTATCAACTCGCGCAATCGTTGCTGTTGGCTGGCTGTGAGAAAAAAACCGGTCTGTTCGAAAAAATGCAGGGTAATACCTCGGCCTACCAGGTATAAAGCGTCATCGAACTGATGGGCGATGCGCAGGAAGCCTGACAGCGTTTGCTGTAGTCCCTTGTAGCGGTTGAGCTTGCCGACGTACAGAATGCCTTGGCGAGTATGCAGACCATCAACGCTGTAGCGATCGCAATCCACCGCACTGGAGATCAGAGAGACGTTTTTCATGCCCCTGCGTTCGCAGTATTCAAGCATAGGTCGGCTTACGACCACGTTATGACTGGCTCTGGCCATCAGGCTCGCGATGATGGCGGGAGACCAGCCCGGGCCCGTGAATGAATCGTACTTGGGTAATAGATGGGTCATTCCGTGCAGGGTCGACACGATCGGAATCGCGGCCAGCTCAGCGGCCGATATGGCTTCTTTCAGAAAGCCAGTGCTCATATGGCAGTGGATCAACTCCACGCGCAACTCGCGAAAGAGACCGGCCAGGTATCGACCTCTCTGATCCACGCCTTCGAGGTCCTTTAACTCGTTGAGGCAGCTATGAATGATTACGCCGGCAGCTGATAGCTCGCTTTGCGCATTTTCATCATAGGGATAGAACAGGCTCTCTCCGCTTCCTTGTATGGCCAGTTTCGAATGTGATTGAGTCAATACGTGAACTGCTACTCCACGCTTTGCCAGTGCCAGAATTAGCTCTCGGGCAAAGACCTCTGCACCTCCGGCGGGTGGTGGCAGGTTTCCGATAACGGCTATAACAGGCGTTGGCATGATCAATTGCTTAAGGCAGTAGCGCGACTAACTAAGCTGAAGGCCCCTCATGTAGCCGTCCAGCTTCTCGACGTCGGCGATGGCTGGCCAGGTCGTTGGAAAACGCTCGCCGTGCTGCTGTAACGAGCGCTGTAAAGCTGCCCGAATCGTGTGCTGCCGCGGCGCAGAATGTTGAGAGAGGTCGATATTCTCGATAGGGGTCAATTGGCTGTCGCCGGAGTTTGGCGCTGGAAAGGATTGGATGAATTCCGCTGGATCGATACCAGCGACATGAATCGCGCTGAGCAATGTGGACACTATCATATCTCGCTGAGCATCCTGATCTTCTGCGTCCCTGTAGTCCGTGCGGATGCGCATGTTCAAGAGTCTCAGCTGATTGACCATGCGGATGTAGTGCCTGGGTGTTGGGTCCAGGGCATTGAATATGGGGGCCCAAATCGATAGCGCATCCAGAAAATCATCGGAATCGCCGATGAGGGCGCGCTCCGACGCTCTGCCCCAAAAATAGAACACGACAAGCAGGCTGAAGGCCACGCCAACGTAGAACCAGGGCGACACCGAGGTTGGTTCAAGCCATGGGGCCGGCTGATCGCCTTCAGGGCCTGGTGCTTCAGCCTGGTTTGTTACAGGAGCTTCTGCAGACGATTGGCTAGGGAGGTTCTCCTGCAGCTGTGTGTCGCTGGCCATGAGTTCAGCGACGCGTTCGATCCCTGAAAATGGGAAGAAAAACAAAAAGGCGCAGAAAAGAGCGCCCACAAGCCAGGGAAAAACCTGCCTGTCCCAGAAAAGCGCCGTCTTGTTGGCGAGGTCCTGGCGCGTTTCGGGCAGTGGCGGAATGTACTTCTTCTGGCGGGAAAGCTCAGCCAGCTTCTCGATGTCTATTGTGGGTACGCTGACCTCAATGTTGATCATCTTGCGCATGTACTGGCGTGCAAGGTTCTGCCGCTCCCTGTGCAGGCGTTGCTTGTGTGCGTCTTCGTTCTCCGCATCCTCGCGAGGGAATTCCTCTTCTACCTGCTGGTTAAATGTAGGGCTGATGATGGGGATGACGCGCTCCAGGGAAATGCCGAAAACGATGAAGTATTTAAGGGGCGGTGAACTGAGAAAATTCAC
>JBCDJG010000007.1:0-129322 GCA_038748065.1 Pseudomonadota bacterium
CTCGGACGAGAGGGTTTGGAGCGGGAAACCGGGTTCGAACCGGCGACCTCAACCTTGGCAAGGTTGCGCTCTACCAACTGAGCTATTCCCGCGTGTTAACGCACCTTACTTCTACGAGTCGCCGGAACCGTCGAGGCTAGGCGCCCCCGTCTGCGCAACCCGCATCAACCTCATCAAGGTTGCGCTCTACCAACTGAGCTATTCCCGCGTAGTGCGTCGCTCGATCTGGCCTGTAAAACCGCCTACCCGACCGAGGGCGCCCATTGTATGCACTGCATTGCGAGAGTCAAGCGAAACACCGGTTATTTTACGCAAGCCACTGAATCATAAAGCATTATCCCGGTCGCGCATCACGGCCCAGCCGGCTTTGAGGTAGATGAACATCGACCATAGCGTGAGCAGCGCAGCGGTGTACAACAGCACATAAGAACCGGCCAGCAGAACGCCGTCGCTCTCCCGGGGGTCTATTGCCAGAAGACAGATAATGGCGACCATCTGAAAAACGGTCTTGACCTTGCCCACGTAGGACACTGCCACAGAAGTTCGTTCGCCCAGCTCCGCCATCCACTCGCGCAGGGCTGAGATAACAATTTCGCGACCAATAATGACCGCAGCAGCCAGGGTGAACAAAATATTATCGTGGCGCTCTACCATCAGTACCAAGGCAGTGGCCACCATCAGCTTGTCAGCCACCGGGTCGAGGAAGGCGCCGAAGGCGGTGGTCTGGTCCAGCCGCCGGGCAAGGTAGCCATCCACCCAGTCGGTCACCGCCGCAAGCGTAAACACGCCCGCTGCCACCCACAGGTGATACTCAAACTCGGTGTAGAACACCACCACCAGCACTGGAATAAGCGCAATGCGCAGCATAGTCAGTGCATTCGGTATGTTCAGTTTCAAGCGGGCCCCTGCGCTGTTTGTAAGCACGTGTTGTGAGCGAATGTGGTCAGCTGCTATCTGACGCTAATCATTCACATTATGCAGGTGATCATATATCTGTTGCGCCAAGGTGGCACTAATTCCGGGTATTTTCTTGAGTTCCACCACGTCAGCATTGCGTACAAGCTGGGCGCTGCCGAAGTGCCGGAGCAGCTCGCGCCGACGTTTGGCTCCAACGCCCGGTATGTCTTCCAGGGCGGACTGCTGCCGTGCTTTCTTGCGGCGAGCACGGTGCCCGGCAATGGCGAATCGGTGCGCCTCATCGCGAATCTGCTGAATGAGATGTAGGGCCGGGCTGTCGCCCGGTAGCTGGCGCTCCAGCCCACTGTCGCCTAACACGAGAGTCTCAAACCCCGCCTTGCGGGTCGTGCCTTTAGCCACGCCCACTACTTCCACGCCCTGCACCTGCAAGTCCTCCAGCACGCTCAAGGCCTGACTTACCTGGCCCTTGCCGCCGTCGATGAAGAGGATATCTGGCAGCTCCCCCTCCCCCGACTGCAGGCGCTTGTAGCGGCGCTCCAGTGCCTGCTGCATCGCCGCGTAGTCATCTCCGGGCGTAATGCCGTCAATATTGAACTTCCGGTAATCCCCTTTCCGAGCCCCGCTCTCATCAAACACCACGCAGGAGGCGACGGTCGCCTCACCGGCGCTGTGGCTGATATCGAAGCACTCCATTCGGCGCGGCGTTTCCGGCAGCTGCAGGGTATCTTGCAGAGCCTGCAATCGATCACTGATGGTTTGGCGCCCTGCCAACTCGGCGCGCAGGTTGGTATCGGCAGTCTGTTCCGCCAGGCGCAGCCATCGCGCGCGGGCCTCTCGTACCCGGCTGCGCAGGCGCACACGCCGTTCGGCCTTCACGCTAAAGGCCTCCTCGAGCGTTTCGGTATCCTCTGGCTCATGGTTCATCAGGATCTCACCCGGTATTACATGGGCACCGCTCAGGTAAAACTGGGGTAAAAAGGCGCTCAGCACATCGCGCGGCGCTTCATCCAGTCGCGTTGGCGGATAGAAGGTCTTGCTACCGAGGACCCGAGCGCCGCGCACAAACAGCACATGCACACAGGCCCTGCCATTGGCCACAACGCCCGCCAGTATGTCGAGGTCACCGCTGACGCCTTCTATTCCCTGTGTGGCCTGAACCTGCTGCAGCTGCGCCAGCTGGTCACGATAGCCGGCGGCCTTCTCGTAGGCCATCTCCTGGGCCGCCCGCTCCATGTCATCGGCGAGCCGCACCATCAGCTCCTGGTTCTTGCCGCGCAGAAACAGCGTCGTGGCCTCCACCTGCTCGGCATAGTCCTCCTCGTTTACCAGGTCAACACAGGGAGCCGTGCAGCGATCAATCTGGTACTGCAGGCAGGGCCTCGAGCGATTGCGGAAGTAACTGTCCTCGCACTGCCGCACCTTGAAAACCTTCTGTAGAAAGTGCAGCGACTCGCGCACGGCGCCAGCGCTTGGGTAAGGGCCGAAGTAGCGCCCTTTTCGCCGCTTGGTGCCGCGATGCAGCGACAGGCGTGGGAACTTGTCCCGCGTGGATACGTAAATGTAGGGGTAAGACTTGTCGTCCTTCAACAGGATGTTATAGGGAGGTCGATAGCTCTTGATCAGGTTATGCTCGAGCAGCAGCGCATCCACCTCGGTGCTTGTGACGGTAACCTGGATGTCCGCGATGCGGTTAACGAGTGCCATGGTCTTGTCGGTCAGGCCACTGGCACGAAAGTAGCTGCCCACCCGGTTCTTCAGGTTCTTTGCCTTTCCCACATAAAGCAGCTCGCCCTCGGCGTTGTACATCTGGTACACACCGGGGCGACTGGTCAGCGTGGCTAGAAAGGCCTTGTGATCGAACTCGCTCATGTACCGCCCAGCACCCGCGGCTCAATTTCCAGGCGACGATGAATAAGCTGCCGCACGTCCTCACGCACCTCCTCAGCCAGGTCCAGCAGTTCGGTTCCGCTGGCGCCACCGTAGTGCACCAGCACCAGGGCATGCCCTGGGTGCACGCCCACGTTCCCCCGCCGCTTGCCTTTCCAGCCGCGGCGCTCGATGAGCCAGGCAGCAGGGATCTTTACCCTGCCATCCGCCATATTGTGGCAGGGCATGTCGACGAACGAGCGCCGCGCATATGCCGCCTGTTCGTAAGGCAGGATCAAGTTTTTAAAGAAGCTGCCCGCATTGGGCTCTTCGTTCGGATCAGGCAGGCGCTCCCTGCGAACAGCCACGACCGCGTCGAAGATCTCCTGTGGCCCCGGCTCAGATACCGCCATTGCCTCCAGGCGCTCCGCAAGCGTCGGGTAGCTGTACTCGACCATCGCCGTTTTAGCCAGGCGCAGATCCAGCGCGGTAATGATAACCCGGCCCTTGAGCTCGGCTTTGAATATGCTGTCACGGTAGGCAAAGCGGCAGTCGTCCCGCTGCAGGTGCAGGGCCTCGCCTGTCGCGATATCGATTGCATGAACACACTCGACAAAGCGATCCAGCTCAGTGCCGTAGGCGCCGATGTTTTGCACGGGCGCTGCGCCTACCGCCCCCGGGATGAGGGCCAAATTCTCCAGGCCGTGATAACCGGCAGCCAGGCAGTGTTCGACCAGAGTGTGCCAGTTGTTGCCGGCACCAACGCGCAAACGCACATCCCTATCCGTCTCTGCAAGTACTTGCAAGCCGCGTGAACCTTGCTTCAACACCAGCGCATCGAGGTCGCCGGCCAGAACCACATTACTGCCCTCCCCCCAAGGAACCACCGCCAGGCCCTCGGCTTGCGCCCAGTCCAAAGCCTCGATGATCTCTTCGCTCGAGGACGCCTCTACCAGCGCACGTGCGCGCGCTGGCAGGGCCAGCGTGTTGTGCTCTTGCAGTGATTGATCAAGGCGTATTTGCATGACTGAGGTCGTCTAGCAGCCCCCGGCTGGCCTCCTCCACCAAATCGAGCACATGGTCGAAGCCAGCACTTCCACCATAGTAGGGGTCGGGTACTTCCCGCTCAGTGCTCCCGCTTGCATAGTCAAGAAAGAGACCAAGATGCCCGCGAAAGCCTGAGGGGCTGAGCTTGCGGAGGTCATCGAGGTTGTCCTGATCCATAGCGAGCAGATAATCAAAGCGCTCAAAATCCTGCGCATCGATCTGCCTCGCGCGCAGGTGCGACAGCGTATAACCGCGGCTGGCTGCGGCCTCAATCGCACGCGGGTCAGGCGCCTTGCCGACGTGCCAGGCTCCGGTACCGCAGGAATCCACGCTAAGCCGTCCGGCAAGGGGGTGAGTAGCCAGCAAGGCCTCAAAAACGCCCTGCGCCGTCGGAGAGCGACAGATATTGCCCAGGCAGACAAACAGCACGCGCGTCATGCGCCGGCACCCTTGATCGCCTTGCGCACCGCCTCCAGGTCAGTCTGCGTGTCGACGCCGGCGGGCACTTCACAGCACGCTTGTGCGACGTGGATCATCACGCCATGGTGCAGCGCGCGAAGCTGCTCCAACTGCTCCAGTTTTTCCATAGGCGCCGACGGCCACGCGACAAACCGCCTGAGAAAGCCTACGCGATAAGCGTAGATACCAATATGGCGGAACCAGCAGGCGTCGCTATCGGGCAGCTGTCGCCGATGACGAGCAAAGGCGTCTCTCGGCCAGGGCACGGGCGCCCGGCTAAAATATCGTGCGATGGAGTCCTCCCCCATAACAACCTTCACGACATTCGGACTGAGGAGGTCCTCAGCGCTAACGATGGGCTCACACAAAGTAGCAATACCCGCATCCCGATGTTCAGCGAGGTTCACCGCGACCTGGTCAATGACAGCCGGGGGGATCAAGGGCTCATCACCCTGCACGTTAACCACAATGTGCTCGTCGGGCCAATGCTGTGCCGCCGCGACTTCATGCAGACGGTCTGTGCCCGTCGGGTGATCAGCCGACGTCATGAGCCCTCTGGCGCCAGCCAGCTGAACCGCATCCAGAATACGCTGATCATCGGTGGCGACAATCACTTCATCGGCAGCGCTCAGCGATGCCTGTTCCCACACCCGCTGAACCATAGGCTTGCCGTGGATATCTTCCAGGGCCTTGGCCGGCAGCCGAGTTGATGCATAACGGGCGGGAATAACAACCGAGAAACTCATCTCTGTCTCATGCACTCTCTGCTTATTGTCGGGCCGTGATCGTCAGCGTGCGGTCAGGGCATGCACCCGCTGCACCAGCTCTGCAGGCAGCTCTGCGCTGATCTTGAGGTACCAATGCGCGGCCGTCGCGAATGGCTCGCATTTTACCGCGTCTTTCTCGGTCATGATAACGGGCTTGTCGGCCAGGGCGGTCAGGTCTGATGCGCTGAAGGCGTGATGATCAGGGAAAATGTGTCGCTCCACGCTGAGGCCGGCAGATTCCAGGGTGGTAAAAAACTGGCCCGGTTGGCCGATACCTGCCAGGCCATGAACCTCCGGGCCGACGGCTCCACCGCCAAGACGAGCCGCATCACCGTCGGCAAGGTTCACCAGCCCTTCAACGCGATAGACAACTCCCTGCTGCTCGTCCTCCAAGCCTCGATACAGTACCCGGTCAACCGAGGCAAGGCGCGAGGCCGGCTCGCGCAGAGGGCCAGCGGGCAGACAAAAGCCATTGCCGAGTTGCTGCTCGTAATCGATGACGGCAATTTCAAAGTCGCGTACGAGCGCGTAATGCTGTAGGCCATCGTCAGCTACCAGGAGGTCTACATCATGGCTCTCCAGCAGCAGCCTGGCAGCGGCGCTACGATCGGGGCCAATCGCCACAGGGCAGCCGGTGCGCTGGGCGATCAGCAGCGCCTCGTCTGCGCTTGATGTGGCCGCATCACCGGCGCTTACCAAATGAGGAAAAGAGAGTCCGCGCGCTCCGTAGCCGCGGCTCACGACACCGACGCGCTGGCCACGGGCCGTTAGCGCTTCTACCAGCGCGATAACGATCGGCGTTTTACCCGTGCCACCCAGCGTGATGTTACCGACAACCACCACCGGTACCGGCGCGCGGTATCGCGACAGCAGGCCGGCTTGAAACAGCCAACGGCGCAGACTGACGACAGCACGAAAAAGGGCCTCCACTGGCCGCAGCAGCCAGAGCCAGGGGCTACCCTCGTACCAGGCTCGCAGCAGTCGCTGCTGCCAGGCGGGGCTCAATCGGCAAACTCCTGGTGATAGAGCTGGGCGTAGATGCCACCTTCCGCCAACAGCTCCGCATGGCTCCCGATCGCGACAATATGACCCGCATCCATAACAACAATGCGATCAGCGCGTTCTACCGTGGACAAGCGATGGGCAATGACCAGCGTCGTCCGACCTTGCATGACATGCTCGAGGGCCTTCTGAATACGGTGTTCCGATTCGTTATCAAGGGCTGAGGTCGCCTCGTCCAGCACTAAAATAGGCGCGTCCTTAAGTATCGCGCGAGCGATAGCAATACGCTGTCGCTGGCCGCCGCTCAAACCGCTGCCATCATCCCCGAGCAAGGTATCGAAGCCGTCGGGTAGCTGGCGGATAAAGTCCAGGGCATTGGCAGCCTCCGCTGCAGCCTCTATCTGAGATTGCGTGGCGCCGCGTAAAGCGCCAAAGGCGATATTGTTCGCGACCGTATCCTGGAACAGGGTTACATCCTGGGACACCATCGCGACCTGACTGCGCAGATTGGCCAAGCGGTATTCCTGAATGTCCACCCCATCGATCTGAATGACGCCACTTCCCGGTTGATAGAAGCGGGTCAATATCTGCATCAGGGTCGTCTTACCGCTGCCTGACCGTCCTACCAGGGCCACGGTCTCACCGGCGGCAACCTGCAAATCGATCTCGGCAAGCGCCGGATGGTCGGCACCGGGATAGCTGAAGCTGACGCTGGCAACGTTAATCTCACCGCGCACGCGGTCGGGCGCATGCTCGCCGGTATCGGGCTCAACGTCCATATCGAGCTGCGCAAAGATGTCCTCCGCCGCCGCCAGGCCCCGCTGAATAACGCTCTGTATGCTGCTCAGCGCCCGAATGGGCTTGCTGAGCTGACCCGCAGCAACCAGAAAAGCAACCAGAGAGCCCGCCGTGAAACCTGAGAGTATGGACGGGTTCAGGGCAAACCACACCAGAGACGACAGCGAGATTGCCAACAGCGTTTGAATCACTGGCGTGCTGAGCGCTTCGGCAAACGCCAGTTTCAGGCTTTGTACGCGATTGTTATAGCTGGCCTCGGCGAACCGCTCTTCCTGCTGGCCCTGGGCGCCAAAGGCTCGGACTTCCTTAAATGCGCCGATGGTTTCATTAGAGACTTGCGTTACATCACCCATAGACGCCTGTATTCGCCGGCTATAGCGTCGGAAGTGCTTGCCCACGACAGAGACGACCAGTGCCAGCAGCGGCGCCACGGCAAAGAAAACCAGGCACAGACGCCAGTTGAGGTAAAGCATGTAGCTGACCAGCGCCAGCACCGTCAGCCCCTCGCGCACGATGATTTTCAGTGCCTTGGTCACGGCACCGGCAACCTGCTCCACGTTATATGTGATCTTTGAGATCAAAATGCCCTGGCTGTGCTGGTCGTAGTAGCCGCTTGGGGCCTCCAACATCTTGCCAAAGAGTTCGCAGCGCAGGGTATGAATAAGGTTGCGAGCGATGTGCGTCAAAAAGTAGGTGCCAACAAAAAAACCAACCGCTCGGGTGCCGGCGAGTGCGATCGTCGCGGCTGGTACGGCCACCCGCGCGTATTCGAGCTGGCTCATGTCGCCGGGGTCTACCAACGCATAGGCCCAGCCAGAAACAATGCCTTTGCCCGCATCCTCGGATTCGTTGAGCGAATCCAACAGAAACTGCATCAGGTCAGCCAGCAGCACATTACCGAGGGAATACACGATGTAGCCCAGCAGACTAAAGGCGAAGATGTACCAGTAGGGCACAACATAGGCCAGCAGGCGACGGTAGAGCTGCCAATCACTCACCTCGCGTTTTCTGTCTGTACCTGCCGCGTCGCTCTGTCCTGGCATGGCCTGGCTACCGCTGCTCCGAGGGCTGTCGCGTTGTGATACTCAAGTGCACAAAACCCATCTGCCCCACCGCGTCCATCGCCCTGACCACAGACTGGTGGCTGGCCTGCGCATCGGCGCTGATCAGCATGGGTAGCGTGGTATCGCCCGCAGCTATTTCATAGACCGCCGCCTGCAGCGTGCGCAGATTGCCATCGACCAGCGGGCGGCCGTTCACGCGGTACGCGCCGGATTCGTCCACCAGAATTTCAATCTGCTTAAGCGCTTCGGTTTCCCGCGGCGTACCGCTTGCCTCTGGCAGATCAATACTTAACTGGGTTTCGCGGGTGAAGGTGGTTGAGACCATGAAAAAAATCAGGAGAAGAAACACAACGTCGATCAGCGGCGTGAGGTTAACACCAACTTCCTCCGCTCTCTGACGGCGAAACTTCAAGCGCGCTTGCCCGCCGCATCTTCACTGTGCAGCGCATCTACCAGCTTGATCGTCTCCTGCTCGAGATCGACAACGATGGCGTCGATGCGCCCGGTGAAATAGCGATGCATCACCAGCGCAGGGATTGCCACAACTAGCCCTGCCGCGGTTGTGATCAGAGCTTCAGAAATACCGCCAGCCAGCGCGCTGGCGTTGCCCGTGCCCTGGGCCATGATCTCGGCAAAGACTTTGATCATGCCGACCACGGTGCCCAACAGGCCCAAGAGCGGCGATACCGCGGCGATAGTGCCCAGCGTATTGAGATAGCGTTCCAGGTCGTGAACAACGTGGCTGGCCGCTTCCTGTATGCTTTCCTTCATCGCGTCCCGGCCGTGAAAAGCATTGCCAAGGCCAGCCGCCAGAATCTGCCCGAGTGGGCTCGACTCCCGCAGCTTGCGCAGCTTGCCAGCATCGAGGTCACCGCCCTTCAGCTCCTTCCAGACGGTCGCCAGCAGGTGTGGCGGGGAGATCTTCTTGGGGTTCAGGGTATAGAGGCGTTCCAGGCAGATGGCAACTGCCACCACGGAACACAACAGGATGAGGATCATCAGCCAGCCGCCGGCCAGCACCAGGTCTAACACGAGCACAGTCCCAATTCGTTGTTGTTACGGCATTATACGCCGAGCCCCCCTGGCGGAAAAAGGTGGATTACTGCAGCCAGTAACGTCGCCGCTGGGGGCGGCTGGCCTGCCGATGCCAGCGGCCGTCGGCATCGAGGCGGTAGCTGATTGCGCCCTCCAGCGCCGCGTCAGTCTCGCGAGCGCCCCACTGCTGTACCCGGCGCCGTACGCGCTCGTCCGGGTGCCCGAACTGGTTGCCATAGCCACGGGTGTATACCACTTCAGTGGGCGCCACGTTGCGCAGAAATGAGGCGTAGCTCGAGGTGTTGCTGCCGTGGTGAGCCGCCAAGAGCCAGTCACTTTCCAGTGCCGCCCCCCAGTAACGAACCAATTGACGCTCCTGATCGCCAGAGATGTCGCCGGGCAGCAGGAATCGGTGCCCGGCGACCTCTACCTGTAACACGCAGGAGCTGTCGTTGTCGTTGTCCGACAGCCGCAGGGAGGGGGCCAGAAAGCGTAGGCTTATCGCAGGCCCATAGCGCCAACTCAATCCTGCCTGGCAGCGGGCGAAGTCAGTGGCAGATCCTTGACCTGAGCCCGGGTCACTGTGCCAGCCTTGCACCACGGGCAATGCCTGCAACACCGTATCGAGGCCCGCCGCGTGATCATTATCGCCGTGACTGATGATGAAATCGTCGAGTGCGCGAATGCCGCTGGCCCGCAGGAAGGGCAGGACGACGCTTTGCGCCATATTCGCACCGGCCGGATCACCCCCGCCAGTGTCGTAGAGCAACGCGCGCTCCGGCGTTTGGATAACAACGGCGGTCCCCTGGCCAACATCCAGTACCGTTAAACGAAAGGGGTCCGGCTCCGGCCTCGTTTGGTTCGCCAGCAGCAGTGGCGCCAGGTACAGGCCAACCAGTGCAAAACGCGGACGACCCGCCGGCATCATCCATAGTGCCAATGCCAACAGCGCAAGGCAGACCTGCGCCAGACTGACGCTGAGGTGAACATACAGCCACTGACTATAGGACGCCAAAAACTCATTGAGTGACGCAAGCGCCGGTGACAGCATCCACCCGGCAAAACCCCAGAGCGCTGCAGCAAGCCCCGCCATATCCAGCAGTTGGGCGAGTAAGCCCAGCAGTACTACTGGAACCAGCACAGAACCGACAAGGGGAACCATCAGCAGGTTAGCCACGGCGGCTATCAGGCTGAAACCCCCAAACCACCAGCTGCCCATGGGCACCATCAGCAGCGACATATTGATGTGCGTCAGCAGCACATTAAGGGCTGTAGAGCGACCGACATGCCACTGGGCCAACCACAAGAGGCACCCTACCGCACCGAAGGACAGCCAAGCGCCGCTACCGAGAAAGGCCAGCGGGTTGATCACCAGTAATATCGCGGCGGCCAGCAATAGCGACTGCCAAGGCCGCGTGTCTCGACCGACGAGTCGGCCGATGGCAAACACCGCCACCATCACCAGGGCCCGCTGGGTCGACAGGGAAAAGCCTGCCAATGCGGCATAGAACAGGGCCAGCAGGAGTGCCAGCAGCCAGGGCAGCTGCAGCACCAGAGGGCGACTGCCCAGCGGCAGCAGCAACCTGCCTCCCAGACGACCAAGCAACAGGCCGAGCCCCGCGACCATGCCAATGTGTAAGCCGGAGATCACGAAAAGATGATTAAGACCCAGCACCTGCAGTTGCTGCCACAGCGTCACGTCGATCCCGCTACGATCTGCTACCGTCAGCGCCAACACCAGCGCCTGCGCGCGCGGTTCCATATCCAGGGCCCGTATGGCCTCCGCTACGCGCCAGCGCAGCCGGTGATGCGCACTGCGCCAATCCAGGCCCATAAGGCGAGCACCCTCCCCACGCACACGGCCCAGCGCATCGATCCCGGTCTGCGCAAACCAGTCCTGCATATTGAAAGAGCCGGGATTGACCAGTCCCCAGGGACGCCGCAGCACCAGTTCGAAAGCGAAGCGCTGCCCGGGTTCCATGCGCTGCTCGCCATAGTAGGACAGAAGCAATCGCCTGGGTCCCTGACAGGCGGCCATGTGTTCCACTACAAATTCAAATCGCTGCCGCCGCGTGCCATCAGGCAGGTAACTTACTCGCGGCAGGCTGGCAACGGTTCCGCGCGCCTCCAGCCGCACGTCCGTGCAGTCCGCCGGCAGCTGACGCGCAAGCAGTGAGGCACCATGTGCTGCGCCAAGAAACAGCCCCAGCAGCAAAAAACCAACGCTGCGCCACGTCGGCAGCCGCAGGCAGCAGGCCGCCCCGGCTAGCAGTAGCAAAGGCCACGGCCAGGGTGGCAGCAGAGGCATCCAGGCGCAGGCGCCGATGCCAAGCGCAAGGCAAATCAGGGCTGGCGTCATGTGTAGAGAAGCATGGCCTTTAGGGGCATAATGGGCCCGGTTTCAGGCCTAAGTCGGAGTCAAGCACAGCTTTTCCGGGATTCGAACATCCAAAGCAGTCCTTTGCTGCAATGCCGAAAAATACCCTCAAACAGTTCATACCCAGCCCACAGGAGCTGCGCGAATTTCGCGCGATGCGCGCCCTGGGTGAGTGGATTTTTGAGCCGAACCTCTGGCACCTGAACCGCTATTCGGCTTCCATGGCTTTTTTTGTTGGCCTGTTCGCCTGCTTTCTACCAATACCTGGCCAAATGGCCGTTGCCGCGCTGCTCGCCCTGCTCTTTCGCTGCAATCTGCCGCTCTCGGTCGCTTTGAGCTGGATCACCAACCCGGTGACCATGCCGGCTATCTTTTACGTGGCCTACCAGGTCGGTGCGCTGCTGCTGGATCTCCCTGTGCAGGAAAACACCTTCGCCTTCAGCATCGAATGGATAAGCGGCAGCCTCGCCACGATCTGGAAGCCACTGCTACTGGGTGGTTTGCTGTGCGGGCTGCTGGTGGGTTCGGCGGGCTTTTTTGTGGTCAATATGGCGTGGCGATGGCGAGTTGCCCGAAACTGGCGCAAGCGTCAGCGCAAGCGTCGCCGCGCGGCCCGGCGCGCTCAAGCAGACTGATCGCCCTTAGCTGCGCTCGCTCTGCAGCACAGCGGCTGGCGCAAGCCGCGCAGCCCGCACGGCCGGATAAATAGCCGCCAGCAAGCACATGATGAAGGCAGCACCGGCCACCACCGCGATATCTCTGGGAAGTATGTCAACCGGCAGGAAAGACACCGGGTAAACGTCGGTATTCAAAAAGCGAAAGCCGAGCCACTCTTCGAGATATGCGACCGCCTGCGGCACGCTGAGACTGAGCCCTACGCCAAAGAGCGTGCCCAGTACAACGCCCACCAGACCGATAAGGCCGCCCTGTAACAGGAATACGAGCGCTATATGCCGAGGCGCGGCACCCAGCGTGCGCAGGATGGCGATGCCCCCGCGCTTATCGAACACCACCAACACCAGGGATGACACTACGTTGAACGCGGCCACGGCAATAATCGAAAGCAGCAGTATCGTAACCAGATCACGCGAGAGTTGGATCGCGGCATACAGGTTGCCATGAGTCATCATCCAGGTCGTACTGTAGTAGCCCGGAGGCAGGGAGTTAAGTAGGTGCCAGGCGGTGTCCGACACGGCAAATAGGTCGCGCGTTGTCACCCGCAGGCCACTGACCGCGTCGCCCATCGCGGCAAGTTCGGCGGCGGCGGGCAACGCTAGGAAGGCAGCGGACTGGTCCAGCTCTGTGTCCGTGCGCAAAACTGCGCGCAGCGTCAGCGTTTCAAAACGCGCCGCGCGTGCTGACAGCGCGTTGCCTTCTGCTGGCGCGATCAGCGTGACAGTATCGCCGGGCACTACGCCCAGTCGCCCGGCAAGACCCTGGCCCAGCGCCAGCCCCCTTGGATCAGCGATAAAGGCCCGCAGCTCATCCTCAGGTAATAGTTGCAGCAGCCGCGCCTGACGCAGCTCACCTCCCTCCTCATCCACCAGTGCAAGGCCTATCGCGCGCGCGGTCTCAATGGTCGAGCCGCGCATAAACAACGAATCGAACTCGACAAAGGGCGCAACGCTCTCGACCTGCTCATCGCTGGCCAGCTGCGCCATGACATCGCGCCAGTCGCGCATCGGTAGATGGCTGTAAATCGTGATGTGCGGCACCAGGCCGAGTATGCGTTCGCGCATTTCCTTGTCGAAGCCATTCATGACCGAGAGTACGGTGATCAGCAAGGATATCGCCAGCACCAGGCCCGCCATCGACAGTGAGGACAAAAAGCTCGATAAGTAGCCTTTGCCCCAGGCAAACGTATTGCGCAGGGCAATGCGCAGCAGGGTTGCCAGATTCAAGCCGTGGGCCCCAGCTCATCGGTAGACGGCGCTCCAGTCGACGACGCTCCCGATGACAACACCCCCGAAGACAGCACGAGAGTACGATGCATATGGTTCGCAATCTGCTGGTCGTGGGTCACTACAATGAAGGCCGAATCCTCTTCACCGAGTTCGTCAATCAAGGCAAGCACTTGCTGCGCTGACTGCGGGTCGAGGTTGCCCGTGGGTTCGTCCATCAAAACACAGTCCGGCTGCGCCACCAGCGCCCGGGCAATCGCCACGCGCTGCCGCTCGCCGCCAGATAGCTGACCGGGGCGGTGCTGCAGGCGATGATCCATACCTACACGTGCCAGCACAGCTCGCGCCCTATCGCTGGCGGCCCGGCGGCCGAGCCCCGCGATCAGCAGAGGCATGGCAACATTCTCGCAGGCATCAAACTCCGGCAACAGGTGGTGGAACTGGTAGACAAAGCCCAGCGACCGATTGCGTAGATCACAAAGCGACCGTTCATCCAGTGTCGACAGGTCCTTGCCTCCCATCTTCACCGAGCCGGCACTGGGCTTGTCCAGGCCTCCCAGCAGATTCAGCAGGGTTGATTTACCAGAACCCGATGCGCCAACTATGGCAAGCTTCTCGCCCGCCTGAAGCTCAAGATCGACAGACTTCAGCACCGGCACGAGAAGATCACCGTCCCTGTAATCGCGGCCTAAGCCGCGGCACTCCAGTACCAGCTCAGTCACGGGGGGCTCACTCATAGCGTAGGACTTCGGCCGGCGCGATGCGGGCTGCGCGCCACGCTGGATACAGTGTCGCCGCAAGACTCAGGCACAGCGAGGCGCCAACTACCGCCACTACATCCAGGGCCTTCAGCTCTGCCGGAAGCACACTGATGAAGTACACCGATGGATCGAACAGCTTGACCCCGAGCAAGCCCTCTATCATTGCCGTAATGTCCGCGATATTCAGGGCCAGCAAAATACCGAGCGCGGCGCCTGCCGTAATGCCTACCGCTGCAAGTGCGAGCCCGTGGGCGACGAAGATTGCCAGGATGCCTCCAGCACGAGCTCCCATGGTACGTAACACCGCGATGTCACTGCGCTTCTCCGCCACAGACATGGCGAGCGTCGACACGATATTGAAGGCGGCCACCGCAACCACGGACAGCAATAGAACACTGACCATGATCTTCTCCATGCGCACCGCAGTAAACAGTGAACCCTGAGTCTGGCTCCAGTCACGTATCACCAGGTCAGCGCCAAGCTCGGGGCGCAGTTGCGCCATAATCCCGGGCGCCGCAAACAGATCGTCCGTATGTAGCTGTAGACCGTCGACTCGCCCCGGCATGCCAAGTAGCCGCTGTCCAGACTGCAGCGACACAAATGCCTGAAAACTGTCCGGCTGCGCCCCAACCTCAAAAAGGCCCACAACCGTCAGCCGCTTGCTGCGTGGGAACAGGCCCAAGGGTGTCACAGTGAGGCGCGGTAGCGTGACGTCAATTCGGTCCCCTACTCCCACGCGCAGGACCCTCGCCAGCGACGCACCTAATACCACGCCGAAGGGCTCTTCCAGCGCCTCGAGGCTGCCGGCTACCAACGCGTCGGGTATTCTCGATACCGCGCGCTGCCTGTCAGGTTCGATCGCCGTCAATACGCCACCGCGCAGCAAGCGCGGACTGCCGAAAATCACTTTCTCGTTCAGGAAGGGGGCCGCGGCCGCAACGCGCGGATGGCTCGTGACCTGGTCAGCGATCTGCTCCCAGTTCGCGAGTCCATCAGCGCTCTCAGACTCTATATACCCGTGAGCGACCAAGGAGAGGATCCGATTGCGCAACTCGCCCGAGAAACCGTTCATCACCGAAAGAACCGTGATAAGACTGGCAACGCCCAGCACCATCCCGAGCATCGACACCATGGCAATCAGCGCCGTGAAACGGTTGCGCTTGCGGCTGAAGCTGTAGCGCATACCGATGAAGAGGGTGTAGCCCGGCCAGCGCGAGCGCGTTATTCCCAAACCCGGGAACCTGAAGCGGCGTGCGGAATATCGTTACTTATCGGCCGGATAATACATTCCCGGCTCGCTGCGACCGACCTCGCCATCGCGGGTTTCCTCATCGCATCGCTGGGGGTTACCACCGCAGATGTCGCACTTCTTATCAATGCCCAGGGCGCCCATACCGCCGCAAGAGCCTTTAATCGGTTCGCGGCCCAGGATAACGCCAATCGCCATGCCGGCGATGATCACGCCCATGACCAGCACTGTCAAAATAAAGGTTGTCATAGACTGTCTCCCTCGGAAGAGGCGCTACCAAGGCCCTGCTTGAGGGCCCTGGTGAAGCCTTCGGTGTAGGCAGGCTCAAGCCGCTCACCTTGCCTGCTGATGAAATATACCGCCAAACCTTGCTCCTTCGCCACTGCCATACCCGCGTCAGGGCCCAGCACCGACAGTGCCGTCGCCCAGGCGTCGGCCAGCATGGCCTGCTCATGCAATACCGTTACCGACACAAGACCGTGCTCCACGGGAGCGCCAGTGCGCGGGTCGAGCGTGTGAGAATAGCGTTTACCGTCGCGTTCAAAGAAGTTCCGGTAATCGCCCGAGGTCGCCACTGCCGCATCCTCAAGCTCCAGCGCCGCGGCAACGCCCGCTCGACCATCAGGCGTCTCAATAGCAATCCGCCAAAGGTCACCCCGCGGACTTTGGCCGGCAGCGCGGATCTCGCCACCCACTTCAACCATGTAGTCTTCGACACCACGCGCAGCGAGGAATTCCGCCACACGGTCTACAGCGTAGCCCTTGGCCAACGATGAAAAATCCAGCTCCATCGGCCGCTCACTGCTCAGCGTTCGCGCCTGCTCATCCACCAGCAAAAAACGCTGGCCTACCGTGGCCATGAGTTGCTCGAGCTCCGCGGGCTGAGGCAGACCGGGTGCAGGCGCATCCGGCCCAAACCCCCATCGCCGCACCAGCGGGCCTACCGTGACGTCATAGGCACCACCGCTAAGCTCACCGACCATTAGCGCAGCCTTGAGGACCTGCCAAAAGTCCTTCGAGGGCTGCCAGGGTAGCGTCAGCGCACCGCTGTTAAAGCGACTGATCTCCGAGTCCTCGCGGTAGGTCGACATGCTGTCATTGACCTCCTCAAGCAGCGCTTCGATGCCGGCCTGGGCCTCGCCGCGAACCAGGCCATCGCTATCGGCGATATAGGTCACATGCCAGCGCGTTCCCATAGTGGGCCCTGCCAGCTTGATTGGCTCAAGCGCGCGTTCGCAGCCGCTGAGACACAGACACAGGAGCGCAAAAAAAAGCCACTCCGGGGAGTGGCTCTTTCCTTTTTGTGTCAGACGGTCAGCCACCGAAGTCGTCGAGCATAATATTTTCGGGCTCGACGCCCATGTCAGTCAGCATCTGAATAACGGCCGCGTTCATCATCGGCGGCCCGCACATGTAGAACTCGCAGTCCTCTGGGGCAGGATGTTCCTTCAGATACTCCTCATAGAGCACATTATGGATAAAGCCGGTAAGGCCATCCCAGTTGTCCTCAGGTTGAGGGTCAGACAGCGCCACGTGCCATTCGAAGTTGTCGTTTTCGTCGGCCAGCATGTCGTATTCATCCTGGTAAAACATCTCGCGCAAGGAGCGTGCGCCATACCAGAAGGAAATCTTGCGATCCGTGTGAATCCGTTTCAGTTGATCAAACAGGTGCGAGCGCATGGGTGCCATACCCGCACCGCCACCAATGAAGACCATCTCAGCATCGGTGTCCTTGGCAAAGAACTCACCGAAGGGCCCGTAAACCGTGACCTTGTCCCCGGGCTTCAAATCAAACACCCAGGAAGACATCTGACCGCAGGGTATACCCTCACTGCCGGGCGGCGGTGTCGCGATGCGAATGTTGAACTTCACCACGCCCTTCTCTTCCGGATAGTTCGCCATCGAGTAGGCACGAATCACCGTTTCCTTGACCTCTGAAGTCAGGTTGAAGAAACCGAATCGCTCCCAGTCGCCGCGGTACTCCTCCTCAATCTCGAAGTCGGCGTAGTTGACCACATGGGGCGGGCACTCCAGCTGCACGTAGCCGCCGGCCCTGAAGTCTACATTTTCACCCTCTGGCAGGCGCAGAGTCAGTTCCTTGATGAAGGTGGCCACGTTGGGATTGGACTCAACGGTACATTCCCACTGCTTGACGCCAAAGACCTCTTCCGGCACCTCGATCTTCATGTCCTGCTTGACCGCCGTCTGGCAGCTCAAGCGCCAGCCCTCGGCCGCATCGCGCTTGGTAAAGTGCGATTCTTCCGTTGGCAACATGGAGCCGCCGCCCTCGCTGATAATGCACTTACACTGCGCACAGGTGCCGCCACCCCCGCAGGCCGAAGGCAGGAACAGGTCGGCCTCGGACAAGGTTTGCAGCAGTTTGCCGCCCGCGGGCACCGTAATGGTCTTCTCGCCGTTGATCTCAATGGACACGCTACCGGTGCTCACAAGCCGGGAACGTGCGGCGAGGATCACACCCACCAGCGCCAGCACGATGGCAGTGAACATCACTACCCCGTAAACAATTGTCATATCCATGATCTGCTCCGCACCTCGCTCAGATATCAATACCGCCGAAGGACATAAAGCCCAGCGACATCAGACCCACGGTGATGAAAGTGATGCCCAGGCCCTCGAGGCCATCTGGAATATCACTGTACTTCAGCTTTTCGCGTATGCCCGCCAGTGCGACTATGGCCAGTGCCCAGCCGACACCGCTACCCGCACCGAACACCACGCTCTCGGCGAAATTATAATCCCTTTGCACCATGAATAACGACGCACCGAGAATCGCGCAGTTCACCGTAATCAGCGGCAGGAAAACGCCCAGGGCGTTGTACAGTGCCGGCACATATTTATCGAGAAACATCTCCAGGATTTGCACCAGCGCGGCGATGACGCCGATATAGGACAACAGGCCCAGGAAGCTTAGATCGACGTTTGGCAAGCCCGCCCAGGCGAGCGCGCCGTCAGCGAGCAGGTAATTGTAGATGAGGTTGTTGACCGGCACCGTGATCGTGAGTACTACGATCACGGCAATCCCGAGACCCAGTGCCGCCTGAATCTTCTTCGAAACAGCCAGGAAGGTGCACATGCCCAGGAAAAAGGCCAGGGCCATGTTCTCAATGAAAATTGAGCGTATGAACAGGCTCAGCATCGCTTCCATATCAGGCGCCCTCCTCTACGGCCGTGTGGCGAGCCATTTTGAAGTCAGGCTCTTCCACTTGATCCTTCTGCCAGCTGCGCAGCGCCCAGATAAACAGGCCAATGAGGAAGAAGGCACTGGGCGGCAGGAGTAGCAGGCCATTGGGGTTGTACCAGCCGCCCTCGGTCACCAAAGGCAGTATCTCGATGCCAAACAACTTCCCGGAGCCAAATAGCTCACGTACGAAACCCACAGAAAGCAGTACAACCGAGTAGCCAAGACCATTGCCGATCCCATCCATCAAGCTGGGTATAGGCGGGTTCTTCATGGCAAAGGCTTCAGCGCGGCCCATCACAATGCAGTTAGTAATGATCAGGCCCACAAAGACCGACAGCTGTTTGCTGATCTCGTAGGCCACTGCTTTAAGTACTTCGTCGACCAGGATTACCAGCGAGGCAATAATGGTCATCTGGACGATGATGCGAATTGCACCAGGAACGTGGTTCCTGATCATCGAGATGAAGAGATTGGAAAAAGCGGTAACAAAGGTCAGCGCGATACACATCACCACGGTGACCTGCATCGAGGAGGTGACCGCCAGCGCAGAGCAAATCCCGAGGATCTGCAGCGCGATGGGGTTGTTCTTGAAAACGGGCGCCGTGAGGCTTTCTTTCATAGTAGACATATCAGGCCTCGCCTTTACGCAGGTTATCAAGGAAGGGCGCGAAACCCTCGTCGCCCAGCCAGAATTGGACCAGGTTGGTTACGCCGCGCGCGGTGAGTGTCGCACCAGACAAGCCGTCCACCTCCCAACTCGCGTTCGGGCTGCTGCTATCTACGGCACCCTTAACCAGGCCGAGCGCGACCTCGCCATCCCGGTACACCTGCTTGCCGGGCCACAGTGATTTCCAGCGAGGGTTGTCGACCTCACCGCCCAGGCCAGGGGTTTCGCCATGGTCATAAAAACCCAGTCCCGCTACGGTGTTGGTATCGGACTCCAGGGCGATGAAACCATAAAGCGTTGACCAGAGCCCATAGCCGCGAATTGGCAAGATAATTTTGTCCGTCTCGCCAGCGTTGTCTTGCACCAGGTAGACCAGCGAATAATGTTCGCGCCGCTGTATTTTCGCGATGTCCTGATCTGCGCTCAGCTTGTCCGAGTTCGTCGCTTCCTTCGACGCTTTCCTCTGGTCATAGCCGGCCGCTTCAATATCTTCCGTGAAGCGGCCAGTGCGCAGATCCACAACGCGTGTCGAGACACCCGCAAACTGCTCCTCAACTGAACGGCCCTCTTCCAACAAGCCCGCCGCCGCGAGGATATTGCGCTTCATGTCCAGGCTCTTGTTGGCCTGCTGCGCCGGCTTGAGAATAATAGCTGCCGTGGAAACCACCACCGAGCACACAATGCACAGTGCAAAGGCTACCGTCAGGATTTTCTTGATACTGTCATTACCACTAGACACGCGCCAGCCTCCGCTTTATGTTGGCCTGCACCACAAAGTGGTCCATGAGTGGCGCAAACAGGTTAGCGAACAGGATCGCCAGCATAATGCCCTCAGGGAAGGCCGGATTAACAACCCGGATGAGCACTGTCATCACACCTACTAGAATGCCAAACGCCCACTTGCCGCCGTCGGTCATGGCGGATGAAACCGGATCCGTGGCCATAAACATCATGCCGAACGAGAATCCGCCAACGGCGAGATGCCAGTACCAGGGCATGGCGAACGCCAGGTTACTGTCGGAACCAACAAAGTTGAGGAAACTTGAAAAGATGAACATGCCGAGGAAGACGCCGGCAACGATTCGCCAGGAGGCGATTCTCGCCACCAGCAGAAACGCGCCGCCCAGCAAGACCATAAGCGTAGAGGTCTCACCAATAGAGCCCGGGATATTGCCCAGGAAGGCATCCCACCAGGACCATTGCGCCTGCAGTGCCGCCATGCCTTCTGACGCCACCACCGATAGCGGTGTCGCCGCTGTATAGCCATCCACTGCGACCCAGACAGAGTCACCTGATAGCTGTGCCGGATAGGCAAAGTACAAAAAAGCGCGGCCTGTGAGGGCGGGATTGAGGAAGTTTTTCCCCGTGCCCCCAAACACTTCCTTGCCAATAACGACGCCAAAGCTGATGCCGAGCGCCGCTTGCCATAGCGGCAGGTCCGGTGGGCAGATCAACGCAAACAGTATGGAGGTCACAAAAAAACCTTCATTGACCTCATGGCCGCGTTTCATTGCAAACAACACTTCCCAGAAGCCGCCCACCACGAAGGTGACGATATAGATGGGCAGGAAGTGCACCGCACCAAACCAGAAACAGTGCCACAGGTTGCCCGAATCATAGCCACCAAGCAGGCCGATCAGCCAACCCTGGTAGCCGTCCAGCCCCTGCCCTGCGGCCATGACTGAGGTCGCCTGGAAGCCCAGGTTATACATCCCGTAGAACATGGCCGGGAAGACCGCTAGCCAAACGGTGATCATGATGCGTTTAAGATCAACGCCATCACGCACATGGGCAGTGCTCTTGGTAACGTGTGAAGGCGAATAAAAAATTGTATCTACCGCCTCATACAGGGCGTACCAGTTCTGCAGCTTGCCGCCTTCCTGGAAATGGTGCTCGACGTCGTCGAGAACTTTACGCAGTCCCACTCTTTACCCCTCCTTCTCGATGCGTGTCAGATTGTCCCTGAGAATCGGCCCATATTCGTACTTGCCGGAACAGACATAGGTGCACAGCGCGAGATCTTCCTCTTCCAGTTCCAGCGCGCCCAGGGCCTGGGCAGTTTCCGTATCGCCTACGATCAGCGAGCGCAGCAGCTGCGTTGGCAGGATATCCAGCGGCATCACTTTTTCGAAATTACCCGTCGGTACCATGGCGCGTTCAGAGCCATTAGTGTTGGTATTCATAGGGAGCGGCTTGAGGCCGAAAAAGCTGCTGATATAAATCCCCATATTCGAGTGCCGGTTTGCGCCCGGAGACAGCCAGCCCATAAACTCGCGCTTACGGCCCTCCATGAGCACGCTGACCTGGCTGTGATAGCGCCCGAGATAGGCCGTGGCGGTATTTGTGCCGCGTCCGCCCAGCACAGAGCCGGAGATGATGCGATTTTCGCCATCCTTGACTTCACCGGCGCAGAGGGCGGTGAGATCGACGCCCAGCCGCGTGCGCAACAGGCGCGGCCTGTCTACCTGCGGCCCACCAAGGGCGATAACGCGCTGCGTGTAAAGACGGCCGTCAAGAAATAGTCGGCCGATAGCGATGACATCCTGATAGCCAATGGTCCAGACAACCCTTGCCAGGCTGGCACCCTCGAGAAAGTGAATATGAGTACCGGCAAGGCCCGCCGGGTGCGGCCCACCAAACTCCGCCCTTTCGATCGTGGCGCCGTCGGCAACCGGAATCTCAGCGCCAGCGGCCGTACAAACGTAAACTTTGCCAGCGGTCAGCTTGGCGAGCAGCTCCTGACCCAATTTGAAGGCTTCGCCTTGCTCGGCGATCACGACCGCAGGGTCAGCCGCCAAGGGGTGCGTGTCGATGGCGGTGACAAAAATAGCGGCGGCTTCGTCGCTCGTGCCAGGTACTTTGCTGTAGGGGCGTGTGCGCAATGCCGTCCATAGCCCGCTTTCAAGGAGCTGCTCACGCACCGCAGCCGGCTGCAGCGCCCGAATGCCCGTGGCATCATACTGTCCGAACTGCTCATGATCATCGCCATCCAGTTCGATAACAACGGACTGCAGTACGCGCCGCGCGCCGCGGTTAATTGCCGCAACGGTGCCAGCACCCGGCGCGGTGTAGTTGATGCCTTCTGTCTTTTTGTCGGAGAAAAGGACCTGACCTTCCTTGACGCGATCACCCTCGCGGACGGCCATCGTTGGCTTCATGCCAATGTAATCGAAGCCCACCAGGGCCACGGCGCGCGCTGCCGGCGCGTCTTCTATCACCTGCTCAGGACCACCCTCGATCGGGATGTCCATGCCCCTCTTAACTTTGATCATACAACCTGCCTAAACGGAACGGTGTTTCAACGCGACCGAGGAATCCAAGCTCTTGATTTAAAAAGCTTTTTGGGCGTTAACTGCGGGAGCGAGCAAGATACTTTTTGCCCGGCTCCAGGCACCCTGACCCAGGCCGCGCGCATTATAGCCAAGCGCCCGCGAAAAGGCCACTGACACGGCCATTCAATTGATTGATTTTGAACAGGTTTTAAGGCCCCTGACCGAGGCCACTGCTAACAGCCCAGTAGCTACCCTGCTCCTCGCCTATTCTTCGCGCGGGTAGGTCGCGTACTTGATCCCGGCCATCTGCTCCAGAATGCGATGCACCTGGCAGCTGTAGCCGAATTCATTGTCATACCAGAGGTATACGACGGCCTGCGTGCCATTCACGATGGTCGCCTGCGCATCAAACACGCAGGCCGTTCGAGAGCCGACAAAATCGCTGGAAACAACCTCCGGCGAGTTGGAGAAATCGATTTGCTTGCGCATACCTGAGTGCAAGGCCATGCTGCGCATGTACTCGTTGAGCTCCTCGCTGCTGGTCTCCCTGCCCAGGGTCAAATTGAGTATGGCCATGGACACGTTCGGCGTTGGTACACGAATCGCATTGCCCGTCAGCTTACCAGCGAGCTGCGGCAACACCTTGGCCACAGCCTTGGCGGCACCCGTCTCTGTAAGCACCATGTTCAGCGGCGCACCGCGGCCGCGCCGGTTTGCCTTGTGATAATTGTCGATGAGGTTCTGATCGTTAGTGTAGGCGTGCACGGTTTCGACATGGCCACTGGTGATACCGTACTCGTCATCAAGCGCCTTGAGCGGCGGCACAATGGCGTTGGTTGTACAGGAGGCGGCGGAGATGATTCTGTCCTCCTCGCCAACGATTTCATTATTAATGCCGGCAACCACGTTCTTCATGTCGCCCTTGCCCGGTGCGGTCAGAATGACCTTGCTTGCGCCCTTGCTTCGCAAATGCAGCGACAGACCTGCCTCGTCTCGCCACACGCCCGTGTTATCAATAATGATCGCATCGTTAATGCCATAGGCCGTGTAGTCGATCGTATCGGGTGAGTCAGCGTAAATGACCTTCACCTCGTTGCCGTTGGCGACGAAGGACTCGCGCTCTTCGTCAACGCGAATGGTGCCATTAAACGCGCCGTGCACCGAGTCGCGGCGCAGCAGGCTGGCGCGCTTGACGATGTCGTTGGGCGCTTTGCCCTTGCGCACCACGATAGCCCGTAAACGCAGGTTATCGCCGCCGTCGGTCTTCTCTATCAGGATACGGGCCATAAGCCGGCCAATTCGCCCAAAGCCGTATAGCACCACGTCCCTGGGCTGTTCGACGGGCCGGCCTTGCGCACCGATGAGATCTGCCAGCTCGCGCTGCACATATTCCCGGGGGCTCAGGCCTTCGCCTTCGCCTTTATCGTAGTAGCGAACGGAAAGCCGGCCGACATCAATGTGCGCGGGGCCCAGGTCAAGCTCACTGAGCGCCGTCAATATCGGAAAGGTCTCGAACTCTGAAAGTTCATTCTTCTCTACCTGCCGCACATAGCGGTGGATCTTCATGATCTCAAGCACAGACTGGTTGACCAGGGAGCGACCGTAGATATAGCACTTGACGTTTTTTTCTCGCGACAGCTGGCCCACCAACGGGATCATGCCCTCGGCCAGTGCCTCACGTTCTTTCCAGTCTTTGAAGTAGTCTGCGGGGCGTTCTCGCTTGCGTTCGTTCACCTTGCGGGTGTCTCCAGTCTCCGGTGCGGGCGCGTATTATCCGGCTTCACCTTTCTCCACGCAAGATGGGTGCAGACAAGCAACATCCGCGCACAAAAGGTAGCTCCGGGGAACTTGCGTCATATTCACACCGCCATCTTCAGCTTGGAGGCTAGAGTCAGGCACCATTACAATAGGCGTCCTTTTTCGCAGGCCGCGCGCAACTTTCCTGACAGTCATGTTCTTTAAAGATCTCATCGACAGCACCCCCTGGCCCGAAAATCTCGGGAGCCGTACGGCCTTTGGCCCATTTTACGGCGCCGCAGACTGCTGCTGCATTGCAGAGCTTGCAAGCGTTCAACGCATGCTGGTTGTGGTGACGCCCGATACGAGCATGGCTCTCACACTGGAGCGAGAGCTGCCATTTTACCTGAGCCAGGAAACCGAGGTGCTGGTATTCCCAGACTGGGAGACCCTGCCCTATGACAACTTCTCACCGCACCAGGATATAGTCTCAGAGCGCCTGCGCACCCTGCATCGCCTGCCGCAACTGGATAGCGGCGTCCTTCTCGTGCCAATCCCGACCCTGATGCACCGCCTCGCGCCCACCGCCTATCTGGCTGGCTCCAGCCTGGTGCTTGAGCCCGGGCAGGAGCTGGATATCGAGAGCTTCCGCCGCAACCTGGAGCGCAATGGCTATCGTCATGTGGACACGGTGTATGAGCATGGCGAATTTGCGTTGCGCGGCAGCCTGCTGGATATCTATCCGATGGGCAGCCCCCTGCCCTTTCGTATTGATCTGCTGGACAACGAAGTCGATACCTTGCGCACCTTCGATCCGGAAACGCAGCGCACTATTGATCGCGTCGACAACATCGATCTGCTTCCAGCCCGTGAATTCCCCTTGAACAGCATTGGTATAGGCCGCTTCCAGATGGCGTTTTATGACGCCTTTGACGTCGACCCTGATAACTGTCCGATCTATAACGAGGTCAGCGCAGGACGGGCCCCGGGCGGCTCTGAGTACTACCTGCCGCTGTTCTTCGACGAGTGCGCAGACCTGTTTGACTACCTACCCGCGGGCAGTTCTGTTATCGCGCTGGGCGATTACCACGGCGCGGCGGAACGCTTCTGGGGCGAGGTCAATGAGCGGCACAGCGAGTACGGCATCGACCCGCGCCACCCGCTGTTACCACCCTCACGCTGCTTTTTGCCGGTGGAAGAGCTGTTTTCCAGGCTCGGGCAGCATGCCGTGCTGGAATTACGCACCAGCCCCGACGCCCCCACCCACAAGACCAGCCCGGCTCGAGAGCCCGAGCAGCTGCGAGGCGAAGACGGCCAGGCGGGCACCGCCCGGCTGGCTGCCTTGCTTGCGGAGAGACAGGCGCCAACACTGCTGGTCGCCGAATCCGCCGGACGCCGTGAAATCCTGCTGGAGTCGCTGGCCGCTCATGGACTTGAGCCAACGAGCGTTGCGGACTGGCAAGACTTCCTTGCTACTAAAGCGGCCTTTGCAATTGCCACAGCGCCGCTCGGCAGAGGGCTGCTCCTCGGGGAAGATCAGCCAGCCCTGATCAGCGAGTCACAGCTTTTTGGCGATCGAGTCGCGCAGCGCAGGCGCAGGCAGCGCAGCGACGAAGCCACGCAGGCAAACGTGTTCAGGGATATCAATGAGCTGCGCGATGGCGCACCGGTGGTTCATCTGGAACACGGAGTGGGCCGCTATCTCGGCCTGCAATCGCTGACGGTTGACGGGCAGGAGAACGAATTCCTGACGCTGGAGTATGCCCAGGGCTCAAAACTCTATGTACCCGTTGCTTCGTTGCACCTGATCAGCCGCTATGCCGGTGCCGATCCGGAGCTCGCCCCGCTGCATCGCCTGGGTTCGGACCAGTGGGAGAAAGCCCGGCGCAAAGCCAGTGAAAGGGCCAGCGATGTCGCCGCACAGTTACTCGAGGTCTATGCCCGACGCGAGGCGCGGGAAGGCTTTGCCTATTCGCTGGATGAGCCGGGCTACCAGCGCTTTGCCGGCGCTTTTCCCTTCGAGGAGACACCTGACCAGGAACAGGCGATTGCCGCCGTGCTCGCGGATATGCGCGCCCCCAGGGTCATGGACCGCCTTGTTTGCGGCGATGTCGGCTTTGGTAAAACCGAAGTCGCAATGCGAGCCGCCTACCTCGCTACCAGCAATAACAAGCAAGTGGCTGTGCTAGTACCAACGACGCTGCTGGCCCAGCAGCATTTTAACTCGTTCAACGACCGCTTTGCGGGATGGCCGATCAATGTCGCTGTTGTTTCCCGCTTCCGAGGTGCCGCGGAAGTGGCGCGTATCAGCGAGCGGGTAAAGTCCGGTGAGGTCGATATTCTGATCGGCACGCATAAGCTGCTGCAGAGTGATTTTGATTTCCAGGACCTGGGCCTGCTGATTATCGATGAGGAGCACCGCTTCGGTGTGAAGCAAAAGGAGGCGATCAAGGCCCTGCGCACTGAAGTCGATATTCTTACGCTCACTGCGACGCCGATCCCCCGGACCTTGAACATGGCGCTGGGCGGCATGCGCGATCTTTCAATCATCGCCACGCCGCCAGCGCGCCGCCTATCCATCAAGACCTTTATCCGCGAGCACAACGTGGCCTTGGTCAAAGAAGCCATCCTTCGCGAGACGCTGCGCGGTGGGCAGGTCTACTACTTGCACAACGAGGTCAAGAGCATCGAGGAACAGGCCCGTAAGCTGCGCGAACTACTGCCCGATCTGAGTATTGCTGTCGCCCACGGTCAGATGCGCGAAACCGAACTGGAACGCGTTATGTCAGCCTTCTACCACCAGCAGCATCACATCCTGCTGTGCACGACGATTATCGAAACCGGCATCGACATCCCCAATGCCAACACCATCATCATAGAGCGTGCTGACAAGTTCGGACTGGCACAGCTACACCAGCTGCGGGGGCGCGTTGGACGCTCTCATCACCAGGCCTACGCCTATCTGCTATCGCCACCGAGAACCGCGATTACATCTGAGGCGGGCAAGCGGCTGGACGCCATTGAAGCCGCCGGCGACCTGGGTGCGGGCTATTTGCTGGCCACCCACGATCTGGAGATTCGCGGCGCCGGCGAGCTGCTGGGTGACGAACAGAGCGGCCAGATTCACAGCGTTGGCTTCTCTTTGTACATGGACATGCTGCAGCGGGCAGTCGACTCACTGAAGCGCGGCGAAATCCCGGATATTGACGCGCCGCTCGACCAAGGCACCGAAATTAATCTCCACGTGCCAGCGCTGATTCCGGAGGACTATTTGCCCGATGTGAACTCGCGCCTCGTGCTTTACAAGCGCGTCGCCTCGGCTCGCACTGACGACGACTTGCGGGAGCTTCAGGTGGAAATGATCGACCGTTTCGGCCTTCTGCCAGAACAGGTCGGCCACCTGTTCGCCTCAGCCGGACTCAGGCTGCGCGCGGAGCGCCTGGGCATCTCTGGCATTGAGCTGGGCCCCGGTGGTGGTAGTATCGAATTCAAGCAGTCCACGGGAGTCAACCCGCTGACCCTGGTCAACCTGGTGCAATCTGATCCGCACAGCTATGCGCTGCAGGGCGGCACTCGCCTGCGCCTGCAGCAAGACCTGGCGGATGTTACGGAACGCTATCGCTACGCCGAACAGTTGCTGACGCGCTTTGCCGCTGACGTCGAGGGACAGGCAGCCTGATGAGAGGCGATCTTTCAAGCCTGGCGGGCGCGCTCGCCTTCAGCCTCGCCTTCTTCTGGACAGCGCCGGCCAGTGGCCAGGAAGCAGCGCCCGAAGCGCGATGGTACAGGGTGGAGCTGCTGGTGTTCAGCAACCCTGCGGACAACGGTGGCGAAGTCTGGCCGCCAACGCCACCGCTCGCCTACCCGGAGGATTTTCGCTTCCTGGTCGATCCAGACCGACTTGAGTCCAATCTGGAAGCGCTGCTGGAGGCACGCAGGGTCGATGAGTCTCTTGCAGCAGACGCCGGTCTGGAAGAGTGGCCACAGGCAGAAAGCGACGTCGATGCCAAGGGCATCCAGACCATCACCCTGCTGTTACCGCCCGACCCCGAGGCTGAATTGGAAGACGCGGTAGACAGTGCAAATTCGACAGAAACGGTCGAGCAACCCGCGCCAGCCGATGAAACTGGGGCACCTGCATCCGACGCTTCGGCGAGCCCTGTTGAAGGCCTGGTCAACGCTATCGAGGACGCCGCGCCAGGCGCGGACGATGAGATCTTGCCACCACCGCGACCCTCGCCATTCATCCTGTTGCCGCAAGAGCAACTGGAATTCGCTGGCGCCGCGCGCCAGATGCAGCGTCGCAGCAATCGCCGGGTGCTCTTCCACGAAGCCTGGCTACAACCAGTGGCGGAGCGGGAGTCGGCGATACCGATCGTGATAGACCGCTCCGGGGACAGCCAGGACTGGCCCGAATTACAGGGCTCTTTGCTGCTGTACGTCTCGCGATTCTTACACGTCGAGAGCAACCTATGGCTGAATACACCCGGCAGCTACCTGCCGGCGGTCTGGTCAATGGCGCCACCACCTCTGGGGCCTGAATCGCTGCGGGTCGTTGAACCCGAGCTTGCAGAGTCAGACCTGGTCGATGCCACGAGCGCCCTGCCCTGGTATGAGCAGGCCGCACGGGGCGACGACGGCAGCCTTTCTACCCTGAGCGAGACCGAAGCGGCTGCCGTGTCGCAAAACGGGCTTACGCCAGCTGAGGTAGATGCTACTGAAGAGGACATGACGATAGCAGAGGAAGCGCTGGGACCAGTGTATCCATGGCGTCATGCGGTATACCTGGACGAGCGGCGCCGCATGCGTAGCAACGAAGTGCACTATCTGGATCACCCGCTAATCGGCCTCATTATCAAGCTGACACCCATAGAGCCAGAGGAACTGGATCTATTGGGCATGGCGGAGTTGGCGGAAAAAGCTGAAGAAGACGCCGGCAACGGCGCACTGATCAACTCGCTACCCAGCGAGGTGGGCGCGCAGCAGGGTCTGTAACAGGGTGCGCACGACGGCCGCCTCACTGCGCAGAATCTCCCGCATCATCTCCAGCGATATCGGCAGCTGGCCAAGTCCGGCGGCGGGATTGACCACCATACAGACGCACGCGTAAGCCAAGCCCATTTCACGGGCCAACGAAGCCTCAGGCATACCGGTCATACCGACCACGTCGCAGCCGTCGCGGGCCATACGCTGAACCTCCGCCGCCGTTTCCAGTCGGGGGCCCTGGGTGATGCCGTGCACGCCACTGTCCTGGTGCGCGATACGCGCATCCGAAGCCGCGGCAAGGAGTGCCATGCGCAAGACCCGATCATAGGGTTCCGTGAAATCAATGTGCATCAACTCGGCATTGTCACCCTCATCGATGGTATGTTCGCGACCCCAGGTGTAGTCGATCAATTGGTCGGGAATTAGCAGGCACCCCGGCCGTATATGCGAGGTAATGCCGCCCACAGCATTGATCGCGACAATCTTCTCCACGCCCAACGATCGCAGGGCCCAGAGGTTCGCGCGGTAATTAATCAGGTGAGGTGGAATCGCATCCGGGCTGCCGTGACGGTGCAGGAAAAAAACATCACGGTCTCCGAGGCGGCCGGCCTGCACCGGCTGGGATGGCTCGCCATAGGGGGTCTGGATCGCGTGCCGCCCGGTCAGCTCAAGTCCATCCATTCGGTCGAGGCCGGTACCACCGATAATCGCCACGCTGGTCATGGGCTCGGCTCCTCCGGCAGCTCGCGTTCGAGATGCAGCGTTTGCGTGGGGAAAGCCACGTCGGCCCCATTGTTATGAATAATCGCCAGAATTTTCAACAGCACGTCCTGCTTAATCTCGTGAAAACGCACCCAGTTGGTGGTCTTGGTGAAGGTATAGATGAAGAAGTCCAGCGACGAAGGCCCAAAGGACAGAAAATTGACCAATAGCACCCGTCGCTGATGCTCGATATCAGGGTGTTCTATCAGCATTTGCTTCACCTCGCTGACCACCTTCTCCATAAGCGCGGCATCGCAGTAGCGAATCCCAATAGTTTCCTTGATGCGACGGTTGTTCATGCGTGAAGGGTTTTCTACCGAAATAGTGAGAAACACGGCATTGGGCACATAGAGGGGGCGCTGGTCAAATGTGCGGATGCGGGTCAAGCGCCAGCCGATTTCTTCAACGGTGCCCTCAATCTCCTGGTCCGGAGAGCGTATCCAATCCCCTTTGGCGAAGGGACGATCAAGGTAAATACTCAAACCCCCGAAGAAATTGGCGAGCAGGTCCTTGGCGGCAAAGCCAACAGCAATTCCGCCGATACCGCCGAAGGCAAGCAGCCCGGCGATTGACACGCCAAGGCTTTGCAGGATCATGATGGCGGCCAGGACCCACAGCGTGATACGCAGCAGCTTGGCGCTGGACTGGATGCCGGCGCGGTCTGATGAGGCGGTACGCCCCCTCTCTTCGCGCAGCAGTTCGTCTTCTACTCCGGAGATAAGCCGCCGCAAAAACCAGGTGATAAGGAGGATCAGACCGGTGTCGTACGCCGGGAATACAACCTGCTGTAAGCCCTGGAGCCCGGGGTATAAATCGATCGCCACAAACACCACGAAGAGCCACAGCAGCCATTTCAGGGGCGCCTCAAGTGCCGTGATAGCAATATCATCCCAGCGCTGCTCGCTGGCCTGACTGAAGCGGTGCAGCCGCCGGAACAGAAACCCAAGTAGGAAGTGCATGATCAGGCCAAACAGCAGCCAGCTGATCAGGGGCATCACCCAGCCCGGCAGACCAAGCTGATCGCCCAGCCGTGTAATCACATCAATTTCCGCTATGCCTTCCACCCCAGCCTCTACTCTATCTGTCACTGACCCGGCCGTTAAGGTGTCCGCCGGGATCAGTCCGTCCCTCTCGATATCGCGAAAAGGTTCTTAGACAATTTTATTCTGTCAGCGAAGCGCGTTTAGGCGTCAAAGGCTATAAAGCGCTTTCGATAGCCGCGATTCAGCCTGCGGAATTATACGCAACTGCATGATCTGTTTTGAAAAACTTTTTCGCCCTTAGCATCTGCTATTTCGAAAGGCCTTGTTAGCGTTTTTTTGCATAATGGACAGCCGGTTTCAGCGTGTTATTTTGAGGTTTCACGCACAGTAGGTGGCCCCGATGAAGAAGCTTAGCCCCGCCGTTGGCGAATGGTATAAAGATTTACAGACCAGCGCCCTGTTCGAAGTTGTGGCCTGGGACCCGTCCACGCAGCTCGTCGAAACACAGTACCTGGACGGCGAGGTTTCAGAATACGACATGGACACCTGGCGTGAGCTGACGTTGCAGCAAGTCGAAGCTCCAGAAGACTGGCGAACCCCCTTCGAGCTGGACGACGACGATGGCCTGGACCCGGACATGCCCTTTCACCCTGAAGACTGGAACAGTCCACTCAATGTTATCGAACCGGATATTATGTATGGCGTGGAGGACATTTAGGCCAGTTCTTCAGCCAGCATCGCCATAGAGCCCTTTTCAAGCAGTCCTGTGTAGACGCGGCACAGCGCGTCAGCGAAAGCCTTGTCGGCAGCCAGCGGAGGCGGAAAAACAGCGTCGACACGCAACAGCGATTCTATCCACCCGCGTGGATTCCCACCCGACTCCGACCGCAGTTGCGCGAAGGTCTGGGCAAGCGGGTCTTGTATCTCATAGCGCAATCCCTGCTCGTTCTCCCCGAGGAGGTAACGAGCCCAGGCCGCAAGTACCAGAAGTGATAATGGCGCCTGCTGACCCTGCGCGCGACGCGCAATGATTGCGGGCAGCAGACGCTGCGGAATCTTTTGTGACCCGTCCATGGCGATCTGACGTGTAGCGTGCTGCAGCTCTGGGTTGGCGAAACGCGCCAGCAGATCGTCCTGGTAGGCGCTCAAGTCAAAGTGCTCCAGGCCCGCCAGCGTAGGTGCCATTTCATCGCGCATTAAGCGCCTGATCAGTTCACAGAGAACGGGGCTCTCGATCGCCTCGGCTACGGTCTCTCGGCCTGCCAACAGGCCGAGGTAAGCGATGGCCGAATGACTGGCATTTAGCAGCCGTAGTTTCATCTCTTCAAAGGGCGCTACATCGGCAACCAGTTCGGCGCCCGCAGCACACCAGTCAGGGACTGGGCCAGCAAACTTGTTTTCCACGACCCACTGACTGAAGGATTCAGTCATGACTGCGGCACGGTCTTCAAGACCCAAGGCCTGGGCTGCCGCCGCCAGATCGTCAGGCCTTGTCGCCGGCACAATGCGATCAACCATGGTGCAAGGAAAGGTGCAGTGGCCGACGATCCAGTCCCGCAGGGCTTCGCTGACGCTCTCTGCAAAGGTGGTAACGGCAGCGCCGAGCTTGCGACCATTTCCAGAAAGATTATCGCAAGACATAATCGTCACACCGCCAGCACCGCCCGCGCGCCGCATTGCAAGGCCACGAACCAGCAGCCCGATGGCCGTTTGCGGCAGAGCGTCGACACTAAGATCCGCCGCTATACCGGGATGCTCAAGGTCCAGTAGTCCGCTCGATGGCTTGAGGCAGTAGCCCTTCTCAGTGATCGTGAGTGTTACTACTCGGACCTGTGGATCAGCTAGACGCTCAAGCACCCTCAGCGGTTCGCGAGGTGCAACCAGGACCTCGCGCAGTGCCCCGAGAATCTCCACACTTCTGCCCTGTGCGCTGCACTCGGTGACACTGAACAAGCCCTCCTGTGGACTCAGCTGCCGCCAGACCCGGTCGCTGCGCAAGCTCACTCCGCAGATACCCCAATCACCCCCGGAAGCGGTGATCGCTCGATCGGTGTACACGGCCTGGTGGGCTCGATGGAAGGCGCCAAGGCCAAGGTGCAGCACGCCCACTGCCAGACTCTGCCGGTCATAGCCGGGCCGCCTGACAAGGGCGGATAGATCATCGAGGGTGTTGGGATGCAGCCGTGCCAACGACGTCACAATCGATAGGCTCGCTTGGCCAAGGTATAGCTGAGTTCCACCGCCAGCTCCCCGGCCTCATCCAGGGGCAGGCGATGCTCTGCTACCAGCTGAGCCAGAAAGTTACAGTCCATGCGGCGTGCCATATCATGCCTCGCGGGAATGGAGAGAAAGGCCCGTGTGTCGTCGTTAAAGCCGACCGTGTTGTAGAAGCCGGCCGTTTCAGTCACCTGCTCTCGAAAGCGCCGCATCCCCTCGGGACTATCGTGGAACCACCATGCTGGCCCAAGCCTCAAAGCCGGGTAATGGCCCGCTAGAGGCGCAAGCTCGCGGCTGTAGCTGGTCTCATCCAGAGTAAATACAATCAGGGTCAGGCCGGCCTCGTTGCCATAGCGATTCAGCAGCGGGCGCAGTGCTTTGACATAGTCGGTCGTCATCGGTATGTCGGCGCCACGGTCGCGACCATACTGCGTGAACAGCGGCGCATTATGATTGCGATAGGAGCCCGGATGTAATTGCATGACCAGCCCATCTTCGAGGCTCATGCCCGCCATCTCGGTTAGCACCTGCGCTCGAAACTGCTCTGCTTCATGCGCATCGGCCTGACCGCTGAGGCAGCGCCGATACAGCGACTCACACGCCGACAGGGGCAGGTCCGCCGTGGCGGCACTGGGATGGCCGTGATCCGTCGCCGTGGCACCGAGAGACTTGAAGAAGCGGCGGCGCACCCGATGGGCGGCGAGGTAGCCCTGCCAGTGGCCCGTGTCCTGTCCCGTCAACTCGCCGAACTGCGCCACATGCTCGGCAAAGTTCTCATACTCTGGGTCAACAACGGAATCAGGCCGATAGGTTGTAATCACCCGTCCCCCCCAGGAATCCTCAGCAATGGCACGATGAGCGGCCAGCGAGTCCAGTGGCGATTCAGTGGTTGCCAGGATCTCGATATCAAAGCGCTCAAACAGTGCTCGAGGCAAAAACTCAGGCCGTTCCAAAGCCTCACTGATGCGATCGAAATAGCGGTCGGCGCTCGCTGCCGATAGCGCTATTTCCAGGCCAAAAACCTCGCTAAAAACCGTGTCCAGCCAGAGCCGCGAGGGAGTGCCACGAAACAGGTAGTAGTTCGAGGCGAATAAACGCCAAATCTCCCTGGCATCTCTCTGTGGGTTAGCGTCGCCATCACCGATAGTCGCAATCCCCAGGTCGGTGAGCGAAATGCCCTGGCTATAGAGCATGCGCAACAGATAGTGATCCGGCTGCAGCAGCAGTGCTGCCGGGTTTTCGAATGGCGCATTCAGGGCGAACCAGCTGGGGTCAGTATGGCCGTGCGGGCTGACAATGGGTAAGTTTCGCACAGCCTCGTACAGCTCCCTGGCGATAACACGGACTGTCGCATCCGCGCTGAACAGACGGTCGTCATTGAGATGCAGAGGGGCATCCATGGCCGGCTCCAGTGTCGATTTGAGGGTGGGAGATGGCGAGTCAGGGTTCCAAAACGCCTCTGCAGTGTCAAGCGCGGGCTTGTTTGCGGCCCGAATGCCTGTATATAATCACAGCACCTGTATATAAATACAGATATATCAGCTAGCGCGTCAGGCACTATCGGAACAACAGGAAGGTGACCATGGACAAGTTAACCGTAAGACAGCAAGAGGTCCTCGATGTTATTCGCCGGCATATCGACGAGACGGGTTTCCCCCCGACCCGGGCAAACATCGCCGAAGAATTGGGCTTTCGCTCCGCCAACGCCGCGGAAGAGCACCTGAAAGCCCTGGCCAGGAAAGGCGCCATCGAGATGATCCCGGGGGCTTCCCGGGGCATCAAGCTGCCCGACACGTCCGGCATACCAATCGTTGGCCGGGTGGCGGCGGGTAATCCCGTGTTGGCTGAGGAGCACATCGAGGATTATTGCGAACTGCCGTCATCTTTTTTCAAACCAGGCGCGGATTACTTCCTGCGCGTTACCGGCGACAGCATGATTGATGTAGGGATTTTCGATGGTGACCTGTTGGCGGTGCACGCCACGCCGGTCGCAAATGAGGGGGAGATCGTTGTTGCGAGAATCGAGGACGAAGTGACGGTTAAGCGCTTCTTCAAGACAAAAGAGGAGCATCGACTAGAGCTTCGAGCAGAGAACCCCGATTTCCCGGCAATTCACGTTGACCTGCGCGAGCAGGCCTTTGCAATCGAGGGACTGAGTGTTGGTGTCCTGCGGCGAGGCTGTTAGGCGCCCGCCCAGAGGAGCCCTCAGCAACCAGCGCTAGGAGCATTCAGTGCAAAATGCGGGGCGCCTCGTCCGTAGTTGCCTCCATTTCCACGTCGCCCTGCTCGGCGATGGCGGCGGCGGCTTGAATACCCGCCTGTATCATGGCTTTCGCAACTTCCAGGCCCTGATCCATCAGATACAGATTTGACTCTTCGGAAAACCTGATTCGCACCAGTGGCTCTGACTCGTCGTCAGCGCGTTGCAGTACGATTTCACCATCTTCCAGCTCTACGATTTCCAGTAAGGATGTAGACACTCAAGAACCTCGCTATGGGGAGTGCTCGGGCAATTCTAACAGTCTCGGCGCTGGGGGAGAAGCGGCGAGCCAATCAGTACTCATCCAGTGAATCGCCCATCCGATCAAAAATCTCTGCGAGGGCGTCCGCCCACTCGGCGAACTGCTCCGCAGATGACTCCACCGCCGCCACAGGTGCGGCGAGGTTTCGCGGGTCGCGACTGCTGAGACCGCCAGCACTGGGGCGCACGGTGTTGAGCAACTGGGCCAGCCAGCCATCGTTTTCGAGCAAGACGAATTCACTAATTTCGCCCGATCTGGCCTTTCCCGGCGACAGCTGCGGCAGTTCGGCACAGCTTCGGGGTGGCGCTTCAGGCAGCGAGTCAGGAGCCGCGATCTGCAGCAAAAACCAGCCATAGGCCTCCAACAGGTGGTCTCTAGTAGCACAGGTAAAGGCCTGTGCGAGCGCGAGCCTCGACGCCTGCTGCTCAGCCTGCGCCGTCTGCCATGATCGGATTAGAATACGTGCCAGATACAGTGAGTGATTAGCCCTGGCGCGTGCGCCGCTCACGACTGACTTGCCTTCCTCGGGCTTTTTTTAGCTCTACCCCCGCCTTTTCGGCCCTGCTCCTCTACCCACTTGCCGCCGCGATAGTGCGCCCGCCAGCCGGTGGCCTTGCCATCAGCTTCGGACATTACATACTGCTCCTTTTCCTTGCGGCTATAGCGGACCTGACTGCGGTTGCCGTCGCCATCGGCGACCGGAGCACTGAACAGGAAGGCGTATTTCGGGTCGATTTCGTCCTTGTGAGGCAAAAGCTCGTCCACAAAGGGCGCTCGCGTTTCGCGGTTCTTTGGAAACTGGCTAGCTGCCAGGAAGAGCCCGGCAGCCCCGTCGCGCAGCACGTAGGTGTCTTCGACCTTCTGGCAGACGAGCTCGGGCATGGGTACCGGATCCATCTTGGGTGGTGCCGGCTCACCGTTGCGCAGCAGTTTGCGCGTATTCTTGCAGGTCTCCACCGTGCAGCCAAAGTACTTGCCAAATCGCCCGGTTTTGAGCTGCATGTCGGCGCCGCACTTATCGCATTCAAGAATGGGGCCGTCGTAGCCCTTGATCTTGAACTTACCGTATTCGACCTCGAAACCGGGGCAGTCGGGGTTGTTGCCGCAGACATGCAACTTGCGCTCCTCGTCAATCAGGTAGCTGTCCATGGCCGCATTACACAGGCTGCAACGATGTTTGCTGCGTAGCAGTCGCGACTCCGCCTCATCATCGGCGTCTTCGCGTATCGCCTCATCCCCGGGCGTCAGGTTGATCGTATGCTTGCAACGCTCCTTGGGCGGCAGCGCATAGCCGGAGCAGCCCAGGAAAACCCCAGTACTGGCGGTACGAATCTGCATTGGCCGGTCGCAAACGCTGCACGGGATGTCCGTCATCGTCGGCTCATTCGGCTCCATGCCGGCCGGCTCCGGCTCTTCGGCAGTTTCTAATTGCCCGCGGAACTCGGCATAGAAGATATCCAGCAGTTCCTTCCAGTTCGATTGGCCCTCTGCCACCTCGTCAAGCAGCTCTTCCATGTTTGCCGTGAAGCCATAGTCGAGCAGGTTTGAGAAGCTCTTCTGCAATCGCTGTGTGACGATATCGCCCATTTTTTCCGCGTAGAAGCGCTTGTTCTCGAGGCGCACGTAACCCCGGTCCTGGATGGTAGAAATAATGGACGCATAGGTTGATGGGCGGCCGATGCCGCGCTTTTCCAGTTCTCGTACCAGGCTGGCCTCGCCGTAGCGTGGCGGCGGCTTGGTAAAGTGTTGCGCAGGCTCGAGTTCCGCGAGCGTCAACGCGTCGCCTTTTTTCATATCGGGCAACACTGCGCCTTCGTCCTTACGCCCAGCCGGCGGCTGCACACGCGTGAAGCCGTCAAAGCGCACCACCCTGCCCTTTACCGTGAGCTCGTAGTCACCGGCCGCTGCGGTAACAGTCGTGGCGGTGTACTCTGCGGCTGGCATCTGACAGGCAACGAACTGCCGCCAAATCAATTCATAGAGACGTTCAGCATCGCGCTCCATACCCTTGAGTGAAGTTTGCAGCACATTGACGTCTGAAGGCCGGATCGCCTCATGGGCCTCCTGCGCACCTTCCTTGGACGAGTAGAGGTTTGGCTTTTCCGGCAGATAGGCGGGCGGGAAGGTGGCGGCGATATAGTCTCGACAGGTGGCCACCGCTTCAGCCGATAGGTTGGTCGAGTCCGTCCGCATGTAGGTGATGTAGCCCGCTTCATACAGCCGCTGAGCCAGCATCATGGTTTTCTTGACGCTGAAACCAAGCCGCGTGCTCGCGCCCTGCTGCAGCGTAGACGTAATGTAGGGTGCAGGAGCTCGAGAGCGTGTCGGTTTGTCCTCGCGATCGCTGATACGATAGCTCAGTGACTGTAGAGCCTGCGTCGCCTCGTTTGTGTCCGTCTCGTTATTCGGCCGGAAGTTCTCGCCGCGGAACCGGCGTACCTGGAAGCGCGCCTGCTCGCCGGCTTCGGTGTCCAGGAGAGCGTGGATCTCCCAGTATTCCTCAGGGATGAAGGCACGAATCTCGCGCTCGCGCTCCACGATAAGGCGCACAGCAACGGACTGTACGCGCCCGGCAGACAAGCCTCTGGCGACCTTGGACCACAGCAGGGGCGACACCATGTAGCCAACTACGCGATCCAGGAAGCGGCGCGCCTGCTGGGCATTGACCCGGTTGTAATCCAGATGAGACGGCTGCTCGAAGGCTTCCTGTATCGCCTTTTTGGTAATCTCGTTAAATACCACGCGCTGGTAGCGGGACTCATCCCCGCCAATCGCTTCGCGCAGGTGCCAAGCTATTGCCTCGCCCTCTCGGTCAAGGTCGGTCGCTAGATAGATTGCGTCCGAGCTCTCAGCCAGTTTCTTGAGCTCGGCGACGACCTTCTCCTTGCCGGGAAGCACCTCGTAATGCGCCTCCCAGTTTGAATCGGGGTCGATGCCCATGCGCTTCACCAGTTGCTCGCGAGCGCGTTTCTTTTTGTATTGCGCTTTTTTCTCCGGCGACATCTTGCGTGTCTTGGCCGCCTGCTTGGCCCGCTCTTTCGGGTCAACCGCGTTGCTGTTACTCCCGGGCGTCGGCAGATCGCGGATGTGCCCAACGCTGGATTTCACCACGAAGTCCGATCCCAGGTATTTGTTGATCGTCTTCGCCTTAGCCGGCGACTCAACGATAACCAGTGACTTGCCCATACCTATCCGTTCATTAGGCCGGCCTGCCTTATAGCGGCCGGAAAAAACTCGCATATATAAGTGGCTATGCGCTGGCGGTCAAGAAAAATTGATCCAGATCGCTCACAGTTGTTCAGACCAATTGTTGACGCTGGTGGCGATCACGTCCACATCCTCAAGCTCGCCCTGCTCTTGCCAGTAGACACCACAGCTGCCCTCTTCCAGGCTCACCGCCATTATCGATTCCGGCAGTCTGGCGAGGGCCGGCGGCAGCCCACTACCCGCAGTCAGCCCCTGCCACATCTCGCCGCGACGAAGCCATGCCCCGCGCCGCATTTCACGGCTCCGCGACGGCGGAAGGCGTTTGGCGTAATAGATTACGCTGCCTTTGGGCGGTTGCGGCATCTGGGCGGAATTGCCGACCTCAGGCAGGTTCCGGAACTCCACAAACAGCCCAGCGAGCGCCGCTTTCTCGCGCATGGCAGCCTGCTGCTTCTGCCGTTTACTGGGCAGGAAATGCAGTAGAGGCGCCAGGGCTACGGCCACGATGGCGAGAATGAGCAGCAGTTTCATCAATACCGTCTGATCCAAATCAAGTTTGCGCGGACAAGGCGCTTACCTCGCGCGATTCTATGCTATAACTGACGCAGAACGTCAAACACGGGGTACACATTATGGCTGAATACACCAGCATCCTGGTCGCCGTGGATCTCAGCGAGGACTCCTCACTGGTAGGCCATCGCGCCCAGGCTGTTGCGGCAGGCTCTAAGGCACAACTCCATCTCATCCACGTTATCGAACCACTCAGTTTCGCTTACGGTGGCGATATCCCAATGGATTTCTCTGGTATCCAGGATGAGATTCATCAGCAGGCTGCCGCGCAGCTCAAGCGATTCGGTGAAGAACAGGGCATTCCTGAAGAGCGCCAGTACATAGTGCTTGGGCGCCCGGAGGTTGAGATTCACAGCAAGGCCGAGGAGCTGGCAGCAGACCTTATCGTGGTGGGCAGCCATGGTCGCTACGGATTGGCCTTGCTCATGGGTTCAACGGCCAACGGCGTGCTACATGGCGCGAGCTGCGATGTGCTGGCCGTGCGGGTGGGCACCTGAGCTCAAGTTCAGGCTCAGCCCTGCGCCGACCGTTGAGTTAAGCCTCCCCGGCGAGAAAGTTGCCAAGCTCTTTCATATCGAAGGGCCAGCCGAGCTCCTTTCCATCGCTCCGTCCGAGGACAGGAATACGTATTCCGTAGCGCTCAAAGAGCTCATCATCGTCGGCGATATCGATGTGCTCGATCTCGGGCCCGAGCCCGTTATCGCGCCACGCTTGCAACATGGACGCTGCCTGTTCGCATAAATGGCAAGCTGAGGTAGAATAGAGCGTAAATCGCATCCGGCGTACTTCCCTTGGCATCGGCCCTCCAATAAAGCCCTTGGCACTTGACGCAGTCAGTCAGGGCGCTAACATAACCACAAGTTTAATAATCTATACTAATATCCGGGAGAGAGGCGTGGCTTTATTCTCACAACCCACTGCTCGCGCGTTGGCCATACTTGATCTGCTTATGGCCAATCCTAATCAGGAATTTGGCCTGACGGAAATGACGCGCCGCCTAAATTTGAACAAAGCGACCTGTCACGCAATTCTCACAACCATGGCGAACTACGGTTTTCTCGTACAGCATCCGAAAACCAAGGCTTATCGCCTCGGGCCATCCATCATCGCAGCCGGCAACGCAGCTTTCGCACAGTTTCCGGTGCTTGAATATGCACGCCCCGAACTCGAGAGTATGACAAACGAACTCGGTATTGGCTTCGCCGTTACCGGTCGCTCCAAGCTTCATATGGTCCTTCTCGCCATGTATGGCTCTGCTACAGGGCTCATGGATCAGTTTCAGCTCGGACTGCGCCTGCCAAATACTGCACCCGTGGCAGCGTGCTTTACGGCATTCTCACAGGCCAAATACCTCGAGGAATGGCTGACGCGCGCTCACGATAGCCGTGGCGGTTACAACGAAAAGCTCGATCAACGGCTGCGTGTCTCACTCATTTCAATCCGAGCGCGCGGCTACGAGGTTACCCTGAAAACACAGGCGGAATCCGAACTATACAAGGAACTCAGCCGAATCCATTACTCGTGGAGCCTGACCGAGTTGGAGGAAGCCACCAACCGATACCAGCGAGACCTTTGCGACGAGTACTATCATCTGGATAGAGTTGACCCGAAAGCGCGCTACGAGGTCAGCACCATCTCAGTGCCCGTGTTTGTCTACAGGGATCTCCCTGTGATGTGCCTGGTGGCAGGCTCTATCGATGAGCCCATTTCGGGGGCACAGATTGAGGATATTGCCTCACGCATGAAGGATTCCGCTGATCGTGTGACCGCCCTGGCACTCGGGCGCGAAAGCGTCGGCCAGTAGCCCACCTCTGGCGCTGCCCGGGATCGGCGGCGCCATTAACCTAGCCGCTGGAGTAGGCAGCCTTGGATACCATGCCGCTGAAAACCCTGAACACGCTGCTACGCGTTGTTTTGGAACAGGGCTACCCGCTCGACCAGGCGCTCAGCCAAATCGGCCTCGACTTTAACCCACTGGATACCAGCACGCGCTCGTCTGCTGAAATCTCTACGGCCTGCTACAGCAAGCTGTATCGCCTGCTCATGGACATCCTGGAGGATGAAGCATTTGGGCTAGGCCAAGCCTATCATGCACCCCCGGGCACCTTCCGTATGATGTGCCTGTTCATCATCCACTGCCAGACCTTGGAGCAGGCGCTCGTGCGCTCCTGGGAGTTTCACGACTACTGCGACCGCTTTCGCGGCGCGACGCAGGGATCGCGAGACGGGCCCCTACAGGCCATCGCCGGTACGGAGCGGGTGCTCTGCCTGTTTGAACGCAATAGCGCCCATGGACTCGCTGCCAGCGTTGCCCATGCCAATGTGCTGCTGATGATGTATCGCTTCTACAGCTGGTTGATTGCGAGACCGCTGCCGCTGTTGGAAGTGCACCTGCGCGTACCGCGGCCGTCACACCCGGCTCACTACCAGGAGCTGTTTGGCTGCCCCGTGCGCTTCGACGAAGCGCATACCGGCTTGGTCATCAGTCAAAGCGTGCTGCAGTACCCCGTGGCACAAAACGAAGACAGCCTCAGGGACTTTCTTCGCCAGCTACCCTACCCGCTGGTGAAACGCAGCAAGCCCGGCCAGGTCAACAGCCTGAGCCAGCGTATCGAAGGTATGCTGACCAGCTATGCCAGCCAGAGACTGCCTAATGCCGAGCTCATGGCCAGACAGCTGAATATGTCGCCCCGCACCTTGCACCGCAAGCTCACGGCAGAAGGGACCAGCCTGCAGCAGATCAAGGATGATTTCAGGCGTGACCTGGCGATCCACTACATGGGCAGGCCCGAATTGACCATTGACGCGATCGCCACGCTCATGGGCTTCCAGGACAGCTCCGCTTTTTACCGCTCATTCAAGAAGTGGACAGGCAAATCCCCCGGTAGCTGGCGGCGGGCACAGCAGGATGATTGAGGGCGGCAATGACAGCCCGGAGTACCTGGCCCGACGAGACTTCTTTCGCAGTATGCTCACGGTCTATGGTCGCAAACCCGTGCTCGAAGCGCTGAGCGACCATAGCCTCGATTGCCAGGTTCTACACCTGGCAATGAGCAATCGACCCGGGGGCATCCTGGCACGCATTCAGGCCTTGGCTGAGGCGCGAGGCGTGGCTATCCGCCAGCACAGCCGTAGTGCCCTGGCACGAATCTCGCGCAACGGAAAACAGGACCAGGGTGTCGCCATGGACATACGCTGCCCGCGCTTCGCCACTCTGGACCAATACTTGAAGGAGTTAGAGCCGGAGAGCGGAGCACGCCTGCTAGCGCTGGATAGTATCCATAATCCTCAGAATCTCGGCATGATCGTCCGCTCCGCCGTCGCCGGCGGCATCAGTGGCCTGCTCTGGCCTCGCCAGGGTACCGCGGCGCCTGGCCCGCTGGTCATCAAATCCAGCGCCGGCACCCTATACCGGGCGCCAGTCATCAGCTGTGATTCTCTGCTCGACGCCCTCACAGCACTGCGCAAGCGAGGGGTCATGGTCTGCACGCTAAACGCCAGCGCCGAGGCATCGCTGTTCGATTGGCAACCACGCAGCAGCGCAGTGTATGTGCTCGGCAACGAAACGGAAGGCGTATCGCAGGCCATCACCGACCTGGCAGACAGGGAGCTTGCGATTCCCATGCAAAATGGCGTGGAGTCTCTCAATGTGGCGGTGAGCGCTGCTCTGGTCGCTTTCGCAGGCCAGATGTTCCAGCGAGGGCCCTCCCCATCCCACTCTGAGAGTTAACTCACTTCGATAAAAAGGCCATCCCTTCTTCCAGCCCCTTCAGGGTCAGGGGATACATATGGCCTTCCATGAGCTGATTGGTCATGGCAATGGACTGCGTGTAGTCCCATTCGTCTTCGGGCACGGGGTTCAGCCAGATCACCTTGTCATAGGTCTGCCTGAGGCGTCGCATCCAAGCTTCACCCGGCTCTTCGTTCCAATGCTCGACCGACCCGCCAGGCTGCACGATTTCATAGGGTGACATAGAGGCGTCACCGACGAATACGACCTTATAGTCGTGCGAGTACTTGTGCATGATGTCCAGCACCGAGTAGCGCTCGTTATGCCGACGGATATTGTTGCGCCAAACGCTCTCGTAGAGGAAGTTGTGGTAGTAGAAGTTCTCCATATGCTTGAACTCGGTGCGCGCAGCCGAGAACAGCTCCTCGCAAACCTTGACATGTGGGTCCATGGATCCGCCGACGTCGAAAAACAGCAGCACTTTGACAGCGTTGTGACGCTCCGGGACCAGCTTGATATCCAGCAGTCCGGCATTGCGGGCCGTTGAACTGATGGTGTCATCGAGATCGAGCTCTTCCGCAGCACCCGTGCGCGCGAACTTGCGCAGCCGACGCAGGGCGACCTTGATGTTCCGGGTTCCAATCTCGACGCTATCATCCAGGTTCTTGAAGTCGCGCCTGTCCCAGACCTTCACGGCCTTCTTGTTCTTGCCATTGGGACCGACTCGAATGCCCTCCGGGTGATAACCTTCCTGCCCGAAGGGCGAGGTACCACCGGTGCCGACCCACTTGTTGCCGCCTTCGTGCCGTTCCTTTTGCTCTTCGAGACGTTTCTTGAACTCTTCGATGAGCTTCTCCAGCCCGCCAAGTGACTCGATCTTTGCCTTGTCTTCCTCGGACAGCTGCTTCATGAACTCGCTGCGAAGCCAGTCATCCGGAATCATGGCTTCGATAATGTCATCAAGCGCTTCCAGCTCCTGAAAATGCAGGCTGAACGCACGGTCAAATCGGTCGAAGTACTTCTCGTCTTTGACCATACAGGTGCGGCTGAAGTAATAAAACTCGTCCATATCGGCAAAGACAATGTGCCGCTGCATGCCCTCGAGCAGGTCGAGCAACTCGCGTGTCGTAACGGGCACGCCAGCGTCGCGCAGGCCATGGAAAAAGTTAATCAACATAGCGACGCCCTAGCGGCTCTCGCGACGATGCATAAAGGCCAATCGCTCAAGCAGATGCACGTCCTGCTCATTCTTCAGCAGGGCACCATACAGAGGCGGTATCGCCTTGGTAGGGTCTCGCTCGCGCAGGATTTCATCGGGAATGTCGTCTGCCATCAAGAGCTTGAGCCAGTCGATCAACTCCGAGGTCGAGGGCTTCTTTTTCAACCCCGGGATGGCGCGAACATCAAAGAATACTTCCAGCGCTTCCTGCACCAGTGTCCGGGAAATGTCGGGATAGTGTACATCGACGATTTCGCGCATCGTGTCGCGGTCGGGGAAGTTAATGAAGTGAAAGAAACAGCGCCGCAGAAAGGCGTCAGGCAGTTCTTTTTCATTGTTGCTGGTTATGATGATGATGGGGCGATGCCTAGCCTTGATCGTCTGGCTCGTCTCGTAGACGAAGAACTCCATGCGATCGAGTTCAACCAGCAGGTCGTTAGGGAATTCGATATCTGCCTTGTCGACTTCATCAATAAGCAGAACGACCTGCTCCTCTGAATCGAAGGCCTCCCACAGCTTGCCGCGCTTGATGTAATTGGCGATATCCTGCACCTTCTCGTCGCCAAGCTGGGAGTCTCGCAGGCGAGACACAGCATCGTACTCGTACAAACCCTGCTGCGCCTTGGTTGTAGACTTGATATGCCATTGGATGAGGCGCATACCCAGGCCCTGTGCCACTTCCTCGGCCAGCATGGTTTTACCCGTTCCCGGCTCACCCTTGATCAGCAGCGGTCGCTCAAGCGCGACAGCCGCATTAACCGCCATGCGCAGGTCGTCCGTGGCCACATAGCGTTCAGTACCTTCAAATTTCATGTCCGTTCCAATATCAGATTGATGAGAGCGCCTCAGAGTAACCACAGGCCGAGAGCAGATCAAGGATTGCGGTCGCGCTCCTCTGGCCCGGCAACAATGCCGGAGAAGATTCCCGAGTCGTTCGCCGCTTTGGCGTGATCAGCGGCTCGTTTCTCCCATTGCGCGAGGCGACGCCGCGCTCGACGGCGCCTTATGGCAAGCCCGAGGATTATCGCAAGGAGTAGAATCACCGCCATGGTTATGGCGGGAATGAGCAGTCTGTCTTCCTCGACAAACATTGGCCGCGTGGTGATACCGCTGTTGTCCGCCACGGCGTAGACATCCACGTATAAGGGCAGGCGCCTGCGCAGGGTTTCGCTTTTCACGCGGACCATAACCTGGTGCTGCCCGGCGTCGCTAAATGGCGGTAGCCCGACCCGGTATTCGCCATCCTCTGGTACCGGGTAACGGGAGGAAACGTTGATGACTCGACGTTGGCCGCCGGGCGAGCGAATCTCCAAGGACAGGTTAAACAAGGAGAGTACTTCGGGATCGGTAATGACGCGGCCCTTGTCGCGCAAACGAAGCCCGAGTTCAGAACGCTTGCCCGCAGGAAGACTGGCCGGTGGTGGGTCTATGTCCATAGTGAGGTCGGAAATGACAGCCACACGCATCTCTGCCAGGTCAGGCGCCTGCAGGCGCCACTCGCCAGAGGCGGGGCTAGCCGCCGTGGCCATGGCAAACTGACCGCTGACAAACCACTCGATGCCGGTTCGATCTGCCTGAGCAGGAAACTCGGTACCGTCAGGGGCGATCAAGGCGAATTCCGTCGCGTCGATGCCGCGGTGGAACACCAGCGCGGTGAACTCCTGAACCGAATCATCGATCAGAAAGGTCCGGTTGCTGACAGGGATGCGTGCCGTAGGCGCTGCCGTCTCCAGGGAGCGGATATAGACACGGAGCAGGTCATCCGGCGACAACGTGCGCTCGGCAATACCACCGGTGGTCTTTGCCAGTGCTTGCAGGAACTGCCAGTCAGCCTCATCAGACAGTGCGATGGTATGAACGGGGATGCCGGTCGCTCCCAGCTGCGGCGCGAGTTCACCCAGCACCTGGCGCGCGGCCGTTGCATTCGCCATGGGTGACTCAGATAAATCAACCTTGCCATCAGTCAGCAGGATAATACTGGTGCGATATCCGGGGTTCAGGCGATCTATGTCATAGGTCGCGGCCTTGAGTGCGGCAGGAATGTTGGTCAGCTGCCCGGAATTATCGATAAATGCCACATCGGCGAGCGCCTCTTCACGCCACGCGTCGTCGACCACGCGGTGCTGGACAAGTTCTACCGCTTCCTCGGCAAACAGCCAGACGCCTGCCCGTGCGCCGTTGGGCAGCAGCCGCACTATCAACTCCAGGGCAGGGCCGCGGAGATTCTCTGGATCAGAGTCTTTCATACTGCCAGAGATATCAATCAGCAGGCGAACGTCGGGCTGTAAGCCGCCCTGCCCCTGTTGCGCCTGCAGTAGCGCAGGCGCTGTCATTAGATACAAGCAAAGGCTCAAGCGCAGCACAATGCTCACGCCGGTGCTTCTCCCGCTTTATCCTCTTCACCAGAGGGAATCCTGCGTCTCCGCCCGAGGAAGCCGATAACCAGCGCTGCAATAACAGCCAGGCCAGTGAACAGTAGCAAGGGCCGCAGCGCATGCTCAGCCGCGTCTACCCCGGCGGTCAAGACCTGGAAAGTGACGACCACCAGGGCTGGCGCAAGCGTCTCAACGCCTTCCTGGGGATAGGCGGGTGTGAGCAATAGCGCAGCACTTGGCAACAGGAGCAGCGCCAGCCAGATTGGTCGCCAGCCCCTGCTTAGCCAGGCCATGTACAGGAGCGCCAGGACCGCGGACCCCAGGTACACCAGCATGGCGGCCTGGTACGACGCTTCATTCAGCATGCCGTCATCCTACTGCACCCAGGCGATGATGTGTTCATCATAACCATCGGGGTGAACAAACTCCTCAGACAGGCTGCGGCCTCGAATTGAGATACCTGCATCGTGCACGGTATCCGGGCTTCCGCTGACCAATGGGTGCCACGCAGGCAGCGTTTCACCCCGGGCCCGCAGGCGATAGGCACAGGTTGGGGGCAGCCAGTCCAGGTCGCTGGCCGACTCGGGGCTCAATTGAATACACTCGGGCACAAGCTCCGAACGGCGCGCATAGTCGCTGCAACGACAGGTCGCCTCATCAAGATAGCGACAGCGAATACGGGTCCAGGCGATCTCAGCGCTGTCTTCGTCTTGTAGCTTGTGCAGGCAACAACGGGCACAGCCATCGCACAATGCCTCCCACTGGCTAGGACTCAGCTCGGTCAGCGACAGGCGATTCCACCAGGCCTCAGCCATCGGCACGCTCCCGCCTGAGCAATTCGTCCGGCGTCGGCGGCATCTGCAGGAAATAGCCTACGCTCGCTAAGGCCTCCAGCACCTCCAAGACGTTCACGCGCGCCAATTTTCGCTCGGGCGTCAGCCGCAGGATCATCACCTCCTCTGCATCACCAAAGCTGGTCATCAGCGCCTGGGGAACGTCTGTGAGATCACGATCCATCGGTACGTATAAATACATCTCCGCTCGAAGGCTGCTGCGATAGATCCGGCACAGCATAATCAACCGTGCTCCCCGACGAGTGTTTCGGCCAGCGGGCCTATAGCCGCCTGTGCGCGCCATCCCCGCCAGCTGCGGGGCGGCGAGATCTGCTCACCAGCGCTATCGCGCATCAACAGCTCATAGTCCTTGCCGCTCAGCAGAACCTCTGGTGCCATCGATAGCGAGCTGGCCAACTGTCGGCCCCTTTCCTTCAGCGCCTTTAGCCGCTGCCGCTGGGGGGCGGATAGCGGCGTCGGCAGGGGCGCAGGCAGTGAGTCTGGTGATAAACCTCGGGCGCTGTCGAGGCTCTCCAGAATCGCTTGCCCATGCTTGCGTAAGACTGGTGGCGGCAGGTCACACTGCTTGCGCAAGGCTTCCATGCTCTCAGGCTGAATGCGGGCAAGTTGCAGACAGGCCTTATCATCAATAATCCAGCTTCTTGGCCTGTCTCGCTCTTTGGCGGTGTCTTCACGCCAGGCGCAAATGGCGCGCAGGGCCGCAAGCTCTGCGGGCGACAGGGAGGCCGCTGACTTTACGCGACTGTAATACTCGGCCGGTTCAGCATTGGCCGTAGCTACCATGTCTTCTCCATCGGCAAGGATCCACGCGCCGCGGCCCAGATCCTCAGCGCGCTCTGCCAGCTGCCGCCAAACCGTCATGAGGTAGGTCACGTCCATCGCCGCGTATTCACATTGGCTGTTGGTGAGCGGACGCTGCAGCCAGTCGGAGCGCGTCTCTCCCTTGGGCAAATCTACACCGCAGATCGCCGCCACCAGCGAGCGATAGCCCATACCAAAATCCATTCCCAGTAGCGCCGCGGCCCGCTGCGTATCCCACAGGGGTGTCGGCAACACACCGAGCCACCGTCGAAAGACCTCCAGGTCTTCACTAGGCGAATGCATGACTTTGAGTATGTCGCTGCGCCCGATGAAGCTCGCAAACTCTCGTGTTTCATCAAGGGCAAGGGGATCAACGAGATAAGCCACGTCGGCGAAGCACAGTTGCACCAGCGCGACCTGCGGATAAAAGGTGTTGCGGCGCATAAACTCCGTGTCGAGGGCGACCACTTCTGCGTCGTCATGCTCAGCCAAAACACTGGACAGAGCCTCGCTTGACTGGATCAGGCGCCAGGCATCAGTCATTCAATGACCCGCCGTCCAGACAGCGCATGGGCCAGGGTAGTGCCGTCCACGTATTCCAGTTCCCCACCGAGGGGCACTCCGTGCGCAATGCGCGACACGCGCACGCCCTCTCCTTGCAGCAGCTCGGTCAGATAGTAAGCCGTGGCTTCGCCTTCAACGGTGGGGTTGGTCGCCAGAATAACCTCCTGAACCTGCTCTTGGCGCACTCGCTGATGGAAGCGATCAAGACCGATGTCCTCTGGGCCAACCCCGTCAATGGGTGAAAGATGCCCCATCAGCACGAAGTAAAGGCCACGGAAGCTGCCACTTTGCTCGATCGCGAGAACGTCTGCGGGTGTTTCAACGACGCAAATCGTCGTGGCATCGCGGCGTGGATCAGAACAGATCTCACAGACGTCGAGCTCCGTCAGATTGCGGCATTTGCTACAGTGCCCAATGCGCTCCAATGCCTCGGACAGGGCTTGGGCCAGCGTCGCGGCTCCTTCCCTGTCACGCTCCAGCAGGTGCAGGCTCATGCGCTGGGCGGATTTTGGTCCAACACCCGGCAGACAGCGCAAGGCTTCAATGAGGTCCTGTAATGCGGGACTGAACTGCATGAAGCCTGCCCTAGAAGGGCATCTTGAAGCCGCCGCCGACGTTAAAGCCCGCAGCCATGCCAGACATGGCGTCACGGTTGTGGGACTCCACCTTGCGCACTGCATCGTTCACAGCGGCGGCCAGTAAATCCTCCAGCACTTCCTTATCCTCGCTGAACACGGCGCTATCGATGCTGACACGCTTGACGTCATGGCGCCCATTCATCACAACGGATACGAGACCCGCGCCGGCCTCGCCCTTCACTTCAGCGTCCGCCATCTGCTCCTGCATCTTGAGCATGTCTTCCTGCATTTTTTGCGCCTGCTTGAACAGGTCCGAGAAATCTCCCTTCATAGCCTCTCCTTACGTATCCAGCGGCACGATGGATGCCGGGTCCAACTCGCCGTCAAAGTGTTCGATCAGCGCCGCCAGTGCGCTGTCTGACTGAATGTCCTTTACTGCCTGCTGACGCCTCTGTTCCTGTCGCTGGTGACGGCGCATGGCCGGGGTCTCGCCAACGACCGCCCCCACCTCTACCGTGACAGACAGCGATGTAGCGAAGTAGTTCTCCAGGGCCATTCGCAGTTTATCGCGATGGCCGTCATTGAACAGGCTGGAATTTGCCTCGTCCAGACGAAACGCAAGCCTGTCTTCGCTACGCGCCAGTAACTCGCAGTGCGAAGCCACGCTGTACACCATGCCCATCAGGCCCAGGCTATCTAACAAATCAGGCCAGCCGGCGGCGTCCAGCGAGGACAGGGAAGCAAGCGCGTCGGCGCCTGCCCCGGGGGATTCAGCCGCTTGATTCTGGGCCGGCGGCGCCGTTTGTTTCTGGATCGGCGGAGCCGTTTGTTCCTGGATCGGCGGAGCCGCGGGAATCTCAGGCTGCTTAGCCGGACTCTCGAGAGCCGGCTCAGCCTCCAGCTTTTTTGCCGGCTCGCCGACCTCCGGGGCGGCGGGCTCGAGTGCAACGAGGTCCGATGCACTCAGTGCAGTATCGAGCACCTCCACCGGTCGGAAGGAAATCATGCGCAGCAGGCACATCTCGAAACCTGCCCTGGGGTCAGCGGCCAGCCGCAGGTCGCGCTTGCCATTGAGCGCCACCTGATAGAACAGCTGCACATCCTCGCCACTCAGACTGGCAGCCAGCGCCGTCACTTTGTCAGCGTCTCCCCAACTGTTGCTGACGGCATCCGGTACCGCCTGCGCCAGGGCGACCCGGTGCAGGAGCGAGGCCAGTTCATCCAGGCTCGCCTCAAAATCCGGGGCATGTTCAGCCATGCGCGCCACCACGGCCAATGCACCTGATGGCTCATCGGCAGCGACCGCATCGAGCAGCTGGTAGACAAAGCTGCGATCAACCGTACCAAGCATGCCGCTAACGTCTTCTTCCAGCAGGCGCCCGGAGCCGAACGCAATCGCCTGATCGGTGAGACTGAGCGCGTCGCGCATGCTGCCTTGGGCAGCCCGCGCCAGCAACCACAGCGCTGGCTCTTCAAAGTCTACGGATTCTTCTGCAAGAACGCGCTGCAGGTGGCCGACGATCTGCTCGGGCGGCATATTCTTGAGGTTAAACTGCAGACAACGGCTGAGAATTGTCGCTGGAAGGCGTTGCGGGTCAGTCGTAGCGAGCAAAAACTTGACGTGGGGCGGCGGCTCCTCCAGCGTCTTCAGCAGCGCGTTGAAGCTGTGACTGGAGAGCATGTGCACCTCGTCAATGAGATACACCTTGTAGCGCGAGCGAGTGGGCGCATACTGCACGTTTTCCAGCAGTTCGCGCGTATCTTCAACTTTGGTACGCGACGCAGCATCGACCTCTATCAGATCGACGCTGCGACCTTCGGCGATTTCAAGACAAGAGCTGCATTTGCCGCAGGGTTCGGAGCTGACACCCGTTTCGCAGTTCAAGCATTTGGCAAGGATGCGGGCGATAGTTGTCTTGCCAACTCCGCGCGTGCCAGTGAATAGATAAGCGTGGTGCAGACGGTCGTGGTCGAGGGCATTCACCAGCGCCTGGAGAACGTGCTCCTGGCCCACCATCTCGCGAAAATTCCTGGGCCGCCATTTCCGCGCCAGAACCTGATAGGACATCTGGACCTGCTTTCCAACCGTTGCTTTTTAGAGGCTTAGGATACACCAGCGGCTGCGGCCGGTGAAAGGATGGAGGCAACCCGGACAGCCACACCCCGGCACACGAGTCGATAATTACCGTTGCTCCCTTCCGGGCCTGGCGGGGTTCACTACCTATCGTTGCGAGGGGACCGCCCGGGCCACCACTGCAGCGCACACGGGGTGCGAAGGGCGCGTATTGTGGAGCAAAGCCTGCCCTGCTGCAAGCGCAGGCTGGTTTGAGCGCATTGTCAGGAGAGCAGGCCCGACTCGCCAGCCGAGTCACCGCCCCCGAGATCAACAGCCTGAATTGCAGCGCCGTCCTCACCGGGCATATGGCGCCCCCGCCAGTACCACAGTGTCCACAGAGACAGGCCGTAGACCAGCGCCAGTACGCCAGCGAGGTCCGGCATTTCGCCAGCCGCCAGAGCCACGATTTCCTCGCGATCGATTTCCGCCATCACGGCCCAGCGCGTATCACCCACCGCCATTGAGCTGTATGCGGATAAGACTTCGACATCGCGATAATCGGGAGTGAATTCCACGCCCTCTTCCCCGGCAAGTGCTCGTGCCACTGTCCGGGTATCCACCCTGAGTTTCAGCACCGTTGACGCATCGCTGAAACGGGAGTCGCTGCGCATCAAACCATCATCGCCCACCAGGTAGGTCTCACCGCTCTCGCCCATGCCTTCGAGGTAGCCCATGATGCCAAGAATCTGGTTGGTGGGTAGTTGCAGAGCCAGGACACCGATCGTGAGACCCATGGGGTCGACGACCGTTTGTGCCATGAACATGGCAGGGGCATCGGCGCTCGGGGCATAAGGCGCCATATCAGTCAGGACTACCTCTCCCGGGCTTTGCACGGCCGCGCGGAAGGCCTGTCCCAGGCCAGTACTGCGGTAGGGGCCCGTCAACAGACTGGTGCCGAAGTCATCCTCTTTTTCGACGCTGAAATATACGTAGCCGTCCAGTCCGACCAGAAAAAAGTCGTAATAACCACGCTGCGTCACGAACAGGCTGGCAACAGGTTGCAGTTCAGCGTGCAGGTCGCAGTAGCTGGTGTCACCAGCACGCTGGTAATTGCGCATTTCACCCGGCGGAAATGGGTTGTTATCGATGTAGTCTCGTCGGACGCGCGCCGAAAAGCTCTCCGCCTCCTCTTCCTGCCAACGACGAAGCAGTTCCTGCTGCGCGACGACCAGCTGCGGGCTGCTGGCCCAGAACTTCAGCTCAGCCTCCGCCGTACTGAAGTACTGTTGCATGGCGCCGCGGCGCAGTTCGTTCAGCAACTGGAGCCGATCGCCAACCTGATTAGAAAAACTCGCCAGGTTCAACCGTGCCAGGCCCCAGCCCAGCGCCAACACGCACAGCAACAGGAGCACTGCCGCAATCGACCAGAACCGGGCATTAGACACTGCGCACCTCTCCACCCTGTGCCAGCGCAGCCACACGATCGCGAACCAGGGCATCGACCGCCTGCCAGGTAAAACTGAAGTGCTCGAACTCCGCCTGACTGACGCGTTCGCTCTCAAGGTCGCCAACGACCTGCTGCAGTATGTCGATGAGCTGTTCCTTGCAGCCATCCAGCGCATCGCGCTCGCTCTGCTGCCGCGCGCTGTGGGCAATCTGCATGAGCTGTGCGTTGAATTCGTTCATACGCAGACGCCGTGAGCGGACCCACTGCGTGCGCAGGGCCAACAGGGCAGAGCTGGCGATTGCCACGACATATAGAACCGTGGACACGATGCGTGCGTTACGCTGCAGGAAGCCCGGCTTCTCGCGATCGTAATAGCTGCGTGCGCCGGGATGTGCAGCAATCACTCCGCGGGCGTCATCGGGCAAAGGGCCGATTAGACCCGCCAAACGGCTGTATTCCAATATATCCGCCCGGTGCTCGAAGACCGACCGTGTAAAGCGGTAGGCAATCTCCGGGGCCAGATCGTCCCGCGCAACCAGCAGGCGCTGTACCACTCCGGTTTGCAAATCTTCCGCCGGCAGTACTGGCGAGCCCCGGTAAGAGCCCATAGGGATAATCCCCGGGTCGATGGCCGGCTGTTTCAGGGACAAGGCCTCGGTTTGTACAATTGACACCAGGCGCAACTGCTTGTCACCGATCATCTGGCGGATTGCCGCATTCCCCGGGGCACGCACGCGAAACACCGCGTCTACCTGCCCCTGCTGCATGGCAAAATTTGCCGCGGGCTCTGACATTGGCAAGGCGGTGATATCCGCAGGGCTTATCCCGTAATGGGCTGCGAGAAACCAGAAGCTTTTGAACTGGCCGCTGGTGCCGGGGGGAATGGCGACGCGATAACCTCGCAACCCTGGGAAGCTGTTGATATCCGATGCGCCACGAACGATCAGGTGATAGGCGTCGGCATACAGCGACATAAGGCCGAGCACACCGTCAGAGGAAGCGGCGTCGGCCTGTATTTCACCCAGGTCAATGCGGCGATTCTTGAGCAGCCGCAGATTCTCATAGCTGCCACCGGTTTCATACACGGTGATCCGCAGGCCTTCATCACTGCTATTCAGGACTTCGGCAATGGCTTTGGAAAGCGCAAGACTTTCGCTTCCAGCGGGACCTCCGCCCAGCGTCAAACGTTGCGTCTGGTGAGTGCTGAACCAGAGCAAGAGCGCTAACACGGCGATCAGCCAAACAGCGGCAATCAGGGCGATCCGCAGGCGCGACGAAAAGAGCCTCAAGCCAGTCCCTCCGGGGATCTTATATGGGGGAGAGTATAGGGTGTCGGTGGGCGACGAGAAAGTGGCGGGGGTAGAAGGATTCGAACCCTCGACCCACGGCTTAGAAGGCACTAGGAATGCCTTATAGCACAGGGGCTCAAATATTTTGTACGTAGCCCTGTGTGTAGCAGGTGGCGCGCCTGGAAGGATTCGAACCCTCGACCGTGCGCTTAGAAGGCGCATGCTCTATCCAACTGAGCTACAGGCGCGAGGCTGCGAATCCTACCAGCAACCCCCTCACCTTGCCATACACGGCCCTATGGGCCTTCACAGAAAACACCCCAGGAGGTGACTTATGGCAGAGCAGGACAACGTAGCGCGACTCCTCACTCGTGAGGCGCTTGTGAAAGCTGGGCGGCGCGCCGAAAGGCTGGAGCATGGCCTTAGTCAGAACGTGTTTTTTGCCGCGGGTGGTATTCGATCTCTCGGTGACATACTTTCGTCCCATTATGCGGAAACCATCACAGGCTTATCGAGCAAAGACCTTCATGGACTGAGCCTAGCGGTGCAGTCTCTAGGCGAGTACATCGAATTGTTATGCAGCGAACTCGAGAGCGATGCTACGGGGTTACATGAACACTTGAAGAGGGCTAGCACTCAGTAAGCAATTTAGCAGCAAAATATCGGGGGGCTTCGGCCCCCTTTTTCATGTAGCCTGGCCAGTTTGAAACGGAGTTCAGCATGGCTAACCCTACCGCCACCGACGAAGAACTAAAGCGCGCCCTCAACAAGGGCTACTTCCACGGTCTGGCTCTTGGACTGCTGATCGGCTCGATCGCCGGTGCGGCAGTTGGCTATTCGCTCGGCAGTAATGATGTGACAATTGTCACTTGGGATGCCCAGCAGTCAACATAATCGGAGGATACCGTGTCCGCAGAGCTGCCCTTGATAAAGACTCGCGAATTCCAATGTGCCGTTGGAATCCCGGTGACCATAGCCGTCCTACTCGCTGTCAGCCTTGTGGTATTCGACGACAGCCTAGGGGGGCTCCAGTGGGACGCCGAGGGCTTCAATACGTTCTTGTCGATGTTCCGGTTACCGATCGGAGTGCTGGCCGCTGCAATCCCATTAGGGGCGCTTGCCGCTTCGAATCATCGCAGCCATCAGGCGGCGCAAACAATCAAAGCCCAGCAGGCACAGAACGAATTAACCAATTACTTCGAGCACTTGGAGAGATTCGAGAGCTTCGCGGCTAGCTTGGGAGATGCGACTTATCCGGACTTGGTCGATGCACGGGAAGTCCACTCTAGCTTGTACCCAAGCGCAATGCACGGCATCTTTCACGTGTCGTTTGATTTCTCTTATCGAATCGAGAAATTGACCGCAGCTACAGATCGGTTGCAAACCGTAATGGCGGACCTGCCCAACTTGCAAGGGCATGATTCCCTCCAACCCCCGTCTAACCATGCACTCGCTAGACTTATCAACAACCAGGATCCAGACACAGTTCCTGATTACGCTGCTGGGCTTGTATGGCTTCTAGAGGCCTGCAAAAGGGGCGAAGTAAGAGGTGATTCCGTGGATCAGATCACAATAAAGGTTCCAATGATAGCAACCGGCCTCTCCAATTTAGGTCGATTCGAACGATCGCATGACTCCATCATGCTGCACAAGGTTTGCAAAAATCTAGAGGAATCAAGTCTGGCACTAATGAGGACACAGACAAAATTGAATTTGCTTTTCAACTGTAGCCTAAAAGGCCTTTTGGATAGCCCTGAGGGGACCTATGTCGCCGGCCCAAAACACTCTTACGTTTTCGGAGGAGCCGTACCGTAGCTGCCTTTCTCCTCCAACTCCTGGGCAAAGGCCTTAATGCGAGACCACGCAAGCGTCACGATCAGTTCCGCCATCGCCTCCGCTGCCGGGCGCAGCTCACGACCGATTGAGATTTTACCCAACATCTCGTCTGCACTGGCGTAGTCCAGGCTCAGCCCTCGGTCGCTATTTGGTGTCTGGTAACCCGCCTTCTCTGTGGCCACATGACCAGAGAGCAGAACCACGGCTTGCAACAGGTAACACCAGTCTTCGGCGCCTAGCAGTTGCTCCGGAGTTGGGTATAGGTTGAACGCGGCGCCAACATAGTCCGCCTCCTCTTCCTCGGCCGGGTCGATAGTGGCGTACACAATCGGCGCGCCCAACATCTCGCCTACGATCGCGTGCCCCGCCTCATGAAGGGCTCTATATTCGCGAGACTGTGTCACGCGGCTTCAGTCTGCGGTAGCTCGGGTATTTCTGACATGGGAATTGAGAAACTGCCCCGGGCCATTTGCATCTCTTCTGCACTAAACAAGTCGCTGATCTCGGCCCTAAAGTGCGGCAGGCTGCGCGCATTAAGGTACGCACCGCGAGCCCTCGGCACGCCAAGTTCGTCACGATTGAACTCAGGCGAAGGGATATAGATCTGCCCCATGAAGTCCGCTGGCAACGACAAAGCGGCGGCGCCCGCGGAGCGACACCAGGTAGACAAATCGCCCATTCGGCAGACAAGCTCAACCAAGGCCTCGGCGTGCTCGACGTACTCCAGTTTGACCTGCTCGAAAGCGTCTGCCACAACTTGGGCAACAGCAGACTGATAGGCCCGCTGTTTCCACCCAAAAATTTGCTCCCTCTCTTCGATCACTTTTAGCAGGCCAGCTCGCAGAGCCTGGCCATTGCCTATGGACTCCTCCGGGGACGGCTGATCCTCTACAGTCTCGCCCAGGGCAGCCAGCGCCAGATTCGTGTTGCCCACACGCTCTTGCACTGATCGGCTTCGAGCATGCTGGCGTTCTACTTCGGCAAGTTTGCGCCGTGCCTGCTGCAGTTTGATATATGCGGCCTTGGCTTCCTCAAAGGCTTTGGCGGCCATTTCTTTATTGGTGCTCATCGTCTGATACTCCTCAGATATTCGTCGAACCAATCCGGCGAAAGTTCCGCCGATTCAGGTAACGGCATGGGTCTGCTCGGGGTTTGTGGTGCAGGCTCGGCCATGCTGGCGCGCAATGCGTCAGCCATCATGGCTTGCCGGTCTGGCGTCTGAAACAGATGGCTCGTCATAGCACCGCCAACAGCACTGGCTGGCGCAACGGCCTGCGCGCCCTGGACAAACCCTGGGGGATTGATCAGCGCTCGCCGTGCACTGTCATTCACGAGCGTGCGCCCTACCCCCAGCGCTGTGGCCGTACCAACGGGTGCTACGGTCGCGGCAGCAGCAGTCAGCAAGGGCGCTGCGCTCTCCTCGAGCTCACTCGCGTTCATTCGCGGAGCTGGCGGCGTCATAACGCGCGAAGCACGCGCGGCTTCTTGCTGCAGGCTGCCGCGGCCAGTCGCCGTCTGTAAATCAGATGATCGGGCTTTGCTGGCGCCGGCGAGCTGTCGCCCTGTAAACCGGCCGCCGGCCTCCTGGGCATCGACATACGCACTCGCGCGAGCCGCAGTAATGAAATCTCGATACTGGCGATCTATGGCTTGAACTTCGACGCGCACGTCTTCCGGCACGGCATTGTGGAAGCGCTTTCGGAGGCCCTCAAAGAAATCCACATCGGGTGACCCGACGGCCTTCGAACGTGCATCTCGCAACGTGTCGTCGGCAGATTCGAGATACCCGGTTTTGCCTGTTCTACGAAACTGCTCCACCTTGCTCTGCACACTGGCAAGCGTTTTCTTCGCCAGCGGTTGATTGTCCGCGGTGACATCACTCAGCTGCTTTCTGAGTCCCGCCAGCTGCTGCTCGACGCTCATCAGCTTTTTCACATCACGAGGCGCCTTACCCCATGCACCGCCATAGGCTTTACTGAACGCTGCCTTGGCCTGCTTGAAACCCTCTACTCCGGATTTTGTGATTCCGCCGCCCGGAGTAACCTGATTGAGGATCTGGCGGTTCCAGTCTTCCAGGGCCTGGCCTTGCAGCTGCTGCGTCGGACCGGCTACGCCGGGGACACGGCTCATGACTTTTTCAGCTGGCGCGAGATTTGGTCTTGCCATGCCCGGAGTAAGCTGGACGCCATCATCGAGCATACGAGCGGCGTCGTCGCTGACTGGCGCCAGAGTGTCGAGTACCTTGCGACCAGCGCCCGTTATCGCTCCTGTGGCGAGCGGTACAGCAGCACCAGCCGCTGCGGTAGCACCGGCAGCCAGTGCGGCGTTACCCGCACGGCTTGCGCCCTCCTCCGGCTGTTTCGCTGCCGCGTAACCGCCCATCAAGGCGGCCTCGCGCGCAAGCGCTTGCCTGAGTGTCGCGCCCTGCGCTGCTTTTGCAGCGGGCACGGCCGTCATGGCGATATCCGCGCCCACCTTGCCGGCAGTCTTCCAGCCCGTGCGATCCTGAGTAGTCATCGCCAGATTGGCGGCAGTCTCGTCACCGAACACCGGCTGATCATTAATGCGGACCTCCGGCAGGTGCTGCCGAACAGCTTCGGGGATCAGGTTGCGAATACCGGTACCGAGCTCCGCGACAGTCTCGCCCGCACCGACCGCCATCTGCTGCCAGGGCGACATCGATTCGAAATCCTGCTTACGCAAATCTGCTGGACTAGGCAGATTCTGATCGATATACATCGCGATCTCGTTCGCCGCGGCCGTGTCGTTAGCCTCGACCGCGCGGCGCAATGCTGCGATGTAATCGTCGCGAGTGGACACGCCTCAGCGCTCCTGCAGGTACTTCAGCGCACTGGGAGATAGACTGGCCGGTGCGCCGGTCTTCTCTTGGCTCTGACCACCCAATGATTGCAACCCCAGCGTCTGCCTGTTCCTATTGATGAACACCTGTAGACGGCGCGCGCGAGCAATGGCTTCCTTTGGGTCGCTGGTGGCAGTGGGGTCCCAGTCTGCGCCTAACACCCGCTCGATGCCGGTCACCTGAGCGCCGGAGAGACTCTTGCGCCAGTTAGCGATCGCATTACTAAAGGCGCCGCGCGCTTCCCGCTCCTGCGGGTTATAGGCCATCTGTGACAGCAGATCAGCGGCGCCGGTTAGCTCCCAGTCGCGCAGCGCACTGATTGCCACATGAGGCAACCCCGCGAAGTTGCCCCCTCGTTCCAAAACGGACTGGCCGGCCTCCACGGCGCTACCCAATTGTGTGAACGTTTGGGCTTGGTTACGGCTGTCGCGAAGCTCTGGCGTGCTTAGCGACTCGGCCATCGTTTCGGCGCGTTGCTGCGCCGCATCGCGATTCAACTGTCCCTCTCGAGAACGCACCGCCATACCCAACATCATGTCTTCGTAATCTTGGGCCTGCCGGTCGGCCTGCAGCCGCATGGCGGCCTGCTCTCGAGCGCGTAGCGTAGCGGAATGGGTACCGCTAGGAATGCTGGAGTGCATCAGGATACTGTTCAGGTGATCGCTTGCCGCCAGGGCCTGCCGTTCGCGTTCTGTCATGGGAACCGCCATCGCTTATACCTCCTCCAGGCTTGGGGGCTGATACTGGGCGTAGTCTTCCGCCACCGCTTCAGATTCTTGCGCCTGCAGTGCGCGGGCCATTGTGCCCTCAACGGAATCCTCCTCGAGGCGCCCCTCAGCCCAATCATCGCGCGATAGGAACTCGCGCGCGCCATCGTCAGTCTTAGCCTGCTCGATCAACGCAACAGACATTTGCGCTCTGATTTGATCAGAGCCATCCGGCTGGACTGTTTCGCCCTCGTGCCCTGGCATAGCGTCTGCGAATTGCAGTTCGTCGCCGGCCTGCGGGTTCCGGTTCCAGGCCTCGACCAGGCTTCGCGCGTTGCCGAAGTGATCACCGAATTTTTCTCGCACGACTTCATCCGCAGCGCCTTGGCCTGTCAAGCGCTTCGCTTGGGCGTACCTCTCCGCGAGGCTGTGCAGCTGCTTGCGCGTCATATTGGGCTGGCCCAGCTGCCCCAGCATGCCCTGAATGGCCTGATCATAGCCCGAGCTGTCCACCCTCTTGCTGGGCGTCTGATAGGACTTACCCTGCGAGATGCGCAACAGGGTGGCGTAGTCATGACCCGTGGTCGGGTTTATCGACTTGGCCACCTGGTCAAGGCCATACGCTCGCGCTTTGGCATTCTCTCGCACAGTCGCATCATGCGCTTGCTGGTGATACTGGGCCTGCATACTTTGGCTGGCCCTAAGTGCTTCACCCAGTTCATGGGGAGTAAACATCGCCTGTGCGCGCGTCTCGATCGTAGAGAGCTCTACACGTTCGTCTTGGCTCAGCCCTGCGATGCTCTGCTTAGCGCGGAGCTGGGCGTGTCGTTGAATCATATTGGTGGGTTGGGTCATTAGCGAGCACCTCCTGCAAGCACTGAAGAGAGCCAGGCGCGGCGCCGTTCTTCCTCCTCGCGTGCTGATTTCTTCGCGTCTGCCTTGTCGAGGTGATCACGCCGCGTCTGCACGTCCACCAGGGCCTGCCGGCCAAGGGCTTCCGCTTTGTTAGCTTTGCTGGCGAGGCGATGGCCCATAAACTGTCGCGTGGCATAAGCCAGTTGCTCCCCCCAGTTTGGGCCGACATAGATATTATCTGGCCCCACGTGCCGGCCCTGGGGCACCGGCGTCTCGAGCAGCGCGTTGGCTTGCGCACGTTGGCCTTCGTAAGACTTGAAGACGGCGGCTTGTTCTTCCGCGCTCAACTGATCCCAACCACGTCCGGGGTATTTGCTCTGGGCCAGCTGCTCCAGGTGTCGTTTCTCCTCATCCTGCATGGCAGCAGGGTCGGACAGATTGTCAGGTGCGTACATGGTCGCTGCTCTCCGGGGTCGGGTCTGCTTCGTCAGAAATTTCTGAAAAATATTCAGGGAGGGGGGCCGTTCCGAAAAAATGCTCTACGTTTTCGGGGTGGTAAGCTTTACTTTTATCGCCGCGACTTGAAGAAGGGGTGGGGGGTGTTCTTTCCTGGCGAATAGCCGCTGCCATAGCCATCCCGCGGTCGTTTACAGGGGCCTCTAGCTCGGATTCATTGACCGGCTGATCCGTGATCATTTCACCGCATATACTCACACTATTACGTACATTTTCCATATCGCCAGCACCGGCAGATAAATCTAACGGCTTACTAGTCCTTTCCATGCTCTTCCCCTGGGATTTCGATTCTTCGTCCTCCCGCTTCCTCAAGGTTGTCCAGGTACTCGTTGGTCATTTTGTCGAGCACCTCGTGACGTAACTCATGGATATTCATCTGCTCTGGCGTCTTACCTAGGAGCGGCTCCATCTTCAGCATGGCTACGCGGTCCACGGGTTTGCCGTAGCCATGTTCGATGATGGTCTTTGCCGCGGCGACCCGGTCACGGTGAGAGGCAGTCTCGTCCCTCAGGATGGACATCAGCGCGTCCAAAGCCTCAAGCGAGCCTTCCCTGCAGAGCTGCATAACTGACAACTTTTCCTTGGGTATACGGCCGCCTGGGTTCCGCCTGGGATCGAAACCAGGCTTGAAAGTGCCGGCATGGTGAGTGCCCGGCAGTGGGCCGCGTTTTCCTCTGCGCGCTCCACGGTCGAGCGACTTAGGATTCTCTGCCAATTCGGGCCTCATATCGTGGTTTTTCCTAGCTCCTTACTCACAGTACTGAGTTTAACTATACGCTCGTATAGTGAATTCGCAAGCCTTCACAACGGCTTTTCCATCCGCTCTACAGCTTCCCTGCTCGACCCGCAGCAGTACTCCCTGGCGATCTCTTCAGCGGCTTTGTAAACGCGTGGGGCCCGCTGCTCAAGGTGGAATGAATCCGTGGTCCTACAGAAGCGTTCCAGCTTTGAAGAGAATCGCAGGTAGTACTTCCGCATGGGCTTCTTAACACCTGGCGCACGGACAGTCATGTAGCAGCCGTAAGCGTGCCTCTTGGCAGACAGCACGTAGCAGGGTTGGGGCTTGATCATCGTTCTATACCCTCCCGCCAGGGGCGAGCCTTCAGGCTGGGGGTGGTGGCGATGACTGGTAGAACTGGAATCGTCGCCGCTAAAAAGTGCGGGGTCTTAAAACGGTACAACTGGTACATCTGGTATATCTGGCAAGACTGGCAAAACTGGTCGAACTCAGACTGCACAAGGGTTTCAGCGCTACTCATCGAGCCAGTCCCCCTCTGACCCGAATTCAGTTCTACCAGTTTTACCAGTTTTCCACCCCCCATCTAAAACATGGTAAATCTGGCTATTCCGGGGCCCTATCTCGAAGTCCCAACGGCAGCCCTCATCACCGCCGGTATAACTATCTAGTACCCGCGTAATGCCCCGCCGACTAAACTCGGGGCTTTTACTGGCCGCGGCTATCAGGTCACTGCGCATAGTCACGCCCTGATCTATAAGGTCCTCGATGTGCGTGATCGCGGCGAGATCCCGGACCATGTTCTCGGTGAAAGCGGCGTGCTCCCGTACTGCAGTCACCGTGCCGCCGTCCAGGGCCTCCACCGAATCGAACATCTCCTGGTAGCCGACACCGATGGCATAGCGGAAGCCCCGCTTTAGATCCACGTCACCACGATCCTTCAGCCAGCGGAAGCTGACCGTACGGTGCGTGTCAGTGTCCTCTACCAGCTCAATCACATAGGCGCAGTCTGCGTCCTGAATCACATCAGCCGTACCGGCGTAGATTGAATTGCCATCCTCATCTTTATGCTTGTTGGTATGCGCCAGACTGATCAATGTGCCCCCAGCCTGAATAAACTCTCTGGAGTCCACGCCCCATCTCGACCCCTCTTTCTTACTCATCAGATCGGTGAACTTCTTCAGCGTATCCAGGATCACGATGCAATCGGGCGCCTTGCCCTTCTTCACCCTGGCCTTCAGTAGTGGCCGCAACATGTGTGCCTCGAACCGTTCTCGGCCTGGCACCAGCATATTGAAGCCGTATCGCTCAGCCAGACGCTGCTTTTGCGCGATGCCGCGGCCATGATCATCAGCATTCACGTAGAACACCTGACTGCCGTCGATCTCGCCGGCAGCGATCTGCTGCGCGACCTGGTGCAACGTGAGCAGGGTTTTTCCTCGGTTACTGTCGCCATACAGCACCGTGGACTGCCCCACGATGGCCAGCCTCGGAATCACATAACGGTCATCATCCATCTGCGCCTCCATAGCATCTGCAGATTGCTTCAATACAAAGTCCTCGAAGTCGACGCGATCGGCGGTTTCATCGTCCTGCTTAGACGCATCCAGGTCCTCGAAATCATCCACCCCCAACTGCTCCGCAATCGCACTGAACGTGGCCGGCCAATCGCCATCGTGGAACAGCAGACGGAGACAATCCGCGGCATCGTGCGGCTTGTTATCGCCTAGCGGACCAGCGTCATGGCTGTAGGCACGTTCATAGGGGTACTTCTCATTGGGCGGCAAGATGACCGTGCCCGGTTTGCCCGATGTACTGCCGGGGCGAAGGTAGCGGCCACCGCAATCCTCATAGCCGTAGCGCAGCAGCAGATCTGATACAGGCTGCTCCTCGTTGTAGTGTGCCACCAGGGGGTTGGGCCCATTGCCACTGCCGGCTTTAGGCGCCTCTGGTGCTTCACCGGTGAGGATCGAGACCAGGATGGGCTTCCATCGCTTCCAGTCAGACCAGATGTCCACGACCGCCTCCGGCAGCGGCGGCAGGTTCTCCACAGCCATAGGACTGCTTATCCAGGCGTAAGGCTTTCCGGTATCAGGGTGGACAGACGGTGGCAGCACATCTTGAGCTTGCTTGCCCTCCGGGCAGCCGCGCAGCTCGAACACGGGCGCCTTGCTGTCGGGTAACGTCAGCTGTTTGACCCCTGGCGGGGTGAACCCTTCCGGCAACCTATAGAGCCACTTGCGCCGGTTGACTGGATTGCCGTGGTAGGCCGGCGGGTCACCGGGCATGGCCTCGGTATCGATACCGAACGCACCAAATAGTGTTCTAGCCAGTGCCAAGTCATCACCATCGATGACGGCCGTGCGACTTAGGCCATGGTTGAGCCCGAGCATATCCTCGCCGTTCATCTCCATAGGGTTTAGCTTCCGCTTGCCCCAGCCCGGATGCTTTGGTCCCTTCCCGTCCGCGCTGTGCCAGGCCACCAGTTGGTAGCCCAGTGCGCGATAGCGCACCGCTTCCGTCTGCATTGATGTCATTTGCACCACCTCCTTATGGCGCGGCGAATTTGCTCACGCTCTTCATCTGTCAGCGTGATCCAGTACGTATCGCAGAACTGGTCAAAGCCGACGATAGGGTCCATTGGCAGGACCACTTTGTTACGAAGAACCACCACCGCGTCCTCCACGTCCCAGCGGCTGGCAACGCCTGCGGTGCTGTCGATGATTGGCAGCAGTTTGGACTTGATGTCCTCAACCGCCTGCAGGTCTACCCACCGCCTTCGCCGGGTCATGCCCAAGCACGCCCGAGCTGTTCCCGGTGCGCCCTCCGTCTTTCCCTGAAGTGGTTGATCATGGGCCCGTACACATCAGAGCAGTGGCCGTTCAAAAGCTCGATGGCTGTGCGAGACTCCAGTAGTGAAGGCACAGGGGTATCGTTGAACCAAAGCCCGGTGTGGACTCTGCCGTGCTTCTCATACAGCTCTATCCGAAACACTTTCCCCTCGCTGGGGCTGAGTACTACTCGGTCAAAACGGGGGTCGTACCAGATAGCGTCAACAAGGTGCTCGCCTACCTGGTCGGTTAGTTCATATAGCATGGTGTCGTCCTCCAATTGGCTGGAGGCGCGAGCGGTGCTAGACTTTCGGTTGCCCACCAACGATCCAGCCCACGCGCGCCCCTACAACGCCGTGGGCTTTTTCATTCAAGGGTTACGGGTTGCAGCTTCGCCAGAAAATCACTTTCCCAGCAACCTCTGCGGCCGGCAATCTCCACCACGGGCAGTTCGCCCTGTGATAGCCAGCGATGAATACTCTGCGCGTGGCGCCCTGCCCTGCCAGCCATCTCCGGCACAAACAGAACACGGTCGCCCTCGTAAGCAGGCTTCTCGAAAGGGGTGGGTTTTGTCACAGCTACTCGCTCCTGTTTAGTTCGCGATGTGTAGCTATGGTGCGCTTTGTTTTAGGTGTGGGCGGGAATCCTGAAATTAGTTTTGATTCCAGCTCGCGCGGAAATTACTGATAGATTTTGGGTGGACGTCGAGGCCGTGATCGACCATCAGGCGGGTGGCCACTTCCGAAGCTGATAGCCGTTCCCACTCGGGGTGATTTATGACAACCAACTGCCATAGCTGAGTCATCACCTTTGCTGAGCGCATTGCAGCTGTCAGCCCATCCATTTTCATGCGCATCAACTCGAACAGGAGGCCATCAAGCTGAGCTAGTGTCTGCTCATCGCCCTGAACACAGAGCAACACGCCATGAGCCGTTTGGGCGTAGCTGCAGACTTCTTCACACTCTCTGCGCGCCTTCGTTACTCGCTTGCCTTCCATCTTTGAAAGGGCGTCCCGGATCGTATCCAGCGCCGGGATGGCGATGTCGAAAAGCCAGTGGCTCACTCTACACCCTCCAGGAAGTCACACCACCGCTGCGTCCACTCCTTGCGTTCCTGAATGAACTGGTGGTGCTGGTAGCGTTGGCTCATGTCGGTGTCGTTGTCCACTACATGCCCCAGCAGCCGCTCACGGACTTCGAGGGGGCAATGCTGGGAGGCGAGCCAGGTAGCGCCACTGTGGCGCAGCGAGTGGCTCGAGAAGGCCTCGTGTTGCTTTAGCGAATCTCGGGCCTTATTGATCGCCTTGCCTACATCGGAGGCTGACAGTGCACCACCACGTGGCCGTGGGAAAACATACTCGGCGCCCTCTTCAGACTGGCGCTGCAACTTACGCAGCAGTTTCGCTGTATGGGTGCTGAGCATCACCGTGTGATCACGGCCAGTCTTGTACCGTGCCCCTGGAATAACCCAGACGCGTTTTGAGAGGTCCAGCTCTGCCCACTGCATACCGGCAACCTCGCCCACCCGGGCAAAAGCCTGCAGTTGTAGCTCAAGGATCAACTTGCAGTCATTCCTCAGATCGGACGCGCGCAGCCTGTCCAGAAACCCGGTCAGGGCTTTACCCTCGAGGTGATGTGTCCGGGCCTTATGCTTGGGCGCAATGACGCCATCAGCCGGGTTGCGGGGAATATCGATCAGTACCTTGCGCACCAGCGCATGAGTAGCCTCCTCTCTGCTGACCTCCTGACGGCGCACCCGCTTGATGCCCATTGCCCAGTTGTACATTGACTTAATCTGCTTCAGCGCCTCCTGTGCGCTCCTGGGACTGCCGCGATCCAGACACCCCTGCACTACGTCCAGCACGTTATCGGTCGTGAGCTTGTCAGCGGGTAACTGGTGGTACGGCTTCAGCTCACGCTTCAGCACCATCTGCTGGTTCCGCCAGTCGCGGTTGTAGCGGCAGGCCTCTTCATCGATGTATTTGTTGATCAGTCTCTCGACGGTCAGCACAGTCTCGGGTATTTCTGGCTGCGGGCGTATCGCCTCCCACGCCTCGGCAGGGGTGCCTTCGTAATCGTTGATGTCATCTACCAGTTCTCGGGCCTCGGCCAGCGAGAGCTCGCTGAAGTCGCCCAGCCTGAAGCTGAAGCGCTTACCGCGGACCATGCGAATGTAGTGGAAGGTGTGGTGTTGGGCCCCTTTGGTGCTGGCGATAAGCACGAGTCCTTTTCGGGCCTTGCCGTGGCGATGGGACTCGTCAGGAATCACTTGGCGTTTATCAACGGCCAGGTGCCTTATGAAGCGGTCTGTCAGGGCCATAACACCCCCTGTATGTAATTCTGTGTGCAAGGTGTGTAATCAAGTATGTAACACTATGATCCACTATGCTACACTTAGTTGAGAGCAAGGGAGGACTGAAACCCAGCATTAATGCGGTCTTCAAAGTAAATACAGGCTGGCAGGTGCGTGGTTACTGGGCTTTGCGAAGGTGTGCTAGAACTGCTTAGAAGGCCGTTGCTCTATCCAACTGAGCTATACCCCCAATCAAGAACTCAGGCGGCGAAACTGGGGTGGCCGAGGGGTCTCGAACCCCCCACCTCCGGAGCCACAATCCGGTGCTCTACCTGATGAGCTACGGCCACCATAACGCGGTACCAGAAACACGGGCGGCCAATCTAACTCGCGAGAAAGTGGTCGGGGTAGAGGGATTCGAACCCCCGACATCCTGCTCCCAAAGCAGGCGCGCTACCAGACTGCGCTATACCCCGATGTCGATCTCGAAAAGAGGGAGAAAAGCCCTGTTTTCAGGAGCGCGCATGATACTCACCCGCCTGATTAGCGTCAACGGCAATCACCGATGCACGAATAACGCCGGGCCTATAGGCTGGATTTCCCCCGCGTGGGCCATCGTGTGACAATAAGCGTTCGAAAAGATGACGCCTCGCGCACGGGCGCGCTGGGCCAGCACTGTAATGACGAGCGGAGAAAACGTGTGACCGTACTGGTATTGGATGGCAAGACGCTTGCCGCAGAGACTGAGGCTGCCTTGCTGGCTCGTGTCGAGCGTTTGAAGGACCAGTCAGGCGGTAAGACTCCGATTCTGGCAACGATTTTGGTGGGCGACGACCCCGCGTCTGCGACCTACGTCAAGATGAAAGGCAATGCCTGCCGCCGAGTGGGTATGACATCACTGGCCGTCGAACTACCCGCCTCCACGACGACCGATGAGCTTCTGGCCAAGATTGGGGAGCTCAATGCCAACCCGGACGTCCACGGCATTCTGTTGCAGCACCCCGTTCCCTCTCAGATCGATGAGCGTGCCTGTTTTGACGCTATCGACCTTGCCAAGGACGTTGACGGTGTCACCTGCCTGGGCTTTGGGCGCATGGCCATGGGCGAACCCGCCTACGGTTGCGCAACGCCTCAAGGCATTATGCGCATACTGGATCATTACGGCGTAGAGATCGAAGGTAAGCACGCGGTCGTCGTTGGGCGCAGCCCGATACTGGGTAAACCCATGGCCATGATGTTGTTGGAAAAAAATGCCACGGTCACGATCTGTCACTCGCGCACGCGCAACCTGCCGGAACTGGTCGCGCAGGCAGACATACTGGTGGGCGCTGTTGGTAAGCCCGAGTTTATCCGCTCTGCCTGGATCAAGGATGGCGCGGTCGTGGTTGATGCAGGCTACCATCCCGGAGGCCTGGGTGACGTTGAGCTGTCTGCACTGGGCGACCGTATCAGCGCCTACACCCCGGTACCCGGCGGCGTTGGGCCCATGACCATCAACACACTCATACAGCAAAGCGTAGAGTCGGGCGAAAAGAGCCTGCTGGGCTAGGCAGCAATAACACAACAAAAAAAGCCCCGCACGAAGCGGGGCAGACGCCGTATAGCCGTAGGTGAGCCGGCTACACAGGATTGCTAGAACTTGTATACGATGCCGATGTTATAGACCCAGGGGTCGATATCGACGTCGAACTTGACTCGGCCCACATCAGTCTTGATCGTCGCAGTCGTATCAATGTCGATGTACCAGACGCCGGCATTAAAGCCCCAGTGCTCGCCGAAAGGAATGTCGACACCGGCCTGCGCGGCAAAGCCGAAGGAGTCATCCAGTTCAAGGTCAACCCTCTGTGCACCAATCAGCGCGTCGAGCGCACCCTCTAGGTCGCCATCGACCTCTTCATCGAAAAAGTAGGTGTAGTTGATCCCCAGGCCGACGTAGGGCTGCCAGCCATCATTACCGCCACGCGGGTACCACTGCAAGCTGAGGGTCGGCGGCAAGTGTTTGGTACTTCCCGCACTCAGGTTTGTGCCTTTAACATCGATGTCGTGCTCGAAAGGTGTTGCCAGCAGCAACTCGAGGCCGAAGTTATCGGTGATCATGAACGCTGGAATGATGCCCAGTTGCGTATCGTCATCGACTTCCACGCCGCGCAGTACGGTCGGTGGATCCGTGGGTACGCTAATGCTGTCGCTGTCGTCATTGGGCGCCACTGTCGCCGCACCAACCCGCACGATCCAGTCGTCTGCGTCGTAGGCCTGTGCGCCCAGGCTTCCTCCCGCGATGGCGGCAAACAGCGTCATAGTGATTACTTTCTTCATGCGTCACTCCTTCTCTGGTGAGAACATGGTGGGTGTTTTCCCAGTCCACTGTTGACCAGTCTAGACAGCAAGCACAGCCGCTACATTGATCCGCATCAAATCGAGATGCAATCTGGACCAAAGTCGAAAGAGGAGAATTATTTCTATTTATTTCAGTTATTTATGGACATTTTATTAAGTGTTTTATGAAGTTATTCCCAGGGAAAAACAAGGTCTGTACCGCAGCCTGACAAGGCCCGCCCATCGACAAGCAGACTAACCGTGGCTGGGTACTCGTCTCCGCGCATGGAATCCCGGCAGGTCTGGGTACGAATCTCCAGGATAATCTCGTGGGCGTCATTTCGGGTCTGGTAAAGCCTTACCCCATCGTCCCACTGCACGCCAGGTTCCGGTAACAAAAGACGCTGACCACCGTAGTTGCCGACAAAAAGAATTTGTTCGCCTTCTTTAAGCTCTAAATACCAGCCAGGTTCGTTACCGCTGGCCCGGAAGTTGACGCCGCGCCGCCTCGCATCCTCCCAGGGCGCGCGCGCCGGCGCCAGCGCACAGTCGCCATAGCGGTCCGGGCCTATCATGAGCATGGCATCCTCACCCTTGCTCCAGAAAACGATATCGCCTTCCTGATATTTCACCCCAGAGGCGCTGCGGACCTGAGACAGCACGCGATACTCATCGTCTAACCAGACCGCCATCTCGCCCGGCCCCATCCGAGCAATAAACTCGTAGCCGAGGCATTCATACACGAGAGTCTGGCCAATAGGTCGTTCATCACTCCGCCACTGTGCGGCATCTGCACCCGCTGATGATCCCGTGCAAGCCGTCAGCGCGAGCAACGACAGCACAGCCAGACATACCTTCACGGCAATTCCTCCAACTCGTTAATATTTGGCGAAGCCTTGCGCTTCCGATAAAGCCGTAAAGTGTCGGCAGTGACAATCAACAAACCTATCCAGACAAGGGAGAAGGCTACCAGCTGTACCCTGTCAAAGGGCTCACCGAGGTAGGTCACCGCCACAATGAGCTGGACGGTAGGGCCGATGTAAAAAACCAGGCCGAGGTCAGTCAGGGCCATTAGTCGGCTGCTGCTGACGTAGGTAATCAACGGTATCGCGGTCATCAGGCCCGCACCCAGTAGGAAGGCATCAACTCTCAGCCCGTGCTGACCCAGTCCGCCGCCACCTGCGTAAATCAGCCACGCCAGAGCAAAGGGCACCATGAACAGGGTCTCAATCAGGAAGCCCTCTACTGAGCCGATACTCACGCCTTTTCGAATGGCGCCATAAAGCCCAAAGGTTGTCGCCAGCCCCACGGCTACCCAGGGAAAACTCCCGTGGTAGGCGACTTGCACAAGCACCGCCACAGCGGCCAGTGAAACCGCAATTTTCTGTGCGCCGACGAGTCTCTCGCCAAAAATCGCCATACCAATAAACACGTTGAGCAAGGGCAGCAAAAAGTATCCCAGGCTGGCCTGTGTCGCCTGCTCGTTAGTCACTGCCCACAGAAACACGCCCCAATTGCCGGCACTCGAAAGCGCGGCACAGAACATAATCAGGAGAGCCCGCGGCTGGCGTAGGACCGCCAGCGCGTCGCGCAGCGTGCCGAGCGCCAGCAGCACCAGCAAGACGACTGGCATGGACCACAGGGCGCGATGGGCGAGGAGATCCGCGGCGCTAACGGGCTCTGTTTGCACCCAGTACAGGGCAGCCAGGCCCCAGATCATGTGCGCGCAGATGCCGAGTGCCAGGCCGCGCTGCCTATCGGTCAGGTGCATCGCTTGCGGGGCGGCTCCGGCTCATCACAGACTCTCAGCTCGGTCTTAAAAAAAAGAGAGCGCTATCATACGCAAGGCCAGCACAGTCACCAACCAGCGAAACGCGCGTGCAAAATCGATTTCCGGGATGCGTTCACGCACTAGGGTACCGCACCAGGAACCGATGATAGCCGCTGCGATCATCCCACAGATCAGCGACCACCAGGCGGCAAAACTGAAGCCAAGGATTGCAAAGGCCAGCGTCCGCAGCAGGTGGTTGATACTCATATAGACGGCCGTGTTAACCACCAACCAATCGCGCTGCAGACGAAAGCGCGCCAGCACGGCGGCCCCGAGTGGACCCGTCGCCCCGGCCAACATGCCAACACCCGTTTGATAGAACCCGAGCAGACACAGCCCCACTTGCCCGCCTCGACGGACAGGCGGCAGGGGCAGCCAGGTAATCGCAAGGATCAGTACACCGACAATCGCGGGCAGCCAATGCAACTCCAACTGTGCGTAGAGGGTCCCGCCCAAAAAGGCCCCCGCCAGCGCACCTAGCAACAGCGCCGGCACCATCTGCCAGGCGATCAAGCGTGGCCGCAAAGCAGCCCGGGATGCGTTACTGCCGAGCTGTACCAGGGCATGCAGCGGCAGGATTGCCTGGACTGGCACCAATCCCGGCATCAGCGCGATAAGCAGAACACCGCCGCCCATACCGAGCGCCCCGGCGATGGCCGATGTCAGGAAGCTGATTGGGATCAGCCAAAGCTCGCTCATTGCCGTGCAGCTTGCCGCAGCATGTTGTCACCATGGTCGAAGTAGCCAGTTAGAATGTACCGGAGCCGAGCCCGCGTCTACAATGGTGCGGCCGCGAGGTACGGCTTCAAGGCCCTGATTGACCGCACCCTGGTGCTCTTCGCCGGCCTTCGCACCAGGCGGCAAAACACTATCACCTCGAAAGGCGAACAGGCAGTGAATGATCCATCACGATCCAAAAGAGTCCTGGCTACGGGGCTCATTGGCAATGTTCTGGAGTGGTATGACTTTGCCGTCTACGGCTTCTTCGCGACCATCATCGCCGGGCACTTTTTCCCGGCGGATAATCCCACCACGTCGCTGATTGCCGCTTTTGGTGCCTTCGCCGCCGGCTTCCTGATGCGGCCGATCGGCGCCATTGTGTTTGGTCGCATCGGCGACACCTTCGGTCGCAGGCGCATGCTGTTCCTGTCGGTAATGCTCATGGCAATCCCCACTTTCCTCATTGGCATCCTGCCGACCCACGAGCAGATCGGCATCATGGCCGCTGTCTTGATCGTTCTGCTGCGCATGCTGCAGGGCCTGTCAGTCGGCGGTGAATATACTGGCTCCATCGTCTATCTCATTGAGCAGGCGCCGCGGGAGAAGCGAGCTCTGTATGCGTCATTCAGCATGATGGGAGCGACCATCGGTATTATGTTGGGTTCGGGCGTCGGAGCGCTTATTTCGAGCTTGCTAACGGCGGAACAATTGCAGAGCTGGGGCTGGCGCGTCCCCTTCCTGCTGGGCATTTCAATAGGTGCACTGGGCTTCGTGATCAGAAGAGGGCTGCCCGAGTCGCCCAGCGGCCAGACCGAACCGACCCCCTTAAAAAATCTCTTCTTTGATTATCGCAGGCAAATGCTGCAATCGATCGGCCTCAACACCATGGGAGCCGTTTGCTTTTACCTGATCTTCGTTTACCTCGTGACGTGGATCGTTGACGAGGTGCATGAAACGCAGTCAACGGCCCTGCAGATCAATACCCTGAGCCTGCTGGTGCTGCTGATCGCCACGCCCGCGATGGCGACCCTATCGGACCGATTTGGCCGCAGGCCCATGCTACTTGCTGGCTCTCTCGCTATGGCTTTTGGAGCTTATCCCCTGATTCTCCTGATGCATCACGAGGACTTCTGGCTCATCCTCGCCGGCGAGTCTCTGTTTGCCCTGATACTCGCAACTTTCATGGGTTCCATCCCCTCCTTCATGGCAGAGCTTTTCCCCACTAGCATTCGCGCAACAGCAACAAGCGTCAGCTACAACATTCCCTATGCCATCTTCGGAGGAACAGCGCCGATGGTCGCCGTGTGGTTGATCGCAGTGACCGATAACGCCGATGTCATCGCAGCCTACCTGGTGATGGTCTCACTGATCGCCTTTGCGATAGCGCTTCGAGTCAACGACCGCACAGGGCAAGCCTTGCACTGACTGCCAAGTGAAGGGGACCCAGCGCCTGCCTACAGAGTGCCGCGCTCGCGAGCCATGTCGATAGCCAGATCTTCAATCATGTCTTCCTGGCCACCTACTGTACGGCGCCTGCCCAGTTCCACCAGGATATCTCGGCTGGACAGGTTGTACTTCTGTGCCGAACGCTTGGCAAACAGTAGGAAGGAGGAATACACCCCGGCGTAGCCGAGCGTCAGCGCGTCGCGATCGATGCGCACTAGCTCATCCATGAGGGGTACGATGAGGTCATCGGCGATATCCATGGCCTTGAAGGTGTCCACGCCCGTTTCAATGCCCATCCTGTCGCAAACCGCGATAAATACTTCCAGCGGCGTGTTGCCAGCCCCGGCCCCGAGTCCGGCAATAGAGCCATCGATTCGGTTAGCACCCGCTTCTACCGCCGCAATCGAATTTGCTACGCCCATCGCGAGATTATGGTGGCCGTGGAAGCCCAACTCTGTTTCCGGCTGAAGCTCAGCGCGCGCCAGGGCAACCCGCGCATGCACGTCTTCTGGCAGCATATAGCCAGCAGAATCGGTGATGTAAACGCAGTTTGCGCCGTAATCCTCCATCAGCTTCAACTGCGCTAGGAGTTCGTCGGGCTCAATCATGTGAGCCATCATCAGGAAGCCTACCGTATCCAGGCCATCAATCTGGCTGGCCATCTTAATGTGCTGCTCCGAGACGTCTGCCTCGGTGCAGTGCGTCGCTACCCGTATCGTCGAGATACCGCAGTCTACCGCCATTTTGAGGTGATCAACCGTACCAATACCCGGCAACAGCAATGCCGATACCTTGGTCTTGCTGACGGCCTTACAAACGGCGCTCAGATAATCCTCATCGCTCGCTGCGGGGAATCCATAGTTAACGGACGCGCCGCCCAGGCCATCTCCGTGGGTGACCTCGATCATGGGTATACCCGCATCATCCATGGCGGATGCGATTTTCACCATCTCATCCACACTGATCAGGTGGCGCTTTGGATGCATGCCATCGCGCAGGCACATATCGTGAACGGTGATCTTCTTGCCTTTAAGACTCATCGTGATTACTCTTCGTTTGTTGGCTCAGGCGGCGACCGGCGTGAAACGGCCCGCCAGCATCTCCTCGGCGTACATCTCAGCCGTGCGCAGGCCCGCGGCCGTCATGATATCCAGGTTACCCGCGTATTTCGGCAGGAAGTCGCCAAGCCCCTCAACCTCCATGTAAATGGAGACGCGCTTACCGTCAAAGACCGGGCCATTTTTCAGCGTATAGCCGGGCACGTACTTCTGCACATCGGCGATCATGTCCTGCACGGAGCCGGTGATCGCAGCCTCATCGGGCTCATCAGTCGTCAAACAGTGGATGGTGTCACGCATGATCAGCGGCGGCTCGGCGGGATTAATGATGATGATTGCCTTGCCCTCGCCTGCGCCACCGACGGTTTCGATACCTTTGGCGGTGGTGCGAGTGAATTCATCGATATTCTTGCGCGTACCGGGCCCGGCGCTTTTGGAACTGACGGTCGCTACGATCTCGGCATAGGAGACCGGCTGAACCCTGCTGACCGCAGCCACCAGGGGAATGGTGGCCTGTCCACCGCAGGTCACCATGTTGACGTTCATGGCCTTTTCGGAAACCGCCGCGGCGAGGTTCACGGGCGGCACGCAAAAGGGACCGATAGCGGCTGGCGTCAGATCCACCATGACAGCGCCCTGCTCGTTGACCTTGCGGCTGTTTTCAGCATGCACGTAGGCGCTGGTGGCATCAAAACAAATCTGTACGCCATCCTCCTTCATCGTCGGTAGCATCCCATCGACGCCGTCTGCCGTGGTCTTCAAACCCAGTTCGGCTGCGCGTGCGAGGCCGGGCGAATCCGCCACGACCCCCACCATCCAGACGGGCTCGATAACTTCTGAACGCATCGCTTTCATCAACAGATCCGTGCCGATATTTCCGGGCCCAATAATGGCCGCTTTAATTTTTTCTGTCATTCCGCTTCTCTTGCGCTAAACAAATTGGCAACGGCAGCCGCCGATACCCTCGATGTCGAGCGACATGCTATCACCAGCGACCACTGGAATCAGCGGCGCCAGCGAGCCCGACAAAATAACTTCGTTTTTCTTAAAGGGAATTCCGAATTCACCCAGAGTATTGGCTAGCCAAGCGACAGCCGTCAGCGGGTTACCCTGCACCGCGCTGCCGAGACCTTCCGCGAGGAACTCGCCGTTTTTATGAATGCGCATTCTCAACGCCGGCAGATCGAATTCTCGTGGATCAACTTCGTTCTTGCCCAACACGTAGACACCGCAGGATGCGTTGTCGGCCACCGTATCCTGAATCTTGATATTCCAATCGTGAATGCGCGAATCGACGATCTCAAAACAAGGCATGATGGTTTTCGTCGCATCGAGGACATCCGCTTCCGTAACCCCCGGCCCGACGAGATCATCTTGCAGTCGAAAGGCAATCTCGCCCTCTGCCCTGGGCTGAATCAGGTTGCCAGCAATAGGAATATCCGCACCGTCCTCGTAAACCATCGTGTCGGTCAGGAAGCCGAAATCTGGCTGGAAAACACCCAACATCTCCTGCACGGGCTTACTGGTGACGCCGATCTTTTTGCCGACAATGCGCTCACCGTCATGCTCAAGCCGCTGGCTGACCATGCGCTGGCTAATGTGGTAGGCGTCTTCTATAGAAATATCCGGGTGACGATCCGTGAGCGGCGCCAGAGTACGGCACGCACGAAGCGCCGCGTATAACTCATCACCAAGGGCGTTAATCTCTTGCTTATCCATTATTTAGAAAGTCCAGGCATGCGCGGTTAAACATATCTTCGTGCTCCACCATCACCCAGTGTCCGCACTGGGTGACAAGTATCAGGCGCAGATTCTTGAGATTTCGCGCCATCGCCATAATGCCATTCTCTGGCATCATCTGTTCATCGATGCCCCAGAAGCCCAATACGGGGCAATCGATGTCCTTGAGTTGATCAACAAGGACCGGCACCTGCATCGTCGCCATCACATGCCCGTTCATGATGCCCATGATCTGGGTACGCTCCTCAACCAACTCGTCAGTTGCGAAGCTTGGGTCATACATCAGCCCGGTCGCAAACAGATCCTTCATAACCTCATGGGTGACAGGCTCGCCACTGCCAAACACTTTGAAGACTTTCTGCATACCGGGCATCGCCTGATACTCGGGCAGCTCGCTGAGCCCCCCTGGCGCCATCAGGATGAGTTTGCTGACCAGCGCCGGGTAATCCAGGGCCAGCCCCAGTGCTATGGCGCCGCCCAGCGAGTTACCGACCAGCGTGCAGCGCTCGACGCCCGCGACATCCAGCGTTTGCTTGATGCACTCGACAAAGAACGCCAGCGGATGATCTCTATCGTTGGGCTTGTCTGAAAAGCCGTAGCCGATGTGGTCTGGAACGATGCAGCGGTAACCAGCCGACACGAAACGGGGATAATTGCCCTTGAAGTTGCTGTATCCGCTGGCACCGGGGCCGGAGCCGTGCAGAAAGACGACAACGTCGCCCTCCCCTTCATCCAGATAGTGTATTCGATAGCCATTGGCGCAGTTCGCGTACTTACCCTCAGGCAATCGTCCAATCATTCCCATGCAGTGCTCCTTTCAATGACGGGCAATAGCGGCCACTATACCGCGTAATCCATGTTCTCGGCGCCGAACAGGGTGCCACCCAGGTTAGCGGCAAAGGGTGTAGAGTGATTGGCCACGTGTGCCTGACTGGCAAGGATATCGAGGTGAGTAGACAACAGGTCGCTCCCCAGCCGAATACCGCCGCTGCCGGCAGCCTTCAGCATTTTACTGGACAGGTCAAGACAGCGATCCGCAACGATCGCCGAGTCGTAGCGATAGCGAATCCTGTCCTCCACTGGAATGGGCTCTCCGGCGCGGGCACAGTCCATCATGCTCTCAAAGTTGCGGTACATGGTGCGCTTCATATCTTCTATGTCGGACTTGACCTCCGCAGCAAGGACCCTCGCAAAGGGATCGTTCATCATTTTATTGGGGCCAACCTGCCGCGTTTTTGCGACCTCCACAAACTGTTCCAATGCACCCTCGGCGGCGCCCAGGCTCGCCGTGCAGACGGCGCGAACAAACACCTGCATAAAGGGCATTCGATAAAGAGGCGCGTCGTTCACTGCGTTCCCAGGGTTATCACACAAAAAACCATCCATCGCTTTATGGGTCCGGTGTTCCGGTACAAAGGCCTGGTCGACGATGATGTCATGGCTTCCGGTACCCTGTAGACCAACGACGTCCCAGTTGTCGACGATTTCATAGTCTTCGATGGGCACGAGGAAGGTTCGGTAATTGCCCATGTCAAAAGGCGCATCGGCCTTGGGTACTACGGCCCCAAGGAAAGCCCACTTGCAATGCTCCGAGCCGCTTGAAAAGCTCCATCGCCCGCTGAGACGGAAGCCTCCCTCGACGACTTCGACCTTACCAACAGGCGCATAGGAAGAGGAGATCAGCACGCTGGGGTCATCATCCCAGACGTCCTTGGCGGCCTGGTCGTCGAATACGGCCAGCTGCCAGTTATGGACCGCGACAACACCGAGCACCCAGGCACTGGACATGCAGTGCTTCGCCACTTCCAACCCGACCGCATAGAACACCTGTGGGTCCATGGCGTAACCACCCCATTGTTCCGGTTGCAAAATCTTGAAGAAACCCGCGTTCTGAAAATCCTGAATGGTGGCCTCGGGAACTTTTCGCTCGGCCTTGCACTGCGGCGCGCGTTCGCGCAGCACCGGTCCCATCGCTCGCGCGGCGGCAATCAACTCGTCGGCCCTACTCGATCCCAGGCTATAGGTTTTGCCCAGACTATCGCTGCTCATTGCTAATACCCCTCTCGTCACATCGTTGCTCAGACATCGGCACCGGTGTCAGGAAGACTGCCTGCCGATGACTGACATTTTTGGGTGTCCAGCTATTGTCCTGCATCCTCTATTTGGGCTATCTACAGCACCTGATTGCGCTGCACGACGTGATCACTACTCAACGACCGCGTCACCGAAACTTGTCGTTTCACCGAAGAACGCGCGGTGCGAGGGCGGCTCGCGTCCATTCACGTCGAGAACACCGTATTCTGCGCCCAATTCCGCACCTATCCAGACCTGGCCACTGCGCGATATGAGATCAGGGTCCTTGGCCAGCGCATCAATCACCCGACCGGTGAACTGAGGTGTCTCGCAAGTTTCAGCCAGCCCGGCGTATTTCTCCGGCTCAGCGGCCATAACCCTGGCGGTACGCTCAGTCAACAATAAGCCCATCCATATCGAAACGACCGCGACCTCGTGCGGCTTGAAATCAACCGCCATATCGTGGGCCATTTTGTCGACGGCGGCTTTGCCCGCACCGTAGGCAGGGCCATGCATGTAAATACGACCGCCGAAGGACGAGGTATTCACAACCAGTCCCGCGCCGCTCGCCAGCAGCAGGGGCGCCGCGTGCCAGGTCGCCACATAGTGCGATCGCATGCCCACGTTCCATACATCGGTCAAGGCCAAGGGCTTTTCCCAGAACGGGCCGGTCTGCGTTAATGCATCGTGCAAGCTGGTGGCATTGTTGATCAACAGGTCAAGGCGGCCCTGCTCGTCACGGACCTGATCGAACAGAACCTTAACGTCAGCGTCTGAGGCGTGATCACAGTATACGGGGATGCCCTTGCCGCCCGCGTCATCGATGGCTTTCGCCGTCGCGCCTATACTGCCGGGTAGATCTGCGTCGCCCTCTTCCCGCGACCGACCGGTAACGTAGACGGTGTCGCCCATCTCGCCCAGCGCCAGGGCGATACCCTTGCCTGCGCCGCGGCTGGCGCCAGTCACTACCACTACTCGATCCCTGTCCAAAGCCATCGCTGCATCTCCACGCCACTCAATTACGGCAGTCTTTACGCAAGCCTGCGGCACCATGCTAATCTCGCACCTCTCGCAAGCCAAGCTACGTGCCTGATGCACGGCCAACATGTTATGCCACTACGTCGAAAATTAACCGCAGCCTGTTTGTGGAGCCTGCTAAGCAGCCTCGGGAGCCAGAACGGATCGGCTGAACCCCGGCGCGGGTGGGACGAGGGCGCGCCGCCTCATCTCCTTGCTGTGGGTCGCCTGCTCGTACCCAGTTCAAGGATTGAGGACGGTCGTCGTCGTCATCACCTGGAGGAATGCAGTGCAACCCTGGTAGCGCTGCCTGGTCAAACACGCTCCAATACAATCGTCAGCGCCTGGCACTGCATTGAGGACTACGCCGACCTGTCGCGACCCATCAGCTTTGTACTTGCCCCGTCTGGGCAGGAGCGCCTGCGCACGACGGCGCGGCGCGTATCGGACGGCGGCCATATCGACAGCGACTGGGCGGTGTTGCGTCTGGCCAAGGCAGTACCCGTCGCAACTGCTTCAGCAATCCAGGTCAACTGGGAGGTTCCAAATCGGGAGCGCCCTGTCACGATGGCCGGTTACTCCGGCGATGGCCTTACTGGCGGTAGCGGACAGGCGCTCAGCTATCATCCTGACTGCGACATAACCGGCGAGGCCGCCGACATGCTCGCCACAAACTGCGAGGCCTTTAAAGGCGCGTCCGGCGGTGCGGTAACACAGTGGAACCCGGCATCGGGCGTCTTTGAGCTAACCGGCGTGATCTCCCAGGGCGATAGCGAAGGCATCAGTCTTTTTGTTCCCACGGAACGCTTCGCCGGGGCCCTGCGCGCAGCTATCCGGTAGCAGCTGCCAGGAGCAAGTGCCAGGCGCACATGACCGGCAGCCGCTGACCCGAAGTGATCAGCAGCCTTCGGATTTACGCGAGACCACCTTTTGGCGGGCCGGCGGCGGCGCAGCAATGTGCGGCTCGCCGCGTGAGCGCGCAAGCTCTACCTGTTTCTGTCGCTCCTTGAAACGCGATTTCTTTGCGTCGGTCAACTGCTTGAAGCAATGCGGACACGAGACACCCCTCTCATACATGGGGGAACGCTTATCCTCTTCGGTAATGGGGTGCCGGCATCCGTGACACTGATCGTACTGGCCTTTTTCGAGCGCGTGGTTAACCGCTACCCGATTGTCGAAGACAAAGCACTCTCCTTGCCACGCACTGCTTTCCTCTGGCACGTCCTCCAGGTATTTCAGGATGCCGCCCTGCAGGTGGTAGACCTCCTCGAACCCTTCATTGAGCATAAAGGCCGAGGCTTTCTCGCAGCGAATGCCGCCCGTGCAGAACATCGCCACCTTGCGCTGCTTGCCCGGGTCCAGTTTGCTGCGCACCCAATCCGGGAATTCCCGGAAGTTCGTCGTCCGCGGATTCAGGGCGCCGCGAAACGAACCGATGTCCACCTCATAGTCGTTGCGCGTATCAATGACGACCACGTCGGGATCATCGATAATGGTATTCCAGTCGCAGGGCCTGACATAGGTGCCGACACGCTCGTTGGGATCGACGCCGGCCACCCCCATCGTCACGATCTCTTTCTTCAGTTTCACCTTCATACGATAGAAGGGCTCACCGTCGTCGATGGACTCCTTGTGCTCGAGGCCTGCCAGTCGCTCATCGCTGCGCAGATAAGCCAGCACTTCATCGATAGCCGCGCGACTGCCAGCGATCGTGCCGTTGATGCCTTCTTGTGCAAGCAAGAGCGTGCCGCGAACGCCAGCGTCGCGGCAGGCGTCCAGAAGCGGCTCTCGGAGCGCCTCATAATCGGGTAGCGCCACAAACTTGTACAGTGCGGCCACGACCACATCAGACATCAGAGCGCCTCGCTCTTGCTTCCCCCGAGACAGTCGGGCGAGACCGGCGCGGATTCATCGCGCGCCTGCCACTCATCGGGTGAGTAGGTATGCAGGGCCAGTGCGTGCACCGGGCCTGCGAGCTCATCCGCGAGCGCGGCATACACCTGCTGGTGCCTTGCCACCTTACGCTTGCCTTCGAACGCCGCCGTCACAAGCACCACACGGAAATGCGTTTCGGAGTTTGCAGGCACGCTGTGCATGTGGCTTTCGTTAGATACCTCAAGGTGTCCGGGCTCAAAGCCCGCGATCAACTTGCTTTCAATCGACTGCTGTACCGACATTACGCCACCTCGAATAGCTTGCGCAGAGCACTCCCTCAAGGACTGGGCTCGATGAGCCTAGCCAGGATACTCTGCCAGCGTGAATACATGATTATATGCGGTCGCGATTATAGCCTAGCGCCGCTGCGCCCGGTACTGGCCGGGTGTCATACCCGTCCACTTCTTGAAGGACCGGTGGAAGGCACTCGGGTCGGTGAAACCCATTTGCAGGGCAACGTCGTTAATGGACAGTTCCGGGCGATCGAGGCAAAGCTTTGCAGCCTCACAGCGAGCCTCGTCCTTGAGCTGTTGGAAGGTTGTACCCTCGCGCTTGAGGCGCCTGCGCAGCGTGGGTGCTGAAATATTGAGCGCGCCGCTAATGACTTCAAAACCCGGGAATCCGTCGCTGAAGTCATGTCCAATCATAGCCTTAACCTGACCGGATAAGTTGTCGTTGTCCGGCGTACTCTCCATGATCAAAAGCTGGTAAGGGGCAGTGCGCAAAAATTCACGCAGAGAGTGCTCCGTATGCACAACGGGCCAGGCCAGGCAGGCGCTGTCGAAGTACATCAGGTTGCTAGGCTGGTTGAAGTTCAGCGGGCAGCTGAACAGATCTTCGTAACGCTGCAGGCGTTCCGGCGGGGACCCAGCGAAATCAACCCGCTTGAGCTCGATAGGACGACCACTCAACCAGCCAAAAAAACGGTGCCACATAGATAAGCCATAGGCATCTGGTGCAGACACACGTTCGTCGCCATTTTTGCGTACTGTGCGATAGCCCACCCTCGCAAACTGTTCGCTGAAGTTCGCAGTTAGCTGACTCCGCTCGTCGAAAAAAGTACGATAAAACTCCGAGGCGCGTTTAATAGCCTGGCCCAGGTTGTTGCAAGAAATGACGCAGTAGCACATCATGCGGAACGCACCCGGCGCCACCATTTCGGTATCGTGTATGCCGAAGGTCTCATCCTGCAGAAGCCGAAGCACCTGCTGGTAGATGCGCGAGTACTGCATTGCACTGATCTCGCTGCGATAACCGGGCGCAGACGCGTCCATCGGGTCAAAGTCCAGGCCAGCCCGTTCCAGCATGGGCTGAAAGTCGTAACCGTAATCGCCCGCTCTACGGAGCAGAGTACGGACAAAGCGTGTCGGCACGCGATCGCTCATTGCGGGCTCCGAATATTGAGGGCGCGTAGTCTAGCAGAATCGGGCACCAACTAGATGTCCCGCTTGTACTTGCGGGATGGTGGGCCTGCCCCACGGGCAGTATACTGGGCCTGACAGGAAAGAGGGGTGTGTCCGATGAGCGAGCGTTACAACGTTTACTTTCAGGGTGAGGTAGCGCCCGGCCAGTCCATGCCTGCCGTGCGCAGTAAGCTGGCCTCTATTTTTAACGCGGATAAGGAAACGCTGGACAAACTGTTCAGTGGCAGGCCACAGCTGATCAAGAAGGCATGCGATAAAGAGACCGCACTGAAGTTCAAGCGCGCGCTGGAGGATGCTGGCGCCGTGCCCGTGGTTCGTCGCTTGGAGACCGAGGAAAATGAGGGCCTGAGCCTGGCACCCCTCGGCGCTGATCTGCTGCAAGGCGCCGAACGCAAGCAAGAGTCAGTCGTTACCGTAGATACCGCCGCTCTTGATCTTGTAGCGAACGACACAGTCGTCAGCACCCCGGCGCACGAGGGCGTGAGCGCCCCGGATGTGAGCCACCTTTCGCTGGCAGAACCCGGCATCATCCCCAACCTGCCCGGACCGGATCCCATACCGGAGCCGGCACTCGACAACATCTCACTGTGCCCCGACGGCACTGATCTCAGCGATTGTGCAGCTGCTCCGGTCGCACTTGCGGCGATGAATCTCGAAGGGCTATCGGTCGCGGACCTCGGATCGGACATGCTCGCTCCCGCCGAGCGCAAAGCAGAATCTGCAGCTGCCCCGGACGTCAGTCACCTGAGTCTGAACTAGGCAGGTGCACCCGTACCTGCAAACCGGGCTTGTTATTGGCCAACTCCAGCGCACCGCCATGGTACTGGGTAATCGCCCGAGCCAGGCTCAGGCCAAGTCCGTGGCCGGGCTGTTCGCTGCGCGCTGATTCCAAGCGGTAGAAGCGGCGAAACACATTTTCGCGCTCGGCGTCGGGAATACCCGGCCCGGAATCTGCGACGATGACCGTGAGCTGATCTTCACCGCTGGCGCGCTGCAATTCAATCGCGATCGAGCGGCCGCCCGGTGAGTACTTAATGGCGTTATCCAAAAGGTTAGCGAACATCTGGAACAGCAGATCAACGTCACCGTTTATGTTGAATGGCAGATCTACCCGGTTATTGATGGCTATCCCGCGCGCATGGGCAAGTGGCTCGTAAAGCTCAACGACATCTGCAAGAAGCTCCGTCAGATCAAGCTGCGCCGCGTCAGAGAGCTGGCCACCTGACTCCAGCGCCGAAATTCTCAGCAGCGCGTTGAAGGTTGACAGGAGTTCGTCACAGTCTTCTATCACCGACTGCACACCCTCGCGCCCTTCATCATCAAGCTGATTGCGCAGCTGGCTTAGGCGGTTGTGCATGCGTGTCAGAGGCGTGCGCAGATCGTGCGCGATATTGTCGGACACATTTCGCACGCCTTGCATCAGTGACTCCATCTGGTCCAGCGTGTCGTTGACGATCAATGCCAGATCGCGCACGTAGCCCTTCTGAGCGTCAGCATCCAGACGCTGACGTGGGTTACCCCGTAGAATCCGCTGTAACTGTATATTGAGCTGATCGACTTGCGAGAGCGTGCGAGAAGCACTCAGAAAACCGCCAATAACGCCGAGAATAACCGTAGCAATCATCGCCCTTAGCAGCGTCAAAACCACAAGACCCGCCTGGTTGACAGCGTCGCGGTAGGAACGCGCAACAATGACTCGGTAACGGCTGTCGAGCGGCATGCGCCGTGCCAGGAAGTCCACTTCTATCTCCTCTCCCCAGTTCAGGAGATTCATCTGGAACGCCAGCCAGCCGTCATCGAATTCCTCGTAGCTGGAGTCGGGCGGCAGATCTCCGGCAATCGGCATGTCACTTTCATCCAACACCAGATATGAGAAGCGGTGGAAGGCCGGCCGAGTGACCGAGTCCTTGATGTATTGCTCCACGCCCTGCATGCCCTGACCCCGGTAAATAATCTGCAGGGAGTCGAGCTCATCCACAATAGAGGCGCCAAGCTCATTGAAGTAGTTGCGACTAAACAGGGCGTAAAGCACGGCAAGCAGCAGAAAAACGGTGGCACTCAGCACAATCACGTACTTCGCGATATACCGAAAGGTCAGGCTGCCAAGCACCTCACGCACGCGCAATCGCGATTGCCGGGGCTTAGCCTGCGTCTGTATTCCCGCCAAGCCGATACCCTGCTCCGCGCACCGTATGAAGCAGCGGCCGCTCAAATTCCCTATCAATTTTCTGACGCAGTCTCGAGATGTGGACGTCAATGACGTTAGTCTGGGGATCGAAGTGGTAGCCCCAGACATGCTCGAGAAGCATCGCGCGGGTGACCACCTGGTCGGCATGACGCATCAGGTATTCGAGTAGCTTGTACTCTCGAGGCTGCAGCGACAGAACCTGTTCACCACGGGTCACGGTCTGGCTAAGCAGGTCCATATGCAGATCATCAACATCGAGATGTGTTACGGCGTCCCCGGCAAAGCTCGCGCGACGCCGGTAAAGCACCTCCAGGCGGGCCATTAACTCCTCTATTGAAAACGGCTTGACGAGGTAGTCATCACCGCCGCTCTGCAAGCCCTGGACCCGATCATCTACCTCTCCGAGGGCACTCAGAAAGAGTACGGGAGTACTGACTTTCTCCGCGCGCAGGGTGCGCACTACGCTCAAGCCATCCAGGCGCGGCAACATGCGATCGACAACCATCACGTCGAAACCCCCGGCGCGCCCGGCCTCAAGGCCTGCAGGACCGTCCGCAAGGTGCACACAGTGGTGGCCGGCGGCGCGCAGTTCCTCAACCACGAACTGGCCGACTGAGAGATCGTCTTCGATGAGTAGAACCTTCATCACCCTCCTCTTACTCGCGGCAATTTAGCATGAGCCCATGACACGATGGTAGACTCTCGCCGATGACGAAAGACGAAGAATTACTGCCTCCCGGGCTTGGCCGACGCCTGATGGCCATGCTCTATGACACCTTCCTGGTACTGCCACTGGTCATGGTATCGGTCGGCATTGGCTTAGGGTTATTTACGCTGGCAACGGGCAATGCGGACGCCGGCCTGTCCCCAAACGCGGTGCGGCTGCTCATCATGCTGACCCTTATCGCGTTTTTTAGCGTGTTCTGGTTAAAAAACGGGCAAACGCTGGGCATGCAGGCCTGGCGAGTCAAGCTGGTGCGTAGCGACGGCGGTGACCTCGCTCTACAGCACTGCCTGCGCCGCTGCGTTGGGGCCGCCCTGTCGGCCGCCTGCCTCGGCCTGGGCTATCTTTGGTGTCTCGTGGATCGGCGCGGCCGCTACTGGCACGACTATCTGTCGGGCAGCGAACTCGTGCTCATGCCAAAGTCCGAAAAATCGGTAACAAAGACCTAGCGCGCGCGCGACAACAGCAGAAAGCCGGCGGCTACACACACGGCAATCGGGACGAGTGCTGCGTACAGGGGTGAGAAGCCGAACACCAGGCTGGCTGGACCCAGCAGATCTTGCAGCGTGCGGAAGGTAATGCCAACCACGACCCCGGCAAATATCCTGAACCCCATGGTGCCGTCCCGCAACGGGCCGAAGATAAAGGAAATCGCTACCAATACCAGGCCTGACACGGCAAGGGGTTGCAACAGCTTTTTCCACAACGCAAGCTGGTAGTCGTCAGAATCCTGTCCCTGCCCCGCCAGGTAATTGCTGTAGCGGTAAAGATCCGCGATCGAGAGCTGCTCCGGCATGACCATCTCAATCGATAACAGGTCTGGCGTAATCGCGGTATTCCAGCGCAAGGTCTTGTGTCGAGTGCGCTGAGTTTCCCAACTGCTGAAGGTGGTCCGCTGTACGCTCTCCATCATCCAATGATCGCCGCGGAATTCCGCCCTGTTAGCCCGCAGCGCTGATTGCAACTCGCCTTTTTCATCAAACTGGAATAGAACCAGGCCGTGGGCGATACCCTGCTTTTCCACGGCGTTGAAATTCAGAAAGGTATTGCCTTCTCGATTCCATACGCCCCCATCAGAGGCGTAGCCGCCAGGCTTCTGCTGGGCCAGCGCGCGATAGGTCTGAGCGGCCTGTTCACTCCGAGGTGCGACATACTCTCCGATAACAAAACCCAGCGCAGCGACGATAAAGGCAGGTTTCATAGCGATCCAGGTGAGCCGTGCAGTGGAGACACCCGCTGCGCGCATGACCACAAGTTCACTGGAGCTGGCGAGATTGCCCAGCCCCAGCATGCATCCCACGAGGGCAGCTGGGCCGATAAACTCATAGAAGCGGTCAGGCATCGTCAGCAAAATGTAGTAGCCGATTTGAGCGAAGCCGTAGGTCTCGCTGGAATCCTCCGCCTCATCCACCAACGCGGAGACGGCGTCAAGGCCGACCACCACCATCAGCACCAGCAGAATGGCCCACAGCACAGACTGGGTAATGTAGCGCTCAAGCCTGAGCATCACGCACCACAGTTCGCCGGGTTCTGCCGCTCCGAACGAGTACGGTCGGACCGTAGAGCATCGCGAGGCCGATGATCAGAAACACCAGGTGCACCGACCAAATCCCGCCCGGCAAGCCAGCGCCGTCCTCCAGCGCGGTTCGAGCATTCATAAGCAACAGTAGATAAACCAGATAGATAACCAGCGCTGGCAGCATCTTGATGTAGCGTCCTCGCCGATGGTCCGTTTTGCTCAGGCACAAGGCAATAACGGCGACGATGGGCACCATCAGTGGTAGAGAGAGACGCCATTGCAATGCTGCCTTATCCTCGGGCGCTTCAGACTCCAGCAATGCCAAGGTTGGTCGGCCGTCCACTGGCGCAGCCGTGCGTATGCCACCCTCCGGCTCAGGCAGGCGCTCTCCGAAGCGCTGAAAGCTGGCTATCTGATAGGCCCGTCTGCCGGGCAAACCCTCATACTGGAAGCCCTCGCGCAATTCGAAATAACGCGCGCCTGTAGCAGGATCAACCGCGATTTCACCTTCCTTGGCGTAGGTCACCGTAATGACGGGACGACCGTCGCGATCGCGCCCGCTTTGAGCGAGAAAAACCGTCTCCATCAGGCCGGTTTCGGCGTCAATGTCCTGTGCGTAGCTGACGATATCGCTGCCACGGCGCGACTGAAATCGCCCGGACGCTAGCGTCTGCAGACCCTGCGATGACTCCGGGTCGTCGAGAAGCGCCTGTGCGCGCTCGGCCCCCAGCGGCGTGACCAACAGGCTCAGGAGCCCTACGATGAGCATCACCAACGTTGCCGGCACCAGAGTGTAGGCAGTCAGTCGTTGCGGCGATACACCGCAGGCTGTGAGAACGACCATTTCGCTCTCGACGTAGAGGCGGCCGTAGGACATCAAGATACCGATGAACAGGCCCAGCGGGATAATCAATTCCAGAAACCCGGGCAGGCGGTACAACATCACCGGCAGCAGAATATCGGCGGCTATGTCTCCGACAGCTGCTTCGGCCAGGTATTTGACGAAACGCCCGCTGAAGATGATGACAAGCAGCACGAAGCTGACCGCAACCATGTGCGTCATTACTTCACGCGTCAAAAACCGCAGGATTTTCATTCCGAGCAGGAATCCGGGGGACTAAAGGTTCAGTTTAATTGCGGGCCATCATACACTAGCGCGAATCACGACGACGAAGGAATTTACCATGAGCATTAAATTCAGCGCCAAGCAGATCGATGTCCCTGGCGAGCAAAAAACAGCCTGTGCAGTGCTACCGGTGAGCACTGCCGCTCGACTCAAAGGTGCCGCCGCCGACTTCGACAAGCTGTCCGGAGGCGCCCTGCGCAAGTTCATCAAGCTCGGAGATTTCGGTGGCAAGCGCGGCCAGCACGCTCTGCTGCCGGCCCAGGGCCGAGCCGATCGACTGCTGCTGGTCGGCGTCGGTGACGTCGACAAGTTCGATACGAAAGCGCAACTCGAGTTTTGCAAGACCGTGCAGAAAGCGCTGGCTTCAACACAGGCGACTGAAGCGGCCCTGTTCGCAGACTCGCTGCCAATCAAAGCCTCCGGGCGCCCCGCTTTCTATCGACAACTGTCACAGACGCTGGTGGTGTCCGCCTATCGCTATACACAGACTCTAAGCAAACCGAAGCCGCCGCAGCGCCTTGCTCGAATGCTGCTGGCACCCGTAGGTGACGACAGCGCTGCGAGCGCGCGCCGGGAACTTGCGCGCGGCACGAACATCGGTGAAGGAATCAATGAAGCGCGCGAACTCGCCAACCTGCCCGGCAACATCTGCACGCCCACCTATCTGGCACAGCGAGCCAGGCAGCTCGCACGCGGCCAGAAATCGCTGACCTGTAAAGTGCTGGACGAAAAGCACATGCGTGAACTGGGTATGGGTTCCCTGCTATCTGTCTCCGCGGGCAGCGCACAACCCGCCAAGCTCATCGCGCTGGAGTATAAGGGTGGCAAGGCGAGCGAGAAGCCCTACGTGCTGGTCGGCAAAGGCATCACCTTCGACTCGGGTGGCATCTCACTAAAGCCAGGCGCCAAGATGGACGAAATGAAGTTCGACATGGGAGGCGCCGCCAGCGTCCTCGGCGTAGTCAAAGCTGTTGTGTCAATGCAGTTACCGATGAACGTGGTTGGCGTCATCGCCGCCGCGGAGAACATGCCAAGTAGCACGGCGACCAAACCAGGGGACGTTGTGACCAGCATGTCGGGTAAGACCATTGAGATTCTCAACACAGATGCCGAAGGTCGGCTGGTGCTTTGTGATGCAATGACCTGGGCCCAGCGCTATAAACCCGCAGCTATGGTCGATATCGCAACACTGACCGGCGCTTGTATCGTGGCACTGGGGTCACACGCCAGCGGACTCTTCGCAAATGACGACAAACTCGCCGACCAGCTATTGGAGGCAGGACAGAGCTCGCAGGATCGCGCCTGGCGGCTACCCATATGGGAGGACTACCAGAAAAGCCTGAACAGCAACTTTGCGGACATCGCCAATATCGGCGGACCCGGGGCAGGCGCCGTGACCGCCGCATGCTTTCTGGCACGCTTCGCTGAAGATACGCCCTGGGCGCACCTGGATATTGCAGGTAGTGCTTGGAACAGTGCTCCGAAGGGCGCCACCGGACGTCCCGTGGGCTTACTCATCCGTTACCTGATGGACAGGGCTGGAGTGGCGTGACACGCGTTGGCTTTTACGTCGTCCAGCGCGCCGGAGAAGACGAGCGTCTATCGATTGCTACCCGCTTGACAGCAAAGGCCTTCCAACAGGGCCATCGCGTACTGATCAATGCGACAAGCAAGACGCAAGCTGAGCAGCTGGACGAACTTCTGTGGAGTTTTCGACCCGCCGCCTTCCTACCGCACGGATTGCTGGGCACTGAGCACAGTGATCGCATCGCCATCGGCTGGGGGCAGGATCCCGAGGGGCACGACGACCTGCTGATCAACCTGCAGCTTGAAATTCCACCTTTCTTCGGACGCTTTCATCGAGTAGCGGAAGTCGTTACCCAAGACGAAGGCAGCCTGCATGCGCTGCGCAATAGCTGGAAGTTTTACCGCGAGCGCGGCTATCAGCTCGAAAAACACGACCTGTGACCGTATAATCGCCCGCCTGCCGACACCGCCACCCGGGCCCCGGAAACGCTTACGCATGGAAAAGACCTTTCAGCCTGCCGCTATTGAAACCCACTGGTATGAACAGTGGGAGCGCCAGGGTTACTTCGCGCCCCAGGGCGGGGACAACGCCTACTGCATCATGATACCGCCGCCCAACGTCACCGGCAGCTTGCATATGGGGCACGGCTTTCAGCAAACGATCATGGACGCCCTGATTCGCTACCATCGCATGGCCGGACACAATACGCTCTGGCAAGTCGGCACTGATCATGCCGGCATTGCGACTCAGATGGTGGTGGAGCGTAAATTGGATGCCGAGGGTGTCAGCCGGCAGGAACTGGGGCGCGAGGCCTTTATCGAGAAGGTTTGGGAGTGGAAGGCTGAGTCGGGCGGTACAATTACGCGTCAGCTACGTCGGCTTGGCGCGTCGCCGGACTGGTCTCGAGAACGCTTCACCATGGACCCGGGCCTCAGTCATGCTGTGCAGGAGGTCTTCATTGAACTGTATCGGGAAGGCCTGATCTACCGCGGGCAGCGCCTCGTCAACTGGGACCCTGCCCTGCACACTGCGATCTCGGACCTCGAAGTTGTCTCCGAGGAGGAAAAAGGTAGTCTGTGGCACTTTCGGTACCCGCTGGCAGGTAGTGAGGGCCACCTTGTCGTGGCTACCACACGACCGGAGACCATGCTCGGCGATAGCGCGGTCGCCGTTCATCCTGAGGATGAACGCTACCAGCATTTGATAGGCCGCTTCATCGAACTCCCCCTTACCGGCCGCGAAATACCTATCATCGCAGACGACTACGTCGATCGGGACTTCGGCACCGGCTGCGTCAAGATCACACCAGCCCATGACTTCAACGATTACGATATGGGCAAGCGTCACGGCTTGCCGATGATCAACATTCTCACCGACGACGCTACGCTCAATGATGAGGTGCCAGAGGCCTACCGCGGGATGGAGCGCTTTGACGCGCGCAGCAAGGTTGTCGCTGACCTGGACGCGCTGGGGCTTTTAGATAGAGTCGAGGATCACACCCTGAAGGTCCCTCGGGGCGACCGCAGCGGCGTGGTAATTGAGCCCTACCTAACGCGGCAGTGGTATGTCGATGCCCGAGCAATGGCTAAACCTGCCATTGCCGCCGTAGAAACGGGCAGTATCGAATTTGTGCCGCGCCAATGGGAGAACACATATTTCGCGTGGATGCGGGACATTCAAGACTGGTGCATCAGCCGGCAGCTGTGGTGGGGGCATCGCATACCCGCCTGGTATGACGAGAGCGGCAATATCTACGTCGGCGCCAGCGAAGCGGCGGTGAGGCAGGAACACGGTCTCGACAGCGAGCTTGCGCTTCGCCAGGACGACGACGTGCTGGACACCTGGTTCTCTTCTGCACTATGGACCTTTTCGACCCTTGGCTGGCCGGAAGACACGGAAGAGCTGCGGGCCTTTCATCCCACGTCCGTGCTGGTGACAGGCTTTGACATCATTTTCTTCTGGGTCGCCAGGATGATCATGATGACGCTGCATTTCCGCAAGGAGGTGCCCTTCCACAAAGTCTATGTGCACGGCCTGGTGCGCGATGCCGAGGGGCAGAAGATGTCCAAGTCCAAGGGCAATGTCCTGGACCCCATTGATCTGATAGATGGCATCGACCTCGAGGACCTGGTTGCCAAACGCACCAGCGGCATGATGCAGCCGAAGCTCGCACAGCGCGTTGAGAAAGCGACGCGTAAACAGTTTCCGGAAGGGATAGCAGCCTATGGAACGGACGCGCTGCGTTTCACTTTTTATTCCCTGGCATCAACCGGTCGCGATATCAAGTTCGATATCGGTCGCATTGAGGGCTATCGAAATTTCTGCAACAAGATCTGGAACGCTGCTCGCTACGTGCTGATGAACTGTGAGGGCGAGGACTGCGGGACGGGTGACGAGGACGATGTTGAGCTCGGGCTTGCGGATCGCTGGATCATCAGCCAGCTACAAAGCACTGAAGCAGAAGTTGCGCGGACAATCGCCTCTTACCGATTCGACCTTGCGTCGCAGGCGCTCTATGAGTTCATCTGGAATCAGTACTGCGACTGGTATCTCGAGCTGTCAAAGCCAGCACTACAGGACGAAGCTGCCTCGCCGCAGGCCCGGCGTGGCACGCGGCGTACGCTGATTCGCGTTATGGAAACATGGCTGCGCCTGCTGCATCCGTTCATGCCATTCATTACCGAGGAAATCTGGCAAAACGTGGCGCCCCTGGCAGGCAAGCGGGCCGACACTATCATGTTACAGCCCTACCCGGTAGCCGATGACAAAGCCGTGGACAATGCCGCAAACGCAGATATAGAATGGCTCAAGGGTGTGATCGTCGGCATAAGAACAATACGCGGGGAAATGAACATCCCGCCCGCCAGGACGCTCACAGTCTATCTCAGGAACGGTGATAACAAGGATCAACAGCGTCTTGGAGAGAACGCGACCTTCCTGAAAAAGCTTGCCAGGCTAGAGGCCATCGAATGGCTGGAGCCTGGCGCAGAGGCACCCGCTGCCGCTACCGCCCTGGTCGGTGCGTTGGAGGTCCTGGTGCCCATGGCCGGTTTGATCGATAAAAAGGCAGAATTAGATCGACTGGCTCGCGAGGTGCAAAAGGTCGAAAACGATCTGAAGCGAGTAGAAGGCAAACTTAATAATCCAGCCTTCATCGATAGAGCACCCGCCGAGGTCGTTGCCAAGGAAAGGGAGAAGCTGCAAAGCCTGCAGCAGGCACTGACAAAGCTACATGAGCAGCAGGAAACTATCCGGCGTCTGTAGCCGCAGTACTCGGTACTCGTTGAAGAGATTCTGGCGTCGGGCGCAGAAGCGTCTGGCAATAATAAAAGCAAAGCGGTAACCCGAGGAAAGTGGTATGAATGAACGTGTACAGGGCACGGTAAAGTGGTTCAACAACGCCAAGGGATTTGGCTTCATCACCCGGGAAGAAAACGACGCGGATGTGTTCGTCCACTTCCGTTCCATTCAGGGCGACGGCTACCGTACCCTGAATGAGGGTCAGACGGTGGAGTTTAATCTGGTCGAGGGCCCGAAAGGTCTGCAGGCCGAGGAAGTCGCAAAGCTATAAGCTGCGCCCGGCGCTCCGGCGGCCGGCGACCCGGCGGCCGGCGACCCAGACGGTCCGCAGCACAGCAAGACCCGCCGCTACTGCAAAGTGAGCGGCTCTACACCCACTTTTGTCCTACAAACTGCTGATGCGGGCCAGGACATAGGCCCGCAGCATGTTGGCGCCTTCTGCCAGCACCTGCTCGGGCGGCAGGTCATCAGTCTCAAGTGCCATCTCAACAACCGCGTAACCCATGTCAACAGCGAGCCTCGCTGTGAGTGCGAGCGCTTCGGTATCGGGCAGGCCAAAGCGTTCTATCATGGAATATTGGAGTTGCCGAGCGAAAAGCTGGTGCGACGTGAGACGTACCTCGCGCAGTGGCGCAACAGCCCGGAGCGCCTGGATGATCTCGACACCTCCCTCCTGAGCCAGGGTAACTTCGTAGGTGCGGCGCAGGAGATCATCCAGCCTGTCAATAATCACGCCGGGATCATGCCCATCGGCTTGCTCCGCCAGCCAGGCTTCCCCCGCGCTATTTTGTTTGTCCATTAGCGCGGCGCCCAGCGCATGCAGGACCGCGTACTTGTTAGGGAAATAACGATATAGCGCGGGCACGGTTATGCCGGCCCCCTCGGCGATCAGGTTGGTAGAGATACGCTCTACTCCAATCTCCACGAGCAGGCGCGCGGCAGACGCCAGGATCGCTTCGTAGGTGCGCTTGGCGCGCGCCTGCTGTGGCTTGTTCTTCTCTAGCAGTTCGACACTTCGGACGCTGGACACAACTGAGGTTCCTTGAATTCAATCAAGCAGTGCAACAATATACCGCCTGCCACGACACAAATAACGTAAATAATAGGGGTTCATCTGGTGCTTAGAGCTGCGTCACTTGTTATCACTGCTACTGCCAGCCTGCTGGCTTGTGTAACGACCCACGCTTCCTCCGCGGGCTTTGCACGCACCGAGCAGCGTGAGCCCTGCGCTGACTACACGGACACCAAACGCCCTATGTTCGGCGATTTACACGTTCACACCAGCTATTCCTTTGACAGCTATGTTTCCAGCCAGCGCAATGACCCCGGTGGCGCTTACCGCTACGCCAAGGGTGAGCCTATCACCCTGTCGGACGCAGACGGCGAACAAACGGTCACCGCTAGAATTCAGCGGCCCCTGGATTTCACAGCGGTCACGGATCATGCGGAATTTCTTTGGCCGATACGCCTGTGCACACATAACGATGACTGGAAGGGTTACTGGTTCCCAGGCTGCATCGCAACGCGTTCGGACAACTTTTTCGTACAGCTACTTGCGGCAGACTACTGGGTCGGACTGGGCGTTATTGATGACTCTGCCCAGAAAGCACAATCCATGGTTTGTAGCTTAAGCGATTGTGATGCGGCGCATCGCCGCGCCTGGTTGGATATTCAACGCGCTGCCGAGCAACACTACGATCGCAGCAGTAATTGCGAGTTCACGACCTTTGTCGGCTACGAGTACACCGATGCGCCAAACTTCTCCAACCTGCATCGCAATGTGATTTTTCGCAATGATCAGGTCACCGAGACGGCGATTTCAACTTACGATACTGGCTCACAGAATTTTCCAGAACTGTGGTCTCGCCTGCGAGCGGAGTGTATCGACGGCAGTGATGGCTGCGATGTCATGGCAATACCCCATAACCCTAACCTCAGCCGTGGACTGATGTTCCCTGACCCGGCCAATGAACAGGAGGCCGCAGACCGCCTGTTTTTTGAACCCCTCGTGGAATTGGTCCAGCACAAGGCCGCCAGCGAATGCCGATTTGACAGACTCATGGGCCGCGGCGTCGCGACGGAGGATGAATTGTGCGATTTCGAGCAGGCACCCTCTGACAACCTGTCGATGTTGGGGACGGTGTTCGGCGAAATGCGCGCGGCCACCGGCGAACTGGTAGATGTAGATGATTTCGGCCGACGGAATCTGGTGCGCAATGTGCTGAAAGATGGCCTCGCTTTGGAAAAAGATACAGGCGTTAATCCCTTTAAACTCGGCTTCATTGGGAGCACAGACACACACAGCGCCAGTCCCGGTGGAGCCGAGGAAGACAACTACCTGGGTCACCTGGGGCGCCGAGACAGCGGCTACCGCAATGTGCAGGACCATTTTTTTGATAATCCTGGGGGACTTGCCGTGGTCTGGGCACAGGAAAATTCCCGCGACGCCATCTTTCACAACATGCGCCAGCGAGAGACTTACGCCACCAGCGGTACTCGCCCCATCGTGCGCTTTTTCGTCGGCCCGTCCTATCCTGACGATTTCTGCGATGACCCCAATATGGTCGCGAAGGCCTACGCAGGTGGCGTACCTATGGGGGGCGCGTTAACAGGCGCTGAGTCCTCTCCGGCTTTTCTGGTCAGTGCTAGCGCGGACAGTGGCAGCCCGGGGCATCCGGGAACCGACCTGCAGCGAGTCCAGATCATCAAAGGCTGGCTGGACGATGAGGGAGCGACGCACGAAATTGTCTATGACGTCGCCGGAAGCGCAGGCAACGAGGCTAGCGTTGACCCGCAGACCTGCGCCACAACCGGCAGCGGGCACAAAAATCTCTGCACCGTGTGGCGTGATCCCGAGTATAATTCCGAACAGCCGGCATTTTACTACGTGCGCGTGCTTGAGAATCCCAGCTGCCGCTGGAGCACGCGCCAGTGTCAGGCTTTCGGCGTAAACCCTTTTGATGCTGACTGTCAGGCCAGGGCGGACGAACAGACCGCTTTGCTACAGGATCGGGGCGCGATCGGAGATGTATTCAGCCGATGCTGCCTGGACCCGGCTCAAGAGCGGTTCTACTCGCCCATCATTCAGGAACGAGCCTGGACATCGCCCGTATGGATCAATCCCAAGAGGTAAGGAGGCCCGGTGGCCGATAGGAAAAAAGCCAAAACTCTCACGCGCTTCCGCGGGATCGTGATGCCCACAGCATCACACCCTGCCATTCGCAAGGTTCGACGCAAGGGTATAGAACCGAGCATTCATGGCAACAAGCTGTGGAAATCGAGCTGCTTGCTGATTGATTACATGAAGCGCAACCCACCCGTGCATACTCGTCGCGTACTGGATGTGGGCTGCGGCTGGGGCATAGCAGGCATCTGGTGCGCAAACCAGTGGGATGCTGCGGTCACCTCCTCCGATGCCGACCCTGACGTTTTCCCTTACCTCGACGCAGTTGCTGAGCTGAATGGCGTTTCCACGGAATCACTGGTGTCCCGATTTCAGCAACTTAAGAAAAAGCGCCTGTCGGAATACGACATGCTCATTGCCGCAGACGTCTGTTTCTGGGATGAACTGGTGAATCCAGTCTACAACCTGGTCAACAGGGCGGTGCAAGCTGGCGTGAAGCATATCCTGATCGCGGATCCGGAGCGCTCTACATTCCTTGAGATGGCAGAACGCTCTATCGACCGACACGGCGGCGAACTGATCGACTGGGAGGTGAAGGGCAAACTCAAAGCCAGGGGCGCCATTCTGAGCATCGAAAACTACTGACGGCGCCTAATCCTCGAGCTGGTATTGCCTCGTCAACAGGCCGCTTGTTTGCGCCTCTCCCCCGGCAATTACCGGCCGAAACAGCGTGCCTCGCAGACGCCTCGAAAGGCCATTAGCGCGGGCGGGCTCCACGCCCGCCAGCGGCGTGATTTCAAGGTCACGGACCCTGCCCCGCGCATCGACGCGATAGTCTGCCGTAAAGCCAATCACCGCAACCTCCTCCGCTTCGATCGGGCCGAAGGCACCATTGCCGGGGATTTCGGCCGGTTCACCGAGCCATTGCTCGAGCAGGGCCGCCTGCTTATCCTCACGAAGCTGCGCCTCCGCTTTGCCATATTCAGCCAAGGCGCTGCGCCGATTGTCGTGCCACAGCAACCAGTCGCCGAGCTCCAGATGTATGCGTGCGAGCTCATCTGCGCCGGCAGCCCTCGCGGCAGGCAGCGATATCGACAGCAAGCTACGCCCCTTCCCTTCAAGCGAGCGCGCCAGGTTGATGGCGCGCTGGTCTTCAAACTCGGAGTTTTGCCCCGTGCCCAACGCAGGTATGGGCGATCCGCGCAGCTGCCCCAGCTGTTCCTGCATGCGTAGCACCGGTGCCACCTCGTAATGCAGCAGATAGAGCGTTCGCAGTTGCGTAAGAACAAGGTCCCGCTGCCATGACCAGTCCACATTCCTGGCCACCCGGACACCCTCAAGAATCCGTTCACCGAGCTCCATCGCATTTACCAGGCGCCCAACCTGGTCCCCGGGCAGACCCACGCGATACGCCTCTTGCTGCCAGCGCAGGTACTCCAGCGCCGCCCTCAGTCGCACATCGTCATAGGGCGCCTGTCCGCTACCGTATAGGCGGAAGAAGTAATCGTAGCGATCATCCAGCGCAGGCAGATCGCCGCTGGTTCTGTACAAATCTAAAATCGCACGTACTAAAGGCGCCTGTCGCGGTGAATAAAGGCCATCGTTCACTCGTAGAATATGCAAAGCGCGCTGGTACACGGGCAGTGCATCTTCAGGGTCTCCTGCGCCCTCCAGGGCACGACCGAGATCAAAAAGCGGTTCAGAAAGTCCGTCGGCATAGGGCCCGCCATCGAGCTCCATCTCTCGCAGTCTTTCCTCGAGCGCACGGCGCTCGGCGGCAGAAGGCGGTGTCCGCGGCTTCGCAGCTTCGACGGCGGCCTGCGCCGGCGCGTCGCTGCGCCAGAAATCCCGGCCATAGGGCTCGTGGTCCTGCGCGTTTGCGGACGCAATGAGTGCGACTGACAGCACCGCGAGGACGTTCCAATTATTCAACAAGTTGCCTAAAAGTTAATCAGTAATCTGGCCATGCCCGCGCGATAGTGCTATAACACCCGCCCTGCACGCATAACAAGTGACACCATTCCAGTGCAGGTTGTTCCCGAACTCGATGGCCCTGCCCCGCTCTACCGGCGGCGGCTGGGTCTATGCTATCTGAAAAACTTGCCCCGGAGAGGCATTCGAACATGAAACAGTTAGGCATTCTGGACGCAGCATTTGTCAACCTGGAGCAAAACAATACTCCGCAGCACATCGGCGGCCTTGGCATCTATGACCCTTCAACGGCCCCGGGCGGCAAAGTGCGGTTCAAGCAGGTTATCGCTGGCTTTGAACGTCGCCTCGATCGACATCCGCTCTTCCGCACGAGACTTGTGGAAGTCCCTGGCGGTATCGACAGGCCTTACTGGGTAAAAGATGCAAACTTCGACGTGGAGTTTCATCTACGTCACATTGCCCTGCCGGAACCCGGAGACTGGCGCCAGCTCTGTATCCAGATTGCCCGACTACATTCCCGGCCCCTGGATATGTCTCGCCCCCTCTGGGAGGCCTACATCATCGAAGGCCTGGATAATATTCCCAACCTGCCGCCGGGCTCATTCGCCGTCTACACCAAAATGCACCACTCGCTCGTCGACGGCGCCGGGGGTCAGTCATTTATCGCACTGCTCCACGACCTCGTCCCCGACCCGGGCGAAGACGCGCCTGACACGGAGCCCCGCCTGGTCGATACTGAACCGTCCTTCGCCGAATTGCTGACCAAAGGTTCAATCAACGGTGTCAAGAACTCGCTGGAACTCGCCAGAGGCACGATCAAAAATACGCGCGCCATGGGCGAATACCTATGGAAAATTGCGCGCGACGAAATTCCGGCGCCGGACGTATCGGCACCCAAGACTATGCTCAATCGTCCGGTTGGCCCGCATCGGGTGTTCGACGCCGCTGAGTTTCCGCTGGCGGGCTTCAAGGACATCAAGAACGCCGCTGGCGTAACCATCAACGACGTTGCACTAACGGTCGTTGGCGGCGCATTGCAGCGCTACCTTGAAGCCGAGGGCGAAGCCGTCGACGGCTCCCTGGCCGCGGGCATCCCTTTAAACATGCGTGCTCGTCGCGAGGCTACGGATGAAAACAACCAGGTGGGCTCGGTGTTCTGCTCGCTGCATACTGATATTCAAGACCCCCTACAGCGACTGCGCGAGATCAACCTGTCGGCGAGCCAGGCCAAGCAGGACGGTGAAGTCAGCCCAATGGTCGACGTTCTCCGCATCGTCGGGGCCGTCTCCCCCGCCGTCGCTCGCACAGCGGCTGGCTTCTGGTCGCGCAATAATCTGTCGAAGCACATCCCACTGAATATCTCCACGGTCGTTACCAATGTGCCGGGTCCGAACTTTGATCTTTACTGCGCGGGTGCGCGGCTGGTCGATTATTATGGCCTGGGCGTACTGACGCCAGGGATGGGCATTTTCCATGCGGTGTTCAGCTATGCCAACAAGATTACCATGGCGGTGCTCGCGGATCGGGACATCATCACGAAGCCCAGTTTCTACCATGACTGTTTGATCGCTTCTTACGAGGAGCTGTACGCAGCAGCGACTGCGCTTGCGGCGCCGCCCAAAGCCAGTCGAGCCGAAGTTGCCGCCAAGGCGAAGATCGACTCGCCCAGACGCCAACGCAAGACGACGGGCAAGGCCAGTGGCCGGACCGGTGGCGCCAGCAAGGCCAAAGCCAAAGCGAAGGCGAAGGCGACCGCCACTGCAAAGGCCAAGGCAGCCGCGGGCAAGAAAGCCCGCTCCAAGGCCGCCGCCAAGTCGACGACAAAAAAGGCTCCCGCCAGGAAGAAAGCGGCGCCCAGGCGCAAGGCAGCACCCAGCGCAAAGACCGCCACCAAGCGTAAGGCCAAAGCCAGCGCGAAACCCAGAGCGGTTGCCACTACCAAAACGCCGGCCCGGCCAAAAGCGGCAAGGCGACCCGATCTTCGGGTAGTACCCAAGTTACGGGCGGTCGACACAAACGCTACGGCAGCGGCGGCCGAAGCCAAATCGGGACGATAAAAAAACCCGCCTTGCGGCGGGTTTGTAAAACTCGGTTGGACCTGGATGGTGTATTGCCATGGGCAGGCGAGATGCCTGCTCGCCCCGCTTTACGCGGGGCCCGCTACTGAGTTGCACCTAGCTTATGCTGGCTCCTGATATTCATCCAATGTATTATTCTCATGCCGGGAATGATCACAGGTTATATCAGGGTGAGCACACTACCTAGAAAGCTTCTAAAAAGCGATCTTAACCTACTGATTTCGCTTAATATTATGCTTGAAGAGTGCAGCGTCTCTCGCGCGGCTCAACGCCTGAATATCACCCAACCCGCCATGAGCAAAACGCTGGGGCGCCTGCGGGACATGTTCGACGACCCACTCTTCACCCGGGGTAGTCACGGCATGCGACCCACACCCCGCGCACAGGCCCTGGCTGCCCCCCTGGCCCAGCTACTGGGTGATCTCGGCCAGCTGGTAGTTGGTACCGAGTTTGAGCCCTATGGCCATACCGGCGAGGTCACCCTCGCGTTGTCTGAATATGTTGGGGCAACCCTACTGCCCGGCCTCGTACAGGAGCTCCACGAGGTGGCACCACGCTTGAGTCTTCGTACTATCACTCGCGTTGAAAACCAGCTGGAGCAGCTCGCTGACGGCAACCTGGATTTCGCCATCCACCTTGAGCAAAACCATTACGGAGAAGACTACGACGTCGTCTCACTGGGCGCAGGGCCACCGGCTATCCTGGTGAGGGCCGATCATCCACTTTGTCACGGTGACATTACCTGGGACCGTCTGGCCCTATACCCGGTCATCCAACTCTATGTCGCCGACGCCGGCCAGCTCCGGCCAGGGCAACTCTCGGAACCCAATAGGCGCGGGCGCAATCCACTGCAAGGATCATTCGAAACCTCTCACCTGCTGACGGCCTTGGAAATACTGCGCAATACAGATTACTACATGCGCGCGCCTGGCTTTGTCGCGCAGAATCCGGCTACGTCGGCAGGTATCGCGGCCCTGTCCTCGCCAGAGGCTGACAGGCACATCATGAGTTATGCCCTGGTACGCCATCGCCGCACTGCCAACTCACCCCTGCATGACTGGTTTTGGCAGCAGCTACTCCAGCAACTTGAACGCCTGCGCACACAGGCCGCACAATAAGCTACTAATACTGGACAGGACTCGCTTAAGGCCCGCGTTTTCGCATACTATGGCGCGCTTCGGGCAGACCTGCGCCACTTTGACCACCACCACGGGATCATGAGCAAGAAGCAACGCCCAGCCATACCGCGATTCGAGACACCACTCATCGAGACGCACTGCCACCTGGACTATCTTGACCAGGACAGCCTGCTCACGACACTGGATCGTGGCCGCGAAGTGGGCATCGAACGGACCATCACGATCGCTGTCTCACCCGACAATCTGGATGTGGTGATGAAGCTTGTCCGCGAGGCTACCGATGTCTGGGGAACGCAGGGTATTCACCCTCATGAAGCCGAGCAGTTTAATGACGAGGTCGGCGCGCGCATACGGCACAACGCCATGGACGAACGCATTCTGGCTATCGGTGAGATTGGGCTCGATTACTACTATGACCACGCAGATCGACGAGTGCAGCGCCAGGTCTTCGAACAACAGCTGCAACTGGCCTCGGACCTGGATATGCCAGTCGTTATCCATTCCCGCGATGCCGACGCAGACATGGCTGCTATCCTGGCGAACTTTGCCACCAGCCTGACCCGTCGAGGCGTCATACACAGCTTCACCTCGGGCCTTGAGTTGGCCGAGCGCTCACTGGAGCTTGGGTTCATGCTGGGATTCAACGGCATCGCAACCTTCAAGAAGGCCGATAACGTCCGCGAGGCCGTCGCGATAACGCCCCTTGATCGGCTCCTGCTGGAGACCGATTCCCCCTACCTGACGCCGGTACCCTATCGCGGGCAACCCAATGCGCCCTACTTCCTGCCATTTGTGGCCCAGCGCGTAGCCGAGGTTAAAGAAATGCCTGTCGAACACCTGCTCGAACGGGCCTACCGCAACAGCGCCGAGCTGTTCTTCAAGGAGACGCAGTGGAGTATTTAATCGGCCAGCGCTGGGTCAGCCATGCGGATACCCAGCTGGGGCTCGGCATTGTCGTCGAGCTGGACGGCAGGCGGGTCACCATGAGCTTTCCGGCGGTCAACGAAGAGCGCACCTACGCCACGGATAACGCACCCCTGACGCGGCTTCGCTTCAAGGTGGGTGATCATATATCGACGGTCGAGGCAGTGGAACTCGAGGTTACGGGCGTCAGTGAACAGAATGGCCTGCTGCTTTATACCGGCATTGATCATCATGATCGCGAGCAGACCATATCGGAGCTGGAACTTGACGCCTTTGTGCAGTTAACAACACCGCAGCAACGCCTGCTCAACGGCCACTTCGACAAGAACAGCGATTTCGCGCTACGCGTCGCCACTTTCCTGCAGGCGGACCGACTCCAACAATCGAGCGCGCGGGGCCTGCAGGCCTCACGTACCAGCCTGCTACCTCACCAGATCTATATTGCCAATGAGGTGGGGTCTCGCCATGCGCCGCGCGTGTTGCTTGCCGACGAGGTTGGACTCGGTAAAACCATCGAGGCAGGCATGATCATTCATCAGCAGCTCTACACCGGTCGCGCGGGTAGAGTGCTGGTGCTGGTGCCTGAGAGCCTCCTCCACCAGTGGCTGGTGGAAATGCTCCGTCGATTTAATCTGCGCTTTGCACTGTTCAACGCCGAGCGCTTGGCAGCCGCAGCCGACGAAAACCCCTTTGAGATGGAACAGCTGGTGCTGTGCCCGATGGAATTGCTCGGCGAAAGCGAGGCGATGCAGGCGCTTGCCGTCAGTGCCGGCTGGGACCTCGTGGTCGTAGATGAAGCCCATCACCTACACTGGTCTCCCGAGTCTGCGGGAGCAGACTATCGTTTCGTTGAAAACCTTGCCTCCCAGGTTCCCGGGTTGCTGTTACTGACAGCGACGCCCGAACAGCTCGGCCAGGCCAGCCACTTCGCCCGTTTACGTCTGCTCGACCCGTCGCGTTTTCATGACCTTCAAGCCTTTACTGAACAAGAGCGCACCTATCGCCATTGGAGTGATCTGCTGGATGCTCTGGAGGCGGGGGAGCCTGTGGGGGAACTTCCCGCGGGGATTGACCCGGAGCAGGCGACCGAGGCCATTGTTGAACAAATTCTGGATCGTCACGGTACCGGCCGCGTGCTTTTTCGCAATACCCGTGCTGCGGTAAAGGGCTTCCCGGAACGCGCGCTCCACCAGTACCCATTACAAGTACCCGACGAATACGCGCACCCATCGCCCGAACTCGCCGAGCGCCTGCACCCGGAGTTACCTTACATCGATGATAGCTGGCTGAACTTTGACCCGCGCGTGCAGTGGCTCGTGCAGCATCTGAAAGCGCTGAGGCCGGACCGCGTCCTCGTGATCTGTGCGGCCCAGGATACCGCCATAGCCCTGGAACACTATCTCCACCTGCGGGCGGGTATTCGCTCTGCCGCCTTCCATGAGGGCCTGACTATTATCGAACGCGACCGAGCCGCAGCCTACTTCGCCGAAGAACACAGCGGAGCTCAAACCCTGGTGTGCTCGGAGATCGGCAGCGAAGGACGCAATTTTCAGTTTGCCCATCACCTGGTGTTGTTCGATCTACCGCTCAACCCGGATTTACTGGAGCAGCGCATCGGCCGGCTCGATCGCATCGGACAGAGCGAGGACGTACAGATTCACGTGCCCTACCTTGAGGGTACTGCCCAGGAGACGCTGCTACGATGGTTTGACGAGGGCCTCAATCTATTTCGCGACAGCTGCTCCGCCGGAACCCTGATACTCGAGCAGTTTCAAAGCCGACTTATGATGCAGCTTTCTGATCGAAACGACGCCTTCGAGCAGCTTATTCATGATACGCGGGCTTTCACCGAAGAGACGCGCCTGGAACTGCGTGAAGGCCGCGACAGATTGCTCGAGCGTAACTCCTGCAAGACCGAGGTCGCAGCGGGGATTATCGAAGCAATTGACGCGGAGGACAGGAGCGATGTCCTACCCCTCTATTTGGAAGCCTTGTGCGATGCCTATGGCGTAGACCACGAGTTCCATTCGGAACATGCAATGGTGCTCAGACCGGGAGAGCATATGCTCACTGGCCACTTCCCGCACCTGCCTGAGGAGGGCACGACAGTCACCTTTGATCGCAGCAAAGCGCTGGCTCGAGAAGACATGACCTTCCTCACCTGGGAACACCCCATGCTTGTTGAAGCCATGGATATGGTTCAGTCCACCGAGCTGGGCAACGCCGCTATGGGTACGCTGAAGCTACGCGGCATACCCGCTGGCACCATGCTGTTGGAAGCGGTATTTACCATCAACTGCGTGGCACCCAAAGCCTTGCAGGTTGAACGCTTTCTGCCGCTGTCACCGATACGCTTGCTGGTCGACGCTCGCGGCAAGGACCTGTCGGAGCTGGTACCTCATACGCGGCTCAATGAGCTGGTGGAAAAGGTCAAGAAAGCGACGGCCCTGGCTGTGATCAAACAGGTGCATACAGAGGTAGAAAGCAAGATGCACAGTGCTACAAGAAACGCTCAGGCGCGCCTGGAGGGCATCCTTGATGAAGCAGAGCGGGCCATGCGCGCATCGCTGGGGGCAGAGCTTTCGAGGCTCACCGCCCTCAGGGAGGTCAACCCGTCGATCCGCGACGAGGAGCTTGAGCATCTGAGCTATCGGATCGAGGAGTCGGCGATCCACATCCGCCATGCCAACCTGCAGCTGCAGGCTTTACGCCTGATCATCACAACCTGATCAATCGAGCCGCAGGACACGGATATTGCGATACCAGACCTTGTCCCAGTGATCCTGGAAACCAATGTGTCCCTTCAGCAAACTGCCGTAAGCGGGCCGATCGGTAAACTTGCTCTTCTCATAGAGCGCCTGCCAGGCGGCGCTGCCCTGCTCAAACGCTGCGGTCTGTCGGCCATTTAGCCAGAATTCAACCGCGGGCCCACGGGCAATGATGTGCACCTGGTTCCAGTACCCAACGGGCTGACTGGTGTCGTGGTCGGGCTCGATCATATCGTAATAGGCGCCGGCTCGATGGCTCGGGTCTTTGGCGTCGCGATGGCCGGCATTGTCGAGAACCTGCATCTCAAAACCCGTCCAGTGAATACTCTTCCCGGACTCATCACCGCGGATGAAAATGCCGCTGTTTCCGGCCTCTGAAATGCGCCATTCAAGCTTGAGCTCAAAATCGCCAAACTGCTCACGCGTAATCACATCACCGCCAAGCCCGAGCCGGGTCAGGCAGCCATTCTCAATGCCCCAGCCATCATTTAGCGTATCCTCCTGGTAACTGCGCCACGACGAAAGATCCGCACCGTCAAAAAGCAGCTGCCAGCCTGCGGCTTGCTCGGATTCGCTCAAGCTATTCACGCACTCACTCGCCGCAATGATCTCATCATCGCCGCACGCGACCAGGCCTGTGAGCACAGACGCTGCCAGCGCTGCAGGTCTGATAAGGCTCAATGTCGTCACTTTCGCCAAGCTTATTCCTTGCGTTTCAGGGTAAGTTTTTCGCCGTTGCGATACATATACATCGTATTGACCTCACCGCCGGGCTCGGCGGCGAACTCGAGTCGCACGCTTTCCCCGCCGGCGGCAGCGGCAAAGGTATTCTGGCTAAGTTGCTCAGCAAGTCCTTCTCCGTACATGGGCACTGATAAATAGAGCCCGTCCGCCTGCTCGGAGATCGTCATGGTGACAAAACTGATCGCGTATTTACCGACAAAACGATCGAAGCCTCTATCGAAAGGCACGCCTTCGAGCTCCTCGACCGTCCAGGGCATCTCTCGCTCCTGGCTTGCAAGTCGAATCTCGGCAGCCTGCTGCTCGCTTACCGGATCAGCCTGGTTGCCGAACGAGCGCCGCAGGTAGGTCATCAATCCTGCCAGGGTCGCATCATCCAACTCGGCCATATCGATATGGGGTGGCATCACACCGTTCCACTCGATACCGTTGACTGTGACAGGGCCAGTCATCCCTTGCAGGATGATTCGCGCGAGCCACTCAGGTGGGCCTGTGACCCAGGTCGCCCCTGCAAGCGGCGGCGCCAGGCCAGTGATGCCGGCACCTTCTGCACCGTGACAGCCAGCGCAGCGGCCATAGAATGCTTCACCCTGAGCAAGCAGCAGGAGCTGTTCCGGGCTAAGTGGCTCGATACCCATAGCCAGTTCATCGCCGGGCCAGGTAAAGGCACGGCGGCCTCGAAGCCTCGCATCCCATAGCGGATCCAGTTCGCTAATCGAGCCGTCGGCAAAAATTGGCGGTGCGGCTGGAAGCGCGGCCGGGGTAAATCCGCTGGCCAGGGTGACCTCCTCAAGGCCCTCCAGCATGGCGACCTGCTGCCACGCCTGCTCACCGCTGGAGCTGGCTACCAGTGTAAGGAAGTCCTCGAGAGCTTCAGGAGCGGGTTCGCTCGAGCGCGTATCCGGCCTCAGCGCGAGATAGGCTGCTCGGGACAGCTGCGCAAGGACGAGCGCACCGCTCTCACTGGGGAGCGCCAGACCGGGCGCGGCTAAAGCATCTTTTAACATGGCTAGCTCGGCTCCCTGGCCCGCTCGCACCGCTGCCTGGGCGAGCAGATCCTGGCCATCATCGTCCGCTATCTGAGCAATGATTGCGTCGCGAGCCCGCGCGTCGCTGTTATGGTCACCCAGCAGGAAAGTCAGCTGCATTCGCAGCAAGGGTGATGCCTGCTGGTTGGCCTCCACCAGCGCCAATAACTGCTCCAGCGTCAGCAGTTCCCGGGCTGCACGCAGCGCCTGCTGGCGCCGGTGCACCGAGCCGACGCGAGCTGCCTCAACGGCCGTTGAAGCCAGCAGCTCGCCACGGCCTGCCAGCGTCCAAAGCGCATGAATGGCAGCAAGGTCATTCTCGGCAAGCGCGAGCGCTCGCAGCGCTTCTGTTTGCTCTCCCTTGTGCTTGAGCAGGAGTCGCTGCGCGGTATCCCGTACCCAGCCATTATCGTGCTGCAACAGTGCCACCAGTTCTGCAGGCGACTTCCCGCCCGGATAGACAAAGGTCTGCTCCTGACCCGCCGCTTGACGCACGCGCCAGATGCGGCCCATTCCCATGGGTCCGTCCAGGCCGCGCTGGAACACTTGCTCGCGGAGCTCGTCGGTCATGTACTCAACGTCCTGGACGATACCGCGGTACATATCAATCACATAGAGGGCGCCATCCGGCCCATTGGCGGCATCAACAGGGCGGAAACGTTCGTCAGTGGAACCGAGAAAATCACGCTGCTGCCACTGCTCATCTGCATAGAGCTGCTGCTCAATAGAAAAGCCGAGCTCATCACCACTCACCCGGATATGGGCAACCACGTTCCCCGCCGACTCCGGCACGAAAGCATCGCCCCTATAGCCATCAAGGAACTGGTTGCCACGGTAAATCGCCAGGCCACTGGCACCGGTGGTATTAGCGAGACGACCGTCAGCGCGCAAGGTGTTTGGCAGATAGGCTCGATTCACGCCGGGATTCACCCGCACCGAATAGACCGGTGAGGCTTCCGTCAGGTTCAGGCCAAGGCCGGCGTAGTCGCGGGTATCGCCGCTGCCATCGACGATATCTTCCGCGGCAAACAGATCTCCCATGAGCCAGGTGGAGTTATGGTTGTAGTACAGCCGGCCTACGTCATCCTTTGCAATACCCCACTGTCCGCGAAACAGACTGGGCTGGACCTCCAATTCGCCGCCCACCAGGCGCATACGGCGATCTGACTTGGCGTTGTACAGCCAGTTGTCGATACCCGGGAGCAGGCCGTTCTCCAGGTGCTCAATGTTGCCGGCGTCCAGATTGGGCGCATAATCGCCCACCCGACGCCTGTTCTCGCACAAGGCCTCGCGCCGGGGCAGGTCGCATAGCCACAGGTTTGGAGGTTCACCAACCAGTATGCCCTCGTTTATGACAGCCACTGCTCGCGGATTGACCAATTCGCCGAGAAAAACCTCAGAACGGTCCATACGGCCGTCGCCATTGTCATCGCTTAGTCGCACTATCTGCCCAACGGGAAGATCGGTGTCGCTGCCATAGGCATCGCGCATGTACCCGCGCATCTCCACAACATAGAGCCGACCAAACTCATCCCAGGCCATCGCAACAGGCTCTTCAACCATCGGTTCGGCGGCCACCAACTCGATCTCGAATCCCGGCGCAACGCGAAAGCGACTGAGTGCCTCCTCGGGGCTCAGGGGCGGAGCCGGGCTGGTATCCAGCAATTTGTAAAAGTCGACCTCACCGCCACGCTGCTTCAAATCCTGCCACGCCAATCCGGCTATCATGAGGGCATCACCACAGGGGTCAGCTTCAAGCACAAAGCGACCGCGTCCGCCGACCCCGGTCCGCATCTGCCGGAGCACGTCGACTTCTCCGACGGTCACTGTCATAGCATCACCAACGCTGACCCAGTTCACCGGGTAGCTATCGGCCTCGGGCAGGACGATGGGGTCAAAAGACTGCACGCCCGATGCATTGACGATCTTCGCGGTGGCTGTATTGCCCGCCAGCGCGAGCTCAGCATAGGTATCACCCCTGGGGCCATCGTTGCTGCGCACGCGGACGCGTATCTCACCGCCCTCGCAGAACGGCAGCTCGAATTGAATCAGCGCATCTCCAAGCAGACGCTTGGCATTCGCGCGCAGGCTCTCCTCCCCGGTCCAACGCCCCTCGAGACTTCCATCTACCACAGTAAAGTCTGTTAAGCCTCGCTGGCGCCAGTCCTCCGTGCGCGACAGGCCAACGCCCTCGCGCGCCAGTGGCTCATGTTCTTGAATGCGGATTCGGCGCCAGCGCATAATGCCCTGCCCGCCACTGTGTACCTGTAGCGCGATATAGCCGCTGTCGTCCAGCCCATCAACCAGATCGGCAGCAAGCACGCCGTTGATACGCGTGGTGATGCGAGCTCCGCGGGCCTCTATTTCGACGTCGTTCCAGTCATCGAGCCTGATCGCTGCGCGCGCCTGCGGGTTTTCTTCCAGGTCGAACAGCCAACCCCTGCGGGCCTCATCGTAAACCCCGGCGCTCCAGGCACGCTCACTTGCGTCAAGCTCATACTGATAACCGAAGGCGCGGCCATTTCCCCCGCGCTGTTGCGCGCGGAATAAAACGCCCGAATTACCGGGCTCATCCCAGCGCATTTGCAAGCGTAAGGTGAAATCTTCGAAGTCGCTTTCCGTTCTGAGAAAGGTGTTTTCGCCCGGGCCATGATGCCCGACGATGCTCTCGCCATCCGCGCTGAAGGTCGCGTCGCCGCCAATTTTGCGCCAGCCACTCAGGCTCTGGCCGTCGTACAGTGCGGTAAACCCTTCTTCCACCTGAAACGCGGGATCCGAATCTCCGATGAGCAGCCAGGCGCCGGTAATTAAAAGTGCTGCAAATACCGGCAGAACGATTTTTTTCATACTAGTTGTCGGTCGATATCGTGCAGCGCAGTGTAATGGATTTACCGAAGCTTTGACATTGACGCCTCGCGCCTGCTCCATTCGCTGTATGCAGTAAACCTCCAGCTACACGCGCGCCAGAAAGCGATCGAGCGCATTCCCAAATTGCTGCTTGTCCCGGGCATCGAGGGGCGGTGGCCCGCCGCGGACATCGCCGCTGGAGCGCATTGTCTCCATGAAGTCGCGCATGTTCAGACGTGGCCGAATGTTGTCCGCGGTCAGGCGCTCTCCCCGCGGGCTGATGACATGTCCGCCGCGCTCGATCACTTCAGCGGCCAGCGGAATATCGCCCGTGATCACCAGATCACCCGGCTCGAGATGGGCAACGATATGATTATCGGCCACGTCAAAGCCTGCCGGCACCTGAATCGACTTGATGAAGGGTGAATTAGGCGTTTGCAGGGCATGGTTGGCCACTAGATAGAGTGGCAACTGTGCGCGCTTGGCCGCGCGAAATAGAATTTCCTTGATCACCTTTGGGCAGGCGTCTGCATCCACCCAGAGCGTTATCGTGTTTCTGCTATCATCCATTACTCCATTATAACCTGCGCATCGCTACCGCTGCGTGTGACGCACTATCAAGGTCAAGGCATTATCAAAATCATGTCCCGAGCTTTTCGCTTGCTGTCGCTAAGCAGCGCTGTCCTACTGCTGGTGGCCTGTGGTTCTGTACCGTTCGATTACCCAAGGGACGAAAGTAGCGCCCTGTCTGTCGATCATGATACGGCGCTTGGCCGCTTATCCCACGAGTGGCATACGGACAATGCAGGCCACAACGGATTCTTCGGCTTGTCCGGCGGTGCGGAGGCACTCGGGGCTCGACTGCGCATGATGGAAGTGGCGGAGCGCAGTATCGACGCCCAGTATTTCATCATCAAGCGAGACCGAGCGGGCGGCCTTTTCGCAGGCAAGATGCTCAGCGCAGCGGATCGCGGCGTCAGGGTCCGATTGCTCATTGACGATATCTTCAGCCCGGGGGTTGATCATCCTCTGTCAGTTCTCAGCAGTCATCCCAATATTGAGGTGCGTCTTTTCAACCCGGTTTCGCGCAAAGGATTCAAGTGGAGCAACTTCCTGTTTGACTTCAAACGCGCTAATCGGCGCATGCACAACAAGTCTTTCACCGTCGACAACACCATGAGCATTGTGGGTGGCCGCAACATTGGCGAGGAGTATTTTGAGCTCAACCAGGGCGTCAAGTTCGACGATTACGAAGTGTTGACCATCGGACCCGTGGTGGAGGACATCAGCGCCGGCTTCGACGCTTACTGGAACAGTGAGCTGTCAGTGCCGATTGAAGCCTTCGGCGAAACCACGACGGCGGAGGAACTTGATGAGTGGCGCGACTGGATCGCTGGGCACATCAAGGGCGCGCAGGACGGGATTTACGCCAAGGCCGTCAACTCAAAGTTGCTTGTCAATATCCGCGAGGGTCGCGCCAAACCCGTTATTGCAAAGGCAACGCTGGTCACCGATTCACCGGAGAAGCTCACCGGGGCCACCGGTGACGCCTCCCTGGCGACACTCGCCGTGGAAATCGGCCGTCGCTTCCGTGAAGCCGAGCGGGAAATCATTATCGTGACGCCCTACTTCATCCCACAGGATTCCGGCGCGAAGATTATCGAGGATATCTTGTCCAAGGGCGTCCGGGTGATCATCGTTACCAACTCCCTGGCGTCGACCAATCATGTGCCCGTGCACTCGCGCTATCGAGGCTACCGTAAGCGGCTTCTAAAGGCGGGGGCTGAGATTTACGAGATACGCGCAGATGACGTCGGTGGGGAAAACGAATGGGGTGGTCAGCCGGAGATGATCACACTGCATTCCAAGGCGACCGTGATAGATCGCAGCACAATCTTTGTCGGCTCACTCAATTTTGACCCCCGCTCCATCGTGATCAACACTGAGATGGGCCTGTTCATCGAAAGTGAAGATACCGGGGCCGCTTTCACGGAAATTGTGCTGAAGAGCCTGGAAGAAACCAGCTACCGCGTGGAACTGGACGACGGGGGCAAGTTGCGCTGGGTTTACGGCCGAGGCGCCGACCAGGAGATCGTCTACAGTGAGCCCCTGGCTAGCGCCGGACGTAAAGCCATGGTGAACCTCTACCGGCTGCTGCCAATAGAGAGCCAGCTCTGATCAGAGCTGGGGAATCTCTGCCTGATCGATAGGCAGATCGGCGCGTCCAATGCGCGATGCCCTTTCCTCGAGCGTCGCCTGCGCTTCTTCAACCCGGATCATTATGACAAAGCGCTGGTCCTTCACACCCTGAAGGCAGTAACGTGCCAGCTCATCAAGGTCCTGAAACTCAAGCTCCATACCCGCAGCTTTTGCCGCGACCTTAAAGTCCTGAACCGTGGGCACCGGGTCATAGGGCCTTTCGCGGGCCAGGTCCGCTGGTCGATTGCGGTCCGTTGTCCAGATACCGGTGTCCAGCAAGCCACCAGACGGGTAGAAAATTGAAGCACCGAGCTTTGTGCCCTCGCTCTGCAGCTGCGCTGCCAGACACTCGCTGATACAGGACACCGCAGCTTTGCTTGATGCGTACACGGACTGGTAGGGCAAGGGCGAGATGCCACCGTCGCCCGATGAGGTGTTGATGATGTGCCCCTCTTCGCCACCGGCGATCATGCGAGGCACAAAGGCCTGAATACCGTAAACGACACCGTGGACGTTCACGCCGTGGACCCAGGTCCAGTCATTGGGCGTGGTCTCCCAAACGTTGGCCGAGGGCGCGGCCACGCCGGCGTTGTTGAATAACAGGTGGCAGGCACCGTACTTGTCGTAGACTGTATCGGCTAGACTCTCCAAAGACTCACGGCTGGACACGTCGGTGACCACGCCCATCACCTCGCCGCCAGATCCAAGCTCAGCAAGCACAGCATCCAGGGCGGACTGCTCGACGTCGGCGATCACCACCCGTGCACCTTCGGCCAGCAGTTCGCGCACCAGCGAACGACCAATACCGCTGGCACCGCCGGTGACGACCGCGACCTTTCCTGAAAAATCTTGCATAGCTGCTGTCTCCTGTTGTTCCAAGGTGTTTGTCAGGGCGGATCATCCTGCCCGAAGCGGTCGAAAAAGTCAGTGAGCTCCAACACATAGTCGTCAGCGGCATAAAAATCTGTATCACTCATGCCGGGCTGCTCATGATCGCGGTACCAGGCGGGATACTCGGGCATGTCGCCGGAGTAACTGGCGTAGTGCGATGAATAGGTCTGTACGTGCACACGTGCGTTTGCGCCGCTGAAGTCGAAGCGCATCAGGCGAAACCATCCATCACCAATCCCGGCAGGTCGGTTGCGGAAGCCCGAGCGCGGCTGCCCGGCATCAAGGCCCGCCTGCCCGCGATCTTGATAGTCAGCCAGAATCTGGTAAACCGCATGGCCCGAGCGGTTATTGTCCACACGCCAGGCCTGTCCGTGCTGATGACCGCAGAGCACGAGGAATATCTGGTCGTGCTGGCTGAGAAACTTGTCCCAGAGCTGCTGGGCACTGTTGTGGTAATCAGGATCGACCAGCGCCAGGTCAACGATTTCCACCGCGCTGAGTTCACCGCGGGGGCTGAGATAATCGTGGGTAGTTACAATCGTCGGCATGCCGGGATAGTCCAGCATAACGCTCTCAGCCCAGGCAAGCACCGCATCGTCGGGCGACATCTCGAGTGCAATATGCAGGAAGGTGTAGCCAGCGGCGTCAAAGCGCTGCGCGCTGCTCGCGCCCCCGCGGTGACTGGCAACATACCATGCCTTGTCGCGAAAGAAATCCGACGCCTCACCAAAGGCACTGCGAAAGTTGTCGAGGCCGCCGATGTGCAATACGCCGAGATCCGCAGCGGTCATGGTCAACTCGCCGCGTTCTTTGTCGAGGTTGGGCGGGAAACCCGCAGCGCTCCACATGGCGTCATAGTCGTGATTGCCAGGCGCAACACCAAAGGGGACGCCCGCTGTCGCGAGGTAGCCATAACCTTCTATCGCTCGCGGAATCTCAAACGTCAGCGCCTTGTCCGAAATTTTGAGGCCCGCTTCGAGGTAGGGGTTACTGATGCGTTTGAAGCCGCGTTCGGCATGGGCCGCATCCATGTCCTGAGTCTGGTGCTGCCACACATCGCCAACGGAGGTGACAAAGGCGATATCGCCTCCCCGTGGCGCGCTGTTTTCAGCGATGTAGCGCATTTGCGCAAGGAAGAGCTCAACGCTGTCGATGGCGAAACCGGCCTCACGTTGCCGGGTATAGTCGAGATAATTCTGGGTATCCGGTATCACCGCAAGCGTAAAGCCGCGCTCATCAAACAGCGTATTCGCAAGCGCTGGAGCCTGCGCCGCCAGCCAGAGTATCGCCAGCAGACTACATATTGGCTTCAACATTTGTTCACCTGCCTGTCGTGACCTATTGGGAGTATGCGTTACCATAGCCCTCCACTGTGAAAAAGAAAGCTTCTGGGGTCACGCATGTTACGAATGGCGGCATCATACTTACTCGCCCTTTTGCTGGCGCTGCCTGCAATAACGCTGGCAGGCGAGGAGATCACTCTGCTGGCAAACACCTCGCCGCCTTACGCCGATCGGACGCTTCCCGAGGAGGGCCTTGCCCTTGAGTTGGTCAAGCACGTCTATAGCCGGACGGACTACCAACCGAAAATCACCATCGAAAACTGGAGTCGCGCCATGGAAGGCGTACGCATCGGCGTTTATGACGCTCTCGCCGCGGCCTGGTACACGGACGAACGCAACGAAGCATTCCTGTTCTCCGAGCCCTACCTCGAGAGCGATTTGCTGATTGTGACCCTGCGCACTGACCGCAGGCCCTACAGCAAGCTGGCACATCTATCCGGGAGGCGCCTTGGAGTGCGCACGGACTATGCCTACGGTATTGATTTCGACGCCATCCCTGACCTGACACTGGTCGAGGAGAATCATTTGATCCAAAGCCTCCTGAACCTGCTCAATGGCAAGGTAGATTTTGTCATCGGAGATCGCCGCACGATGGTGATGCAAATGCAGGAATACCTGGGTCAGCAGGCGACGAAGTTCCGTGTTGTACCCATGGACTTGCCTGGCCGCGCACGGCATATCGCCGCCAGCCGTGACGTCGAGGGCCACGAAAGCATTATTGCCGCCTTCAACCGCGCTCTTGCCGAGACCCGAAAGGATGGCTCCTATGATGCTATCCTGGATCGCTGGGAAGCTCTCTACGGCAGTATGGATTAAGCCTGCCAAAGCGCGCATGCTCCCCCATGATCTGTGAATTGGACATCCGTGTCAGGGGCCAGGGCCTGCACCCCATAACAGATCACGTGGCGGGCCTGGTGGCACAGCACGGGGAGCACGAGGGCTTGTGTACGCTGTTCATCCGGCACACGTCCGCCAGCCTGTTGATTCAGGAAAACTACGACGATAGCGCCAGAATCGACCTCGAGAACTGGTTGAACCGACTCGTGCCCGAGCAAGATCCGCTGTACACGCATACCCTTGAAGGACCGGATGACATGCCAGCTCACATCAAAGCGGCGCTAACGGCCACTCAGATCAGCATACCTTACCGCGACAACCGCCTCCTGCTGGGTACCTGGCAAGGCATCTTTCTCTGGGAACATCGCGCGGCGGCCTCGAGCCGACAAGTCCTGGCCCACCTGTAACGTCATCCGCTTCGCTCCCTTGAGCAGAAATGTGAATATTTCACACTTTTGTTATATGGGCGACTCTGCTCAGAACGAAATATTGTTGGCCGAGCTCTTCCGGCTTTGGTTTCATGAGGGTCTATCTTGAGGGTATCCCCGGGGCGGCTCGCCCCTGGGAATTGGAGGCAGTCTCTATGAGAAGACAGAAGCGCGATATGAACGGCCGGGCCTTTGACCGCGGCTACCAGGCAGGGCTCGCAGGACGCAGCAACGAGCACTGCCCACACAACGCCGGTGACCATCGCGATAACTGGTTATCGGGGTGGCGTGAAGGTCGTTCAGATCACTGGGATGGACTGACCGGCGTATCCGGCGTCCACAAGATTCGCGCGCTCTAATCTGACTCTGCGCCGGACGGCGCGACCCACAAGGCTAATCTCGCAGGCTACTCTGGGCCAGGTCCAGCAGTTCCCTGTTAGCCACCGCAAACATAGCAAAATCAGGCACCCTCGCCGCGTGCAGGTCGCCTAGCATACCCCGCCAACGCTTAACGAGCGCACTTTCCTTTTGCTCCCAGTCAGCCAGGCAGACAGGAAGATCCCTGCCCTCACCGATGTGACGCAAAGCGCCCACCGTCAGGGTACGCTGCTGCCATTCCAGGTCTTCCATGAAACTGTCCCGCGCCAGAGCCTGCCACTCATTCTCTACGGTCGCGGCAAGAATCTGATTGGCAAACCAGTCAAGCTCTAACTGTTCACCCATGGCGTAGTACAAGGTGGCCACTTCCTCCAGCGACGCGCCGGTTTCGTCGGCGGTTTGGATGATGCCCAGCGAAGTGTAAGCAGGAACGCTGCCGGCAACCTTGTGGGCCAGCTCCTCATCGACCCCCGCCTCTGTGTAGCGTGTCAGTAGCTGCTGCACCTGGTCTTTTGCCCGCCCACGCAATACCAGCGGAAGGATTGCCCGAAGCTGTTGTACGCCGTCACCAAATTCGGGAATCCTGGCCGCGGGCGCCAATTCATGACGTCGATTTCGCAACAGCCAACGCGTAGCGCGCTTCACCAGCGTTATCAGGCCGAGCATCATATCCATTTGCACCTCTGCAGCGACGCGGTAATCCAAGGCTTCGATTTTGTCCCACAGCTCACCAACGGCAAATACCTCCATAACTGTGGTGTAGGCGCGCGCCACGTCGGCAACCGGAGCGCCAGTGGCCTTTTGCTGCCGCAGCACAAAATTCAGCCCCATGCGATTAACGAGATCGTTGGCCACCTGCGTACACATGATTTCCCGACGCAAGCCATGCGCTTGTATGTCATCACCAAAGTCTGCGACCAGACGCTCCGGAAATGCCGTATTGACCGCCCGGGAGAGGCGCGCGTCTATGCCAAGGTCAGAGGCGATCAGCTCTTCTTTCAGCATCCCTTTGCGGTAGGAGAACAGGACCGCCAGCTCCGGACGGCTCAGGCCTTGACCCTGCACCCAGCGGTCAGCGAGTTCCTCATCAGATGGCAGATGTTCCAGAGAACGGTCAAGCTTGCCGCTATCCTCCAGCTGCGTAATCAGCCGGCGATACTCACCGCCGCGCTCGATGGCCTGGTAGTGGGCGAGACTGATCGCCTGGGTTTGGCGATAGTTGTTTTGCAACACCAGCCTCGCAACGCTGTCTGTCATGCCTCGCAGAAGGTCGTCTCGCTGTTTACCGGTGAGCTCACCTCGCGCCACAATCGCATCCAGCAAGATCTTGATATTCACTTCGTGGTCTGAGCAGTCCACACCACCCGCGTTATCAATAAAATCGGTATTGCAGCGCCCGCCAGCGAGAGCAAACTCGACTCTGGCCAGCTGCGTCAGACCGAGGTTGCCGCCCTCGCCGATAACGCGACAGCGTAGTGACTTCGCGTCTACGCGAAGGCTGTCGTTCGCTTTATCGCCCACGGCAGTATGTGACTCCGCGCTGGACTTCACGTAAGTGCCGATGCCGCCATTCCACAGCAGGTCGACATCGGCACACAGCAGCCGTGACACCAGTTCGGCCGAGGTCAGGTGGTCTTCGCTGATGTCGAAGCGCTGCTTGATCTGGGCAGACAGGGCGATCGATTTTGCCCCTCGATCAAAAACCCCCCCACCGTTTGAGATCAGCGCGGGGTCATAGTCTGACCAACTGGAGCGCGGCAGTTCAAAGAGGCGCTGCCTTTCACTGAAACTCGCGCCCGCATCGGGATCGGGGTCAATGAAGATGTGCTGATGATTGAAGGCGGCCACCAGGCAGATATGGGGAGAGAGCAGCATACCGTTTCCGAAAACGTCGCCGCTCATGTCGCCAATACCGACCACGCTGAAGGCCTGGGACTGCACATCGACACCCATCTCACGAAAATGCCTTTGCACGGAGACCCAGGCGCCGCGAGCGGTAATACCCATTTTCTTGTGGTCATAGCCCACGCTACCGCCGGATGCGAAGGCATCACCCAGCCAGAAGCCATAGGCCTGTGCCAGGCTATTAGCGATATCCGAGAAGCTCGCGGTACCTTTGTCAGCGGCGACCACCAGATAGGGGTCGTCTTCATCCTTGGCGACGACCATATTTGGTCTAACGATGCCGTGTTCGGTGCGGTTGTCTGTGATGTCCAGCAACCCACGTATGAATATCTGGTAACAGGCGATGCCCTCTTCCTGCACTTCATCCCGGGTCATATCCGGCCGCAGGCGCCTTGCGACGAAACCGCCTTTGGCACCGACCGGGACGATAACTGCGTTCTTGACCTGCTGAGCCTTGACCAGGCCGAGCACCTCGGTGCGGAAGTCCTCCTGCCGGTCTGACCAGCGCAGGCCACCGCGAGCGACCTTGCCGCCGCGCAGGTGGACCCCCTCTATCCGCGGTGAGTACACATAGACTTCATAGAGCGGCGCGGGTTGTGGAATATCGGGAATGTCACCGGGTTTCAGCTTCAGTGAAAAGTAGGGCTTGAGCTGTCCGTCTGCATCCTGCTGGAAAAAGTTGCTGCGCAGGGTGGCTTTGATCAGGACAAGATACTGGCGAATAATGCGGTCTTCCCCCAGATTTTGGACGCTATCGAGCTTATCCAGAACGCGCTGTTCCACTTCCGATTCGCGCTGCGCACGCCAGTCTTCATCACTGTCAAAGACCGGCGAGAATCGCGTCAAAAACATCTCGACCAGTATTGCTGCGATGCCCAGGTGATTCGCCATTGTCTCGGCAATATAGTCGGCGCTGTAGGGAAAATTAATCTGCCGCAGGTAGCGAGAATAAGCACGCAGAAGAGCAATCTCTCGCCAATTCAGGCGAGTACCCAGCAGCAGCCTGTTAAAGGAGTCACTTTCCGCTTCGCCGAACCAGATCCGGGCAAAAGCATCTTCAAATTCGTCACGCACCTGCTCCAGGTCGATGTCATTCGCCAGACTGTAGATCAGGCTGAATTCCTGTATCCAGAACTGTTGCCCGCCCTGACTGCGAACGCGATAAGGGCGTTCACCAACCACCCGAAGACCCAGGTTCTCGAGAATCGGCAGCACATCCGACAGCGGCATGGATTCATCAGCATGGTAGAGCCTCAGGCGCAGCAGGTTATCCTGCTCTTCCAGCACGCGGTAGAGCGCCATCGCAAGTTGGTCGCCCTGGACCAGCCGTATGATCTTGCCGATATCCAGCACCGCGACGCGGGCGTCAAAATCTGCGCGATATCCCGGCGAAAAGCCATCGGCCAGCTCACGGCAAAGCTGCTCACCCTCCTCTTCACCGTACTCCTCTATAAGCCGGGACCGCAGCTTGTCTTCCCAATCCAGGGTCACTTGCACGATCTGTTCCTCTATTTCTCGCGAATCCGCGTTGCCCGGCTGGCCGGGATTCACCTGCAGCACAAAGTAGCAGCGCACAAGCACGGACTCAGAAAACTGTGTATTGAACTCGGATTCCTCGGCGCCATAGGCCTCGGATAAGATCTTCTGGATCGCAATTCTCCGCTCCGTCGTATACCTGTCTCTTGGTATGTAGACGAGACAGTTCACAAACTTGCCGTGCACATCCCGTCGCACGAACAGTCGCGTCTGCCGGCGTTCCTGAATTCGATTGACTGCCTGCACCGTATCACTGAGTTCAGCAATACTGCTTTGGAATAGTTCATCCCGCGGGAACAGCTCCAGCGTGCGGACCAGCGCGCGCCCGTCGTGTTCTGCCATATCAAGACCGGAACGCTCCATGACCGCAGCGACCTTGCGCCTGAGTATGGGAACGCTCGCGGGGTCAGTGGTGTAGACACCCGATGTGAACAAGCCAATAAAGCGGTGCTGAGCCGTGACGCGGCCGTCGCGGTCGTAGACCTTCACCTCGACATAGTCGGGATAAGCCTGGCGATGGACGCGGGAACGGCGACGTGACTTGGAAAAACTGAGCTGCTTACCCAGCAGTTCGCCTTCGCTGCGCTGCTCTAGATCCAGAGCGAGGTCCTCCTCGCCCCGCGTGACACGCCGTCTAAGGCTGCCCAGTGATTGGCTGCGATCCGCCTGCACCCGCGTATCGGCTCCATCGCGAGTGACCTGCAGGTATTCGTAGCCCAGAAATGTCATGTTGTTCTGCTGCATCCAGTCTATAAAACAGGCAGCCTCATCGCGCAGTTCCTCGTCAACCACGTCTGTGGCGCGAACAATCTTCGCCAGCTCGTGCAGGCGTTTTCGCATAGCGGGGAAGTCGTCCACAACGACCCCAACCTCATTCACAATATCTACCAGTGTTTCGCGCAACTCGGCCAGCTGTGATACATCGGAGTGTCGGGCGATCTCAAAATAGAGCAGGCTTTCCTCGGACGAGCCTTCTGCGTACTCACCGTGAGCGACAATCTGCTCGAGGCTGCCATCGGCGCCGCGTCGCACGCCAACATTACAGCTGGCCAGGGAGTGGATGGCGATGCCGCGCTGGTTGAGCTCACCACGCACCGATGCTGTCAAAAACGGCCGTGCAGGGCATAGAACGACAAGGATCGTGCGCTTACTCTCCCAGCCGTGGTTCTGTAAGTCGGGGTTGAAAAAACGGACTCGAGCAGCCCCAGCCGGGCCCTGCGTCATAAAATGCAAAAGCCCGTAAATGCAGCCGTAGAGATTCTCCACCGACCACTGGCGCAAATCCTCAGGCGGAAAGCGCCGATAGAAGGTCGCGGCGAGGTGCTGCAGGGACTGGCAGTGGGCTGCGCTGGAGCGGGCATCAATGCGCTCTGCAAGCTCATGCAGCAAAGCGCCTTTCAGGTTGTCCCAGTTCATAAGCGCCTAGTCTAGACCACTGGGGCACGTGCAGCCTAGCGTGGGAACTTAAACAGCCCAGTGCCAGTCACATGGCAGCCGGCCAACGCGTTTGGACAGCGCCCCGCCTTCGGATAAAATGCCGCATCGCCGGGCGCCAGACCGTAACGGGCACCGGATTTCATTGGGAACAAGACAACAGGAGACAGCGTGCCTGGGGCCGACATACGAAACCTGCAAAGCTGGCTGAGCCAACAAATAATCGGCCAGGAGCACCTGGTGGAGAGACTGATCATCGCACTACTGGCGGACGGTCATCTGCTGGTTGAAGGCGCGCCGGGACTTGCCAAGACGCGAGCGATAAAATCCCTTTCGGATGGCATTGAAGGCTCATTTCACCGCATCCAGTTTACGCCGGACCTGCTCCCGGGGGATGTCACGGGGACTGAGATCTACCGCCCACAGCAGTCCAGTTTCCACTTTCAAAAGGGCCCCATATTCCACAACCTTGTGCTGGCCGACGAGGTTAACCGGGCCCCGGCCAAAGTCCAGTCAGCGCTGCTGGAAGCGATGGCTGAACGACAGGTCAGCGTCGGCAGCGAGACATACGATCTACCTGAACTATTCCTGGTTATGGCGACGCAGAACCCTATTGAACAGGAAGGTACCTATCCATTGCCCGAAGCACAGCTGGATCGCTTCTTACTGCACGTGCTTGTCGACTACCCCAGCGCAGAGGCCGAGGCCAGGATTCTGCGGCTGACCCGAGCAGAGGCGAGCCATAGCGAACAGGAACAAGCGACACCCCTGCAACAGGAATCCGTGTTCAATGCCCGGCGCGAAGCCCTGGCCATGCATATGGCCCCCGCGGTCGAGGACTACATCGTGCAACTGGTGGTTGCCTCGCGCGATCCCCGTCGCTACTCACAGGAGCTGGCCGAATGGATCGAATTCGGTGGCAGCCCAAGGGCCACGATAGCGCTGGATCGCTGTGCCAGGGCACACGCCTGGCTGCATGACCGTGACTTTGTCAGCCCAGACGACGTCCAGGCGGTGGCGGCAGACGTCCTTCGGCATCGACTCTTGCTGAGTTTTGAAGCTGAAGCTAACGGTGTAAGCAGCGACCACGTCACGCAAGAGCTGCTCAAGCTGGTTCCCGTGGGCTGACACTCGCGATGGCTTCAGCAGACATTACCCTGCCAGCCAGCGGCCCCTATGCGCACCTGGCTGGGCTCATCGCCCTGCGCTTTCCGGCACGCCAGCTTCGCCTCGAGCGGCGCAGCCGTGCACTGAGCCTGCTCAGCGGACCGAATAAAAGCAACTTCAGAGGCCGCGGTATCGACTTTGAGGAGGTCCGCTCCTACCAGCCGGGCGACGACATACGCACGATCGACTGGCGAGTAACTGCGCGTACAGGTGATGCGCACACCAAGATGTTCCGCGAAGAGAGAGAGCGGCCGGTGTTGGTGGTGATCGATCAGCGCAATCGCATGTTTTTTGGCTCCCGCCATTGTTTCAAGTCTGTGCTGGCGGCGCAGCTCGGGGCTCTTCTGTGCTGGAGTGCCCTGGAGAACGGCGACCGCGTTGGCGGCTTGGTCTTCAATGACCGGCAACATCGAGATATTCGGCCCCGACGAAGTCGCAAGACCGTGCTGGCACTCCTGTCTGAACTGATTTCCTATAACCAGGCCTTGCCCGACGGCGAGACGCCAGCACAGAATTTCGTTGACGTACTGTCGAAAATGCGACGAGTTGCACGCCCCGGTTCCAGCGTGTACATCGTCAGTGACTTTGCCGGGTTTGAGCGCGATGGCGCCGCAGAGCACCTTTATCAGCTGGCGCAGCATACCGAGGTAACCGCTCTGTGCTGTTCGGACCCCCTCGAGTCGGAGCTTCCCCGCGCTGGCAACTACGTGGTAACCGATGGGCAACAGCGCGTCGTACTGAACACGGCCACTAAGTCACTGCGCAGTCGCTTCCAGGCGCAGGCGAGTGCCCGGCACGAGATGCTGACTCAGGTTTTACAGCCACTTGGCATCCCTCTGCTGAAGGCGAGCACGGCACAGTCGCCCTTCCAGCTTCTGCAAACCTACTACGGGGACAGCAGACGGTGACGCCTCAGGACCCGCTGTCAGCGCTCCAGCCACTGCGGGAGCCAGTGGGGATCGCCTGGTGGCCCCCGGCGCCGGGCTGGTGGGTGTTGCTGCTTCTGGTTTGCGCCGCTACCGCGTTTCTTACATGGCAGCAGTGGCAGCGTTGGCAAGCCAAGGCCTATTTGCGCCACGCCGCCAAACGGCTCGCTAGCTTCGACAAGATGGGCCCGCGATACCATGCGGAAGTTAACGCCCTGTTGAAAGCTGTAGCGCTACGCAGCTACGGCCCGGAGCAGGTCGCGGCTCTTAACGGAGAGGCCTGGCTCGCATTTTTGGACCGCAGTGGCAGTCAAGCCTTCCCGCCGTCCTTCGCGACGGCCCCTTATCACTCCCAGACAGCCATGGACAGAGAGGCGCTGCACAGCGCCGCCAGCCAATGGCTCAAATCGCACAGGCCAGATCGATGATCGAATGGCTCTGGCCCTGGATACTGCTGTTAATGCCGCTACCCCTGCTGGTGCGCCTGTTGCTCTCGCCTGCAGAGCAGCGCGACACAGCCCTACGCGCACCCTTCTTTGAACAGTGGCAGCAGTTGGATACCGCACAGAGCAGCAGCGGCATTGGCAAAGCACGCTTCTCGTGGATGCTTCTATGGTTGCTATGGCTTGCGCTGCTGTTGGCGGCAGCGCGCCCGATCTGGGTTGGCGAGCCACTGGAGCTGCCCAACAGCGGCCGTGATCTCATGCTGGCCGTCGATATATCTGGCAGTATGCGTATCGAGGATATGCGGCTGGGCTCGGCGCCTGCCCGGCGCATCGATGCCGTAAAGCAGGTCGGCGCGGACTTTATCGAGCGACGTCGCGGTGACCGCCTGGGTCTGGTGCTATTCGGCAGTAACGCTTACGTGCAGTCACCGCTGAGTTTTGATACCAGCACCGTCGGACGCTTCCTGGACGAAGCCCAGATCGGTTTTGCCGGGCAGGAAACCGCCATTGGAGATGCCATTGGTCTTGCCGTTAAACGCCTGCGCGAACGGCCGGCAGAAAGTCGCGTTTTGATTCTCCTCACCGACGGTCAGGATACGGCCAGCGAAGTACGTCCCATTGAAGCAGCAAAACTCGCGAGCCAGCTAGATATTCGCATCTATACCATCGGCATAGGCGCCGATGAGATGACCGTACCGGGCCTGTTCGGCTCAAGTTTTGGGTCGCGGCAGGTCAACCCATCCAGAGATCTTGATGAACGCAGCCTGCAGGGCATTGCAGAGCTGACCGGGGGTCAGTACTTCCGCGCGCGGAATCCCGAGGAGCTTGCCAGCATCTATGAGCTGGTCGATCAGCTTGAACCGGTTGAACAAGAGGCCGCGCTATACCGCCCACGGCAGGCGCTGGGCTATATCCCCCTGCTGGCCGCCGTGGCAATCAGCTTTTTGCTGGCCCTGCGTTATTGGCTCTCCACCCTGTCATGGCCAGGTCTGCGGCAGGTGAGAGACCATGCCTGAGCAGTTCCATCTGATGCGCCCGGAGTGGCTGTGGTTGCTCCTGCCGGCATTGGCCATGGCGCTATTACTATGGCTGCAGCGCCGACGCACCGGGAGCTGGAGTAACGTTATTGCCCCCGAACTGCTGGAACAACTGATTGGCGAGACCACTGAAAAGAGGCGCCTGTCGGCGGCCCCGCTACTGTTGTTTGCCTGGATCGTGGCCGCGGTCGCCGCCGCCGGGCCCAGCTGGCAGCAAATTCCGCAGCCCGTACACCAGAAACAGGATGCACTCATCCTGGTGTTGGATTTGAGCCTCTCCATGAAAGCTGCGGATCTTGCGCCCTCGCGCAGTGATCGGGCCAGGCAGAAGCTGGTCGACCTGCTGGATCTGCGCAAGGAGGGCCAGACCGGACTCATCGCCTACGCTGGCGATGCTCACATCGTGACACCGCTTACAGATGACCATCGCACCATTGCCAATCTGCTACCGGCCCTCAACCCTGACATGATGCCCGTCCCGGGAAGCGAACCGCAGTCGGCCATTGCAATGGCGGCAGAGCTGCTGCGTTCGGCCGGCATTAACGGCGGACGCATACTCTTACTGACCGATGGCATCAGTGAGAACGATATCGGGGGTATCAGTCGCAGCTTGGCTGGCACTGGCATCGAGCTCGCCGTTCTGGGCATCGGCAGCGCGGCGGGTGCACCCATCCCCCTGCCGCGCGGCGGCTTCCTGAAAGACGCCAGCGGCGCGATTGTTATGCCTGGCCTGGATGTCAACCGGCTGCGAGCGCTTGCCAATGATACGGGCGGTCGATACCGCGGACTTGCGGTAGACAACAGTGACATCGAGTACCTGCTCGCGGAGTCACCGCTTGCCGAGCGAGGCGACAGCCTCGTGCTTGACCGTGCCGCCGATACCTGGGAAGACCAGGGTTACTGGCTCATCCTGCTGCTGCTACCGCTCGTGCTAGCGCTGTTTCGACGCGGGGCTCTGCCTGTATTGCTGTTGTGCGGCGCACTTCTGCCGGCTACCGAGAGCCAGGCACAGGGCTGGCAAAGTCTCTGGCAAACCCGCGATCAGCAAGGCAAGGCAGCCCTTGAGGCGGGGGATGCGAAAGCGGCCGCCGAGCTTTTTGAGCGCCGCGACTGGGCCGGTACGGCCGCCTACCAGGCCGGCGACTATGAATCCGCCATCAGCGCCTTCACTGCATCCGAGGACGCCGATGCCTACTACAACCGCGGCAACGCGCTGGCCCGCGCGGGAAAACTCGACGAGGCTATCGATGCCTACAAAACATCACTCGAACTGGAGCCAGATGCGCAGGATGCGAGGGCCAACATCGACCTACTCGAGCAGCTGAAGCAGCAACAACAGCAACAGCAAGAACAGCAGCAACAGGGCGGAGAGCAAGGCGAGCAACAGAGCGGTGAGCAGTCATCCGCCCAGCAGGATTCACAGGCCGGTGACAACCAGAGTGAACAGGCGGGAGAACAGCAGCCGGGGCAGAACAATGAACAGCCGTCACAGGCCGGGTCGCAGCCATCTGAGCGCCAGCAGCAGCCTGAGGACCTGGCCCAGCAGGAAGCCAACGAAGACGAGCAAACGCCAGCCGATCCAGATGAGAACTCGACCGAGGAATCCGAAGGCAGGCAGCCACGGAATGAGGCTGGCGAGCAGCAGGATCAGGGTGACCTTGAAGCCCAGATGGCCCAGGCCACTGAAGGCGACCCCGAACAGGATCAGGCGATGGAACAGTGGCTGCGACGCGTCCCGGACGATCCTTCCGGATTGCTTCGGGAGAAGTTCCGTTACGAGAGTCGTCGGCGCGCCGAACAGGGAGAGCAGAGAGAAAATGCGACCTATTGGTAAAATACTCCTTGGGCTCTTGGCAGCCGTATTTATTGCGCCGACAGACGCCGCGCTCATCGCTCAGGTTGACCGTGATCGAATCTCCCTCGGCGACAGCCTGCGCCTTTCAATCACCGGCACCGATGGCGACAGTACAGAGCAACTCGAGCTTGCACCACTCTATAGGGACTTCGACGTCCTGCAGCGCTCATCCAAAAGCAGCACGCAGATATTGAACGGTAAGCGCACGCAGACGCGGCAGCTCATCCTGCAAATATCGCCAAAGCGTGAAGGCACCCTGCAGATTCCCCCCTTACGCGCCGGAGGTGTGGAAAGCAATATGCTGCTGGTAGCAGTGGGGCCGGCGCCCGCCGCCGGCGATCCTCAGCAGAGCATCATCTTCACTGCTGAGGTGGACAAGGAGAGCGTCTACGTGCAGGGTCAAATTCTGCTTACGCTCCGCGTACAGCAGGCGATCAACCTGGAGTCTCGCAGCGTCACCGAAGTCCAGCTTGATTACGCATTCGTCAAGGCACTTGAGCAAAAGTCTTTCCAACGCACCGTGGACGGCAGAGCATGGCTGGTTCACGAACTACGTTATGCCATTTTCCCCGAGCAGAGCGGAACACTGATCATACCTAGCCAGGGCTTTACCGCTCGCGAATCCATCGCGCGCCGCAGCATGTTCGACTCAAGCGCGGGCCCCATGGTGCGCCGGACGACGAAACAGCTATCGATCAATGTACTACCTCGGCCCGCGGAGTTCACCGGTGGCACCTGGTTGCCCGCACGCAATTTACAGATCGAGGAAAGCTGGTCGAGCCCGCCCGACAGCCTGCGTGTTGGGGACTCGGCCACACGTACTTTGCGCATCAGCGGCGAGGGCCTCCAGGGCGCACAGCTGCCGCCGGTATTTTTCAATTCAACAGACGGCCTGCGCTACTACCCGGATCAGCCGCAAATCAGCGACGCCGAAGTCAGCTCTGGCCTGATGGGCGTGCGCATTGATAGCGCAGCGTTGGTGCCTACCGCAGCCGGTGAATGGACCTTGCCCGAGTTACGTATTCCATGGTGGGACACTGCAACCGAACAAATGCGCTATGCGATCGTGCCTGCCCGAAGCCTGAACGTCTTGCCAGCGCCCGTAGGCGCTGGTGAGAGTCTGCCAACGCAGACTACGCAATCCACAGACCTTAGCAACGCGGCGCAGGCCAGCGCCAGTTCAGTGCGCCTATGGCAGATCGTCGCAGCGGCAAGCTTGCTAGGCTGGATGCTGACCCTGGTGTTCCTGTGGCGCAGCCGCAAGGGCGCTGTGACCGTAGCGCAGGCAGAGCGCCCAACCCGACCCGGTGAGTCTCGCCTGTTCCGGGAGCTGAGTGCGGCTTGCGCCTCCAACCAGCCACTGGAAGCGCGCCGTCTCTTGCTCGCCTGGTACCGCGAAGCGGCTGACGCTCCCACCCCGGGATCATTGGCATCGTTGGCCCATGACACCGACGATGAGCAGCTCGCCAACATTCTTCAGCAGCTTGATCGTGCGCTCTACGCCGGGGATGGAAAATCCTGGGATGGCTCGGCCCTGGGATCGCGGCTCAGGAGCCTGCGCAAGCAACTCAGCGAACGAGTACGCGAGCAGGCGCGTCGCTCCAGGTCCCCGACACTGGCCCTGTACCAGTAGAGCGCCATCGGCAAGCCTGCGACACTCGCTTCCCTGCTCAGTAGCCCTGCTCGAAATCCACCTGATACAACAGGGTCCGCCCCGCACAGAAGCGACGCGCGTTCTCTGCAAAGAGTTTCACTGCGGCCCGCGCGACCGTTGGAGCGGACGTATGCGAGGTAATGTACACGCCGGGCGCCGTCCACAGAGGATCGTCCGCGGGCAGAGGTTCAACACGCAACACATCCAGCACTGCTGCCCTCACCTGCCCGGATTCAAGGCTGGCCAACAGGTCTTCTTCCACCAGACTGTTGCCGCGTCCGACATTGATCACAATCGCACCAGCGCGCAATCGGCCCAGCATGTCGGCGTCGATCAGATCATCTGTTTCGGGCGTTTCGGGAAGCACAGCGACGAGGTAATGCAGGCCATCGGCAAAATCGAGTATTCGCTGTCGGTCGAACATCGCATCAAAGTGCGCGGACGCAGCCCCCGAACGACTACACCCAACCACCTCCATACCAAAAGCCGCGGCGACGCTTGCAAGCTCGGTGCCGATGGACCCGGCGCCAAGTATCCCGAGACGCTTACCCGCCACTGACTCGTCAGCCTCGGGGAGCCAGGCCCGCGCCTCTGCTCGCATCAGGATATTGCGCTCCAGCGCCAACAGCCAGCCCAGTACAAACTCGCTCACCGGGCGGCCGAAAATCTCCTTCAAACCCGTCAGAACAAAGTCACGCCTGGGCTGCGCAATCATAGGCCGCAACCCGGCCCAGCTGCTTTGCACCCAGCGTATCGCGTCACAGTGCGGCATTAGCTCTGCCAGCAGATCTGGTGGACCAAACAAAACTTCCGCGCCCTTAACTGCCTGTTGCGCAGCGCCCGGATCTGTTTCTGTAGTGACCTCCAGACTGCCGACATCTTCCGCCTTAAGCAGGCCTTCGAGGCGCTCGGCGTGCGGGCCGACAATCAAAGTCTTCGTCATATCACAGATATCTGAACCGGGCGACTGGCGCGCCGGGGGCGCGCCATTGCTATCCTGTTTAGGTGTTCCGACAGAGTAACAGCAATGAGCGAAAGCGAGCAAAACAAGAGCCTTGTGGCACAGTTCTTCGATATTCTTAACCGCAATGATATTGCCGCGATGCTGGATTTGTACGCCGAGGACGCTCGGGTTACCACCATGGGCTCTACCCTGATTTCCGGGACTTTCGGTAAAGATAAGGTCGCCGCCGCCGCAAGTGGCGCCCTCGATGTATTTCCCGAAGGCCTGAAATTTGAAGTACTGGATGTGGTCGCCGAGGGCGACGGGGTTGCCGTTGAGGCTGAGAGCCGTGGCGAGCACGTATCGGGAAAGACCTATAACAACCTGTACCACTTCAAGTTCCGCTTTCGTGACGGCAAGCTGCTTGAGCTCAAGGAGTATATGGACACCGAGCACGTAACCGACGTGCTATGTGGGGGTCAGCGCCCGCCCTTTCATGACTGATCACAGATGAGCAATAGGCCGCGGCTGACTTGACACCAAACCAATAACAAGAGGCATCCGAATATGGACCCGGTATTAGCGCCAATGAAGCGACGCACGTTATTCAAGAGAGGGGCTTTCGCGGGCCTCGCAGCCACTGTATTTCAACCCATGATGACCCTCGCGAACGAGGTGCCAGACGGCGGAGCAGCCCACGCTGAGGCAGCCGACGCAGTGGAAGCACTCCAGGGGGCTCTGAACAAACTGGAAGCGCAGTTTTTAACACCTGAGTTCGCCTTGCGGACACCGCAGGACTTTGCCGAGGCGCGTCGGGTCATGTTGCATGTGCTGATGCACGCCCTCCACGCCTGGCTGGAAGCCGATCCCGCCCGCCCCTTCTTCGTGTCTTACATCGACAA
>JBCDJG010000008.1:0-125147 GCA_038748065.1 Pseudomonadota bacterium
ATCTGAAGCCACGCGTTCGCCTCGATAAAATGCTCATCGTCTCGCAGGGGCCTACAGACATGCCGAGGTGAAAAAGTACGGCTACTGGTGCGGGCTCGTGAACACACTCTATACTTACATCGAGCGCCCCCTACACCGAGCGCCCCCTCGTTTTTGCATAGAAACCCTGGCCTATCGCTACCGTGAAGCTGCTTATTCTGGGAAACGCCCACATCGCCTGCATTAGGGCAGCATGGCGCCGTAACCTCCCTCCGGGCCTTGATGCCGTCTTCTTTGCCGCCCCCGGAGACCGTTTGAGCTGCCTGGAAGCACGGGGCGCATCCTTAGTCAGCCAGGATTCAGCAGTCAACAACTCCTTACGCGTTACCGGGGGTAAGGCACAGATTTCTCCCGGGGACTTCGACTACGTTGTAGTCTGCGGGTTGTCCCCGCCGCCTGCCGATTATCTTGCGCAGAGTTCCGCCGGTATCCATTCATCAATCGGCTCTTCCGCAGATGACGGTTCAAGCGATAGTTCCGCAGGCGGGCTTGAGCAATGTCCGCTAAAAAATTCGACAGCTCGCAAGCTTCTGGACCAAATTCGCCAGATCAGCAGTGTTCCCGTCGGTTTTGCTGGTAGACCCGCCCCGGTCCTCGACCGATATGAAGCCGCCGACGCTAGTGTGGTCACTGCCGTTATCGCGGATCGCCACGCTGCCCTTGGCGTCGACTGGATCGCGCAAGCGCCGGATACTCAGTGGGGGGCCTGGTCGACCCAACCGAGATTCGTCCGGCAATCACCGCGCTTGCACTCGGATGACTTTTTTAACGATCGTATCCACATGAATGAACCATTCGGTGATGCTTGGGGCAGGCAAATACTTATCGCGGCCTGCGCCGCGACCGGGCAAAGGCCACCCGAGCCCCAGACGAAAAGCGTAGAGGCCGCCACAAGCGAGCCCGGTAAACCCTGGCTGACAGAAGCCCCTCGCTATTCTCAGGGCTTTGAGGAATTGTTGATCCGGGAATACTTCGCCGACCAGAAGGGAGGATATTTTGTAGATGTCGGCGCCGGCCCTGCTCTAGCAGGTAGCAACACGGCTTTTCTTGAACGCCATCTCGGCTGGCAAGGCATAGGCGTTGACGCTCTGGGGCATTATGAAGACAACTATCTTGAGCAGCGACCGCGCACGCGTTTTATCAACTTCGTGGTCGCGGAATCGTCTTCGCCCGCACATCCTTTTTTCCATGTAGTCGCAGCAGAGGGCCTTTCCTCAACGGACGAAGCGCGCATGTTCGAAGGCAAACCACTAAACTCAAAGCGCGTTGAAGTGCCTGCAGCAACGCTAGATGAGATTCTTGATGCTGCACAGCTTACGCACATAGATTTCATGTCGATAGACGTTGAAGCATCCAACCTCAGCTGCTTGAAGGGACTTAACCTGAGAAAACATCGCCCTCGGCTCGTCTGTATGGAAACCGGCGATCCAACATCGCAGCAGCGACGCGATATTATTGAGCACTTCCAGGCTGCTGGCTTCGTGCTCGTTCCCGAGTTCAGGCCTTACACTGCACCGAATACGTGGTTTCACCCGCGCCCGGCACCTTTAATACCCAACAGTTCAAAACCCGGATCCGCAAATACAAGCGGCGCATGAATAATGACTCGATTTGTTCTCCACATCGGTCTATCAAAAACCGGCACCTCAACGCTGCAAAGAGCTGTGTTCCCGAATCACTCGCAGGTGTTTTATCTTGGCAAAGATAAGACGAGTAAAGCTCCGAGAGGCTGCCGGTCATTGCCCGTACACCAACTGCTGGAACTGCTGCTATGGACGAAAGACCGCCAGGAAAGCACGAAACAGCTCCAGCTGCGATACGAGCAACTTGTTCTGGCGAATCTAGCGGATCGTAATTGCGTTTTAGGCTCTTGGGAAGCACTTGGCCTTGAATCGACCAGCGCCTTTCATCAGATGATCGAGCGGCTAACGGCCGTTGTCGGCGACTGCCGTGTGATTGTCTGCCTTCGCCATCCCATGGCCTGGCTGGAGTCGTTGTATATTCAGCAGGTGAAAGGACAATTCATCTACCAAAATCGGCGTGAAACCTTTGGGCATCGGCCCTATATGACCATCGATGAATGGCTGCAGCGCTTTATCGATAATCATATCGAGCACGGCGCTTTTACGTACGTCGAAAATATCCGCGCCGCCGCTGCAACTTTGGGTTACAGGAACGTTAAAGTCATGATGTTTGAAGCGCTCCAGACCGATTCGGCGAGCTACTATCACTCTATCGCCGACTTTCTGGGCGTGGATGGCAGAGAGTTTCAAGGTCTAGCGCTCACCGCACACGAGAATCGCCGCCTTCGGGCTCCTCAATTGGAGTTAATCGAGCGTTTCGATCGTTCCGCAGAGTTACGTAAATCCTGGGCCAATATGGACACAAGGGCCCGCAGGCAGGCGCTGCGGAACGCGGTTGACTATGATTCTGAACCATACGACGAGCTTCGCATACGGATCGGCGCTGAATGGGAGGCTCGCATCGCAGAGTCTACGATAGCTGGGAACCGATGGCTGTCTGACCAATTCAACCTGGACCTCGCGAAATACGGCTATCCGCTATAACCACATCCGTAGAGAATAGATGCGTGGCGATCAGTACTCTTTAAGTGCGCAGGGCAACTTCGTATAAATGAAAGATCTTGAGAGTGCTCCATTCGAACCAGGTCCGTGCTATCGGATCCGCTTCAGTTATAGAAAGTGTCTAACGCACTTCATGAATGCAGTTTTTGACGAAAACACGTTTTACCTCGACCGGAACCTCTTTGTAGAACACCTCGAACAAAAAAAGCCGGGGCGCTTTATCTCGATCAACAATAAGGTGTTCTGGCCAGAACGCCGTATCTTCCAAAATTCGAGAATGATTCACCTTATACGTCACCCCAAGGATACGGTTATCTCAGGATACCACTATCACATGAAGGGGCCTGAGCAATGGACGATTGAACCGATGTTTCGGCTTCAGATCTATCAGCTAGCGTTTGAACTAGACCGCATCTACAGCGACGAGGAAAAGAAGCTGCTCAATCCCGAGATGACATACCAGAACCTGCTGAAGGCCTTGCCTTTCGACAAAGGCATGATGACAGAGATGGTCTGGTTGAAGTTCATTGAAACCTACAACCCCGTCCCATTCTACGAGTCTCCATTGATAGAAACATTTCGTTTTGAAGACATCGTTGCTGATCCGGTAAATCGTGTCGCAAACATATGTCGTTCCTGGGATCTGAGTGATCGGGAAGTCGAATACTACTCTGAACGTGCCGCCCACTATGAAAGAAAGCCAACCTATGAGATCAGAGACAAATCGCCTTATCAGTTTCGGAACTGCTATGACAAGTCCTTGGATGCGTTTTTTGACAAGCACTTCGGGAGCGTAGCAGCCAGGTTGGAGTACCCGGAATGAATGACCTGGAGACAGCGCACGGATTCGGATGACTCAAAGCAGAAAAGCCGAAAAGTGCCTGCGGCCATGGAGTCCTGAGTCCTCTATAGCTCCACCTCACCACGTGCGTTTGCGCTCAGCTTTGGGCCCTCAGCGAACTGGTTGTACCAAGGTGTGTCGACGAAGCTGGCTGCCAGCTTATCAAAGTTAATGATCAGTTTGCGCAGATCGCGCGGCCGATTCGGCCTGGTTGCAGGACTCAAACGCCTTTGTGGCAAGCCTAGAAAAGTCTGAACACTGGCGAGTGTAGCATGGGGCTTTTTACACAATGACTCGTAGCTCACTTCGATAGACGGGCAGTGCGAAAACCGCGCTAGAGCAACCTGGTAATCCGAGGCCCACTGGTCAAACTCCCGTCGCAGCTCTTCTGTCGTCATAGCTTTCGCTGTTTCAGGCCCTTTTTTGTCCTCTTTCATAATCCGGAACGACAGATAGCGCCTGAGCAAATTCTCACGGCGCAGGTGGATGACATACAGATCAGGATCACTTGCCAGGACCTCAAAAGCGTCAAGCCGGTCGCCCAGGGGAGCGCCACGGCGATGGATGGTAAATCCCACCGCATCGATACCCGGCGGTGACGCTGTCCAGACATAATCCTTGAGCAAAGTACGCGATGGCGTGTCATCGCCAAAAGGCGCATTTCTATTCCAATGCGGATTGAACATTTCTGCAAGACAGATCGCGCGTGGATGCCTTGCTAACGCACTGCGTAGCATGTGCGTGCCCGATCGTGGTGAACTGAGGATAATGAACTTTCGGTAAGCCACGATCAGTTGGAGTACAGCGTGACCTGGCTTGGGTTCAGGTAGTGCCTGGAAAAACCACGCTCGTGCAGCTGCTGATGCAGCACAACATGCTCGCAATCGCTGCCGCCATAGCGAGCGTCTTGCAGGCAATCAGCACGATAAATCGCCATACCGCCAAAACCCGACCAGATAGGTACCGGAGGCATACCAGGAATGAACCGTTGTGCGTTAATTTCCGAAAAACTACGCGTCTCGTTTTGGCCCCCCTCACGAAATGCCCAGGCATCGTAGAATTCTGCGCCGCCCTTCTCATCGTCGTTGGCGATGCCGTTAGAGCTCATCACGTCCCAGTCCTCATAGCCGAAACTATTGGTCATCCCACGAGGGCTGATGCCGCGATCAAGATCAGCGTCCATAACGACTGCAAAGTCAGGCTTCATATCAAGTTCCGGGATGGCATCGAGATAACGATTGCGCAGGCTCGCCAACTGCTCACTGCGCTCGGTCGAGGGAACCTGGGGCCACCGCGGCAAGCCCATTTTTTCTATGCGGTGTCGCACGCGGTCATTCTGAGATGCCCACTGCCGGAGAAGCACGGGCGTGTCATCGACCGAGTCGTTCTCCACAAAAATCACTCGATAGGCATAAAAAAGTGCTCCGCGGCCTTCGATAAAGCCGGCCAGAGCGGGTAGCGCATGGGCTACATCCCGGCCCAATAGGCAAAAAACCACATTGCTTTCCGACATCCGCTCTCGGCCCCAGCGGCAGCGATTACGAAAAGATTCGCCATGAAAGGAAACAGGTTCTTGCCAGTAATCGGGAAATATTGGCGGGGCATCAGGGAAACTCATTCTGGGGCCATCACCCAGTTAAAGCTTAATGGGTACGTCCTGAATGATAGCGCTCATAACCGGCCCGGGGGCGCTGTCAGAGCCGTAACCGTAGCCGTATCCCGAGCCCATAAAGGTCGGGTCATCCGACCCTTCAAATACGTTGCCGAAAAAGACAACCTTTACGTCCATCCTATCAACGCCCGTACGCGTGCATTCAACAACAGCATCAAACTCCGCGCCATCCAGTGTCACCGGGAAAGCTCCAACAGAACTAACCTGATCGTCTACCTGATCCAGCCTGCCATTGGCAGGAAGCGAGGCGCTGACGTCTCCAGACTCCCCTTCGTAGGTGAAGGTGATTGTGCCATTGACCGAGGAGTTATCCGGTTGGCTGTAGGTAACCTCAAAGCTAAGTGTCGCCACGAATGGTTAACCTCTAACAACGGCCCCGCGTCTATGCGGCTCTACATGTGGTTTATCACGATGCTTCCACACGGGAATGTTCACAGATGAAGCGGCCTTTGCCTGCAAAGGGCTGGAGAACTCATGCATGCCATACACGGGCATCGCGCTGATACTGAGGCTAGCGGCAAACGCGCCGAACAAAAATGCTCTACGTCCAGCACTCGGCAAATCCTCCACCAACTCATTGGGAGTCGAATCAATTGATATCAACGAGCTATAGCACTGCACTGGAAACCTTTCTTATCACGAAAGCGTCAAGTATACGGCAACGGTGCATTCACTCAATACTTCCGAACCGTAATTGCCCCTGACCACTGGCCGTCATCGTGCGCCCCAGCTCGGCAAAATCTCGTTCCCACTGGATATTCTCCCTGACAACCCGCGCGGGGATTCCGACGGCCATACTGTCCGCAGGAATGTCACCAGAAACCACTGAGAGCGCCCCGACGACAGTTCCTTTCCCTATGTGGCTGCCTTTAAGAACTACCACCTGGCGGGCCAGCCAAACGTGCTCGCCAATGACGACGTCTGCGCCCGCATTGAGTCTGTCGCCAGTGGTCTTTTCATAAATTGGGTGCATATCGCTGTCCGCTATCCAGAAGCCTCCTGCGAACTGGCAGTCTCGACCTATGCTGATTGTGCCGCTCTCTCGAACGTTTATGGCACCGGTGAAGCTCGTTGTGCCCGCACCGATATCAATGGTCCCGTGATCTCCCATGAAGCGTATTTTGGCCCCCACCAGGCACTGCTTGCCAACCAACAAGGAATTCGCGTCGCCCTTAATATCAAAAACCACACGACCGCTATCCCCCCGTGCCAGCCGGGTACCCGCACCAATGCGCACAAGATTGCCATCACCGCGTATTCTGACCGTGCCTCCTCGCGAAACCACACCCTCTTCGATAAAGACATGGTTGTGGTTACCTGCAATATGGATCTGCAGCGCGCTACCCGTCAGCGAGATGGGCACCTCGACGACGTTACCCTTCCCTTTTTTCAGAATCTCGGCTTTCATACTTGTAACGACGGCTCTCTCATGGCGTAGACAGACCCGCCCGCCTTGCCAGCTCACACATCCGAGGCCAGGTTTCAGGCGGCTTTCCAATACTCTTGAGGAAATCGCAGCTGTCTTCAAACAGCGCGTCAACGACAGCATGACTCGCTTGTTCTGTCCAGTCGATCATATCGGGTGTGAAGCGCTGGCGGAGGCCCAGGGGAAGCAGAAACTGATCAGCAACACTTGGCGAGATTTGCCGCAGCGGTTCACCCGTGCGCGGACTCCAGATCACGTTGCGCAGTTTACGCAGCTCTTCAGAGTCTCGGAGCTTTACAAGCCCAGCGTTAAGCTTGCGTCCGGAGCGCTCTATTCTAACCGAGCTATCGACCTCCAAAAAATCGAACAGCTCCCGCAGAATGGCGTCCGGCCTCTCGTTCAATTCCTCCAGCAGCACCACCTTGATCTGCTCCGGCGACACGTGCCGGCGGTAATTATGCAGGCGCTGGCTAAATGCCGAATCAGCCAAGAGTGCAGGCACCTCTCGAAGCGCGCGCTCGAGGCTGAAGGGGCAAGAAGTACCCCAGTTCGCGCCCGAGTGGTGCATCTCTCTGAAGGCAGATTCGATGCGATCCACCGGGTCTCTGGCGATGAAAATCAGCTTGATATCGGGGTAGTGCTCGAGGATTCGTCGCCTGGCAGCTGTCTCGCGGCTATAGGTCGAATAGCTCGTACTGGCCTCGCCAAGTCTTTGACCTAGGTAGGCACCTTGGAACAGTTCAGCGTAGCCGCCCCAGCCGCGATGATAGAAGTGTGAGAAAAACCAGGGTTCCTTGCGCGGATAGGTCGGCATGTAGATTTCGGGATGGTCATTGAGGAGGCCGTGCAGAGTTGTTGTTCCGCACTTGCTGAACCCCGCCAGAAGAAAATGCAGCGGTACCGCAGCTGCTCCGCTGGCTTCTTCTTGCTCGCGATCACCCTGCGCTGCTGACAATGTTGCTCTCCCACTGGATGGTGTATGTTAGCAGCTTCTACCGCACGCTCTAGTCGTTCATGCTTATCATCACGCACTGCGAAACCCAGCCTCACCACCTCGCTATGAGGATGGGGGAGCCAGACTACAGCTATAGAATAGTGCTCGATCGTTTCCGCCCATTACTGGATCTTATTGCTCCGACAGCGGAAGTTGTCAATCCGGAACAGGAGATCGACGCCATACGCGAGTTCGCTAGAGCCATTGGTCACGAAGCCATTTATCTTTCCTTCAACCCGCTGCAGCAGACTCTCGTTAATGTCGGGGCGCCTACGGTTCCGGTCTTCGCCTGGGAGTTCGACGATCTCCCGGACGGTTCGTGGAATCCAGACAAGCCTATGGAGAATTGGCTGTTTGTGTTGAAAAACTGCGGGCGTTGTATTACTCACTCCACTCATGCTGCGACTGTAGTGCACGCGGCAATGGGAAGGGACTTTCCCGTCAGTGTCATCCCAGCGCCTCTGCCTGCTCGGATAGAACGCCACGAACCGACGGTCAATGTGAGTCCATTGGACATCGAATTCACAGGCCGCCTCGTCGACAGTGACCTGCTATCCTCGACGGATAGCACGCGGCTGTTCGGCAAGGCCCGCGGCAGCTTCGACCTGAATTACGGCGGCCGTGGTCCTACCAACACGAGGGAAAAAGCACCAATACGGCATCGTGTGCGAATAGATCGCGAAGCTGTCGTCTATACCGCGGTTTTCAATCCGCGAGATGGCCGCAAGAACTGGCGCGATATGGTGAACGGCTTCTGTGTTGCGCTACGTGAAGAAAATGCAACCCTGGTGCTGAAGGTATTCGGGCAACAGACCCAGAAGTTCCACGCCCATCTCAAGGGTGTTCTGAGACGACTACAACCGATCAAATGCAGGGTCGTTGTGATCGACGCTGTGTTGGACGACGGCGCTTACGATGCGCTCATTAAGGCCTCTCATTACGCCCTGAACGCATCGCTCGGCGAAGGCCAGTGTCTGCCGCTCATGGAATTCATGGCCTTGGGCAGACCGGCAGTAGCACCGGGCCACACAGGCATGCTGGATTACCTCGACGAGACCAGTGGCTTTCCCTACCGCAGCTCTGCCGAGCCCGCCAGCTGGCCGCAAGACACGAGCCACCGCCTGACAACAACACGACAGCGTGTGGATATTGAAGCGCTCATGAACGCGTTAGTCGACAGCTATGCTATCGCCCGGTCAAACCCAGCCCGATACGCTGCCTTGTCAGCTGCGGCTTCGAGCCGCATAAGAGCTTGGGCGGGGGCAGATAGCGTCGAGCGCAGCCTGCGCGACCTTATTAATGCAGCGTCTTGAGCAATAGACCAGATTCATGCGCATTTCTCACAAACACCGATTCGTCTTCTTCGCACTGCCCAAAGCTGGGTCATCAAGCGTCCGGCAGCTGCTCGAGCCGTGGGCCGACCTGCATGCACCCAAGAACTTCTTTCATCGCAGCGAGGAAAATCCGTTTTATCCTCACATCACGCCCAAAGAAGCCAAGCCGCTGTTCCTGGCTCGCGGATGGGACTTCGACGCGTATCGCAAGTTCGCACTGACACGCAATCCCTGGGACAGAGCGGTTTCTTTGTACCGCCACGTGAAGCAGGCCGATCCCACAACGCCTGAATTCAAGCAATGGTTGAGAACCACCGAGGCCCGCGGTCGGGGCGGTGGCGGCGGCCCCTGGGAGCGTTGGCGACAGTATGGTGCCTGGTCCGCTACGTACTTTTTGTCGGACAGGAACGACGAATGCCTGGTGGACCACACGATCAGACTGGAAGACATCGAGTCCGAGCTCCTGCCCTACCTGCGTTCACTGGGCATTTCCGTTGCAGAGGATTGCTCAGTTCCGCATGCAAACACTCGCGGCCATGGCGAGGACTACCGCCCCTGGTACGACCAGGAATCAGCTGGCTGGATCTCCCGGCGATACCGGGATGACATCGAGCGTTGGCACTATGTCTTCGACACAGTCTCCATCTAACATGGCAGAAACCAGTGCCGTCAAAGGGGCCAGAGCCTTCGGCCACGTCCATTGCTCACGAATATGCGCCGATAGCGCGAGCGCATCCGCTTTTCGCCTGGAGTAAGCCACCACCATTTCCTGCAGTTTTGCGATTAGTTGAGCTTCCTCAATACAGTAGTAGCCATCCCTGCCGGGCGCGCACGGGTTTGCAGGCGGCACCGCGTTCAGAGGGCTTATCCAGTCGGGTCTCAAAGTATCCATCAAACCCGAATGAATGGGTGCGATAACCGGGGTCCCGCAGGCCAGCGACTGCAGGGGAATCAGGCCGAAACCCTCGCCACGAGTGGGATGTACGGTGCAATGCACCTCTGAGTAAATCGACGCAAAGTCCGTGGTTGGTAGATCCTGTGTAGGCTCCACTCGGATAGTTGGAATGCCCTCTGTAAGACCCGCCTCCTTCAGGACAGATAAGACGGCTTCCGGATCGCCCACTCGAAGGCGCAACTCAATATCGGGTTCATCGGGGAATGCTCGCTTGAACGCTCTAACCAGAACATCCGTGCCCTTGCGCTCGAAGAATGCTCTGCCCAGAGCGTTGTAGAAAATGAAGGGCTTTGCGGGTAGCTCAATACCGGTCGGGCGATATTCCGGCTCGACACCATGGGGAACGACAAGCGCAGGGCGTGTTACGCCCGAACGGCGAAAAACATCGCGACAGAATGTCGAGGGAAACACGAGCACATCGAAACGGTTGGCTATGCGAACCCAACGATCCGGTATGAAATGCGTTTCGCAGACGAAGGCTCCGATGGTCATAGAGTGCAGGAACAAACCATGCGGAACGGTCTCCGGTATGCCCCAATACAGGGCGATCGGTGCCTCACAATTCAAGCCCACATAGGGTGCCAGTTCCACGGTAAGCGGCTGGTTTCCGTTAGTGCTGTGTAGCGCCAGGCCGCCAGGCAAATCTTTCAGCACCATGGCGACCTGTCGGCAGACATTGGCAATCGAGGAACAGCCCTTAAACATGCCAAACATCTGGACCTTAGCCCTGGAATTTGTATCCCCCGTGAAAGGATAAGCGTCAGTTGACGGGACCTGCAGTGTATGTGTGGCGCTAGCTTTCAATCTGGGTCACACAAGGTGGGGTCGCAGCAAGTTGTGACTGGTGCTATTCTCACGGAGTCATCAAACCTATCGGGAGTAGCATGAAATTTTTGCTGCGCAACGCGAAACCACGAAACACGCATCGGCCTCTTGCGCTTTTCGCTTTGTTAACCTGCTTGCTTGCCATGCCTCTCTCTGCTCAGAGCCCGACACCGGGTTTCGGTGGGGTCTTTTTCGTTCAGGCTGAGGGTACCATCGAACTGACGTTTTCCGATGATGTGAACGACAACATGACTCCAGAACAGTCAATACCGGTTATGAGCCCGGTCGGTGTCGCGGTACTTGCTCTGGGCCTGGCGCTGGCGGGGGGCCTCGTTGTGAGGCGCCGCCGCTCTGCTGTTGCGTAAACCGCGCTACCTGGGTGTCACTGCCTGAAATACCGCCCTCCCCTCTGAGAAAAAGTGAACCATATGCGTGCCTTTTCCCATGCCAGGCAGGCAAACGCTCCCCAATCTGGGGCATACCTGCGCTCCTCTGGCTAGCCATTCTTCGAGAAGCTGCGATAAGCCCCTGATTTTACTGGCCATCCGTATTCTGGAATGAGAATTGCTGCTAACACTTGTGACCCTTACAACTAACTCTCCATGCCCGGATTGATATAGACCGGAATCGCGCATATGCCTGAGTCTGTCACACTAATACGCCACGCACGGGTAATCGACCCTGCCAACCAGCGCGATGGCCTTAACGACGTCGCCATACAAGGCAGCAAGATCATCGCGATCGGCCCAGACCTGCTCAGCACCTACCCAGAGGCCGTGAGAATTGATGCAAGCGGCAAAATCCTCTGCCCGGGCCTGATAGATATGCACGTGCATGTGATGACGGGCTTCGGTGACTTCTGCCTACCCCCAGATTTTGTGGGGGTCGACAGCGGCGTCACCACAGTGGTTGATGCGGGCACCAGCAGTACCTCGCTGTTCGACATGGCCAGGAAAGGGGTTATCGATCAGCCGGACGTGAAAACGCGCGTGCTCGCGTTCATGGACCCGTGCAAGATCTACATCGCAACATCAGACTTCATCTGCCACAAGCTGCGCATTGCCGATAATGAAAACAACCTGGATCTTGAGCTGACCAAGCAGGTTGTAGAGGCGCATCGTGACGTCATCGTCGGTTTTAAGGTCAGGGCGACGTCAACAGAGCGCAGTGGGCCGATGAGCAGCCCCTTCCTCGACGCTGCACTGAGTGTGTCGGATGACCTACCCATCATGGTCCATTTTGGTGGCTTTCCGCATACGCCGGTCATACCCGCGCTTAACGTACTTAACGCGCTCCGCCCGGGCGATATCGTAACCCACGCATTCCGAGCAGGCTCGGGCATTCTGGACGAGCATAACCAGCCACGGCCCGACTACGTGGCTGCCTATGAGCGCGGCGTCGTAATGGACGTGGGCCACTCCTCCGGTGACTTTCATATCGGCACAGCCGGGCACCTGATTGACTTGGGCTACAAGCCCACCACCATCTCGACGGATCTCAACGCTTTCAACTTCGATGGGCCGGTGTTTACGCTTACAGAAACCATGTCGAAACTCTGGAACCTTGGGCTGAGCTTGAACGAGGTCATCGCCATGGTCACCTCGCAGCCGGCTCAAACCTTACACCGCGCCAATTCGCTGGGTGCGCTCTGCGTTGGGAGAGAAGCAGATTTGACGATGCTAAGCATTGAAGAAGGCACCTTCAACTTCAGTGACGGCTTTGAAACCATGGCGGCCACAAAACGCCTTGTAGCCGACGGCTGCTGGCGCGCGGGCGAGTGGCACGCCGCCAAACACCGCGGTGCGCCGCGAGTCTCCGAGCCCTTCGACTATCAAGAGGCGGGATAGGCATGCAAAGCTCAGCGTCGTCAGAAAAAGACACATCCGTGCAAGACCCCAGAGCGTTCTATGAGGGCTTGGTCGACGAACTCTACGCGATGCGTGAGGCAGTTTCCGTTGAAGAGAAGTCTTTTGGCGGCGAACAGGTGATGCAAGGCCCCGAGCTGAGGGAGTGGCTCAAATTTCAGGCCTGGTACGAACAACAGGCGGCACATTTCATTGGCAGCTGGCTGCAACATACACACGAAGATGATGCCTTTATCGGCCTGTGCCAGCAGGTGGCGGACGAGGGTAAGCACTACAAGCTGCTGATATCGCATCTTCGCTCAATGGGAGACAGTTTGGCGGGCTGGCAGCCTGAACCTGAATACGTGGAATGGGTCGTCGACTTCTATGCCGATGGCAAAGACACGATCGAACGGGTAGCAGCTCATAACATCACCGGCGAGCTAGGCGCCTTGCAGGCCTTTGAAACACTAATGCCACGTATTCCAGCGGCGACGCAGCGTGTGCTGAATAAAATCCTGCCTGATGAGAAGTTCCATGTGCAACTGGGCCGCATGGTTGTGGAGCGCTATGCAACCACCGCTGATGCTCAACAGCGCGTGCGTCAACGCGTTTTCAAGGCCTTTGAGTTAGAGCAGAAAGGCCGCATCGCATTCGATCGACGTATGCGCCAGGTTATGAGCACCGCCTGATGTCGACTCGCTTGAACGCGGCCCTGGGCGAACGCGCCTGGGTTTGTGTCGTTTGCGGTTTCATTTACCAGGAAAAGGAAGGCATTCCCGAAGACGGTATTGCACCGGGCACGCCCTGGGAAGAGGTCGATGACGACTGGATGTGCCCAAAGTGCGGTGTAACAAAGTCGGATTTTGTGCTTCTCACGCTCTAATTAGCTCTTACTCTCTGTTCATTAGGGCTGAATAAATGCCTGAGTGCGATACAACAACCTCGGCGAATCCGCATAGCCCCCTAGACTGCGATGCATCACCGACGTGTTATCCCAGATCAGCAAATCACCGGCCCGCCAATCATGCGCGTAAGTGTTTCGCGGTGTATCAATTACCTCAAATAAAGCAGTCAGAATCGAGCGGGACTCACTGTCCGAAAGGCCGTGAATCTTCGTGGTGGGATAATTAACGTAAAGACCCATGCGCCCGGTCTCAAGGTGTTGGTGAACCAGTCTGTGATAGGCATCGGGCAGATACTCATCCGGGGAGGCGACCTCAAAGTCCGGGATGGCCGCGCAGGATGACAAGAATTGCAGGTCACTGATGCGCGACTTTAACGCTTTACCAAGACTATCGTAGGCATTCCGCAGGTCAGCGAAGCCGGTCTGCCCCCCCTCATCGGGCACCTTTACGGAATACAGAAAATTAAAAATATAGTTTTGCCCCGGCTGCCAGAAATCGCCATCAACATGCCAATACTCCGCCGCTTGGTGCCCCTTAATCAGGGTGCCATCCGGCCTAAGGTTAGAAACCCTGGCCAACTCTGGGTAGGCATCGAGGGTATTGTTAAAGCGCAGGCCTGCCGGCAACAGCACGGGCTCGCCAAAGCGACGTGTCAGTGTAATCAGGTCCTCGATATCGAGACGCTGATTCCTCAGGCAAACAACGCCGTGCTCGGGTACCGCACGCCGGAGCTCCAGGTACTGCTCGTCGCTCATCGATTTCAGGTCGAAGGCTGGCAAAGTGAATCCCATCATGAGCTGCGACTCAGGCCTCATCCACCATCGGGATGCCGGCGACCTTTTCTCGGCGGCTCAGCAAGGAGAGCGTCTGGCTGTGTGTGGCCTCTAAAGCCGCAGCCTCGTCCAGGGTCAGCACCTCGCCCTGGCCTATGAGTTGCCTACCCTGCACATAAACGTCTACAACATCAGAGGCTCGCGCAGCAAACACCAGATTCCAAAGCACCGGGTCGTGCCCCTCTGAGGGGGCAACGGGCAGCATGTGAGGCTGCCACAGATCCAGAGTGATTAGATCGGCCTGCTTCCCCACCTCGAGAGAGCCCACCTCTGTGTCAATGCCGAGCAGCCGAGCGCCGCCAATTGTCGCCATGCCGATGGCCTCTTCTGCGCTAATGGCCGTGGCGTCAAGATGGGTGACTTTTTGCAGGAGTGAGCCGAACTTCATGCACTCGAACATGCTCACAGAATTGTTGGAGATACCGCCGTCCGTACCCAGACCCACGTTAACGCCCGCTTGCCTGAACTCGTCCAGCGGTGCGGGGCCGGATGCCAGCTTCATATTACTCACCGGGCAATGGGCTACTCCCGTGCCCGTCTCTGCGAGACTGTTAATCTCGACATCATCCAGCCACACGCAATGCGCAAGCACGGAGCCCGGCTTGAGAATGCCCCACTCCCGGAACTTTTGAACGGGTCGATCACCGAATAACTCAATAACGGCATCTACCTCCTCCTGCTGCTCACTGGTGTGGGCGTGGATCCTGACCCCGTATTGGTCAGACAGATCACGGCAGGCGCGGAACATAGACTCCGAACAGTAGGTGATATGTTCCAGCCCTGCCCAGACCTTTATGCGGCCATTCTGGGTATCGTGGTGATCCCTGATCGCCTGTTCGCTTGATTCCAGCGTCTCAAAAAAGTGCTTCGTCGGGTGGTTTGCCGCATAGGGGACGAGGTGAACGCGCATGCCCAGATCGGTGGCGGCACGGGCGCCCATAGGTAGGAAACGGTACATATCCATGACACAGGTGGTACCGCCCTTCAGCGCTTCCAAATAATTCACTAAACAGGCGTAATACGCATCTTCCGCGGTGAGCACCTGGTGCTCGCGCTGATACTCGGGCAACCAGTCCATGAGCTGAGCATTTTCGGAGAAGCCCTTGAGCAGGCTGGAGTGCGAGTGCACGTCAATCAGGCCAGGCAGCACCGCCAGTTTTCCCTGGCCATCGGTCACGGTCGCGCCCTCGGGTACGTCAAGCGAAGCGCTGTGCCCAACGGCCAGAATCTGGTCTTCGTCAAATACGATGGTGCCGGGGCTGAAGCAAGTGAAAGTTGCGTCCACCGTGTAAATGCGTGCGTTGGTTATGGCGTGTAGGGCCATAGTCTTGCTCCGACGTGACTCAGGGATTATTGGAGAATTACGTGCAAAATTTAAGCCAGCCGTCCTGGCCTGACGCAAGCACCTGCGCCACATATCGAAAAAGCCCATAGACGCCGCACATCGGCTGCCGGGGCTCTTACTGATCCAAGCGCTGGCCCATCTGATCTGATATGTCCAAGCTCCCGAACAGAGCCCTCTCGGCCGGCCACATTCATGCTCTATACTCCATTTCGTCTGCTGCTCATGCCCGGAAACCACTCTACAGGCAAGTGTTATCTTGAGACTTCGTTCGATAATGCGGTTCTTAATGCTTCTGCTCTTTGCGGCCATGGGCGCAGCTATCTACTTCTTGAGCACGCTGACCGTCCTTTACGACATTGACAGGGCAGGCTATCGCGCTATTTTTGCCTGCTCAAGCACGTTCATCTCAGGTCGTTCCCTTGAACAAATTGAAGCATTTGAGCTGACGGAAAGCGCCTTCGACCTTCCTATTCGCGTCTCGAAGACTTTTCCAATCGCAATAGATCGTGAAATGCGAACCGCGTCTGTGCCCTTCGACCCATCAAGGCCCCCGGTGCGAGCCGGATTCAGGGAGGGGATCGGCTGCAGTCTGCTGCCCTACGGCGCGCCAAAAAGCGCCGTCGCGAAACTGCCTCGCCTGTCAAAAGCGCGGCCCGCTTCTGACAAAGGCAATGATCACTGGCATGATCGCGGCCCATTACAAGCCATTCCCATCGAACCAGACTACGCCGATGCGCTGGCGAGCGTCGTCAACGGCGCCTTCGAGCGCGACGCCTACGGCGAAGGCGTTCGCACCGTGGGTGTGGTAGTGATCCACCGGGATCACGTGGTGAAGGAACAGTATCGCGACGGGTTTGGCCCACGTATTCAGTACCGTACCTGGTCTACCGCCAAGAGCCTGACCAACGCCGTGATAGGCGTAGCCATTAAAGACGGCGTGTTGCCGGGCGTTGACTCCCCTGCCCTTATCCCCCATTGGCAGACGCCAGCGGACTCCAGGCGCACCATCAGCCTGGAAAACTTGCTGCACATGGCCAGTGGTCTGAGGACCTACTACAACGAGGAAAGTGGCTCCAGATCATTCGCAGCCTATTGGATGGGCGTCGATTCAGCAGCGGACGCAGCATCCCTTGAGAGTCTTCATCCGGCAGGCTCAGTGTGGCATTACTCAAACTACGATACGCTGCTCCTGCTGCTCTCGCTAAAAACTGCCCTGGGCGACGATCAGGCGTATCTGGATTTTCCTTACGAACGCCTGTTCGACCGCATTGGCATGCACGACACCTTTGCTGAGACGGACTCCGCCGGCAATTATCTGATGAGCAGCCAGGTGTACACCACGGCCCGGGATCTGGCTCGCTTCGGCTACCTATACCTGCAAGATGGTATTTGGGGCAGCGAGCGCATATTGCCTGAGGGTTGGGTGGATTACAGCTGTACGGCCACTACAGCCAAGGGCGACAAGCGGTCGGTGATGTATGGCGCGCAGTGGTGGCTGGCCGACATACAATTCGATGCATCCGCTGGGCTAAAGGACCTGCGCCTGTGCTACACGAGCGGCGCACGAGGGCAACACATGGCTTTTGTGCCAGAACACGATCTGGTTATCGTGCGTACTGGCATCGATAACATGCTAGGTGACGGCTTCTCAGAGCGGCAATTTTTTCAGGATGTCATCAGAGCCGTGGCTGGCAACACATCCATAGCGCGGTAGCGAAGCTCACTGCGTATCGAGTTGGCTGTGCCCCCACGATGAAATTGATGCCGAGGGCCATGCGCGAGCGCGTTGGGCTGATACTAGCCGCCGCGCTGAAACAAGCGGCGGCTGCCAAAGCCAGCCAGCGCTGCACCCAGTGCAATCAATAGCCAGGGAGGCAGGGTAGGAACGCCAACGGGACCATCGCGGAGACCTTCCCCGGAGACGGGCTCTATGGCGGCTCCAGCGATGTTAAGGTCGAACGCCCCTCGGTCGCCGGAGAAACCGTGGACAAGCAGGTAGTAGGGTTCATTCGCGTTGCTTGACCAGCTCACGCGTGATTGAAAGTTGCCGCAGGGGGCGTTGAAGTCATCATCGTTGCCAGCAATGCACACCAGCGAGCCAGGCGAACCGGAAAAGACACTGAGCTTGGTATCGTAGTTGGTCCCGCCGCTGCAGGTATCTGCGGTAATCAGCCCACCCGTGCCAGCGACCTCGTACCAGACACCACCCGTTGTGATGGGGGTGCCGCAAAATGAGGTGCCCGCGTCGCCATCGTCCGGAGTAGCGCCAACCGTGGTGCCTGTGGTGTTTATCGGGTCGCCGAACAGGGCGATGGCATTGGCCAGGGTGTCGTTGGCTGGCTGGGCGAGCGTCGCCCGGCTAAAGACAAAAATGCCAAGCACGAACACGAGGGCGCATGCCCAAAGCCTATTCATAATTTCAGCCCCATCTTCCCCTTGCATACAGTGGTTAGAGTACCATCAAAAAGAGCCAATACAGGCAGATACCGAGCTGTACAGCAAAAAATACCAGGCGCAACTGCACGGCCATCACCGCCGTCGACAGCATGTGGACGACGGACTGCGCCAGTCTGGCGCCAAGCACCACCAGTGCGAGGCCATCGGTGACTGCCGTTTGATCAGCGGCAAGCGCCAAGAGCAGCGTGCCACCGACGATCGGGAAAATCTCCACGCAGTTGGCTTGGGCCCGGGTAATGCGCTGGCCCAACGCTGAAACGTCATCACCGCTGGCACTGAACTCGTTGGCCATTTTTTCACCCTTGGCAACGGCGGCCGAGCGGTAGCCAATCAGCGCGAGTAGCAACAGGACGGTCCAGGCGATGTAGCCGGCGAGCGCGATGATCGTAGCAGACATATTTTTTCCTCAGAGTGCTTCAGCGTCGCCTCGCAATATTGGCCCGAGGCCAGCGACTTGCATCGCCCCCACTATGCTCTAGATCGGTTCCTGAAATGATGGCGAAGCATGAATATCAAGGAGCTGGTGGAGCGGCACATAGATCAGTCGTCCCACTACCAGTAGTGTATGACGCGATCACATTGCCATCACAGCTTACCTTGTCCTGGGCAATGAAAGCAGCAGACTCCAGCAGAGAAAACCTATTCACGCTGAACGAAGTGTTGGCATTAACGCTCACACTATTTCCTGCAATGTCGAGAGAGGACTGACTGTTAAGCACAACGGCAGTCGGATCAAACGAAAAAGGGGTACCCAACACTTTCAGAACCGACGATTTCACGCCAGAGAAAGAGGGACCTGTTAAAGTGATGCCAACCCCCCCGTCACTGCACTGTTAAGCGTTATGCTCCCATTATCCGCCGTTACGACAGCGTTGATCAAATCAAATTCTTGGGTGCCCTCAACGAAGACCTGCGCGTTCGAGTCACCAACAAACAGAAAGCTGTTCAACGATCCGTTCTGCAGCTTAAGCACGCTGTTGCCTTCTACAACAGCACCCCCTTCAATGACTAGATCATTCGCGTCACTGCCCGCTGCATCTTGCGCGAAAAGGCTGCCATCCCGGAGAAACATCCCTATGGTGCCCTTAATAGTGAGATCTTCGCCCGCACTTATGTAGGAATCTTCAGTCAATTCGATACCAGCAGGCGCCAGATTGTTGTTATCACCAATCTGGCTGGTGCCAGAGATAAAGACCACCGCCTTACTGTTTACCGACATGTCTCTATCAGTGCTGTTCTTGGCCACTAAGTTATTGAAGAACACCGAGGATGCGCCGACGTTAACGGCTCTTTCGTTGCCAGTCACCGCATCAGCCGTAGCGTCGTTGATAAAAATACTCTGAGAAAGGGCGATATTGAGCGGGCGCCCCGCTTCTCCCGCTCCATCGGAGATGAACTGCACGGGGCCGTTGATCGTGATGTTCCGCTTACTGAAGATGGTCACGCTATTGCACAGGCCAGAGGCATTGATGACCAGCCCATGAGCAGGAGCTGCATCAATCGCATCCTGCAGCGCCTCCGGCGCCTCCAACGTACAATTAGCCGACACGGTCGCAGTAGTAGAGTTCTCAAGCGAATCCAGGCGCATATTGAGGTCGGAAAAGTTCTGATTCACCTCGTTGGCATCCGCTGCCGTACCGTTTGAGAAAACGTTAAGTACATCCGCACGTATCGGTAGAGCAACGAGAATCGCGGCTAGCGCGGGCATAAACAGACGGATCGAGTTATTTGTCCTCACTACGGTTAACCTCGCATTATTGCTATGTTTAGAAAGTAAAGCATAGTTGCCGAACTTGACCAAATGGAAAATCGGGCCACACGCGCGGTTCAGGCGAGCGACGTCCATCCAATAAGGGGCAGGAGAAATCGCACACTGGCATCAGTCTTCATGAGGCCAAACTCCGTGAACCCTGCCTCACCCAATTAGCGCTTGAGCGATGCGCGTGCCCAGGACAAAGCATCGGCTCTAGGAGCACAGGTCGATTTTCTATTGCCGTGACCTGCCGGGACGATTAGTCTACTGGATTCGCAAGGGCTATACCCTACTCGCTGGCCCGACCTGGAGAGCCTTTCACCCATGCCTCAGTATTCGGACCTGACGCTTAAGCGCATTGCTCGCGCGCTAGAGTCTACGCCCACCGCAGCCTATACAGCGCCCCACGATTACCCACATGGGGCGCCTATCTTCCAGCACAGCCCGCGCCTGGAACGCGAGCGCGTCGACTCTGAGGTAATGCGTCTCTACCTACACATCCCCTTCTGCAACTACGCCTGTTCCTTCTGCTGCTACGCCAAGCGGGTGGGTGTCGACCGGGATCGGATGGCTCGCTATGTACAAGCTGTCAAGAAGGAGCTCGAATGGGTGCGTCCGGGGACACGCGTTAATCAGTTCTTCATGGGCGGCGGCACACCCACCGTCCTGCCCGCCGACCTGCTGGATGAGTTGCTGGCAGCTATTAGGCAGCGCATGCCCTATGACCACAGCGGCGTGCATACAGTCGAAACCTCGCCCGAGTCGATGACGCCCGAGCATCTGGAGGTTCTGCTGAAGCGCGGCGTGGGCCGCGTCAGCATGGGCATTCAGTCGCTGGAAGACGACGTGCTGGATGCTGTCAAGCGAGGCCACAGCCAGGACCTGGCCGTCAATACCTGTCGAGCGGTGATCGAGGCAGGCTTTATTATGAATGTTGACCTGATGTACGGACTGCCAGGGCAGTCACACGAAGACTTTGCACGCGACTTCCAGCGCATCGCCGAGGTTGGCGTACCTGCGGTCACCGCCTACAGCCTGCGTCTGAACGAGATGACGTCGGTGCAGAATACGCTGCAGACACACGAGCGGTTCGACCTGCAAGGTCTGATGGCGTGGCGCGAAACAGTGAAAGATACGGCAGCGCAGTGGGGCTACACCCAGACCCGCTGGCACACCTTCAAGAAACTCGACAGCGTCGCCGCGCGTCACGAACGGCTGCCTATCGCCGGGGACGATATGTCAGGTAACCAGTTGGGCGTGGGCATGAGCGCACGCTCTTCCCTCGGTCATACGCTGTACCGCAATCATTCCAAAATGAATACCTACCAGCAGCGGGTGGAAGAAGGACACAGCCCGGTGGAAGAACACATTCCGCTAGGCCCAGAGGACCTGCGAACGCAGTTCATCGCCCGCAGCCTCGGAGACGGCAAGGGCCTGGATGCAAATGAGTACACGCGGGTCTTTGGCAGTGAGTTCGATGCCGACTTCAATGAGGTGGTCGGACAACTGGGCGAGGCTGAGCTACTGCAGCGCGACGGTGCGATCATCAGCATGACGGAGACCGGTAAACTGATTTACGATCTGGTCATGCTCTCCTTTTACCCTGCCCACGCCAAGCGCTGGCTGCGCCAGCGGCTTGAAGGGTACGAGCTGGTGGATATGCGGGCGTCATAACCTCGCATCAGGCCTGACGCCGCGTTTGCTCCATCATCGCTTTGAGGATAGCCGTACTGCGCGCAGCGCCATTCAGGTCGATGTCAGAGAGACGCTTCTCAGGCGGTGAACGCAGCGCCTTTAATAACAGACCTGCAAGCGCATCGCACCCTTCAGCCGGTTCTGGCACGAGCGTGGCGACGCCGCGCGCATCAAGAAGGTGCGCCCGCGCCAGTTGGTCAGACATGGCAGTGTTGGGCAGCAGCAAGGCTGGCGTTCTGCAAGAGAGCAAGTCCGCACAGGTGTTGTATCCGGCGCAGCTGATTGAAGCCGCTGCACCTTCAAGATAGCTGCGAAAGTCCTCGGAGTAGTCGAAGCGCTGAATGCCCGGCGTTTCGGCGGCTCCTTGTTCGCATTGCCCCTCGCCTTGCTCCTCGCTTTGGTCGAGCCCGCCAAATAGCAAGAGGCGCGCATCCCGAAACTCGCCGTCACGACATATCGTCATCCAGGCCTCTTCCACGCGCTGCGCCAGGCCTGACCGATCGAGCCCACCGCCAACGCTGGCGACAACGTAAGGGGCGCCGGACATCGTTTCACAAGCCTCCAGGGGTGACGGCGCCACAATACCCGTATGGTGAACGGGCAGACGAATGTCGCTGGCCCTGGGGAAGCTTGAAGTCAAAGCGCAGAGAGAAGGATCCGCGTGCACAAGCAAGGCATCGAAGTGCTTATGCAGCCGCTCCAGCACGAGATCCGCGTAACCATCTACCTGCTCATAGCGGGTCGGCGGCGAGATATCCCTTAGTGAGGCCACCACCTTCGCATCCGGGTTCAGGGCCCTGACCTGCCGCAACATGGGAAGGATTTCCTGTTCCAGCTCCCATTTGCTGAAGGGATAGTGTTCCACGATTACGAGGTCTGGCGTGTTAGCGTTGAGCCAGGCACCAATGGCCTCAGCACGCATCGATAGCGTCTCGTCCAAGGCAAGGCCAGCAGCAAGGGAACGCAGTTCCCGATCAATCCGCGCTAAACGAGGGACCGGGACAGTGTCCAGCACATCGGGGAACGGCAGAGGTCTTCCGCCATCCAGCACCGATACCTCAAAATGCCGCGACAACTCGGTACCCAGGCGCTGCATGCGTACCGTATGCCCAACACCACTGAGGTGCTGCACATAGATAAAGGCCCGCAAGCTTGCCATGGATGCGTCGGCGGTCACGTTTGCGGCTTACTCATCCAGCATAGCGAGCACTTGTTTGCGAATGGGGCTGAAACGCGCATGGCTGATCTCCATGGCCCTGCGCAGGAAATCGCTGTGGCCGCCAAGTTTGTCTGTCTCTTGTTCGAAGCGAATCTCCACGTTTTCAAGGGGGTTACGTATCACTCCCATTGGATCGCTGCCCGCCTCTACCAGCGCCATCTGCTCCTCCAGCAGCCTGCGCAATATCACGATTCCGCGATCAGACCCGACCAACATCTCAACCGTGCGATCGGCAATAGCGCCCTGCGTTATCCATGCCATGATATCGCCCCCGTCGACGAAATCTGTGCGGAAGCTGCCGTCTTCGTTACGCCATGGCACCTCGTACAGCGGCACCTCGGCCTGCGCAGGCGCCCGCGCGCCCTCGGGCGGCAGATAGCAGGCATACCAATAGTGCTGTGTCGTTTCATCATCCACAGGTACACGCACCTGGAAGCGATGCTGTCCCTGCGCACCCACACGCAGCGTGAGCGGGAAAACCAGAGGGTGCCCGACCCGCCAGTCATCGTCGCTCTCCGATCCACCCTCCAGCACTCGGCGCTTGATAATGCCTCGCTCAAAGAGGTCGAAGCCGATCTTCGCATGCCTTCTGCCGTAGCCATTGCTTTCACCGCGCTGTGCCGCGAGATGGTGGCCGTGGAGGTATTCCACGTGAACCGGGTCCACGCTGTTCTCCATAATCTGTAGCCAGTTGCAAGGAAGGTCGGCGCGGCCGATGTCCCGCAGGCAGTTATCCCAGACGTAAAGGTCATAGCGCGGCAGCAGCGGCGCCGGCGCCTGGCCGAGATAGGCAAACACAAGCCCGCCCAGCTCCTCCACCGGGTAGGCAGTGATCGCTGCTCGCTCGCGCAAGGCCGGCCTGTCGGGCTCCGAGGGAATGGCGCGGCAGGCGCCTTTTGAGTCGAACACCCAGCCGTGGTATGGACAGGCGATGCCCTGGTTGGAAGCGAGCCCGTAGGCCAATGACGCGCCTCGATGCGAGCACTGCCGCGCCACGAGGCCCAGCCTACCGTCGGGCTGCCGAAACAGGGCCAGGTCCTCGCCGAGTAGGCGGACCTCCTTCGCGCTACCGGGTGCAATTTCAACGCTGGCGGCAATGGGATGCCAGTAGCAGCGCAGCAGTTGGCCCATCGGCGTTCCCGGGCCAACCCGGGTCAGCCGGTCCTGTTGCTCAGCGCTCATCACGCCGTTCTGATGCCTGCTGCTTTCACTTGCCCTGCGTCCTGTAGAGTGTCTTGGGGCGCGCAAAAAACTCGCGATCCCAGGCACCGTGTTCCGGTGGGCCGATTTGCGAAGCCTTGCGTCCGCCAAACGGCGCGCCGGGATGCAGCGGCAGCCCGCCACCATCGATCACTATGCCAGCGCTGCAGCCCCGGGCGAACCGCGCATAGAGCGATTCCGCTGATGTGGCGATGCCAGCAAGTAAACCCTGGCGCACGCCATTTACCGCCGCCATGCCCTCGGCGTAGTCATCGACCTGCTGCAGCACCGCAATGGGGGCAAAAGACTCTTCCTGCACCAGAGGGTCTTCGCGGCTTAAGCCACCGAGCACTACTGGCCCAAAGTAGCAGTCAGCACTCGATCTGGAAAACTCACCCGCCACAATATGTCCACCGCGATCCAGGGCAGCCTGCACCAGGCCCGCCGCACGTGCCCGGGCAGCGGGAGAAATCATCGGGCCAACCTGGCATGCGGGCGAGGTGGGTGAGCGCAGCTGCAGTGATTCAATGGCCGGCGCTATCGCCGCTACAAAGCGCGCGCACGCACTGCGCACAACCACAAAGCGACGAAGGGCCGTACAACGCTGGCCGGCAAAACCGAAGGCGAGCATGGCCCAAACGGGCGCGAGCGACTCAATGTCGGCGTCGTTCATTACCAGCAATGCATTATTGCCGCCGAGCTCCGCCTGCAGGGCTTTTCCCTGCGGCAAACAGACTGCGGCCAGGTCCATGCCCGCCTGTTCCGGCCCGGTTAGCGATACTGCGGCAACATGTGTATCGGCCGCCAGCACTTTGGCCTCTGCCGCGCCCCCATGCACGACTTGAACAAGCGCTTCCGGTAAACCGCATTCGTGCAAAAGCAACAGCAGTTGTTCAGCGATGCGAGCCGCCTGACTCGCGGGCTTCCAGACCACCCCATTGCCAAGGACCAGGGCGGCAGCCAGTTTTCCAGCAGCGATCGCCACCGGGTTATTCCAGGGCGTGACCAGCGCAACAACGCCATGGGCCTCATAAACCACTTCGGCGCCCTCTTCGAGACACAGGCTGTCCTCGAGCTGTGACGCCTCCTGCACGTGACCTACCGCGCGAGCGAGTTCATCTCGTGCCGCCGTGATGGGCTTGCCAATATCGCGCACCATGCGCTCGAGCAGTCCCTCGCCGCGGTCAGCCAGGGCGCCGGCGAAGCGGGCGAGGAGCTCGCACCGCTCTATTGCCGGCCGCAGCGCCCAGTCGGCGGCAGCTTTCGAAACCAGTTCGCAGCAAGCCTCAGTTTCGGCTCGCGTGCTCGGCACCACTGAGCTGGCGATGACGCCCGGGGCATCCGGGCAATCATGAGAGATAGTTGCAGGGCTCGACCCCATCAGTTCTGCGCTGCTTGCAAGCGTGGCAACGCGCCCATCAAGATATCGCAGCGAAATACCCGCGTGTAACGCATCGTTAGAGCCAAGCCCGTCGCTCACCAATACGACTCGATAGCCGCGCTCATAGGCGTCCATGGCAGTAGAGCGAACGCAGCTTTGCGTATACAGGCCGGCAATCCACAGCGCATCGATGTCAAGGCTGCGTAACTGGGAGTCCAGCTGTGCATTACCGAAGCCGCTGAAATAGCGCTTGTTGAATACAGCTTCACCCGCTTGTTCTGCGAAAGCAGGATGAGGCATGGCCCCCTCTGATCCAGCGATGCACTCGCGCACGTCCTCGCGTTGCCAATGGGGCATGCGATTGTCAGGTGAAAGAGTCGCCTCGGTCCGCACATGCAGCACAGGGATTCCCGCGGCGCGGGCGTACGCGAGCAGGGGCGAGAGGGTTTGCTGCAGCGCCTCGATCGACGGCATGAGGCCGGGCCTGCGTATAAAATCCCATTGCAGGTCGACAAGAAGCAGAGCCTGCGACACGGTAACTTATCCAGCCGATACCGCGGCGTCCGGGCGAGCATTCAACAGTCGCGCCAGCTCATCGGCAACACGCTCACCCATCTCCTGGGTACTGACGATACGGCAACCCCTTGTAGAGATGTCCGGGGTCCTGAAACCAGCCAGGAGTGCGGCATTACAGGCCTGCATAAGCGCGCTCGATACATCATCAAGCCCATAGCTTTCAGCGAGCAGGGTTGCCAGGCTCTGTATCTGCCCCAGTGGGTTGGCACGTTGCGTGCCGGCCAGGTCATAGGCTGCGCCGTGGGCGGTCTGATAAACCGATACTCCACCACTACCCACGTTATAGGAATAGGACATACCGCGGCTGCCCAGTAACAGGGCAGCGGCGTCGCCAATGACATCGCCGAACATATTCGGCGCAACGACCACGTCGAAGTCCTGGGCCTCGGCGATGAGCAAATAGGCGGCCGTGTCTACTTCCAGGAATCGGAGATCGATATCCGTGCCCGCCACCTCTTCAGTGGCTATGCGGCTCCAAAGCTCACTGATGGCCGGCGCCCCGCCAGGCTTGTGTACCACGCACAAGCGCTTACGACGAAGCTTCGATACCGCAGCCGCCATTTTGACCAGGCGTCTGACCGTAGGCTCGTCATAGTGGAAACTCTGGTGCGCGCGCTCTCCGCCGGGCGTGCTCTCGGTGCGCCAGACCCCTTGGTAGAGGCCACCGACATTGTCACGGATGACGAGGACATCGACCCCGTTTACTGCCGATTCACGCAATACGCCGGTATCACTCAGAGCTGGCATAGGCCGTATGGGAACGAACTTACAGTAGATATCAAACACACGGCGCAGCTCGTAGACGAAGCGGTGGCCGCCAGGGCCACACAGCAGTGGTGCGCTGTGAGCAAAGCTCTGCCGGCAGAACTCCGTGACCTCCTCCGTCAAGGCACTACCGTATCGCTCGAGTGCGGCCCGGCCAATAGCGCCACCCGTGCTGATATCAAAGCGGAGCGTCGTTGTGCTCTCTATCGTGGCCAGAACAGGCTGACAAGCACGCAGTAGCTCGGGGCCAATCCCCTCTCCCGGCAGGATCGCAAGTGGTAATCGAGCACCGAAGTCCCTGGGCGAATGGAGTGCTAGGTCACGACTGATCGTCATTGGTCCGTCCGTTGGGGTCTTCCTCGCAATCTCTCACCGGGCACCAAGCCCGTCAAGGGCTTTATACCACCGACCATCACACCAGGGTTGGCCAGAGATCATGGCGCTGACCTGCGGCGAGCCTCTCAAGCGCCTGCAAGGCGCCATCGCAGGGCGTATTGTGCAGGCGCCGTACCCTTGCCGACTGGGCGAGGCCGATCACTGCCCAGAACACCGCATTGCGCTGTGACTCGCCTGCATCGCGGTGGCAGTCATAGCCTTCGAGGAATGCAAGTCGCTGGGTTGATGTCATCGGCCACCGGGACAGAGTCCTGACAACATCGTAATCCAAAGGCCCCAGCGAGAGGTGCTCGTTGTCAATAACATGCAGATTACCGCCTTCGTCCTTGACGAAATTCTCTACCGTAAAGTCGGTATGAGTCAGCCCCAAAGACGCCTGCAAGGGCCGCTCAGATACGGCCAGGGCGCGCAGCCTGTCTACGACTGTTTGCGACAGGGCAGCGCACGAGCCGAGCAGCGCCAGATTGCTATTGAGCTTGTTCAACATGTCGTCGACTGACGTCGGTGGCAGACCGCTTTTATGTTCGAACACCGGCAGGGTGTGGATGCGGCCCAATAGATCACCCGCCCACCGGCATAGTTCGACCGTAGTATCCGCCGGCGTGAGGCCAAGGCCGGCAATCCAGGTCTCAAGCCAGCTACCGCCGAGCGAGTCAATAACCGCGTTCACAGGCAAGCCTTCCAGGTAAGGCAGCAACAGTGTCGCCATGCGGCAACGCTCCGCTGTTCGAAAGCTCCGCCCCTTGAGAATCAGGCCACTGGTGAAAGTGAGCTTGAAGCTGGCTCGAAGCTGCCGTTCAGAGCGGATCGACGTCAGTTCATCAACCGCTGAAAGGGGTGAGGGCTGCCGCGCCACCAGCGCCGCCAGATCCGGGGTGAAGTTTTGATGCTGCGAAATCACGACAGCACGGGCGGGTGGGCAAGCATGGTCTTTTGTTAGCTCGAGCGGCGTTTTCGACGCGATCATCTAAGCAAAGGGGCGAGGAAAAAGCAAAATGCTCGGCGTCAGGCGAAGTGGTGCCGATGTCGGCACGGGCATAGAGGTTCGCGAAAGACTATGTGCGAGGGCGCATCGCATGAAGCGGCCCCTGCGCATTTCTCTGAACACAAAGTGTATTTCTCTTAACATAAAGGTAGTGTATCGTGTTCAGGGTACACATCACGCGAGATACACAGGACAACACACGATGGCTGATCCAATTCGCCCCGCGCATTCACTCACAACGCGCTTGCTTTTAGTCTGGGCGCTACTTTCAGGCGCGGCAAGCGCTGTTGCACAGCCCAGTGAAGAGTCAGCGGGCTCCCTTGAGGGACAGCTACTTCTGACGCCAGACGTTTTTCGCGCTCCCGATGGCAGCGAGATCGACGGCGAGCGCGGCTTGTTTTTCGTGAAGGAGAATCGCGCCAATCCTGATTCCCGGCTCATAGCCTTCCATTTCATCAGGTTCCCGGCACAGAACGCGACCAACAATTCGCCCATTTTCCTGGTGCCTGGGGGCCCCGGCAGCGAGTATCGCTTTGATACGGCACCACGAATCGCGATGGCCAATTTTTTCTCCAGGAACCAGGATGCGGTGGTCATCAGCCAGCGGGGCAACCCCTCTTCGCCCGGCCTGGTGCCGAACCTTCGCTTTCGTGCTGACCGCTCGTATCCGCTCGATACGCCTGCGTCGGTCACAGCTATGATGGCGAGAGCCGGCGCATCCTACGAAGCAGGCCTCAATGACTGGCGGGAGCGCGGTGTTGACGTTGCGGGCTACGACATCATTAACATTGTTGATGACGTGTACGAGCTTCGCGCGGCCCTGGGCTACGATAAAATGTCCCTGCGCGGCTGCTCTTTTGGATCACACTTCAGCTTCTCTTATCTCAAGCGCTGGCCGGAAACTGTCGATCGCGCCCTGCTCAGCGGTGTAGAGCCCATTGATTATGGCTACGACAGCGCCGAGTTTCTGTGGAAGTCCATGGAGCGGCTCGCGGCACAGGCCGATGCCGATGAAGACCTGCAGCCCTTCCTGCCCGAGGGCGGGCTGATGGCAGCACTGGAGTCCGTGTATGCGAAGCTGGAAAGCGGGCCGATGACTGTTACCGTACCCGACCCGGCTAGCGGCGCCCAGGTGGATGTTGTCATCGGGCCCGATGATCTGCGCATGGGCGCAATCCGCTCGCTCGGCCAGTTCGGCCCCCGAGATGACACCGAAAACCTGACGCTCTGGCCTCAGTTCATCCTGGATATGTATGAAGGTGATTTCCGCGTGCTGGCGTCTGTCGCGCTACAAAGCCGCATGGGCGAAGACAACAGCAAGCTCATGACTCTTCTGATAGACAATTCGCTGGGCATTTCCGAGGCGCGTGATGCGAAACTGCTGGCCGAAGAGGAGCGCCGCTTTGTTGATCCCAACTGGTGGTACCGCAGCACCCGTGAACTCAGCGCTGCGCCCGTCATTGACGACGCCTTCCGCGCAGACTGGACCATTGATATTCCGGTAATTCTTGTGTCTGGCGACCTCGACTGGTCCACGCCTATTGAGAATGCGCAGGCCGGCGCATCGCAACTCGCCCGTGGCAAACTCGTCACCGTCGAGGGCGGCACACACTGCCCGATGCACCGGCAAGATCAGCTGCCGGGCCAGTTTCCACAGATCAACGACCAAATCGGCGCGTTCCTGACCGAGGAGTTTGCGGATGACGCGGCTATCGACCGCTACATTACTGCGCTGCCAGACACCGTCACGCTGCAAGGCCTCGACTTCAAGCCGGCGGATGAGGTGAACGTCTACGACATCATGTTCCGTTGCTTCACCCAGGACCAGTGTGACCTGGATTAACTTCCTGATGCCTGCCTGCCGAGCCGCTGCGTCCGCCGGGCGCGCCTCGGACCTGGGCTATCCTGGTTGTTAGAGCCAGAACCTTAGAGCAAGGACCTTAGAGCCAGAACCTTAGAGTCCAGTCCCTAGAGCCATGGCAACTGCAGCCCGACCAGGTCGAACGTGATCAGGAAGGGTATGGCTACCAGTGCGCTCAGTGCAATCAGCGCATAGTGCAAGCGCCGGACGCCACCTCTGAGACCGGCGCCCCAATAGCCGTCTCTAAAGCTGGCATAGGCGCAGTAGGGCATCAGCAAGCAACACAGGAACAGCGCATTCGAGGCGAGCACGACAATCCAGAAGCGCGTCTCTCCGGCCACCGTGCGGTAGTCACCGATGTGTTTGATCAGATCCTGGGTATCGAAGAAGCCAAAAGCTCCCAGGCCGATAGCAACGAAACTGAGCACAATGAGCGTTGGCAGCAGAGCCGCTAGTCGCTGCCTTCTGGCCGAGCGTGGCCAGCGCAGGCCAGTCATCCCAGACAGCGATAGCAGTAGCAGTGGCGCCAGGGCAAGGCCGAAGTTCTGCGGGCTATCTAGCCAGCCGGTCTTACCCAGCGCACTCCAGCTACCGGTTGAGATACGCGCAACAAGGCCATTTTCGTCGCGCATGAACGCCGCCCTCTTTGCCGGGTCGCCCTGGTGCTGGAAGAGGTCGGGAGCCACCTCCAGGTAAGGGCCCTGCCCGCCTACCCTGAGCCCACCCTCAGGATGCTCGGATACGGCGAATTGATGGGCACCCCTGAGGAGTCTCAGTACATTGCCTTCAACGGACCGGTAGGATACGTAGTATCCGGCGTAGTCTGTGAGCGGATGCCGCTCAGCCTCCGCCAATACGGGTAGCGACGCATGCTCCTCCAAAGGGCCAATGATCGCTTCGACCAGGGCGTCAAAGACTGCAGCTGAATTCAGTGGGCCGGCGGTACAGCAGCCGCTGCTCGGCTGCATGCGCGCTGGCGCAAGCAGCTGGCCCAGGTTTTCGCCCAGCGTCAGCAGCTTGGGCGCCGCCACCACAGCGATGAAGATACCTGCATTACTATCAGGCAGCACGACGAAGCTGTTGGTATAGCCCTCAAGGCCGCAGCCATGGCTCGCCATGCGCTCGCCATTCAGCGTATTCGTTGCGAACTGCAAACCCAGCCCCGGCAAACCGGGGTGGTTAGTCACCTGCTGAGTATGCATCGCCACAAAAGTCTCAGGGGCCAGGATGGGCGCTGGAGCAGCGCGCCCCTCATCGGCATGGGCAACGAGGAATTTCGCCATATCGTTGGGGGTAGCAACAACCCCACCAGACGGAGCATAAAGTGGATGTTTGGGTATGTACTTCACCGCCTCCGTGCTGCCGTCGGGATAAAACCGATAGGGCAAGGCAAGTCGCTCCGGTGCACCCATTTCGAAGTGATACAACGACCTGCTCATCCCCAGAGGATCGAAAATCAGTTCCTGCAAGTACTCCCTCACCGTCTTGCCGGTGAGGTCCTCGATCAGCAGGCCCTGAATGGCCAGGGCAGCATTAGCGTAGGACGACACGATACCGGGCGCCACCGTCTGCGATGGCATACGCCGCTCGATGTCAGCCAGGCTGGAGCGCTCCGGCACATCGCGGTCTGTTCCGGCCCCGTAGGCCGCAGCGCCATACCCTGCGCGGTGCGTCATCAAATCCCGGATCGTGATGTCTTCGCCGTCATAAGCCGGGAGTTGAATACGTTTCAGATAGCGGTTGGCAGGGTCAGATAGGGCCTCTATCGCGCCCGTCTCCCAGAGCTTTGCCGTGGCCGTAGCAGTGAACAGCTTGGAATTGGAGCATACGCGGACACGTGTTTCTGCCGGGTCAAAGGCAACATCCTTGCCAAAGTCTTCGTAACCGTAGCCCCTGGAAAACACCAGCTGCCCGTCCTGCACGACGGAAATACCGGCGCCGCTGAGGTTTCGCAGCGCTAGCTGCTCATCAAAATAGGCACTGCCCCAGGCTTCCAGCGCCGCTGGATCAAGCTCAACCCGGGCGGCACCGTGCTGCGCGACGGCAAAACTGGCTGCCAATACAAGTGTGGACAGCAGGGCTTTCATAAAGATTCGGGTTTCATCGAGATTCGGCCTTCATAGAGAGGAACTCGCCGGTGAGCGCTCTTGGACAATGATGCCCAATTCGGTGACACTCTGGCTGCAATGCTTTATAGCTTATATCTCAACGTAAAGATAGTACAGGCCGCCCCGGCATGACCCTCGACACAGGCGGCATGGCGCTGGTACTGGTCTATATGCTCTCGCTGCTGGCCATAGGATTCTGGGCACGTCGGGCCCGGCAAGAATCCAGTCTGAAGGACTACTATCTCGCGGGCGGCTCACTCGGTTCAGTAGGCCTGTTCTTCACGCTCTACGCCACCCAGTACAGCGGCAACTCGTTTTTCGCTTTGCCGGGCAAGGCCTACCGCGATGGCATGCTCGCGGGCGCTTTTATCTTCGGCGTTATGGGCATCGTGCTGGTATACCAGCTCTACGCGCCGCGCATGAAGACCCTTGCCGACGAACAGCGCTTTATCTCAGTAGGTGACTTCATCAGCTGGCGCTATCGCAGCGACGCCTTGTTGCTGGCAGTCAACCTGGTGCTCGCGCTTACGCTCGTGACATTCATACTTGGCAACCTAAAAGCGATCGGCCTGCTACTGGTCAGCGTCAGCGGCGGCCTGCTTACCTTTGCACCCGCAGTTTTGCTGGTCTGCCTGATTATGGCCATTTACGAGGCTCTGGGCGGGCTGCGTGGCGTGGTGTGGACGGATACGGTGCAAGGACTGATGCTAATGGGCGGCAGCTTGCTGGTATTCCTCTTTTTGCAGGCTACGTCACAGGGCGCCGATATCGCCGAGCCGAACCGCTTGCTGGAGGCCGGCATCGGCTTCTTTGCCCAGCCACTCGCGGCATCTCAGTTCGTCAGTCTGGTGCTGCTGATCGCACTGGGTGCCGCCATGTACCCTCAGGCCATCCAACGTATTTACGCGGCCCGCGATGTGCGCACGCTGCAGCGTTCTTACCGGCTCATGTTCTTCATGCCACTGGTCACCACGCTGCCGCTGTTCCTGATCGGCATGAGCGCTGCCCAGTGGTTCCCCGGCCTGGACAGAGCGGGTAGCGAGCAGGTGGTTATCCGGGCGATTGATACACTCCTCTACGATCAGCCTGGCCTTGGCTGGCTGATGGCGCTGTACATCGGAGCGGCTATCGCCGCGATCATGTCGACGATCGATTCAGCGCTGCTGACTTTGGGGTCAATCATCAGCAAGGACATTATCATGAAGCGGCGGCCCACCCTCGATGATGCTGGACTACATCGATTTAGCCGTCGACTAACCTGGGTACTGATGGCCTTGATGGCGGTCCTGGCGATCACACTCCCACAAACGATATGGGCACTATTGGTTCTGAAACTGGAACTGGTCATCCAGGTGTTCCCTGCCATCGTATTCGGATTACGCAGCTCGCGTTTGCAGGCCGCGCCAGTGCTTGCTGGTCTACTCGCTGGATGCACCACCGCCGCCCTCTTGCGAATCAGCCCTGACTGGGGTGGCTTCTGGGGTGTCCAGGACGGCCTGTGGGCCTTTGCGGTTAATCTCATCGTGCTGATCAGCTTGCAGTCGCGCATGAGCCGACGAGCATAAATTAATGAGAACTGTTATCATTTAGGCAGTTTTCACCGCGTAGAGGATATGACTCATGGCGAAGGCCGTGCGCAGAGTACGTGTTGCCGAAAAACAGAGCCTGACGCCGAATATGACCCGGCTTCACATCACCGGAGAATCGCTGAGCGATTTTCCCACGGGCTTTGATGGAGGCTACGTCAAGTTCCTGTTTGAATCGGAGGCCGAGAAGACTGTCAGGTCCTTCACTATCCGGCACTTTGATGCGCAGGCGCCACGGCTCACCATCGATATGGTCGCCCATGGGGATGCGGGTCCAGCGGCGCGCTGGGCCAGCCAGGTTAGCGCCGGCGACAGCATCGACATGATGGGCCCCGGCGCAGTGAAGCCGGTCAACCTCGACGCAGACTGGTTCATTCTAGCGGGCGATATGAGCGCCCTGCCGGCAATTTGTGTCAACCTCGAACGACTGCCGCCAGACGCGCGGGGCCACGTCGTCCTCGAGGTGATCGATGAAGCAGATCAACTGCCACTTGAGCTCCCCGAGGGCGTACAAGTGCATTGGGTGGTCAACCCTGATCCGGAGCGTGCGAATAGCCTGCTGGAGGATGCGGTCATGGCGCTGCCCTGGCAGGACGGCCAGGTGGCCGTTTGGGTTGCCGGCGAATTTAGCGCCTCGCGGGCATTGCGGCAGTACTTTCGCCACAAACGCCAGCTGAATCGCGATTTTCTCTATATCAGCTGCTACTGGAAAATCGGCGTCACAGACGAGGGTATGAAAGCGGCCAAGAGGGCGGATACAGAAGCGTGGTAATGACGTGGAACGGCGCGCCGCCTATCAGCTAACGAGCGGCTCGCCTGCCCCGGCTCTCATGGACAAGCTATCTGCCGCTACGGTATCGTTATTTCAGGCCCCACGATAACTACACCTTGCTTCAGTGCGCAGACTCGACCTCAATCTTCTCTACATCATGCGCGAAATGCTCAAGGAGCCCAACACAACCCGGGTTGCTGAGCGGCTGGGAATGACCCAGTCTGCCGTGAGCGCCGCCATCAGTCGACTTCGTTGGGCATTCGAGGACGAGCTCTTCGTTCGATCCGGCCGCGGTATGGCACCAACGCCCAAGGCGGAATCACTGGGCCCCAAGGTCGACCACATCATCCAGCAGTTGGAAAAAATCCTTGAAGAGGTCCACTTCGAACCGAGTACTCTCAAGCGAACTTTCAGCATCATTTCTGGCGAGTTTCTCATCCGCGATCTCGCAGGCCCACTGCTAAAAGCCCTCGAGGAGGCCGCACCGAGGGTGAGCCTGCACTTTGCCGAGCAGAGCACAGAAGATATCCGGGAACGGATCATGTCAGGGCATCTCGACCTGGCCATCGGCCCCTATCCGGAAGCCATGCAGCTGGAAAATCGTCTGAACTTCCAGAAGTTCTATCGCGACCGCTTGGTGGCCGTGGTTTGCGCAAAGTCAGGGCGTTACGGCGATACCCTCTCAGAAGGCGAGTTTTTTGGCGCACCGCACCTTGTTGTCAATCCCACCGGCGGCGGCAGCACGCTATCGACGACGCAGATTATGCTGCAGGAGCGAGAGCTGCGGCCACGGGTCGTATCAGAGTTCAAGTCTCATCTATCCGCTGCCTACGCGCTTGCCGGCACAGACGCGCTCGCCATTCTTCCCGAGCGCCTGTTGCGACAGGTGGATGAGCGCATCCGTCTTAAAACACTCGATCTGCCCATCCAGGAATTCAACTTCGACGTCGGCATGCTCTGGAGCCAACGCTACAACAGCATTGTGGAACATCAGTGGTTTCGCGACCTGGTTGCCGGCGTAGCTGAGCAAGCGCTAGACCTGGAGCTGTAGGCACGCATCGATACACGCTGGTCATCAGAAAGCCTGTTAGATAGCATGGAAAACTTTTGTTTCTGATCGACCGTCGGTATAGCTAGTCTGGCTGTTCCTTACCTGGCGCGCATCTGCGAGGCTTGCTATGACTCAATCAGCACCACCCGTGACGCTCTGCAGCGAAGTTGACGACTTTGTTAACCACCTCGATCTTGAAGAGAGTTTTGGCGGCCATACCTGCATCGACTTGATCGCCCGCCTCACGGAGTGTCACTACGAGTATCTCTACGCGCAGCGCTACCTTGTCGGAAAAACCTATAGCGATGAAGGCTACGGCAAGGCCAGAGAGCTTCTAGACATTGCCATGCTGCATCTTGTCAAAGCCAAGTGGCTGATCGGCGGCATTACGGGCGCTTTCAAAGGTGTTCGTGTCTCCACGGACAAGCACCACGATGCCATTGCGGGTTGGTCTGCTGCGGAGCAGTCACTGCAGCTGCTCCTCGCCATCAAAGCGGCCCTGCAGGGACAGGGCTCGCTGACGTCTATTGAGGCGACCGCACCACTTCTTGACCGCGAAGGCACCGAGGTACTGCGCAGTGACGGTTTCCCGGTTGTACCCTCTATTTGCCCCGTGGTCATCGTCAGCGGCTCTGCTTACGCTATGGGCTACCAGTACGCGGAGCAGGTACTCGAAATCTACGGCGATTTCGTCTTTCGTGAATTTGCCGCCCTGCGCTTTACCGATGAGCGACTCAAGACCATTGGCAAGCACGAAGCGCAGCTGGCCGCTCACACGCCCGAGATTCTCGACATGGTGCGAGGCTGGGCCGACGCGGTGAGCGCATCAGGGCTACCAATGGCCTATGAGAATGTACTGCACATGTGGTGCCCTACTGACGCCCCAGCGCAACAGCCGGACGAAATGCACTGGCCATTCCTGGGCAGCGAATCACTGCTGGCTGCGATGTACTTTGGCCAGCAGGCGTTTATCAACAAAGTGGCGGCCGCCAGCGCGGCGGAGCCTGTCGCAGAGGGTCAGGAATCTCTGGTAGATCGCTGCAGTGGCTTCTGCGCATGGGGCAATGCCACCGTCGACGGTCGTTTGAAGGCAGCATCCACCACCGACCACGACTGCTGGATGCAGGCGACCATCGTTGCCTACCCGGAAGACGGTAACAACTTCATCTATACGCCTTTCAGCGTGCACGGCGGCTGGATTCCCGGGCTTGGCATCAGCTCCATGGCCGGCCATCCCGGTATGAACAACCGCGGTGTGGCTTACGTACATCATGGCGGCGAGATACATGCCATGGAACCCGCTGAGAGCTGGGGCTATGGTGTACCCCGAGGCGCCTGCATTTTCCATGGCCTACGCTATGCCAATACCGCCATTGAGGTGCACGACCAGATCATGAGTTATCCCATCGGTAACGTTGCTGCAGGAATGGGCAGCGTCGGCGGCCAGTGGGCGGACCACGGTAACGGCTATATTTTCGAGAGCCGCTATCGCAGCGAGGAGCACCCGGACGGTCTGGTGCGAACACAGACTTTCGACCACGAGGGCCGTGGGCACGATATCCTCTACACCGGCAACAGCGCTCTGCACGCGGGTGCGCCCTCCGGTAATCACGGCCACGACGAGGGCGTTCTCAACTACGACATCGAACGCGGCTGGCACACCTACGATCCAAGCACCTTCATGCACCCCAACCTGCTCATCGCCTCAGCTCGAATGACAGCGGGGCCCGGTGGTGCGGAGCGCAACCGTTGCTACTATCGCCTGGCCATACCCGCCTCCGGCGAGATTGACGAGCAGTGGGTAGAACGGCTCTACTGCACCCCGGCTGAGGATGCCCCCAGCGCGGCGCAAACACCGGGCCGCCAGGCTGACATCATAGCGGGCAAGTATCAGAATAAGGCGAGCCCCGCGCACCGGGGTAACGCCTTCACTGCGATCATGTTTCCGGATGACGGTGACCAAGGCACCTATAGCGGCTGCGTCGGCCCCATCAGCTATGATCTGCCCGCTTCCGCGGCAAGCCATGGCTACTTCTATTACGATGAAACCAACGCTTACTGGACTATTCGCCTGGCGGACACGCCCATGAAGATGCTCACGGATGCGCGCGCTCGCGCCACAGAGGATGGCGAGCGGGCCAGGGCACTCATGGCCGACCTGGACAATGACAACCCGGGGACACGCTACTTAAAGAATTTTCTCTCGCAACACACGCAAGCACTCACCGCCGGCGACAAAACAGCGGCCGATCTTGAAACGCTGGAAGGAAACCAGCGCATGGCAGGACTGTCCCGCGCACTGCGTCGCTATACCTCGGCGCAGGTCAGGGCGCGCCAGGTAATCAATGCCTTTAATGCGACTGAAGCATTGCCTTACTCTCTTTGAGTATTGAAGAGCGCACACTAAAGACTAAGGATTAACGAATCATGAGCAATTCAGCTGAAAGCGTTGGCCGCGCTATACCCATTGAGCGGGTGGTTTCAACCCAGCCCTACATCGTGCGTCGGCGCGTCGCATTCCGCGACTGTGATCCCGCGGGAATTGTTTATACGCCGCGCTTTTTGGACCCTATCGCCACCAGCGCCGGCGAACTCTTCATGGCCGAACTGGTTGGCGTCTTCGGGCAGCGCGATGAGCCACTCAAAGGCGTCGATTTTCCGGCGAAGGCACTTAGCATGGTCTTTCACAGCCCTGCGCGCCATGGTGACATATTAGATCTGCACGTAGGCTGCGCGCGCATCGGCAACACGAGCTTTGATACGCGTGTCGATGCCTTCTCGACTGAGGGTCAGGCCGTTTTCACCTGCACCATGACCGTTGTCTGCATCGACCCCGGCGTGTACCAGTCTTGCCCCATCCCCGACTACATGCGGGAGAAACTGGCTCCGCATTTAAGGGCGGAATCCTGAGCAGCCCACATCGGTCTCCGTCAGGCTTGCTGCGGCTATAGCCGCGCCACACCAAAGGCATTGGGGCTCAGTGTTCGCTGTCGCGCTTCGCGGCAGGTCGCCAACGCAAAGCCCAGGAACTTACGGGAATCGCGCGGATCGATAATGCCCTGGTCCAACAGCCGACCCGAGGTATAGAAAATGTTGGACTGCCCGTCAAAGTGATCAATGACGCTTTCGCGCTGTGCGGACAGCCGGCCTTCATCAAGCTCGACTCCCTTCCTCTGTGCCGCGACCCGCGCCACGTGGTCCATGGTGCTTGCTGCCTGCTCGCCACCCATCACACCGGTTTCGGCATTGGGCCAGGCCATCAGAAAATCAGGGTGGTAGCCATGCCCGCACATGCCGTAGTTACCAGCACCGAAGCTGGCACCGATATACAGTGTGATCTTCGGCACTCGCACGTTGGCTACCGCCTGAATCATCTTTGAGCCGTGTTTGATCATTCCCGACTGCTCCACCTCGGTGCCGACCATGTAGCCCGTGGTATTGCTCAGGAAAATGACTGGCGTATCCGACTGGTCGCACAGCTGCATAAACTGCGCAGCCTTGGTTGCCCCGTTCGGGTCTATAGGCCCATTGTTGCCGATTAACGCACAGCGCTGGCCCATAATGCGGGCGTTCACGCACACGGTGGCCGGGCCATAGCGTGATTTGAACTCCAGAAACATGGAGCCATCAACGAGCCGTGCAATCAGCTCGCGAACGTCATAGGCTTTTTTGTAATCCGCCGGGATGAGCCCGGCTAACTCATCAATAGCATAGAGCGGCTCGTCAAACTCGAGTCTAGAGCTGGGCATATCACGATTCCAATCCAGCCCCTGAATAACCTCACGCATGATCTGCAGGCCATGGGCATCATCCTCCGCGAGGTACTCCACCAGGCCTGAGACGCTCGCGTGCATTTCACTGCCTCCGAGCTCGCGCTCATCGGGGAGCTCGCCCGTGGCCGCCTGCACCAGCGCAGCACCGGCAAGAGCCGCCAATCCATTCCTCTTTACCGCTACCACGTAATCACTCATGCCTGGCTGATAAGCCCCACCGGCGGTAGACGGACCGTGCAACAGGGTCAGTGTGGGAATACCCGCAGCGGAGAGCCGTGCGCGCCAATAGAACATCTCCCCACCCTTGGCCCAGAGCTCGACGGTGTAGGTAAAGAGATTGGCACCGGCACTCTCAACCAGATGCACGTAGGGCAGCTTGTGCCTGTAAGCCATTTCTGCCGCAGCCACGGCCTTGTGTGGACTGAGTGGCGTGGCGGCGCCTGCATTGATGCCGCTATCGTCCACCACGATCATGCAACGCACGCCGCTGACATAACCAATACCGGTTATGATGGACGAGCCAGGAATACTGGTTTCAACGTTGGCATCTTCGACCAGGAAGTTGGCCATGTTAAAGAGCTCAAGAAAGGGGCGCCCGGGGTCTAACAACCTCGCCAGACGCTGGCGCGGGGACAGCTGACCACGCTCTTCAAAGCGCGGCCTGCGTTTCTCAGAAAGCTCAACCGCCCGCGACTCATAACTCCGGAGCAGTTCAACTTTGTGCAGCATATCCTGCCGGTTCTGTTCGAACTCCGCACTCTGCGTATCGAGGGCGGTCTTGAATACAGCCATGCGGCCTGCCTCTTGCTATCCATTGACGCACCCCTAGAGTAGAAAATGCGCTACGCTAAGACATTGATAAAACCGAACAGCCAGATGACATAAACGTGCAGCGCAGTAAGCATCCATCTCTTGCGCCAACTAGCCTGTAATGAACACCTATCGGGCGGTCGAAGCCGAAGCCATTCGTTCTATGCTGTCTGGTGCACTGCGCAACGGTGACAGCTGGGAAAGACTGATAGAGGCAGTGGGAATCAAGCCCTCATTGCTAGGTGAAGAGGCGGCAACGCTTGACCCCAGGCATGTTGGCCAGCTTCTGCGCAGTCTGGCGCATCATCTGCAGGATGAGAGCCTGGGGTTTCTCTCGAGGCCAACGCCGCCGGGCACGCTCGCACTGTGTTTTCATCTTACCGTGAGCTGCTCGACGCTGCGCGAAGCCATCGGCCGGGTCAGCCGCCTCATGGCCGCCATGGGCGATGAATGCGCGCTCACGCTTTCCGAGCAGGCGAGTGAGGCGAAGATAAGTCTCACCTACAGCAACCCCCACAGGCTCGAATCTGTCGGCTTCACCACCATTTTATTGCTGATACTGCATCGCTGGGCAGGATGGGCAACCGGCAAGACCCTGGTGCTGGACCACGTGAACTTCGCTGATCCCCGACCGTCCTACGACGCCTCGACAGAACTGGTTTTTTCCTGTCGAAATTACTGGAACAGGGCTGAGAACTCACTGGCATTCAGTCGCCACTATCTGGATTTGCCGGTAGTGAAGAGTGATGGAGACAGCCGCAATGTGCTGCCCCAGTTCGCGGATAGCCTCGTCTACAAAGCCACATCCGAGCCTAGCCTTTCCGCAAGCATTCAGCGCATTCTGCTGGCCGCTGAGTCAGCCAGTGACATCACACTGAGAGACGTCGCTGAACGACTGAACATGGGTGATCACAGCATCCGCAGGCGTCTGCGGGAAGAAGGCAACTCCTTCTCACAGATTAAAGAGTCCGTGCGTCGGGATACCGCTATCTATCATCTCACCTGCACAGAAACGCCGGTTCAAAACATCGCCTATATTGTCGGCTTTTCGGAGCCCAGCGCCTTTAACCGAGCCTTCAAGGTGTGGACGGGTGAAACGCCTGGGCGCTATCGCGAGACACATCGGTCGACGTGAAACCCGTGCCCGATTCAAGGGCCCGAATCCAGATCGGCGAAGACCAGGCCCGCTCCTGTATTGTGCGCGGCAAATCCGAGCGCGGCTCAACACCTTCTCGCAATGCATCCCAGGTTGACCAGCGGCAGCTGGGATTTTCAAGAGCACGCAGGTAGTAAAAGGCATCGACTGATTCGTCGAACTGTGGATCTTGCCACAGCGCCTTCAGCTCCAGCGCGCCGTGGCCGGGCGAGAGGCCACAGTCTTCAGCGCTAACCCAGGCGCCGTTATCGGGGCAGCGATACGTTTCGGCGTCCACCTTGCCGCCGTCAGAGCAGGCCACGTCGAAGACTCTCTCAAAGGTCTCCCCATCCTTCTCCCATCCTTTGACGACCTGCAGGCGTTGGAGTGGTGCCGAGTAAGCGTCAGCCACCGCCCACACGAGGAAGCCCGGGCGCCTACCCGCTTCGGCCCTGAGCTCTGCCCCCATAGCGACGCCGCCGACGTAGGCCTTTCGCACGGCTGCGGGGTCATCCAACAACCCTTCCTGAAAATCGAGACCGGCAAAGAAACGCAGCTTGATGCGCGGGCCAGAGGTGGCGAAGGTCTCCTTGCGCCTGAAGGCGGCATAGATTGCCTCTCGCGTATTCTGTTCTGCCCATACACCGGCGAGGCCAGAGGCGCCCCAGTATTCAAAAGTGCTGCTGGCCATATAGGTACGACCGTCTACCTCCTTCACAATGTCCGGCATCACCCAGCGAGCCAGCGTCCCAATCAACCAGTTCGCCGGTACGGAACCACGGCGGTCGGGCTCGCCGTCTAACAGACCTGCCTTGGAAAAGAACCTGTCCTCGCGCTCGGCGCCACCGGCAACGTGGGTATCGGTGGCGGCGACAAGACCGAACTTAAAGGGGTTGGTCACGCCTCTGGCATCCAGCGCCAGGCCGTTGCGCAAGGCCTCTCGTACATACGAGCCCTGCGGTGAGCTTGCCAGTTTGGTCGCTACTCGATACTCCATGAGCTCGAAGTTGGCCCACTCGTCGTTTGGCGACAGGCCAGGATGCGTATCAGAGGTCCCCTTAATCTGCGTGATCTCCACGAGCGGCTCGTTGCGCATGCGCTGCTCACCATAGTCATCGTCGAGTGGATCGCCCGCCCAGTCAGCCAGCGCAAACATCTGTCCATCGGAGCCGTTGGCGTTATGCGGTATCGCCAGGCTCTCAATGCCATTGCGCCGCAAACCATCCATCCAGTCCCACAGGCCTTCCGGGTTACGCGAATTCAACCTTGAGAAGGGCACAGCGGGGAGTTTATCGGTGCCGCGAAAAATCACATTGCGATGCAGATTGCCGCGCGTCCATGTCGAGGATGTGTATTCATAGGCGGCGAAAGTCGTGAAACGGCCAGGGTCATAGGCTTCATCGGCAGCATCAACGGTGTCTGCCCAGGCTCGGCGCGTGATATCCATGACCATCTGCTGGTCAACTTGTCCGGCGCGTATTTGCTGTACGAGTTCACCCGAGAAAGTCCCGAAAGCTTGAGCGCGAGGCAGCAGGCTCAGCAGCCCATAATTGTCGGGGGCATTCATACCGTTCATGCTATGGCTCACGGGCAAGCCGCCGAGCTCCGAGCGCGCATCCGCCGCCTCTTTGGCAACGCCGAAAAACATCGCGTGGTCGGTCACGGCGTAAAAATCCAATGGCCGATCAAGCTGAATTTCATAGCCGGAGGGGTGCAAAATCGCCTCGCCCTGCGCATAGCGATAGGCATCCCGGGGGGTGGTCACGGTACCGAAGGTATAGGCATCAAAGCTATAGCTTGTGTGAACATGGAGATCGCCAAAGTAGGCATTTCTCTCCGGGTTGGCGGTGTCACCCGGCCGTGGCGAGCGAAACACCTGCCGCTCGAGCAGGTCAGCCTCGGGCTCCAACATGCGGTTAATGCGGTCCGCCCCGCTCAAGGTCGATGATTCGTTGCTGCTGATATCAGAAAGGGAGCCCGTGTCGGCTCCACAGGCCGCAAGAGCGAGCAGCAGACTACTGGCCAGAAAACGGAAAACGAGCACCAACGATTGCCCCCACACGGAATCCTGTCTATTGGGGCCGAGTTGTACGCCGTCAGACTCGCGCTTTCAAGCACTCATCGCATCGTTCGCAGGCTTACCGCGTGGTTTCAGGGAACCCATGCGGGCTTGCGCTTCTCCATAAAAGCCTGAAAACCTTCCTGTCCTTCCTCACTTACCAGGCAATCGGCGAAGGCTCTTGCCGCCTCCTGGACAAAGGTATCGGAGATTCCGGCGCGACCTATGTCGAGTATGTGCTTACTTGCGGCGATCGCGCTGGGGGAACAGCTGAGCGTATTCTGGACAAGCCTGGCAATTTCATCATCGAGGGCACCAGCGTCTTGTGCAAGGCGATCGGCCATACCCATGTCAAAGGCCTCCTCGCCATTTATCATGGGCGCCAGCAGCATGAGCTGCCTGGCCCGAGCGAAGCCTATCCGCTGAATGACGTAAGGTGCAATCTGCGCAGCTACCAGGCCAACCCGAATCTCTGACAGGCTATATCTGGCATCGCGCGTCGTCACCAGCACGTCACAGGCACAGGCAAGGCCAAAGCCGCCCGCCATGGCCGCCCCCTCGACGGCAGCGATCGTCAGCTGCGGTAGCTGTTGAACCTCTGTCAGGAAACGCGCGCCATCGCGGCTGAAGGACATGGCCAATTCCCTCGCGTCCTGTCCCATTTCGCCCATCGAGCGAAACGCCTTGAGATCACCGCCGGCACAGAAAACGCCCCCGCGACCACGCAGCACAACCACACGGACCTCGGCATCCTGTTTGGCCTGACGCATTGCCGTGCAAAGTTCCTCACCCATGCGTTGCGTAAGACTATTACGCGCCTCAGGCCGATTGAGCCAGATCGTCAGGCATGGACCCTGCTGTTCAAATTCAAGAGTGGAATAGGCCGCGTAGCTCATACGTCGCTCTCTTGTGCATTTGAATCTTCGACCAATATGAGCAGGTCGCCCGCGGCTATCTGTGCACCCGCTCGAGCATTGAGCTGTGTGACCACACCGTCAATGGTGGCGACAAGCACATGCTCCATTTTCATGGCTTCAATTACGGCGAGGGTTTCACCCGCTGCCACGCTTTGGCCGACCTCAACCAGGACGTCGACAACACTACCGTGCATCGGCGCGTGGACACCACCATCAGAGAATCCCTCTGCACTGGCCTCAACATTGGCCAGCTCATTGCGAAACACAGCTGCCGTGCCATCGAGCTGAACATTCACCTCACCGCTATCGCCAAACGCGTAAAAACAGCTCGCTCGAACGTCGCCGCGCTGGAAGCGCAGGGCTTCTCCATCGTCCTTAATTATTTGGTATGGCTCCGTCGAGCCATCGGAACCTACGGCATAGCGATGCGCCCCCAGCGCTTTGACCTGCAGGCGCAGTTCTGCCTCTCCTTGCGCGAAAGCGTATTCCCCGCGCAGGTCCTGGCTGCTGTGCCAGCCCTCCAGCGCTGAATCGGGGCCTATTCTGCCTGCGGTAACAGCCGAACGATGCAGCAGGATGGCACCGAGGGCAGGTAATACCGGGCTGAAGTCGGCTCTCTCGAAAGAGCCGCTGCCGTAGTTGCGCGTGATAAATGCGGTGGTGACCGGCCCCTCGATGAAGTCCGGCCGGTCGAGAACATCGAGCAGGAACTCACGGTTATTGGTCACGCCAAAAAGACAGGTACTCTGTAGCGCGTTCCTCAAGCGACGCCGCGCTATGTCTCGATCATCGCCCCAGGCAATAATTTTGGCGATCATCGGGTCATAGAAAGGTGTCACTGACTGGCCCGAATTCAGCCCGTGGTCCACGCGGATTCCATCGCCCCCGGGGACGCGCCAATGATCGGCACGCCCCGAAGCAGGCAGAAAGCCGTTTTCAGTATCCTCGGCATAAAGCCGAACCTCTATGGCGTGACCCCGCATATCGACGTCTGACTGTTTCAGCGGAAGCGGGTAACCCTGCGCCACATGAAACTGCAGTGACACCAGGTCGGTACCCGTCACCATCTCTGTAACCGGGTGTTCGACCTGCAGCCGCGTGTTCATTTCAAGAAAATAGAAGTTGCGGTCCTCGTCGACCAAGAACTCGACCGTACCAGCGCCAACGTAGTTGATGCTCTTGGCGGCATCCACCGCGGCCTGGCCCATGCGAGCGCGCAGTTCCGGCGTCATCAACGGACTGGGGGCCTCCTCAACAACCTTTTGGTGACGCCGCTGTACCGAGCAATCTCGCTCACCCAGGTGAATGACATTACCGTGACTGTCACCGAAGACTTGAATCTCAATATGCCGCGGATTAAGCACTGCTTTTTCCAGGATGAGTTCCCCTGAACCAAATGCACTTTCCGCTTCAGAGCGCGCTGACTGAATCGCCCCCCGCAACTCCTCGGGGGCCCGAACCAGCCGCATACCTCGACCGCCACCACCTGCCGTGGCCTTCACCATAATGGGTACACCAATCTGGCCACCCTGCTCTATCAAGGTGTCGTCGGACTGGTCGAGTCCCTCGTAGCCAGGAATACAGGGCACCCTCGCCGCGATCATTCGCCGCTTGGATTCGCCCTTATTGCCCATCACGCGGATTGCGTCAGCGCTTGGCCCGATAAATTGAATACCCGCCGCCTCGCAGGCAAGTGCGAAGTCGGGGTTTTCTGACAAAAAACCGTAGCCAGGGTGAACCGCCTGGGCGCCGGTCACCCTCGCCGCCGATAGAATTTTTTCGATATCGAGGTAGGAATCTTTAGCGGGAGCCGCGCCGATGTTCACGGCCTGATCGGCCAACTCGACGTGCGGCGCATCGGCATCCGCGTCGGAGAAGACCGCGATAGTTCGATAACCCTGCTGCCTCGCTGAGCGAATCACCCTGAGCGCTATCTCGCCGCGGTTAGCGACGAGGATACTGTCAAACTGCGGCATCAATCACCCTCTGCATACTGATGGCTTGGCGCTGATCAAGGCCAGGAAATCCTGGCCCTAGGCCTTCACGACACTGCACAGGGTAGAAACTGCGCCTGCTAATCTCATTGACAGAAACAGACTTTGAGTTGACGTTTTATTGACTAGAAGCTGTACTCCAGTTCCAGGCCAAGCTGCCGGGGTCGGCTGAAGTTGCGCCCCCTCACTAAGGAGGGCACTACGCTGACTTCGCCCGAGCTGAAGCTCACCAGTTCGCGGTTAATGCCCGTGAAGAATTCCTCATCGAAGAGGTTGATGACGAACAGCGACGCCTTTAGCTTGATCCACTCGTAGCCCAAACGCGCGTTAACCTGCCAGTAACTGTCTGTGGCATTAGCCTCCAGATTTTCGATATCGCTATAAGTGCTGCCCCGGTAGTTGGCGTTGAAAGAGGCCATTAGACCACCCTCAGAGCGATAGGCTGCACCGAAGGTTGCCGTCCAGTTGGGCGCTGCCAGGAATTCGTTACCCGCGAGGTTGTCAAAGCCTGACACGCCGGGCAGTGGCTCTTGATTCTCATCCACCGCATAAGGGAAATCGGTAAATTCCGTCTCGACATAGCCCAGGGCAAAGTACATATCCAAGGCGCTGCTGAATACATAATCGAGCCTGACTTCAGCGCCATAGAGCTCTGATTCGCCGGCATTCAGGGTAATGAATTCGTTCAGCGTAGTGCCTTCAGGTATGCGAACCTGCTGATCTTCCCAGTCTGCAAAGAACACGTTAGCGTTCAAGGTCAAATCGCCATCCAGCCAGAGCGAACGGAAGGCCAGCTCGTAGTTGGTCAGGAACTCTGGGTCAAACTCGACGTTCTCTTCACCAACAGTACTAACACCGCCTGCCCGATATCCCCGAGACACGGCGAAGGAGAAAGACCTGGACTCATCCATGTCGTAGACCACGCTTGCCCTTGGCAAAAATGCGCTGTAGTCAGTGTCCAGCGGATCGGACGAGGAGCTGGAAAGAATAAGGCTGCAGGGCAGTGTCACCGTACCCCCTACAGTTGCACTACAGGGCTCCTCGGAAAATGAAACATCGACCTGATCGCCGGAGTCATCCAGCTTTTCGTAGTCATAACGCGCGCCGATACCGACACTCCAGCGCTCATTCAGGCGATAGACAAGGTCACCATACAGTGCCCAATTTTCTACATCGCGCGTTCTCGCGGCATTCCTGACAAAGGTGATGCCTGGAGGCGTCGTTTCTACGCCAAAGCCGGTCGGATCAATAAGCAGCCCGGCATTTTGCTCGGTTGTTTCGTCGAAATAGTACGCGCCCAGCCAGCCTGTCAGGCTGTCGTAGTCAAAGTGAAATCGAAGGTCCATGGAGTAGGTTTCATCTTCGCGGAGATCGACACCTGCGCCAGCCCCGAAGCTGGTAATTTCTCTTTCCACGTCCTCGTAGCTTCCGACAAACGCCAGATACCAGTGGTCGTCCAACACGTACTGTGTGTCCAGAATATAGCGCGTGTTTTCGTACTCGTTTTCACCGCTGCGCGCATCGTAGTCAACCAGATCAAAGGGGTCGAAGGATGCCGCCTCCGGTGTATCGTCGTCCGGTGCGATGACCCGCGTGCCATTGCCCGAGCTAAAAAAGTCGGTGTAGTTGATGATCAGTTCAGCACGCAGGCCCGCTATCGCAGCGGGCTCAAACAATAGCTTTGCCCTGGCTTGGGTAGAATCATTCCGCTGATTGTCCACGAGATTTACGGCGTTGAAGCCGTCATAGTCTTCTTCACGGTAGTCATAGCTGAGACGGTAGGCGAGCTGGTCATCGACAATAGGGCCGGTGATCATCGCAGAGCCCTGCCAGGTGTCATCGCTGGCACCCAGCGCCCTCACTTTCCCGCCAAACTGGTATTCAGGATCCGCCGTCTTGGCAACAATAGCCCCCGCCAGTGCATTGCGTCCCTGTGTCGTGGCCTGCGGGCCGAGCAAGATCTCGACCTGATCCACGTCCCACAAGTTGAAGACAATGCCAGAGCCCTCCGCCGACAGCGGCGCACCGTCGATGTAGGTGTTAATGGTACGGCCGCCGCTATTATTGAGGCCGCTGGAGTAAATACCCCTGAGGGAAACACCCCGCAGGCCGGCGTTAGTATCGATGGTGACATTGGGCGAGCGCAGCAGGACCTCTTCCAGCTTGAACAGCGCCTGCTCTTCAAACTCAGCGCCAGTAAACACCGCCACCGAGTCGTAGGTCTCCTGGATGGAAATGCCACGCTTGGTACCGTAGACCAGCACTTCCTCCAACACCGCTTGTTCCGACGCGGCACCAGACTCCTGTGACCATGAGCTGCCAGTAAAGGCAAGCATGGCGACGCCGCTGGCTAGAACATATCTCAGTCTGTGAACTCGATTGAAACCGTCTGATCTGTCCGCTGTGTCCATTACGCTCTACTCCTTAACGCTAAGAGATCCAACACGAAAACAAGAAACGCGCTCTTGGTAACGCGTCTCATTCGCATCAGATTAGTTCGCGCGCTAAGGGAGCAGAAACAACAATTTCAGATAGGTAACAGTCGCCGTTAGGGTTGAAGAGGGCTTGACGTTGACGAGTGTCGAGCGTTTTAAAGGTCTAAAAAATCTCGAAAAGACCAGCAGCGCCCATGCCGCCACCGATGCACATGGTGACTACGCCCCACTTTGCACCTCTGCGCCGGCCTTCCAGGAGAATATGGCCGGCGCAGCGCGCCGCCGTCATACCATAAGGGTGGCCCATGGCGATGGAGCCTCCATTGACATTGCAACGATCAGGATCGATTCCCAACTGATCACGGCAGTACAGGAACTGGCTGGCAAAGGCCTCGTTCAGCTCCCACAGGTCGATGTCGCTCACGGAGAGGCCCGCTCGCTTAAGAAGTTTTGGTACGGCAAACACGGGTCCAATGCCCATCTCATCCGGTTCGCACCCAAGCACGGCGTAGTCTCGCAAAGCCCCCAGGGGCTCAAGACCAGCGGAAGCCGCCGCTGTTGCATCCATGACAATACTGGCGCTCGCGCCATCCGCCATCTGGCTGGAGTTGCCGGCGGTAACGTAGCTACCCTGCTTGACCTGTTGGCCATCGGCAAACACCGGCATCAGTCCGGCCAAGTCCGCAAGGCTTGTCTGCGGCCGGTTACATCCGTCACGATCGACGAGAACGTCCTCAAAGCGCTCCTCACCAGATTCAGCATCAAGCGTTTTCCACTGCGCTCGCAAAGGCACAATCTCGTCTCTAAAATGGCCCGCCTGCTGTGCCGCTGCCGTGCGCTGCTGGCTGATCAACGACCATTCATCCTGTGCCTCCCTGCTGACGTCATAGCGCTCGGCGACCACTTCGGCAGTCTCCAGCATTGACATCCACAGCGCGGGCTTGGTCTCCAGCAGATTCGCCTCAACGGCATGAGTCATATTGAAACCGCCACCGAACTGCACGAGGGATATCGACTCCACGCCGCCCGCTGCCATCAACGCTTCGCAGCCGCTATTCACTCGCTGCGTCGCCAGCGCCAAAGCTTCCAATCCAGACGCGCAGCCTCGACTGACTGTCAGGCCCGCAGTGGTCACGGGGCAACCAGCGGCGATGGCCGCGTTCCTGGCAACGTTAAATCCCGTAGCGCCCTCGGGGAAACCGCAGCCCATCACAACATCGTCGATGCGCTCAGTCGCAATACCCGCCCGACGCGCGGCATGCGCTACCGCGTGGCCCGCAAGCGCGGCGCCGTGGGTGTTATTAAAGAAACCTCGACCAGCCTTGGCCAGCGCCGTACGCGCCGTGGAGACAATGACGGCTTCTGCCATGGTTGCGTTACCTTTTGAAGTTATGTGCTTGAGTGGTGATTTCCGCCGCTGGCCCTTTGACCGGATCAGCCTCGCTGCGCCGCCAGTAGCTGGCCAAAGTCCCCGCTACCATAGCGGTACAGGCAGGCTGCGAGAAACACGCTGCCAGTCAGGACAATCGTCAAGGAAAGCCCTAGCTTTGCCTCATCCGCAAACAGGAAGTCGGTGATCATGGCAACGATAAGCGGGCCACAGCCGTAGGCCACCAGTGCAATAGCGATCGTCATCAAGGCCGCCATGGTGGCCCGCATGTTACCCGGCGCTATCGCCTGTAATGCAGCAATCGATAGGGTCTGAGTCATGAAGGTAGCAAAGGTCCCCAGGGCAGCAAGCACTACAAGACCGGTTACGGAAGGCATGATTGGGGCCAGTCCGAAAGGCAGGAAGCCAACAAAACATGCTATGGACGCGAGCCTGACATAGCTTTCATAGCTACCCTGTCGAAGCATCCGGTCTCCGAGCCAGCCCCCGAGCAAGGCCGACATAACACCCGGAAAGACCAGTGCCGATACGATCCATAGCCCCGCCTCTTCCGGCATGATGCCGAAGTTGCGCTCAAACAGTGCCGGTAGCCATGTCGATGCTGAAGCCGCGCCGAGCTGTACCGCGGTCACGCCTCCAAGTATCGCAATGTAAACACGCTTGTTCGCCCCCATGAATGACAGGACGCTGCCGAAGTCAGGCGAAAGCTCAGCTGGCGCTAACCTCCGCCGGGGCTCCTTAACGGTGACCAGAAACAGCAGCGCCAGCAGGACCCCGGGCAAGCCGACGATGTAAAAGACCACCTGCCAGTTGAATATCACACCGACAAAGGGCACCTCGAGACCCTCGGGCCAGGTTCTCGCCGACCATCCGATCAGCAGGCCACCGATGGAAAATGCCATTAAGGCGCCAAGCAATGAGCCAACGCTGAACACCGACATCGCCCGACCAAGCGACTCCTCGGGTACCTCATCGGCAATCATGGATTGGCCGCAGGGTACGATGGCGCCCTCTCCAACCCCCACGCCCATGCGTGTCACGAAAAGCTGGGCGAAGTTCTGCGCGGCGCCCGCCGCCGCCGTAAACAGGCTCCATAGGATGGCGCCCACCGTCAGGATATTGCGACGATTAAAACGGTCCGCCAGGCGCGCTATCCAGAACCCACAAAGCACGTAAAACAGGGAAAAACTAAAGCCCGCCAACAGACTGACTTGAACATCACTCGCGCCGAAATCCCGCTTGATGGATTCGATCATGAGATTGAGTACGAAACGGTCAATATTAGCCACCAAATACAAAATGGCGACCATCCAGACCAGATACCAGTTGCTACGGGTGATGACGGCGTCTCCTGGTATTGCCAGTGCTGCGCTAAAATCAGGACGCGATCTTGGCAACCGTGACCGGTGTGCCCGACGCGGCTGCGCAGGCAGTCATCTCGTCAACGCGTTGCTCATCAGTCAGGTCATTCACGGAGACGCCCGGCCGTTGCGTGGCAATTGATAGACGAGTATCACTGGCACTGTCAAAATCGCCCCGCTTATGGCCCCAACCGTAGGGCAGACTGACCACGCCGGGCATCATGTCACGGGTGCCTTCGACCACGACCTCGAGTTGGCCGGTGCGGCTGGTAACGCTGACCTCGTCACCGTCGCAAAGACCCCGCTCTTCCATATCAACAGCGTTCATATGCAATACGCAACGCTCCCGTCCCTTCATCATACTGTCGGCGTTGTGATACCAAGCGCCAATCGACTTCAGATCCCTGCGGGAAATCAGCTTGAGCGAATCGGTGGCACGCGCCTGTTCGAACAGTGCCTTTTCAAGGCGCTGGATTTCGTCCATGTACGTGGCCTGCCCACAGTCGATACCCTGGCCGGGCTTGAGAACATTGATGTTCTCAAAATCAACCGGCGTTGGCGTCTGCTCGCCCATGTCGTATCCGTGAGGGTGCTCGCGAAGAATATCGAGGGACAGTCCCATCGGACCCTTTTTCAGCAAAGCATCAATCGTCGCCATTGCGCTCTCCTGAGGCTGGTAATCCCGGCCAAGATGGCGGGCGAGCGCGTTACCGAGCCCATTTAGGACTTCCCAGTCGTAGAGTTCACCATCCGGCTTAGCCACGGCGGCTGGCCCGAACTGCGCTACCTTGCGCAGGGGCGCGTTGTAGGAAAAGGTGGGAAACAGGTCGTGAGCCAGGGCGGAGGTATTGGGCAGAATAATGTTCGCAAAGCGGCTCGTCTCATTCACGAAAATGTCCATTGCGACCATGTATTCGAGCGAAGCGAAGGCTTCTTCCACCTGTCTGCCGTTTGGCGCTGTGAGCACCGGGTTGCCCGCGATACTGATAAAGGCACGTATCTGACCCGGCCCCGGCGTCAGAATTTCCTCAGCCATAGTCACGATGGGCAACTCATTGCCCATCGAAGGCAAACCACGAACGCGCGAGTGGCGAGAACCCGGCAGGCCAATCATATTACTGGCCAGCTCAAAGAACGCAGAGCCCAGAGCGGTCTGGAAAAAGAAGTTTCCGCCGGGCCGGTTAAGATTATTGGATACCGCTGATAGCATCAGCAGTAACCAGCAGGTCAGGCCACCAAAATCCTGGATACAGGTGCCGAGCCTGCCGAAGGTGCAGGCGGTCGGGGCGTTCATGTATTCGCTCGCGATTCGTCGGATGACGTCCGCCGGAATGCCCGTCACGGGAGCGACGCGCTCAGGTGAGAAGGCGGCTGTATGCTGTCGCAAAACATCGAGATTCTTGAGGGCCGGATCGAACGAAACCGGCATACGCAGGATTTCGTGATACATCGCCAGGAGGAAGGCCGAGTCCGTTCCAGGGCTGATGAAAAGGTGTTCATCTGCTGCTTTAGCGGTCTCTGTTCGGCGCGGGTCAATGACAACAACCTTGCCGCCACGGCGGCTGATGTCACGGATGCGTTGCTTCATGTTCGGGCCGCTGAAGCCACTGCTATTGGAGACAGCCGGGTTGCCGCCAATGATCAGGAAGAAGTCAGTCTTTTCGAGATCCGGGTAAGGTTCTCGACCACCATAGAGGTTGAAACCGGCGATATGCTGCGGCAGAAAATCGATGGAGTTAGGCGAGAAAAAAGGGGGCGCCTCAAACATGCCATAAAAATTGTTCAGGCCGGTGTGTAAGCCCGTCATCAGAGCAGCGCCCTGCCCTGCGAAAAGCCCCAGAGCGCTATGGCCGTCGCGTTTCACCACACGGGCGATGCCCGCCGCCGCTTCTTCGAAGGCCTCCTCCCAGGAAACCTCCTCCCAGTCATTCCCTTTGCGCCTGAGTGGCTGGCGCAAGCGATCCTCGTCCTCGTGCAGGTCCTTAAGAGCGGTGGCCTTGGGGCAGATAAAGCCTTTACTGAGTGGGTCGTCCTTATCGCCGCGGACCTTGATGACATTGTCATTGTCGTCGGTGCTTATCTCAACACCACAGTGAGCCTGGCAGAGATGGCAGTAGCGGAAGGTAGATTTCATCGTTCCTCCAGGACTCAATGCTGCACCACATCGACAAAGGGTAGCCCCCGCGCCGTGGCAATATCGATCTTAAACATCTTCTCGGCGATGGAGGTGTAATACTGCGGCCTTGCCACATCAGTTGAAGGCAGGTGAATGACACCCGACTTCAGTCCCTCGCGCGGGTAGCCAATCTCATCGAGGCCCCTCTGCTCTACAAAAATCTGGAACGCGTGCTGTGCATCTTCATCCGTGAGCGTTCCGTCAACATAGGCCGCCTCTACCAGCAATCCGTTAGGATCGAAGGTATAAATAGAATACATCCAGTCCTTGTGATGGCTCGACTCCATAACCTCAAGGCCGTGTGCCAGCCAACGATCACGCATGGCATCCAGACCCTCTCGGTCGCCGGCCTCCCAGGCCACGTGGACGTAGGAGGGCCCAAGACCCATCGCTGCTGCGATATCCGTCTGTGCCTCGCGATGAGCCTTGGCGCCGAATGCGTTAAGGTCGTAGAAGGCAAGATAGGCGCCATCGCCAGTATCGTAGAAGCAGTGCTTGTACTTGTTGCCCCGCGTATCGTCCGCTTCAATACCGACCAGTTTGAAACCCATCGCCTGGGTGTAAAAAGCGTGGGTAAGTGCTGGGTCATGCGTACTCAATGCCAGGTGATTCAGGGCCACTGTTTCTCTCCAGACTCTTTTACATGTGCGGCGGTAATGACAAGCCAGCACAGGCTTGGGTATTAGCGGCTCACTATATCCAAAAAGTACGATCTTCAGTCACGCAAAAAAACACTAGCGACTATTCGATCTGTTTCTACTTCCGACAAGACATGGAAGCCATAGTCGTTATCGGCTCTTTTTGTTTCTTGAGGGAGGGGCGCGGTCCTTACCATGGCGATCACCAACTGAAGAGGTGCATAGCAATGCAAGGCGTGAAGAACCCCATACCCGGTGTCGTCTACCCGAAAAACGAAGACCTGGCGCATTACCTATCGCAGGGCCCGCTAGGTGAAGAGACTCTGATCGAAGCGCTCATGAAGGCTATGACGCAGTGGGCAGACCGGGTAGCGATCTTCGCGCCGGACGACAGCATTACCTACGGCAAATTGGATCAGGTCTCGGACTGTTTCGCTGGCGCGCTCATTGATCTCGGGCTGGAGCCCTGTGAGCGGGTCGTGTTCCAGGTCGCCAACAGCATCGAGTTAGTCATCGCAATCGTGGCGTGTTGGAAGGCTGGCCTGATACCGCTATGCACCCTCGCAGCGCACCGCGATCAGGAGATTTCCTACCTTGCCAGGCATGCGGGTGCCAGCGCCCATTTTATTGGCATTGAAGATAACTTCGATTTCGCCAGCTTCGCCGCATCGATTGCAGCAAAAACGCCAACGCTCAGACATACCGTTGTCATCAGGGGCGATGGGCCCGACTCGCTTCTACACATGCGCGCCATGATCGAGTCCCAGGACCGGAAGAGCGCTCGCCAGCGTATTGCGCAGATCGAGCGTGACCCATTCCAGGCCACTGTGTTTCAACTGTCCGGCGGTACCACGAGCATCCCCAAGATCATTCCGCGCTTCAGCAACGAGTATCTTTACAACATGCGAGCCGTGGCCGAGCGCTTACAGTACAGCGAGGATACCGTGACCTTCATGCCACTGCAGGTCATCCATAACGCGGCGATGGCCTGCGTCATATTTCCGACCCTGCTCAGCGGAGGCAAAAGCGGCGTAAGCCCCGCCGCAGACCCGGTGACCGTGTTCCAGATGCTCACGGAGCACAAGCCGACACACTTCGGTGTCATGGGCGCCGCGCTCTCCCGCATGAAGCAGGCAGGCATCGTAGACCTGCTGCCGCTTGATCAGGTGACCGCGGTGATGAGCCCGGGCGCCGCACGCCAGACGGAGGAAGTACTCGGCGTACCGGGTATTAATCTGTTCGGCATGACGGAGGGTTTAATCGCCGCCTGCGCGCCCACCGACCCCGCTGAAGCGAGGGCCAACACCATCGGCCGCCCGGTATCGGAATGGGACGATGTAAAGATACTGGCGCCCGGAACAGAACAGGAGCTGCCAGCCGGCGAAATCGGGGAAATGGTCTCGAAAGGCCCCTATACCTTCTGCGGCTATTTCAATGCGCCAGAGCGGAACGCCGAAGCCTTCACCACAGGCGGCTACTACCGGTCTGGCGACCTGATGCGTACCGTGCTCATCGACGGCAGGCAGTACTACAGTTTTGAAGGGCGCCTCAAGGATGTCGTAAGTCGTGGCGGCGAGAAAATCAACTGCGCAGAAGTTGAACGCGTGGCCAGCCTGCACCCCGGCATCGCCGATATTATGATCGTCGCAATGCCGGATCCGGACTATGAAGAGCGTGCCTGCGCCTTTATTATCGCCAGTGGTGAGAGAGACGTACCAGATGTTACAACACTGAAGAATTTTCTTGTGGATCAAGGCCTGGCGAAATACAAGTGCCCGGAGCGTGTCGAAGTCATCGACGCCTTCCCGGTGACGGACTCAGGCAAGCCCAGCAAACCCATGCTACGTGAACTCATCAGCGAGAAGCTGGCGGCAGAAGTACAGACAGAGGCTGAAGCGACCCTATGAAACGCGCCATGATTGCAGCCGCCCTGGCGCTCGCGGCTGGCGCCGTCTACTGGATCGATCTTAAGGCGCAGCGCATAGGCTTCGCCATGTCGAAGATGGTTTGCAGCGAGATGTTCGTTGCCGGGAGAAGCTTTGAAGACCTGGCGGCCAATGATCTGCCCTTTCTTTCGCCCGCCACAAAGCACCTGAGCATCAACATCGATGAGGCCACGCGCTCCGTGTCCGTGAGCATCTTTGGCCTTGGCAAAACCGAGATGAGTCATCACCCTGTCCTTGGCTGTGCAGATAAAACAGCGAGGGCGCGCCTGGCCGCGATCCCGCTTGATAGCAGCACTGTCAGACCGCATGCCTTTGAGGATGTCTCTGAGCGCTTCCCGGTGACCAATAAGCTGGTTTCCTCGGCTATGAAGGACCAGGAGCAAACGCGCCATAGGGCAATTGTTGTGCTTTACAAAGGCGAGTTGGTGGCAGAGCACTACGCGCCGGGCTTCGATGCCAGCGTGCGCTTCTGGAGCCATTCCATGGCCAAGTCAGTGAATGCAACGCTACTCAGCATCGCTGATCAGCAGGGCCTTCTGTCACTGGATGGTGGCGCGCTTGTACCGGAATGGGGGGCCAACGACAAGCGCTCCCGGATCACCCATCGCCACCTCACCGATATGGCGAGCGGCCTGGATTTCCAAGAAGACTACGAACTCTTCTTCGGTGATTTTTTCGAGATGATGCTAGCCGGGGATACGGGCCATTTCGCGGCGGGTCTTGATCTCGCTCACACCCCGGGAGAGCGCTGGTTTTACTCGAGCGCGGATTCCAACCTTGCCGCTCGAGCGCTGGCGCTGGCCCTGGGCCAGCAGGGCACCAGCACGCAGGCCTTTGCCCACCGCCATCTCTTTGCGCCGCTCGGCATAACCAGCGCGGTCCTGGAGTTCGATACCGCGGGCACTTTCGTCGGCTCGAGCTTTATGTATGCAACTGCCATGGACTGGGCCCGGTTGGGCCAGGCCTATCTTCAGAATGGCCAGTGGCAGGGGCAGCAGATCATCCCCAGGGCTTGGGTAGAAGGTATACAAATGCCCCTGGCAAGCTCGGCGGGCACGTATCGGCACGGTATGTGGCTCAATCGACAGGAGCCCGAGGGACGATGGCCAAACCTGCCGCCAGATACCTTTAACTTTGATGGCAACCAGGCACAGTACGTGGCCGTCATTCCCTCGATGGACATCGTTATTGCGCGACTCGGCCAGACCCAGCCAAAGTACTGGCGCGACGTGCGCCGTTTTCTCGGCGAGCTGGCGCTCTCGGTTACGGCGGAAGCTGCCCCACAGGATGCCCTGGCCCGCGCGCGCAAGTGAGGCGAGCAACGCGAGTGTCAGAGTCGGTCTAGCTGCGCCTCAACAATGCCACGAAACCATTGGTGTTCCGGGTCTGCATCAAAAGCGCTGTTCCAGATCATGCCAAAATTGAATTCAGGCCACTCAAACGGCAACTCCATAATCTCCAGTGCCAGCTGTTCTGACATTCTCTGCGCCTGACGGTGTGGCACTACCGCCAAAACATCGGCAGAGCGTAGGCCATAAAGCATGGCAGAAAGCGATGTGAACTCGCCGGCCGCCTTCAGTTTTATGCCAAGGCCAGCGCCAATCTCCTTGGTCGGCTGACCATATACGGTACCTAAGGCCGGGCTGTATTCCAGGAATTCCGATGACTGGAAGTCCTCGAGGCTGATTGAACCACCATATTTCCCGGTGTCGGCTCGCGCCACTACCACCAGGCGGTCGGTAAAGCTCGCTTTGGATTGGAGAGCACCAGAGCCGACCTTCGACACGGTCGGCTCGATGGCCCCGATGATGAGGTCAAGGTGACCGGAACGCATGCGGTCAAAGGTGTCTGGTTGCACGCAGGAAAAGGTGACCCGGGTATTGGGCGCTTCAGAAGACACGGCTGCGATCAGCTTATCGGACAGCGATTCGATAACCAGGTCGGGACTAACCAGTGTGAAGTTCTTCTCCAACTCTGCTGGCTCAAAGCGTACGTCTTCCGCCAGTGATTCGATCGACTCGATAATATCCTCGATGGGGTCAAGCAGGCTTTCGGCGCGGCGGGTCAATAGCATCCGACGACCAGAGCGCACCAGCAGATCGTCCTGAAAGGCATAGCGAAGTCGGCCAAGGGAGGCGCTGACCGCTGACTGGGTCAGGCCCATCTTTTCACCAACACGGGTGGTGTTGGGCTCCTTCAATAACTCGCGCAGAATGTAGAGCAGGTTGAGATCTATGCGGCGCATGGCAGACTGCCTGAGTTGCAAGACGGATAAGAGGGACCTTCACAGCAATATATTAGCGCTGCGAGCCCTAGCTGTCACGAATCTGGGCCCGGGCTAGCGCGAGGTCTCTAGGCGACGAAGGACGACCACACATAATACGTGCACAGTGATAGCAGCGGCACGGTATTGAGCATGTGCATACTGGGGGGCATAAGCCAGCGATAAACGCTGAAAGGCGTGTAGCGTTTGCTCAGCGCAAGCACAAGGCCCAGCACAAAGTGATTAACCAGGCACATCCATACCGGAAAAATCGACTCCCCAATAAACACAAGATAGGAAAAAAGACAGGAGCCCAAAAACTGCATCGCCAGCACGGCCGTGGGAAACGGAGTCCAGATCGCCAAAGCTGTGCTGAAAAAGTCGTTGACGACTTCGCGCTGCTCGCCTTGCGCAGGCAGCTTATCCCGGGCATGGTTGATCTCGTTCAGCACGCCAAACAGGGTATGTGAAACAACCCCGTAGACCATCATGCCACCGAGTAGCAGAGCCGTAATGCCGGCCCACCAGATTCCAGCGGGCAATAAGCCGACAAAGACAGTAACGAAGCCCAGGCTGCAGGGTAGCAGCGCAAGGCCGCCAACGATCGACGCCCAGTAGCGGCGCTGGCGTGAAATCCCGACACCGCTGGTTTCCAGATAGCTCACCCACGCGCCTTCAACACCGCTCATATCAAACGCTTTGCCCTCGGCAGAGAGGGGGCGCGTCCAACCTATCCAGTCGGTAATCATTACCGTTGCGGAACCAAGTACGCCGAGCACACCGAGCGCACAAACAAACAAAGCTGTTTCAGGGGTCATGGGCGGGGCTCATACCAGTTTTTTTAGGAGCTTCTAGGATGCTCATATTAGGGCAAGCGTCGGCGGCCAAGGAAACAAAAGATTCCCGTCACACTCATGCTCCGAATTCATGCTTGACCCTTCCGGCTCACTCACCTAGTTTGCAAGCCTTTAGCGACCCCATCACTTGAGAGTCTTGCTCAAATGCCCCTTCCACCCCTCGACAACATCAACACCGTAGCGGTCATCGGTTGCGGCTCCATCGGAGCGGGCTGGGCAGCCCAATTTCTCCTCAAAGGTATTAAGGTCAAGGCCTATGATCCGGACCGAGACCGTGAGCATGCGCTTCGCGCAACGCTTGACAGGGCCCTGGACCTGCTCGCAACGGATCCGGACATCGCTGCTCAGGCACAAAACAGTCTGACCTTTTGCGCAAGCATGTTGGAGGCTATTCAGGGCGCTCAATTCGTGCAGGAATGCGTGCCTGAGCGTCTCGATCTCAAGCATGCCACGCTGGCAGAGATTGATGCACTTTGCTCGCCAGATATTGTCGTCGCCTCATCCACATCCGGAATCACGGCGAGCCGGCTGCAGAGCGCCTGCGCGCAGCCGAGTAGGCTAGTTGTCGGCCACCCCTTTCACCCCGTCTATCTCGTGCCGCTGGTCGAGGTCGTCGGTGGCGCCCTGACCAATCCAGTCGTGCTGGATTGGAGCATGGCTTTCTATCGACAGATCGGTAAGTCGCCCTTGCTCTGCCGCGGGGAAATCCAGGGCCACATCGCAAATCGGCTACAAACCGCAGTCGCCGAAGAGGCTTTGCGGCTGATTGACGCCGGCATTGCCAGCACAGCGGACATCGACCAGGCGGTGACCGACGGTCCGGGATTTCGCTGGAGCACCATAGGGCCGATGCTGACCTGGCACCTGGCCTCATCAAAAGGCATTGAAGCCGTTATGGAAGGCGAGTTCGGCTTCAGCTTGGACGAAATTGACTGCCTGTCGCATACCGACGGTGGCAAATCGTTAACCGAGAAAGTCGTCCAGAGCAGCAAGCAGCAGGTCGCAGGTCAGTCGCGGGCGCAGCTCGAGGATCAGCGTGATCGCTTCCTGGCGAAGCTCTTGACCCTTCGGCAAGACTAGCCTGCGCCTATCAGGCTTTCTGATTACTGGGATGTGAAAGATTTATTATTATCTTTACGTTAAGCTTGTTAGCGTTGTCGCCGGTTGCCTTTGTTCAAAACAGGTCAAGACAACGGCAGCCACAGACAGAAGCCGATAGAGACAAGAGAATCCAACGTGCCCAGACTACTCCAAAATATCCCTTTGCTCTTACCTGTATGCCTTGGCCTCAGCACCCTGTGTTTAGCCCTGGGCACCGCGAGGGCAACAGCCCAGGGCCTGCCAGAGGTGATGGGCATCAATGCCCCAGGGCAAGGTAAACAGAACAGCTCCGCCAGCGCGATTCCCGCGAGTGCCTACGACAGCCAGCGAGACATGTTCGCCAACCTGCTGCAGGCGGCACCTTCGCTGGAGGACGACGAGGCGCTATTGGCATTTTACCGGCCTATGTCCTTCGAGCCGCTGGCCGAGGAAGACATTGGCAGCCGCGTTCGCCCCCGCAAGGATGTGGAAATCGTGCGCGATCGCATTCACTGGGTGCCACGCGTTCGCGGTGAAACGCGGGAAGCAGCCATGTTCGGCGCGGGCTACGCACGTGCCCAGGATCGCCTGTGGCAGATGGACGTGAACAGGCATATCTGGCGTTCACGCCTGATCGAGATTCTCGGGCGTGGAGACAACAATGAGCATCTTGAGCAGGATCTCATGACGGCCCAGCGCAACGACTATAGCGAGGCTGAACTACAAGCCATGTTTGATCAGCTGGACGAGCGCTTCGGCGAGTGGGGCGCGCTGGTACAGAGTGATCTGGCAGCCTATGTCGCCGGCACCAATGCCTTTATCGCTGAAGTTCTGGCCGAAGAAAGTCTGCTGCCGGCGGAATACAAGGCGCGCGCCATTCAACCCGGTCAGTGGAGGGTAACAGACTACATTGCCGAAGCCGCCCATTCTTCCATGTCCTACAGAACGGGCACCGGCAAACTCTTGGGGCCGCGCGAAGTGGGCAATGCGCGCTTGCTGCAGCAGCTACAGGCCAAATACGGCGAAGAGGCCGGCTATGCGGTCTTTCGCGACATGCGCAATCGAGACGATGCCGACGTACAGACGGTTCACCCAACGCGCAGGGCTGTTAACCTCGACCAGGACGACCCCAGGGCGCTGGCGCTGCCGGATCTCGGCTCCTATGAGGCTTTGCATCCGCTGGAGGGCTTCACCGCAGGCTATCGCTTGAAAGCGGAAGCGGATTCAGGCCGTTCTAACGCCCTGCTCGTGGATGGCCGATTCACCACAAGCGGGCGTCCAATCTCGGTACAGGGCCCGCAGGACGGCTTTGCCTACCCCCACTTCTATAACTCAGAGATACAGATTGTCGGGCCCGACCTTGCCGCTCACGGCATACTGGAGCTCTATGGCCCCTACCCTTTCAACGGCGGTCGCGGCGCCACCTTTGCCGCCTCACTGACATCACAGTACACCGATACCGCCGACACCTTCGTATTGAAGCTCTGCGATGACAGCGCTGGCCAAAGCAGTGACGCTCCGACACACTACGTCTACCGCGGCGAGTGTATCCCCTTCGATAAGATCACACGCGAGCGACAGGCCCTGGGTGAAAGCAAGGCTATCACCCTGCGCACCCTGCGCTCCGTCTATGGGCCAGTCATCGGCCGCGCCACCGTCGATGGCGAGCCGGTCGTACTGACCCAGGCGCGCTCCACCTGGTTTCAGGAGGTCGGGTCACTCATCGGCTACGCACAACTGGCGACGCCCTCGGCCAGCGAGTCCGCCGCCGATCTCGTCAACGCCATTGAGTTTGTGTCGAATCAGCTGGCGCATTATTTCGTCAACAAGGATGCAATCGCCTTCGCTGAAGGGAGTTTCGTGCCCCTACGCGCCAAGGGAGTCAGTGGCGACTTCCCGGTGTGGGGCAACGGCGACTGGGACTGGCAGGGTTTTGATCCTGACACCCACAGCTACGACCGCGTGCCTTTCTCTATGCATCCGCAGGCAATCAATCCCGCGAGCGGCGTGATTGCCTCCTGGAACAGCCAGATGGCACCAGGATGGTCAATCGCCGACAACAAGTGGACCTTCGGCTCCTTCCACAGAAACATGGCCCTGGAGCGCGAGTTAGCCAAGGTGCTCGCCGAGGGCAAGGCCTCCCAGGCCGATATCGTGAGGGCACATACGCTAGCCCAGGTCCTGGACGTAACCTGGGCCTCGCTATGGCCACGGGTCAAACCCATGATCGGTGAAACAAAGCAATCACGACTGCAGGAAGCTCTGTCGCTTCTTGACGACTGGGTCGAGGCTGGCGCCTACCGGGCGGACTTCGACGGTGATGGCTTCAACGAACACGGCGCAGCCCTTCACCTTGCCGATGCCTGGCGCAGCAGCCTGTCCCATCGCTACTACGACGTAATTTTTGGCGCGGCCATCGTCGCCGAGGCCGGGGAGCGCAACAATCTCCCGCCCCTGGTGCCGCATGGGGTGGCGAGTTCGCCGTCGACGCCGGCAACCCTTTGGCAAAACCCCCTTATGAAAGATCTCGCCTTTTATCTGGATTTGCCGCGCCGGGGTGATCTATCTCGTCGGTACTGCGGGTCAGGCAAGGCGGCCGACTGTCGCGCCTTGTTGATCGACAGCCTGTCAGAGGCCATCGATCGCAGAAGCGAGGTACTGGGCCAGAACTTCAGCGCCTGGCGCATGCCATCGGTCTGTCGCGATGAATGCAAAAAGGGGCCTCTCGGTGAAGCCTATCTGCAGATCGAGTTTACGGCGACCGATAAGGCACCTGCCATCGCTCCTATTCCCTGGCAAAACAGGCCCACCTTTGAGCTGACGGCCAGCTTCGATGACTAGGGGAGCTCTGATCGCCGTGCGGACGATACGCTAAAGAACAAGCTGCCAACTCCAGATATAGATGCCCAAGCCCAGCGCTGCCAAGGAAAGCCAGCGAATGGTGGCCACCAGGAGTTCACGCTGCTCCCTCTGTTTTTTTGAGATCAGCATGCCTCGCGCACTCCCACCAGTTGCAGCTCTGGCCAGCCGGACAGCGTAAGCCCCGCACCGATCAACTCGCTTCCGAATTCGCCGGCGACGGCCACGACGTCACGCCGCTGCTCCTCATGCACAAGTCCCCTGGCCAGGCGAGCGGTGAAACGTGGGCGATGCCCCTGGCCACTTAGCGCAACAAGTCGCACCAGCGCCAGTTCGTCGCGAGCAAGTTTGCGTTCGCCCGGTGGCCGAATCTCGATTCGACGTCGCGCCCCGCGTGCTACCAACGTCATAAAATGGTGGCACGGGGTAGCGGCCGACTGACAGTCGGCTTCTTCGAAGCGCCGGCGCAAATCACACACGGTACAACGACCATAGTGGGCAGACTGAACCCACTGTCGCAGACTCCAGGCGCAGAGGTATGCGCCGGCTGACAAATCTCTGGTACTCAGCTCGGGTGCTGCAAAGCTGCTGGTCGGAGTTGGACTGAGCGCGAACTGTCTGCGCATGCTACCTGCCTTGATATGCCGGGTGATGAGAGATGACAGGAAGCCGCCTCCCTGCTAATGAGAATCATTATCAATAAAGGGGCGGTGTTTTGCAAATAATTTTCTGCATAACCTTCACACAGTGCGTGCGAAGGAGTCAGGAGCTCGGCCGCAATGAGCGACAGCCCGGCATTGAGGATCTAGTCAGACGCGTGCTTGGAAGATGGCAGCGGATAGCAATCGAGGTCATCCGCGAAGGCCACGTCACCGGCATAAAACTCACGAATAACCCCGAGCGTCTCAGACGTCCTGCCCAAAGTCCGCTGCATGCGATGCGACAAGACCACCTGCTTTACCCCGGACTGCGCCGCTACGCGGCCTATCTCGTCAGGCGGCATATGCAGTTGACGCGCGGCGCCGCTCGCTCCCTCAGGCACCGCGTTGTGAGCCACCAGTACATCAGCACCCTGGCTCAGACGGGACAATGCATTGCCGCGGTTGCTGGTGTCGCCGCTGAATACAAGGCCGCTACCTGCGATATCGACACGCCAGGCCAATGCCGGTAGAGGTCCATGATGGACAGGGATGGCGGCAATCTCGATACCGTCTGTGAGCTCGACGCGCGTTAGCTCGATCGGCTCAAGGGCAACGTCGACGGCTTTGATCAGGAAACCCTGAGCTGCCCGCTGCTGGTCTGCGTCTGCAGCAAGGTAATCGCTGAGGTAAGGATAGATGCCCTGCTCGCCAATCAGACCGGCGATAAATGCGCTGGCGGCTGGCATCCTGGCATTACCTGCTGGACCATAGACAGGCAGCGCCTTACGCCGGCCCGAGAAGTAACTCCCCTTGACGAGGGCCGCAAAATCACTGCTATGGTCCGTATGGAAATGGGTGAAAAGCACGGCGTCCAGATCGTTGATCGACGCACCCGCTTGCTCAAAGCGCAGGCTGCTGCCGCTGCCTGCATCAACCATCAAGACACTGCGGCCCTGCCACCAGATCAGGTAGCTGGAGGATGCGCGCCCGTCATCCAGCTCTGGCCCGCCGGAGCCTAAGACTTGCAGCGCAAGTTCAGCCTGCTGGCCGCAGGGGGCGCCTTGCGCGGACCAGGTATTGAGCGATGCGCCAAGGCAAAGCCAGCCCAACACAGTGATTCTTGCGATGAACTCGCACCCGCTTGCGCCCACTTCGCCTCCCCATTCGCCGTGACCCGACTATTGAAGATCAAGTGCGCCGCTTAGGGCAAGCCCGCATTGCTTAGGGCAAGCCCGCATTTAGGATGAACAGTTCTTGTGCGAGGTAGCATCGAGCACCCCATAGGCCAAAGCCACAGATCGCTGTAAACTTTCAGGCGCTTTCGTACAGGCAATACCGCGGTGAGACGTAAACTCTGGTTTAACTGGCACAGCTGGGCCGGCTTCAAATTCAGCATCTTGATGAGCTTTGTGCTCATCACTGGCACGCTCGCCACGGTCTCGATGGAGATCGATTGGTTGGTAAACCCTGCGCTGCGCGCGCAGCACGGGCAGCCAGACAGCATAAACTGGGGGGAGATCCACGCTAGCGCGCGCGCGGCCTACCCCAACAGCGAGCTGATGTTCATGTCCGCGCCCTATGCGCCCTGGTTCAACGCCGAAGTAACCGCCAGGGATACACAGGACAAGCCCTTCCGCATTTATGTCGACCCGGTCACCCACACCGTCACCGGTGACGGGCCATGGAATAATTGGCAGCGTTTTTTCCGCCAGACACATCGGCACCTGATGCTGCCGACCCAGATTGGCATCACTATCGTCGGCCTGCTGGCGATCCCGCTGTTCATCTCTTTCTTTTCCAGCTTTTTCATTTACAAGCGCTGGTGGCGAGGCTTCTTCAAGTGGCCGCAGCGCGAGACGACACGCTTTCGGGCCAACCCCGTGCGCAGGTCCCGCAGCTTCTGGGGAGACATGCACCGTATACTGGGCATCTGGAGCCTGTGGTTCATTTTCCTGATGGCCGTTACCGGCAGCTGGTATCTTGTGGAACGCTGGGGCGGGGCGGCTGGTTTCGAGCGGATTGGCGGGGAGACTCTCCCGCCCCAGGTGACGGTGTCCGGCGAGCGTCTGAATCAGCTGGCAGCTGTTGCGAAAGCGCAGTACCCCCAGCTGGACATCCAACACATCCGTCTCAATACGCAAGAGAATGCTCACATCATGTTCCAGGGCGAGGCCGAAGCGGTGCTGGTACGGCCACGGGCCAACCAGGTCGCGATTCTGGCGGGCTCTGGCGAAGTGGTCGATATTCGACGCGGTCATGAACTGAGCGTCCATCAACGAATATCGGAAATGGCTGATCCGCTGCATTTTGGCACTCTAGCCGGCACACCAACGCGAATTATCTGGTTTCTCTTCGGGATCATGATGAGTGCACTGTCATTAAGCGGTATGTATCTCTTTGGGCTACGGATCGCACGTGCCGAAAAACTACCGGTGAGCCAGCCACCCTCTGTGGCCTGGCGCCTGAGCTGGCGCGATCTGGGTATCGCCTTCCGCTGGACGACAACAACACTGGTGTTCGTCACCCTGGCGCTCGGCGCGGTCCTATTCACTATTGAGCCACTCGCCTGAGGGAACACGCCATGAGAATTGCGCTACTGCCGTTCATCTTACTGCCCGTCTTGATCGCTCACGCTGAGGTCGTCAGGCTCTCTGAACCGGTGGAGGTCGGGGAAGGCTACGAGGTCTTCGGCGCACCGATGCCTGATAAGCGTGCTGCACCCAGCCTCGTGGAGCGCATTGAGTCTGGCAAATTCAGCAGCAACGAAAGCCTGCGAGTGAGCACGCAAATTGCTCAGGTCTGCCAGAAGAAGGGCTGTTTCTTCATTGCAAGCGAAGGCGATGCCTGGGCCAGGGTGACCTTCCGCGACTACGGATTTTTCTTGCCCACCGACAGCACGGGTAAAGCGGTGACGCTCGAAGGTGAGCTCTCAACTCGCCTACTTTCGCCAGAAGAGGCCGCTCACTACGCCGCGGATTTAGGAGAAGACCCTGATACCGCCGAGGTGCCCGGCTTCGAATACAACATCGTTGCCACGTCGATCATTGTCTACGATAGCCAAGCTGGCGACTGATCAACGCTTGGAACCTTGCCCATGTATCACGGGCAGGAACGCGACAGGAGAGTAAGCATGAGCCACCAGACGGAGAGCCGACGGGCATTACGCGAGTTCATTGACCTGCTGGAAGAGGTTGATACCCGCTGGGCCAGCGAAGAATGGAATCTGCACAGCGAAGGTGACATCGCTGCAGCCCACCGCGCCCTGATGCATCTGATCGACGGCGGGATAGGCACGATGTTTGAGAATGACCCCGCCGCGCCCGTGATGCGCCAGATCGTGACGCCGACGCGAAAGTTCACCGGTGACAACGCCGACGCCATATATTTTGATGCGCCTGTCAGCGCCGATTACGAGTACCTGGTTCGCGGCAACATGAACGGTGCCGTATACGTCTCCATCACACTGGAGGAAGGCACCGAGGATGGCTCTTTGGGCACGCGAGCCGCTGACATCATCAACGACAGTCAATTCGACACCGACAACAGCGGCAACTTCGAGATCCGTCTGGGTGGCGCACCCAGCGAGCGCAACCACATGCCGCTGACCGCCGGGGCATCGCGCATCACCACGCGGCATTACTACGAAAACGCCGTTTGCGCGGCGAAGGATCCGGATGCGATCCCCAGCCTGAGCATCTCCGTACTCAATCGGCCAGCGTCACCCCCTCCGCCAGATGACCTCAGCATCGCGGCGGGTATTCGCCGGGCCGCCCAATTTGTGCGCACCCGAACCATCGGCATGCCGCCAATGGCGCAGACTGCCGGGCAGTTCCCCTTTCTTTCCATCACGCCGAACGAATTTCCGACCCCCTGCCCTCCGGGCGACCTCGGGCTCTCGGCGATCGATGCAGCCTACTCGATGGCGCCCTATTTCCTTGGCCCTGACGAAGCCCTGGTAATCACAGGTCGCTGGCCCGCATGTCGCATGGCCAACGTGTGCTTGTGGACGCGCTTTCAGCAAACCTATGACTACGCGACACGGCAGGTATCACTCAACCGCGCACAAACGCAACTCGAGAGCGACGGTAGCTTTCGTATGGTGTTGGCTCACCGCGATCCGGGCTGCCCCAACTGGCTCGATACCGAAGGCCGTCCCTTGGGTATTGTGTTCTGGCGCTACTTCTTGCCGGAGGGGGCTGTTGCCACGCCACAGGCGCGCGTTGTGCCATTCGGGGAGCTTGCGGCGACTTAAGCCCTGATCAGCTTATCTGTCTCACCACACGGGAGACTATCAAGAGAGTAAATCTCGCGGGGGTGCTTGCTCTTGCTCGGGCGCGCTCGAACGCGCTCGAACAGCAGGCCCCTTGCAGCAAATGCCAAGGGGTATTAGGATTATCTCACCGTTAAGACACCCCTGGTCGCCATAGACAATGTCTATCCTGCTCAATCTGCTCAAATGGTCGGTGCGCGGCCTGATCGTGCTGGTTGCGCTTCTCTCGTGCCTGCTGGTTGTGCTCTATATCGGCGCGCAGCAGTATCCTGAGCCCGGCGGTGAGCCACTAAACAAGCTCCTGCTGACCAATGTCACGGTGATCGACGTCAAGAGCGGCGAGCTTCTGCCCGAACGGGCCATTCGAATACAGGATGGCAAGATCACCGGCATAGAGCCGGCGAGCACCGCCGAGGCAATGGGCGGTGAAACCACGCGCGACATGCGGGGCGCCTACGCCATGCCCGGCATGTGGGACATGCACGCGCACCTGGGGCATTTCGCGCTTTACACCGCTGCGCCCGTCACCGCCATGAACGGCGTCCTGTATGTCCGGGAATTGGGCTCCGACTGCCTCGGCCAGGGCTGTGCATTTGGTCAAACCATCGAGGAATCCCGCATGATTCAGCGCTGGGCAGAGCAAGGCACGATACTGTCGCCCATTTTCAGTGAACTGGCCAGCTTCCATATAGCCGGCCGGCGCAAAGGCTACGACGGGCGTTATGGTTACCCGCGGGAACCGGCTTACCTGGTGCCGACAACGGCCGCTGAGGGTGCAAGGCTTGTGGAGCACATCGCCGATCGGGGCCTGGATTTCATCAAAACCTATAACAGTGTCGAGCCGGAGGCATATCGCGCCATGCTGCAGTCCGCTTCGCAAAAAACGCTCTACATCGGCGGCCACGTGCCGCGTGGTATCTCACTGGTCGAGGCCGTCACCACCGGCCACCGTAGCGTCGAGCATGCGCGGCAGCTGCCGATCGCCTGCAGCCCACTCGGTATGGAATACGTGACTGCCTACGGCGATTGGGCGAGCAGCGAGGACGAACGTGACGCGCCACCGCTCGACAAGCGCTACGCAGATATTGTGGCGAGCTATGATCCGGCACTGTGCGACGAGGTCATTACCCAGTGGGCGGCCGTAGACAGCTACTACGTACCCACGCATATTACCCGGCGCGCTGAGGCGGTCGTGCACACCCGGGAATACGAGAGCGACCCGCGCCTCAAGTACGTGCCGGACGCGGTCGTCTCCACAAGCTGGGCCAACCAGGCAGAGAGCTATGGCGAGCAGTTCAGCGAATTCCCAGAGGATGGCCAGGCTTATTACGACTTCTTTGAGCATACCGTGCAGCTCACTGGTCGCGCCTACCGAGGCGGTGTCAAAGTCCTGCTGGGCACCGATGTGGGCGATATGCTGGTGTATCCGGGTTTCAGCTTTGTGGAGGAAGCGATGACTTTCGCTGACGGCGGGATTCCCAACGCAGATATCCTCAGGATCGCAACGCTGGACGCGGCAGTCTTTTCCGGGATGGCAGAAGAACACGGCAGCATAGAGTCGGGCAAGGCGGCTAACCTGTTCTTCGTCGCAAGCAATCCCCTGGAGGACATCAGCGCTCTCGCGGACATCACGGCGCTGTACTACCAGGGTGCCTTCTACGATGAGGCGGCCAGGGAAGCGGTGCTGGCTGAAGCCGCAGAAAACGCAGCTGGGGCGACCTTCTATCTGAGACACACCTGGCACTTTCTCGATGGCATCATCAAAGGGCTGGGAGCCGATCATGCGGGTGACAGTGAGCCGCTTACCGTCCACCCCGGCCTTTGAGCAATCGCTTCTCCTTCGCGACCTTCAGCCGCTAGACAGCAGGGCTAAGCCCGTGATCCACATAACCCAGTGCGGCGAGCCGCTCGAGCTGCGCCGAACTAAAATCGTCCTGCCAGGGTTTTTGCCGATAGCGACCCACTGATGACGGCGATTTAACCAAGCCCGCGAGGCGATCCAGCTCACTCTCACCTGCCGGAATTGCCAAAAATCCCAGTATACGAGCGATTTCCTGCCGGGGTTCTTCACAAAGATCCTCAAAGCGAATCACCAACATGCGGCCGTTCATTCGCTCGGCGGCAACCTCGCGGGCACGTTCGTTCGCGCGCAGCCAATATTCCAACATGACTTGCGGCGCCACCGAATCATCTTCCACGTAACGCAGCTCAACGCCCAGGCTCGGGCCCCAGTTCTTGACCTGGTTCTGATTGCCTGAGTAGGCCATGTCCATGCCGTTACGCACGAGGTGCAGGTACTGGAAACCCGGGAAAAAATCAGCTAACTCTGCAAGCCAGTGAAAGGTGCCGGGCACCTTCCAGCCAGCGCGGCCAGCAAGGCCCAGGTTTTCGCGCCGGGCGAGCAACAGGCCTTCAAAGGCATGAAGAATATTAGGTAACAGCGTGTCTCGCCCGTGCTTTGCCAACATCGTCGGTGACAGCAGCTTTTGCCAGGGCGGCCATTCGTAGGCATCACCCGCTTCATTCAATGGGCTGGCCATGGCGACACCGGCCTGGGAGAGAATTTGCAGAAGCAGCCGGGTACCGCTGCCGCCTACGGCGCCGACGCCAATAGGATCAGGAAGGAGGCTGGCCGACGTGCCGCGGTAACTGCAATCGCCATCCAGAACTGCTTGATAAGCCGGTAGCATGTGTAAGACAACAGAGCAGGACCTGGTGAAGTGCGTCGCATTTTACTCGCTCAGGGTATTGGCTACCACCATGACAGCTGCCGGCCGCGGGCGCGAGGCAGGCTGACATCTGCGCGCGAGCAGCCCCGTCGCCTAATCGACCTCTATAAGACGGATCACCCGGTTTGGACAGTAATCGACAGCGTCTTGAACTTTTTCCCGCAGTGCATCGCCCGGCCTGGCCGTCTTGACTTTAACCTTCGGATAGCCGGTGTCCATCTCCACGACCTCGAACACCTCGGGGCACTCTTCGGTGCAGACACCGTGACCCTGACACAGCATCATATCGACCTTGATGCGATACCCAGCCATATTGGACTCCTAGGCGCTCCGCTTTCGATACTTGAGCACGCAGGGCTCCGCCGGCCGCAGGATCAGTGAAGGCATGATCTCGGCGTAGGTCTCGGATGGCCCGGCGAGTTCAAACTCATACTGACTGAGCAAGACCGAGAAAATCACCTTGACCTGCAGCATCGCAAAGGCATTGCCGACGCACTTGCGCTGGCCGCCGCCGAAGGGGATGAGTGCGAAGGGGTTTTCCGGGTTCGGGCGATAGGGGTCGAAGGTCTCGGCATCGGGGAACTCGGCATCCAGGCGGTGCGCAACGTAAGGGCAAAGCATGACATTTTTGCCCTTCTCAATGATGTGGCCCTTATATTCGAAGTCCTCAATAACTCGCCGTGTGATGGTATTAAGCGGCGGATGTACGCGTAGGGTCTCGCGGATAAAGCCGTCCATCAGCTTCATACGGCGCAGGGATTTCACATCCAGATCGCCCTCCGCCTGCTCATGCGCCTGCTCAATTTCAGCAACCAGTTCAGCGGCCAACCCAGGATTGCGCGCCAGTTCTACCAGAACCCAGGCCGCCGTGTTGGCGCTGGTGTGGTGACCCGCGAACATAAACCACACAATCATGCCGGCGATCTCGCGCGTTAAAAGATGCCTGCCGTCAGCATAGGTCGCATCCATGTACACCTGGAGGAGATCGGGGTGCACTTCCTTATTTGAACGACGTCGCTCTACCCGTTCGGAGATCAACTCTTCGAGTCGAGCGCGCGCTGCGTCGCGCGCCTCGTACGCCGCCTTCTGTGCATTGGGGTCCTGCAGGCCCGCTGCGTCCGCCGCCGCGCCCAGCGTGTGATAGAGGTCCGAAAACTCTTCTGTCAAGGAATAGCGAAAATCAGAGCCCAGCAGGCAGTGTGTCGACGTCTTGATAGTAAGATCGGTAAAGCCCTCATAGAAATCCATCTCACCGGCTTCATCCCAGTGCGACACCCAGTCGCGCACCTCGCGCGCGATAATTGGCGCATAGTGATTCATCTTTTCGCTGGACAGTCCGCGAGAGTGCATGCGCAGCTGCTGCCGCTCGACATCCAAGGGCGCGCCGTACTGAATGCCCTTACCAAAGATGGGCACCATGAACTGATAGGCCTCACGCGCGCAGACCTTCTCATCGTCAACACGGAAAACGGCCTCGTGAGCTTCTGGCCCCACCATGAGCACCGTATTGATGCCCCCCATGTCGAACTCCGCCAGCTCTCCACATTCCTTGTACGCTCTCTGCAGGAAATACGCCGGGTGCTCGCAGAACTCGGGGAAATGCCCACCCGCTTCAGGGGCCAGAGCTCCGCTCACAAAGGGCAGGCCACCGGCGCGGACTGCCGTTGCGTCTTTAGTACTCATATCGGTAGCACTCATGCGGGACTCCCGGGCTCAAGGCCAAGCAAAAACATTTCACTACAAATCTTTTAGCAGTATAATTTCGAGCCTGACCTCACAGCAAGGAAGGTCAGTATGAACACTGCCATGGTACAAATAAATCTGCTGTGGCGCTCCGTTAACCGTCAGGGTACCCGCGGCATGCCTGTTAAACCGGCTCCTTCTACTTCAGATATAGATGCTCTCGGGCGTCAGGCTGCCAAGAGCAAAGCCACCCAGGATGCCATTCTCCGCGCGGTCATTGGGCTAATCAATGAGGAGGGCTTCGCCGCCGCCAGTTCCACGCGCATTGCTAAACGCGCAGGTGTGACCTGGGGCGCGGTACAGCACCATTTCGGCAGTAAGGAAGACATTCTCGAGGAGGTGCTACAACTCTCACACAGCAAGTTTCACGAAACGCTGAGCGCCAAGCGCTTTACCACAGGTAGCGCAGACGGCCGCGTATCGAAGTATATCGATGCGGCCTGGCAGCACTACCAGGGCGAGGAATACATGGCGACCCTGGAAATCCTGCTCGCCACCCGGGGCCACGGCAAGGATTACCACGATCTTTCCATTAGCAGCAGCCGGGCTCAGCATCTGGCCCTCGGCCGTCGCATTTTCCACGACAGCAAAGCCTCAGACAAAAAGCTGGGAGAAGCCATTTATATCGTGCACTGCATGCTGACGGGCATCCTGGTTGAAATGGCGCTCGAGCCTGACAGCTTTGGCGCTGGGGTCTTCATTAAACACACCAAGCGTGTCGTGTCAGAGCTGCTGTACTGAAACTATGAGCCATCGTCGAACTTTCATATACCCTCTTGCTTTCATCTTCGCCCTGACGCTTGCCGCCTGCAGCGCTGACTCAGGCCTCGACTACAGTGGGCCAACAGCGGAGTGGGCACACTTTGGTGGCGACCAGGGCGGGCAGCGCTACTCACCGCTAAATCAGATAAGGGCTGAGAACGTCGGAAAGCTGGAGATCGCCTGGGTATACAACACGGGGGACGTATCCGCCGGCGCCGAAACACACGGCCCGACAGCCTTTCAGGCAACGCCCCTGGTGGTAGACGACAGCATGTACGTCTGCACCCCTTTCAGTCGGGTCATCGCACTGCACCCGGAAACTGGCGAAGAGCAATGGACCTTCGATCCCAAGGCTGACCTGAGCGGCATCTACACCCCCACCTGCCGCGGCGTTGCCTATTGGCGAGGCTCTGGCGAAGAGCCCTGCAGCCGAAGAATCCTGACTACCACGCTGGACGCGCGGCTGATTGCACTCGACGCCGGCAGCGGCGAAGTCTGCCGCGGCTTCGGCACGAACGGTGAAGTCAACCTGCTGAACAACCTCGGCGATATCCGCCTAGCAGAGTACTATCCGACCTCTGCTCCTTTAGTCATCAACGATCTCGTGGTGACAGGCGCTTTCGTGATGGATGGCCAGCGCGTAGATGCACCGCCCGGCGTGGTCCGCGCCTTTGACGTTAGGACGGGGGAACTGCGCTGGGCCTTTGACCCTGTGCCGCCTGATATGGACCCGGTGACTGCTGAGGAGGCCATTGCCGGCGCTGATTTTACTCGAGCAACACCTAACACCTGGGGCACGATTTCTGCCGACGCAGAACGCGGCATCGTCTTCCTCCCCACCGGCGGTTCCCAGCCGGATCACTACGGTGGTAGCGAGCGCGGCAATATGGACACACTCGGCACCTCCGTGATCGCGCTGGAAGCCCGCAGCGGCGAACGCATCTGGCACTTTCAAACGGTGCACCATGACCTCTGGGACTGGGACGTAGCCGCGCAGCCGGTGACTTTTGAGCACAAGGGTGCCACGCCGGGACTGATTGCGGCGACCAAAATGGGCCATATCTTTTTGTTGCACCGGGAAACCGGCCAGCCCTTGTTCCCAGTGGAAGAGCGTCCGGTACCAGCAACACGGGTTCCCGGCGAGTATTCCGCGGCGACACAACCCTTCCCGACTCTGCCCGCACCACTTCATCCCGCCGCATTGACTGAAGACGACATCTGGGGCGTCTTTCCCGGGGACCGGGACGCCTGCCTGGAACGCTTCCGGGAGTTTAACTACCAGGGCATCTTTACGCCGCCTCCGCTCAACGGTACCGCATTACTCTGGCCCGGTATCGGTGGCGGCGTGAACTGGGGCTCAGTCTCGGTCAATCCAGACACTAATATCATGCTGGTTAACTCCATGCGTGTGCCCTACACCGTTAAGCTCATCCCTCGAGAGAATGCGGACACCCTCGACGGCAGCGACCTGGTCGGCGCGAATCCGCAGGAGGGCACAGACTACGTAGTGATCCGCGGCAGCTTCCTCTCTCCCAACAATACGCCCTGCACGGCTCCGCCCTGGGGCGTGCTCACGGCCATCGACCTCGATAGCGGGGCGACTCTCTGGGAGCAGCCATTGGGCAACCTGGAGACACTGTCGCCTCTCGGCGTGGGTCGCTTTCTGGATTGGGGCACGCCCAACACCGGCGGCACACTGCAAACTGCGAGTGGACTGGTATTCGTTGCCGCTACCCTGGATGGTTATATTCGCGCCTTCGATACCGTGAGTGGCGAGCGGCTCTGGCAGCAAAAGCTGCCCGCACCCGCTCAGGCCACGCCGATCACTTATCGCCTGGGCAAAGACAGCAAGCAATACATCGCCATCGCCGCTGGCGGGCATGGCCCCTTGGCCTACGCCGCCCTGGGCCCTGAGCGGCTTGGCGAACTGCTGGGCGATGCCATTGTCGCTTTCAAGCTGCCGGATTAGACATCGCTACAGCTAGAGACCTAAGGCCTCGCGGTGGGGTAGCAGCATCTTATAATTGTGGGCGATCGCATCAGAGCCCTCACCACCCTGTATCGATGCTGTCTGCAGCTGATTCTTGACCCAGGTGTACTCTGCCCAGTTGCCACCGCCGGTAACCACGATCTCCATTTCGGCATTTTGCGCGCCCATCGCACTGGCAAGGCCTGAACCAATGGCTGACAGACTGGAAAAGCCCGCGTCAGGGTTCTCTTCCAGTTCTTTCTGAGCCTCCTCCATACGCTTGGTTAGACGCTCTTGAGCCGCTCGGGTTTTGTCCCTGACCTCTAGCTGGTATTTGAGCTGGTCGCGCGTGATACGGCCATCATCGGGAGGCGAGTACGTGGCCGCCGTGGCCTGCTCCATGATCTGCCCCTGGCGCTGCATATAGCCAACCACGCCGGACCCTTGCTCACTGAAGGTGCCGCTATCCGGGTTGCCCGCCATGCCATAGGGATCAGGTGACTGCCCCACATTCAACAGGGCGCCTAGACTGGCATTGATAATGATCACACCCAGCAGCGATAGAATAAAATGCAGCACGCGCTTGCCGTCCGGCACCGACAGTGCCAGAGGCATAAGCCGATACAAGTAGACCAGCGACAAAATCCCGCCGGCCAAGGCAAGCAGGGGCCCTATGAAAGGCACAATGAGAGACGCCACACTACCCGCGACCCCGGGAATAGCCGCCAGCGAAAACGCTGCAAAGGCATTGCTCGTGTTAGCCGTACCGCCCAGGGCGCCCGCTAATAGCGAGAAAATAAAGGCGCCGATGACTATCCCAAATGCCGCGCTGACCAGCGAGAAAATCAAAGTCGAGAAGAAACCACCGCCGAAGGCACCTCCGAAGATGGCGCTAAGAAGCGCAGCCAACACCGCATATACGACGATCAGCGGGCCGGTTAATAACTTAGCCGTATCCTGCCAGGGTATGCCCTCGGCAAAGTGCTGCTGCCAGGCCTGCACGGGGTCGAGCAGTCCCTGCTTGAACAAACCTACGGTGCGTTGTGCGTCCATACTCATCGATACCATTCCTTGTCTGAATCTTCCGGTCGCTTCTCAGTCTAGCGTGCGTAGCGATATCCGCCATCGTTTCGTAAGTGGCGGCCTACAAGCGTGCTTGCCTATACTGACAACTACATCAAAAAACGACCTGACGTAGGCATTTATGATGACCGATACCCCACCTTCGCCCCTCACTCCCTTTCTGCAGCCAGGCGAAGAACTGTTGTGGACCGGCGAGCCCGACCGTGAAGTGATGCTTAAGACACTCGGCAAGCGCAAGCAAGGGCTCTTTGTACCCCTTGTCGCCGCAGCCGTTGTTGGCATCTTTGTTTGGGCAAACTGGGAAACGGTTGCAGACCTCGAAATCACCGGTCTTCCCGTATCCGCCGATTCATTTCTCCCGCTCGTTGGCGCCGCTGCCTTCATCGGTCTGATTTTTTTCCTGCGGCGCGGTTCAGACCGCGGGCACGTCGAATCTCTGTTTTATGGCATCACCGATCAACGCGTGCTGATTGTCCGTAAAGCGGAGCTCTACGAAGCGGTTACGCCTGACAAAATGCAATGGGTGAAGCTGGAAGACAGGCTAGGCGCCAAGGGTCATCACGACATTATCTGGGACAAACGCCGCATCCCGGGATCACAGGAAAATCCGACACCGCTGCAAATCGAGCAATCAAGGATTGGTTTCAAGGCGCTCGCGGATGGCCCGGCCGTTATGGCGCAAATCGAGGCGTGGCGGGATAAACACCGCGCCGCTGCCGATCAAGTCGCGCGTGCGGCGCTCGAGGCACTCGAGTCGGATCCCGGCCACCCTCGCCTTGCGCACCCGCGCCTTTCTTTTTCCCTACCCACGCCGGCTGGCTGGGAGGTCACTGTCAGGATAAAAAAGGTTGTGTTTGGCAAAACGGGTGTCGATCTGAATGCTGACAAATGGACATCCCCAGAGCGCACCGGGGATTGGAACGTCATCCGGCTGCGCAATGTCGCGGCGAATGCCGAGGTGATGTTGGAGGTGGCTGAGAGCAAACCGGTCGCCACCTATGATTCAATGGCAGACCCTAGCGTTCCGGGCTTCATCAAAAAGGTGATGCAGGTTGTGGATAGCGATAAGCACGTAACCCTCAACGGGCTCGATGGATTTCGCGTGGATGTCGCGCTGAGTGGTGCAGGCCAAACCGAAATGGCGCTTGGCCAGAGCTCAGACCTGGTAAAAAGCACCATGCGCCAGTACGTGTTCCACGACGGCATGTTCCAGTACTACATGACGGCCACCTGGCCCAGCGATAACGACACGCAGGCTGCGACCTGCCAGGCCATCATGGATCGGGTCAGCTGGTGCCCCACCCTGACCGCGTGAACACTCGGCGCCAACCCTATTTACTGCTTTTCGGCCTGCTCGCAATGTGTGCCACACGGGCTCACGCCGAGCTGGAAGAAGTCATCGTCACAGCACAAAAACGCCAGCAGTCACTCGTTGACGTGCCCGCCTCCATTACGGCCTTCAGCGCTCGGGACATTGAGGAGTCGCGCATGCAGCGTTTCAGTGACTATGCGCTGCGCTCTCCCAACGTGAGCTTCAGCAACCCCTCGGGTGACCGCTCCGACGTGCGTTTCTCCATCCGAGGTATCGGCCCAATCTCACGCGGCGGTGTGGGTAACTCGGTCGGCATCTACCTGGATGAATTCAATATCGCGCCCAACCTGCTGGCGCGTACCGTAGATACGCAGTTGCAGGAAGCCGAGCGCATCGAAGTCCTGCGCGGGCCCCAGGGCACCTTCTTTGGTCGCAACACCGTTGGGGGCGCCGTCTCCATTACCAGCATCAAGCCGGATTTGGAGGCTGTCTCCGGCCACATTCAGGGTGACCTCTCGAGCTGGGATTCACTGGGCGCGCAGGCGGCGCTGAATCTACCTGTTAGTGAGGACATCGCCATCCGGCTTTTGGGCTACTACGACGAGAGCGACGGCTTCCTTGACCAGGCCGGTTCCCACTCGGAAGCCAACGCCAGCGAAAATAAAGGCATACGCGCCGCTCTCGCCTGGCAGCTCACGCCGACGTCCCGCCTGGATGTGTCTGTTTCACACTCTATACAGGAGCAAGAGCTGCCAAGCTTTCTGCCCACAGGCGATAACAGTGAATCCATCGCCCTGCTGGAAACGCTGGTGAGCGCCATTGCCGGCCAGGACCTGAATATCAGTGACATCGCCGGGCTGATCGGGGCAGACGAGCCGACGCCCAGCGGGGTCTATCCCGATAACACGGGTAAGATAAATACAGATATCGGCGCCCCCAGCGAGAACGAAACCACCATCATCACGGCACGCTGGCTGCACAGCTTCCAACAGGTGGATCTGACGCTCGTAGGTGGTTACATCGACAATCGCTACGACATCGATGGCGAAGGTGACTTCTCCAACAATCCCTCATTTACCGTCGATCGCGAGATAGACTTCGACGCCTTCAGCCTGGAGGGCCGCTTGAACGGTGAAGTCGGCAAGCTAAGCTGGCTGGCGGGCCTTTACTACGGCGAGGACGAGGTCGAACAGCGGCAAAGCACCGATCATCTGACGACCGACCCCTTCGCGACTAACCCACTGCCCATAGGCATCAGCCCCTTCGACCTGGCCTTCCTCTGCATCGGCGGTGCATCCGGGGTGCCGGGCTGCCCCACCGAGGCCGCTCCCGGGTTCCAGCCCTACTTCATCGGTATCAACGACAGCTTCGGCCTGTGGGAAAACGTCCGCTTCGGCAGCGAAGTAGAATCGACCGCTCTGTTCTTCGATACCAGCTATGCACTGAACGAGCGCTGGGAAATCAGTCTCGGCGGACGCTACACCCATGAAGACGTCAGTGGCTTTCGCATCGAAGGCCCGCTGGCGGACCCTTTCGCACCCCGCGTTAGCAACCCGGGCTCCTCAGACAGCTTCAACGACTTCTCCCCGCGCTTCGCCGCCGTCTACCAGCTGACTGAAGAGATCAACCTGTACGGCACGGTTGCGCGCGGCTTTCGCTCAGGCGGGCCTAACCCGGTCCCCGACGACCCGGATACGCCCGCCGATGAAGGTAACTTTGATCCGGAAACCATCACCAATTACGAACTGGGACTGAAAGGGTCTCTGCTGGGCGGTAAGCTGCGCGGCGGCCTATCGATCTTCTACATGGATTGGCAGGATATTCAGGTGAGAACCCAGGACCCGCTGACCCAGCGGCAGTTCATTCAAAACGCCTCCGAAGCCGAGAGTGCCGGAGCCGAGATTGAAGTGGCCTGGCTCGCGACCGAGGCTCTCCGTATCAGCATGAGCTACGGCTATCTCAACGCCGAGTTTGGCGACTACGAAGACGCCGTAACCCTCGACGGCGAACGCATCGACGCCACGGGCAACACCCTACCCAACACGCCCGAGCATACGGCATCCCTGCTGGCGCGCTACCAGTTGCCCAACATCCAATCGGGCTCATCCACGGTCACGTCGCATCTACAAGCGGAGTACAGCTACATGGACGACCTGCAAACCGACATCGCCAACAACCCCGGTCGCCTGAACGAGGACTATACCCTGTTGAATCTGCGCTTTGGCGCAACGGCCGGTCGGTATAGCCTGCAGGTATTCGTCGAAAATGCCCTGGGCGAAGACTATCGCTTCGGCACAAACAGCCTCGAAACCTATCTCAGCGGGACGCAGTCCGCTGTCGGTGAAGGCCGGCGCTATGGCCTACGCCTGCGTGCGAGCTTCTGAGTCGGCCAGCACGAAGCGCTGGTGGTTAAACGCCCAAATCACAATAAAGGCATAGGCGCTGACGAGGTGCCAGAGCGCATGCAGCGGTATGAAGGGATAGACGATCTTCTCATTGCTCGCCGAGGCCAGCAGCATCCCGAGAAAGAACAGCAAAAGCGCCAGTAGTAATAAAGGCCTCGCCTTGAGCGGAATGCGGCCCCAGTTGCGCGCGAACAAACCCACGTTCAACCAGGAAAAGGCAATCAGCCAGGTTTCACCCGGGTAAAAGCCCCCCCAATCACCCAGCGGTATCGCCAGAAAGCGCGGGGTAGAAGGCAACCTGTCGTAGTAGTGCCAGCCCACCCCTATCAGCATAAGCACGGTTAACAGCGGCACCGCCCAGCGCCGCGTATCCCGACCATAAAAATCCCCAAGAATCGCAATGCCCATAGCCCAGGTCACCACGATATTGCTGCCCGTATCGAGGAAGCTCCAGAACCAGCGCTCGCCCCAGACCGGATTGGTTTCGCCAAAGCCGTGCAGGGTTACCGTAAAGATACCCGTTACCAGGATCATCCAGTAGGCGAACACCCAGCGCGCAGGCTGCGGGTGCATGAGTTTGGTCAGCAGAAGCGGCAGGATGCCAGAAAATAGGGTCGCAAAGCCTGTGACTGTATTCGCAAGGCCATAGTTGGGCAGGTTTTCCATAGGTCGCCCATGCTACCAGATCAGGCACAGTCGTCTAAGCGACCCCAGAGGCGGATTCAAACCAGCGCAGATAGGCGGTACGCGTGAGACCCTGTTGATTGTCTACTTCGCCCGCGTCGCTATTCGCTTCAGCGAAGCCTTTACCGAGCACCTGCTTCGGCGCCACCCCGAATTCAGCGCTGAAACCTCGTGAAAAGGAGCTGGGTTCGTCAAAGCCCCAAACGGCAGCAATTTCTCCGACCCGGGTATTACTGGGGTCGGCACGCCAAAGATCTGCATAGCAGCGCTCCATGCGCAGCCGAGAGATGTAACGCCGCACACCACCCAAGGGCTGGAAAAGCCGATAAACGGTACTGCGCGACACCTTGAAATGCCGACACAGTTCCTCCGTATCTACCGGCCCAATCAGCCGCGTGCTGAGATATTGCTGCATTGCGCCCAACGTCGGGCGCTGCTGTGCCTCAGCCCCGGGGCTCCACAATTTATCAAGGCTGGCGAGCAAGGCCTCACATAAGGTCTGGGCTTCTGCCAGTGTAACTCTGGGCAACTCCTCTTCGATCAGACTCCAGAGTGCAGCCATCGTTCGACCCACCGGTTCGCTGAGGGGCAGCGAGAGCACCGGGTTTACTCCCGATAGGTAGGCCCCCGCGGACAAATAGTGACGAGGAATTACTATCGAACGCAGGGCCATGGCACTGGCTTCTGAATCAAAGGGCTGCGCCCAGTCTCGCAGGTAAAGGTGCCCGGGTACCAATCGCAGGCGCTGGTGATCCATAACCACCCGCTCTTCACCTTCGAGTTGCTGGTGCAACACCAAGAAGTCGGCGCGCCTCCCACGCAGGTGACGTGCCCCGCGAGTAAACCGCATGGGGGAGAATCGGCTTTGATTAAACAACAGTTGATCAACCCGGTAGCCCTGCGAGCGAGCTAGAAGATCGGCCGGCGGCCCTAATGGCGCTACCTGATAGATCGCCGCAGTGAGCTGCCGGAGCGCAGCCAGGCGTTCACCCTTCGGTAGCTGCCCGGAATCAAAAACATCGCTGGGGACCTGCTCCATGGGCGGCTACTCTCAAGGGACGGCGTTTATCTACTCCAGCGGCGTCTGAGCGCGCGCAGACTCAGGCCGCAGAGGCCAGCGCTCAACACTAACATCGTCCACGCTTGGCCTAAAGGAATAGGTTCAATGCGGGCTTCGCCGGCTGAACCGGGTGGCGGGTCGATGTTGCGCACGAGGACTTCCGACATTTCCACCACGGTATAGACAATATCGATGGGACTGCCATCGGCGAGCCTGCCGACAACCGTACCCCCATCCCCGCCCGGGTTAAGGGTATTGGTGAGCCCACTACCAACCACGGTCACAATTGAGCCCTCATCAAGGGACCACAACGCCCCCGGAGGAAACTCCCCACCGCTCACAGTAAATCCTGGGGCCTCACTGATTCGTAGGGCGACCGCGCCAACAGCCGGCTGGAAAATCCCACCACTGATCTCACCTTGACTCTCGTCGATGAAGAACAACGGAAAACGGCTAACGCCGCCACTCGCCGGTGACCCACCAATAAACGTACCGCCAGTGACCTGCACCGGACCATCAATGGCTACGGCTGTAGCACGGGTACCGTCGGCGTTCAGGCCACCACTGAAGGTGCCGCCGCTGATCTGCGTACTGACAAGCGGACCACCCGCATCAAGCCCTACGGAACCGTCGGCAATACCACCGATGCCGTTACCGCCGCTAATTGAGCCCATCGTTACCAGGGTATTGCATCGGTCGGAGACAATGCCTGCACCCGCGCTGAAATCGATTTGCGCATTTCCCCCGACGATCACACCGCCATTGACCTCAAGCGAGCAGGCAGAAGCCACGGGCCGTAGCCGAATCCCAACGCCACCAGTACCCAGGACATTGTTATTGTCACCACCTCGCACATTACCGTCGTTAACGATAACCGCAGTATCGACACCGCCGATACCCGCACCGGCCTCACCACCGCCAACACTATCATCACCGCCACGAATCGTGCCGCCATTGAGCAAAATGACACTATCGCCGCTGACACTCACCGCGGTGATCGCATTGGCCATGGCGGGGGCTTGCGCGGCACTCCCTGCCTGGAAATCAACCGTGGTGGCATTGGACACCAGCACATCAGCAAGTGGAGTCGTCACGGTATTGACCGCGCCGTTGTCAAACACCGTTTGCGCCTGTGCATTACTGACCCCAAGCAAACAAAGGGCGACGGCCAGCCTGCAGCAGAAAAAAGTGCGGTTCACTGCCTCGAATCCCGTGTGCGAAGTGTATTAGCGCCAAGGCTCATCAAAAGCATAAGTAGCATCAACGTTACAGCTCCCCCAAGCGGAATGGATTGCGGCAGGAAGAAGCGACTCAAATCCTCGTTCACGGTGAGGCGCAGCACGTCCTGCCCCCCTTCGTTAACCACCTCAAGCGACGCGGCATCAGGTGGCGCGCCGATGAAACGGAAGTTCATCCCACTGCCCGAAAGGCCACCGGGATCGGTGCGCAGCACGTCCAGGATCTGCCCCTCTGGGGCGGGATAATTGATCTGCACAATGACCTCGCCATTGATCGTCGCTGTATTGGCATCAATGGCCGCATAGCGCCCCGGCTGACCCAGGTTCTCGCGCGTGGCCCGCGTTGGTCCTTCGGCGACCAGCACAATGCGGCCATCCGGGCCAACCTGCAGGTCATCGGTACGAATATAGCTCGGATTCAGTGATGCCTCGGCATCCATCGGCAGGCTGGCGGGATTCTGCAGGCCAATCTCAAGCAGCGGCGTATCGAGGGCCGCGTTGGTGAGGCCCAGCCGGGCGGTGACCAGGCTATCGGCATTGGTGCCATCATCGGTATACAGCCCAACCACCACTGACTCGCTAACATCGGCGGTGGTGTCTTCAAGCAGCAGGCGGCCGTCGACTATTGCCACCGCATCATTGTCCTTGAGCTCCGCCTCGGCGATTTCAACACCCGCTGCGACAAGCGTGCTGCCTGTGATGCTGAGAAGCGCCGTCCCCCGGCCAATCGAAGTTTCCGAAACCTCAACCCGGCTTACTTTGATCTCATCAACTTCCATCTCGCTATCGGTAAAACTAGCGCGCCCAGTGCCGTCAGTCACACCGCCTTCGGTGTTATCGATTCGCATCAGAGACAAATCAACGGGCGCAAGAGCGCTGGATTCGATTCGCGAGCGGCTCACGGTCAGTTCCACGAGCGAAGGAAGGACTTGCGCACCTGCGGCTTGCGCTTCGCAGAGCCCAACCTGAAGTTGAACCGCACCTGAACCTAAGCCGTTGTTGAGAAACAGGGAGTCTTCGACTGTGACGTTGACCACGGCTGATGCCAATCCGTTCTCACCATCAACGTCCGCGTTAAACAGGTTAATCCCGTCTCCGAAGGTGACATGGCGCAGTTCGGCAGTCGCCGAGGCCTCCGCAGTAGTGTTGGAACCAAATGCATCAGGGTCTCCAATTAGCAATTCAGTGTCGAGTGTTACACCAGTCAAACGGACAGTCGCTTGGCTCGATCCCCGCGAGTTCGCCGCGTTCATGTTGGCGGACGCAATGACGATTTGGCCTCCGCCGCTGAGAACCGCGTCGTCGTCCACCACCAGCTCAGCAACGGCACTGGCAACCGCGCCCGTGTCAGCCTCCTCGATCAGAACATAGCCTACGCGAGTGAAATCTCCTGTATCGAACTCACCCCCGCTTACCGTCAGTTGGCCCTCAGCAGTCCCTGGGGAGTAGGCTGCTCCAATACTCGTGATCCCCGGGTTGGGAACCGGTGGAAGGGGTTCTGTTTCGGAGGAACCTGGAGAGCGGAACGTGGTATCGATCAAGGTGGCGCCGCCCACTGAGGCACCGCCCCCCGCATAACCTGGGCGCAAGACGCCGATCTGAAGGTTGGCTGTGGGCAGGATTTCAACGCCATCGGTCTGCAGACTGCCGCTGCCGCCATCCACGCCGATGTCAATTTGATAAGCGTTTAGCGGCTCAGGGGCCGACGCGCCACTCGCCTGGGCTTCGCCGCCATTGTTCACCAAAGCTGGCTCACCGCCAGAAGGTACTCGGTTACCACTCCAGTTGGCAGGGTTAAACCAGTCATCGCTACCACTATTGGTCCACTCGGCGGTTGATGGGGCACCGGTGAGTTCGAGAATGTACTTCTCCACGCCTGCATCGACTTCAAAACCCGTGGTCGCCGTGAACCCCGGGTTCAAGTTGCGTAACTCGACCGTGGCAAAATCCCCGCTCAAGCCATCAGCGCTGGCGCTGTTGATCAGCTCAAAACGTGCCGGGCCCTCGGGAATGAAGTCAAAGTCGACAACCAAGGTGCCATCCAGGGTGGCGCTGCCGACGTCGATGGCACCGTAGTCCCCACTGGCGTCAAACGATACGCCACCTCGCTTTGTCGAGCCCCCGTTGAGCACCACGGTGGCGCCGGGGCCGAGGTTCATCGTGTCGAACAGAGACAGCCAATGATCGTTGCGCATGAGCCCGCTGCCTACGCCGCTGCCGTTGCTAAAACCGATATTGATGGTACGGGCGCTCAGGCCCTCCGCCGTGAGAACTGTTCCGGTCGCATCGCCACTGCCGTTGCTGATGCCGATGTCGATCTGGTCAAAGCGGCCAAAAGAGGCCCGGCCTGAGCCGGATTGCCGGCTGAGATCAATCACCCCGACCGCAGAACCGCTACCATCGCTGACGCCAATCTGGGCGCTGCCGGTCGCGGCATCAGCACGTAGGAATGAGTCGCCTGTAAGCTCGCCATCGGCATGACCGGCGCCCGTGGCGACGCCGACGGACAGACTGCGGATATCAACGGAGGACTCCAGCTCGGATACGCGGGCGGTGGCCTGACCATCCCCACGGCTCACCCCCACCTCCAAGCGATCCAGCCTATCAATATCAAGTGTCGGCACCGCAACGGTCGCATCGGCCTGCCCGGTGCTCTCAGCGACCCCAAACTGTGCAATGGAAAACCTGGGCAACACTAGTCTCAAGTCTGCAGACTGAACGTTACCGTCGATCATAACGCGCCCGTCAGCATCGCCAGCAGCGTTAGAGACCCCCACCCGAAGCGGCGTGCCAGCAACACCTAAATCCAGAATGCTCGCGTCTGTATCGAAGCGCAGCACACCCAGCGAAGCTGCGGTGCCAGAGTTGGTCACGCCAACGTTGACACCCTCTGTGGCAAGCAAGTCCCGGCTGAAGAAATCGGCAAACAGGACAGCTCCCTCGCCACCATCCACCCCGACAAGTAGGTTGCGCACCGTGACATCAACGGCATTGGCACCAAAAACCGCCGTGCCGCCGTTATTAATCGTGGCGTCCATGCCGGCTGAAGGCAGCGCGTTAGGTGTCCAATTTAGTGGCGCGAACCAGTCGCCTTCGCCGGGGTTGTTCCATTCCTGCGCGCCGGCCGATGCCGCGGCCAGTGCAGTGAGCAGCAGTGTGCAAGCACGTTTTGTAATCAGTGTGCGTTTATTTGAGCTTAGTCCAAGTGAGAGAGCGTTCTGAAGAAGAGTCACAGCCTAGGGCGCCTCGGATTGTCGATCACGGTGCGCCTAAGTATATTTTCCTGACCCGTTGCAGCGTTTGACGCTGCGTCTCAATTCAGTTGCCGCTGCGTCTCAAAATCGCGCATCCGAGCGTAATGCCGGCGATGCCGAGCCTATCACGTCTACTGAGCGACGATCTCAACGCGGCGATTGAGTGCTCGCCCTTCTTCGCTGTCGTTAGACGCCAGGGGGGCAGCAGGACCGATGCCAACCGCTCTCAAACGATCTACAGCCACCGCGTGTTCGTTCACCAGCGCATCAACCACCGAGGCTGCGCGCTCGCCCGATAAGCCCAGGTTGTAGTCATAGGCACCCTGACTGTCGGTATGCCCAACCACCAGCACCTTCAGCTCCGGGCTGTTAACCAGGGCCTTGGCTATTTCTGATACGGCGTCCGTCGAGTCGGGGGTGAGGGTGGAACTGTCGAACTCGAACTGTATGCCATAGAGCGATACCGACCCGGTTCTCTGTATCTCATCGAGCATCTCATCTGCGGAGACGAAGGTCAGTGTCGGCTCGAAGTCTTCGATCTCCAGAACCTCAAGATGAATCATCGGCTGATTTCTAATCGCCGTCATTCCGGTCACTATGTAGGTGCTCAGCATCGAGACATGGTAGAGGGAATCTCCCTTGATGATCGTGCCGTAAAGGTAGACGGGGTCACGATAGTCACTGGGCAGAATGTACAGCGACAGGCTATTTCTGAAGGTGACAGGAATACGGTTGCTTTCTTCCCAGATGACGCCACGGGCAAGCTTGGTGTGGCAGTCTTTGCGCGAGCAAGACCAGATCGGCTCAAACTCACCAAACTCGGCAAAGGCCAGCTCATAGTTGCGCAGGATCTGCAGTGTTGTCTGGTCAGACTGCCCCATATAGATAATGCGCGTGCGCTTTCCTTCGGGCTGGGAAAGCTTGGGCTTGGCGCCCTCCATCTCAGTGACAAATAGCCCTTGGTCGAACTGTTTGTAGTCATAGCCAACAATGTAGGTACCAGTCACGCGAGGCATCTCCGCGTAATCGCTACTACCGGGCATATCGGCATCCTGAGCAGTGGCATAGCCCGATACAACAAACGCCAGAACAAGCGTGGCTCTTACGGTCTGTATGATATTCATACTGTTATCAGTCTCCTCTTCGGTATTTCCAAGCTCGTTTAGCTTGCATGCTGGAACTAGTTTCTCGAAAGCAGCTGGTTTCTGAAGTTGGGGAAGTAGCGCTCCACCAATTCCAGATCCATATAGTTGGAGAGCCAGGTCTTTGTATTGGCGTCGTAGTACACGTAGTTCTTATGTTCGAGCATCTTTTGCATGAAGAAATCGGCGTCAAGCCACCTGCCCCAGCGATCTGGGTCGATCAAGAGACTCTCCCGCCTCAAACTATTCACACCATGATTCCCGGTGCTCATCTGGTCAATGATCCTCCCCAGTCCCAACAGGTCTTCGGTTGGAGAGCCAAAATCATGAATTCGATCCAGATCTAGCAGGCCCGCCTCCCAATACAGCCCCCTGCGAAAGAAATACACATTGCCCAAATGGACGTCCTCCCAGATCAGGTTTGCCTCCGCAAGCTTCTTGAATAACCTGAGCATGGCGTGCTGGTATGCACGAGGCAGTCTCTTCATCTGAGGATCCAGTCCGGCGATCTGAAATCCCCTCATCACGTAACCACTCGCGCTTGTTTCCGAGCGCACGCGCCGATACTTGATGGTCCTGGCGCCATCAGGGAGTCGCTCCTGTAGAGCGAAGACCAGCTCATTTCCCTTAGTGGATCCAAACTTCCTGAGCGTTTGGCGACCTTTTCCCATAACAGCGAGGTGCGGGATATCTGCCGCGGCCAGCTTCTGGGAGGTTTCAATCGTCTGCTCGACATCCTCAATGGCCTGGTCGGGGCCCTTTCTGGCTTTATACAGTTTCGCAATGACATCGCGCCGCCCCTGAATCTCATGGACCACCGCGGCAGAACCTTCACCAAGACGAGCGCCAAGCGCCAGTGATTCTTGTTGACCGCCGGCGGCATTCCTGGCGTCGAGCTGTAGGCCGTCCCCGCTTTCTCCGGGGAACCACAAGGGGCGCTCTGTGGTGATGACTCTCTCATCATCCAATACCGTACCCATCTCCTTGAAGCGGCTAACCTCCTCATCCCACCACCTCGCGCTATCCAGGTTCCGAAGCTGAATTTCATCCTGCAGGGCCTGCCCCACTCGCTGCGCCCTCGTCAGCAGACCCTCGGGCAGAAAACGATTGAACGCTGCCTGATCTGCTTCATCGAAGATACTCATGACCGCGATCAAGCGATCGTGCTCCTCCCGAGTGAGCAGTCGAAATGCATCCAGCCCGCCCGCTTCCACAGTGTCCAGCAGTTGGTTGAGAACCCTGGCGTCATCAATGCTCTGAATCTGCGCGGGCGTCACTAGCGCCTGTGGAGGCACCGGGATGATGGGCGCAGCCCCGTCGCTGACGGCGGGAAACATGTCCTTTATCGGCGAGCTAAAATAGGTCAGATTCTTCGCGCTCAACCTGAAGGCCTGGCCAAAGGCGATCGCCTCCGCCGAGAAGCCGATGACACCGGCTGAGATTTCTGCGACCAGCATCCAGCCGGGCTTCTGCTTGGCAACAGCATCGTCGAATCGTTCATGCGACAACACGCCCAGCGTGCCCCGCGCAAATCTCACCTCATCTCTCTGGGCGATGTATTGACCCCACTTGCGATAGACAGAATCGCTTAGGGCCATACTCTCGCCGATCAGCGCCGCCGCGCGAAGCCCTACAACACCCGAGTTGGCGGCATAGGGTGTCGTTCTGATCACAAAGGCGACAGCGGGCCCAGAAGCGACAACGGAAAGCCCTGTAATCACAGCGATGACTACATCCTTCTCGGCGTCCTGGAGATCATCTGCAAACTGCAGCTCGCTGAGCTTCTGCTCGATGCTGTTCATATGATTCCGGCCCAAATCTTCCGGTACCCACCAGGTGTCATTTCCGATTGTCTCGAGCCGTACAAGATCAGGAATGATTGGCTTTTTCAGGGGCTCGACATAGGAGCCGATGATCTCCATTAACTCGCGCAGGTCTTCAACATCCGTGCCGGCTAGCTTCTCTAGAGCATCCCTGACATGACTTTCCAGGGACCTGGCGGCGGCCTGCGCCAGCGTGCTTTTGTCCTGCTCGTATCCCCCAAGGCTTTGCTGTACAAACACCTCGGCACTGGCTGCGCCCAGGGTGCTCGCTTCGACGCCGTCGATTTCGATCGGCAGTGAAAAGATGGCTGCGTCTCTGAATCTCAGCGCCGGGCCAACCGTCTCCTCCCACCATCGATTGGCGGCATCCGGATCTGAGAGCTCACGGCTCTGAGCTTCAAGACCTGCAAGTTGATCCTCCAGCTGATTCATCAACTCGTCGCGCAGCAAGAGCATCGACGCGTAATCACCCAGGGTCACCATCACGTCTGAATTATTCCAGCTACCGCCCGCATCAATCTCACCGACCAGGCGCGTGGTGGGCGTGCTCCGATCAACCCGAATCTGCGCCATCCGTCCTGCCTCGGAGAAGGCGTTCCACCAGGAATGATCGACGTCTTCAGGTGCCCTGGTCACTGCGTAGGCTCTAACGGGCGCAACGATAGGGGTGGACACAGGCAGTGAAACAAAAAGCTCGTATCCGGCGGGTAGATTCAGCGTTTTGTTCGTATCTGCATTCATTTTCCCAATTACAGCAGCGGGCGAGCGATAGACTTCGCTGCGGAACACAATCCCTTCTGCTCCAGCCACTCGCTTCAGATTCACGCTGGAGCTGCCCTCTACACTCAGTCGTTCGGCTTGCTCCGCAACCGGGTCCCAGCGGGCTATGCTGACGTCCAAAACGTCTTGATTGATGTCGTGGTCCAGTTCAACCTCGAAGGCGAAGTGATCGCTTTCGAAGATCGTATTGAGTGGAATAAACGACCCATCAGGTAACGCGCGCACCACGCGCAAATCGGCATAGGCCGCCGGCCGATTCGGGGAACGGCCATATACCCAGGTAACGACTTGACCTGCCAGCTTGAACTCATACACGCCGGGCATGGCGCCCTTTCTTGGACTGGCTTCGATTTGTACGAGATCAAATTCATTTACCAGGTCAAATGCCGTCTCAACATCGACCCCTCTGGATCGCAGCTTTCCGAAATAGACGTCACTTAATGACTCTCCCCTCCGCTGCGGCAGCTTGAAAGGGTTTGCCGGTGTGAACGTCGTCAGGATCTCATAGTCCATCCAGCCCGCTTCGAACTCCAGTTCCGGATAACGTGTTAGCTTGGCGATGCCCTCGCCCATGACATAAAGGATTCTCGGGTCCCTATGCATATTGCTGCGAACTTCCTCGGGCAGGTTGATCACCGCCCCCAAGACCGAGATGATCCTCGAGGTACGCCTTCCTTCCACGTCGGGGTAGACGGTGATAACAGGCTCCGAATCCGGCCATTCAATGGCAAGCGGTTCAAACCACGGCGTCATATCCAGCCGGGCCTGCTCGCCACTGACCGGGTCAATCTCGAGTATCTTTGCACTTTTAAGAAAATCATCGAGCTGAGACGGGGAACCGGGCCCGTCTTTGACATCGAGCACACCATCCGCGAGCTCTGCCCAGGCTTCCCATGCAAACTCCCGCTCCTCTTGCTTGGCCACGTCCAGGAAGGTGAAAGCGTGAGCCGCAAGTTCCTCCCGTTGCTGAATGAGCTTGCTCGCGATGTCCCTATAACCCGGCGCTCCCGGCACCTCATCCCGCAGCAAAGCCAGGTAACGTCTGGCGGTGTCCAACTCAAGCTCCCAGTGCAGCTCGATGACCTCCATGGCAATCTCTTCCTGCTCGGGGGTGACCAGTTGTCCCGCCCCCGGTGCGTCATTTAAGGATGCCCTGATCGCTGCCAGCTTGCGGTTAGCCTGCTCAAGCGGCCTCATGACTTCCTGGCCTTTCAAGCGACCCTCGAAGTCCCGCTCCCAAATCGATTCCGACCTCTCCAGATAGGCATCGAACACGTCGACCAGAGTCGGCAGCAGCTTCAAGAGCTCGGCATTGGTAGACTGGGCTGCTGCGGCAGCCGCCAGCCAGAAAAGCGGTAGAACGAGAACGGCGCGGAAAACGCTCACAGCCCGTTCACTCGCTGTCTCCTGCGTTGCCTAGACCCCAGCGCTTCTCCAGGTCGTAGCGCCAGGCGATGTCAGACATCATTCTGTTTTTTTGTTCCGCACTCCTGGGACTGGACAGAATGTTATCTCTGAGGACCGCCGTCTCATCGATGAACGCACGCATTCGTTCGGCCATGACGCTCGCGGGGCTGCCAAAGGGGCCATCGGGCGCCTTCAGCATAGACACCGACAGATACACGTTTACCTCCAGTTGATCCCACCCGGAGGACGGAACGTCTGCAGGGCTGCCCGCCGGATACATGAGCGTCATCTCTCGAATCAGCCTATCCGCGCCCTTCTCCTGGCTGCTGGCGCTCCCCCAGTACGCGGCGTTCATCAAGCCAACCTGGCATTCGGCCCAGGCCATACTGTCCCTACCGCCACTGGGAAAGCGCCACAGATAGTCTGACAACTCTTCAAGGAAAGTCGATTCGGCCTCGCTGGCTGCGTCAAACAGCTCGGCCACTAGCTGCTGAGTGTTCTCAGTGAGGTCCACGCGATCCAGCGAGCGAGGGTCCGGCCTTTCTGTTCCTACGCAATAGGCATTAGCCTGTGCAGGCACGTAAGCCAGCTTCGAATAAACGACCGGATCGGTCAGGTCGAGCGCCCGGAGTAGGTCAATTCTGACATCCGCCACGTCAGAAGGATCAACCGAGGATTGAGGTTTGCCCAAGTCAAACCGTCCTTCGGGCCTGCCTTCAGGATAACGCGCCACGGCCGCCTCGAGTTCGCTCAAGTAGCGCGCTATCGCTGACGGTTCGTCCGCGGCCACCAGCAATTGCCACGCCTTGCGCACATCGGGTGGATCGTAAAGATAGCCAGCTCCCGGCGCTGCGGGCGCGATGAGGGGGCTCAGTTTTGTAGCGTTCCGCGCTTTTCGGCTTCGTTCAGACTCTGCAGCCTGCTCGCCCAACCATTCAAGGTTTGCCTGCGTCCAGGCACGCAGCAAGGCCAGTGCTGCTCGATCGAAGCCTGTTTCAAGAATACGGTTGCGCCGATTCATGGCAACGGTCCAAACCAGCTGGTTCAGGGCAATATCAAAGTTCCCAAAGTGGCCGTATTCCGACCAGGTACCGCCATGGCCTTCAAAGGCCTGTAATTCAACATCATCGTGCCGCTGATTCAACAACCATCGAAGCCCAGCTCCCGCATACAGCAGGCCGGCGGTTTCCGCATCACCGTCTAGGATGGCATTCATCACCATCTGAGCATGCCGTCGACCACCAATGCGAACACCCTCTGGCGGCATACCGAACATGATCGCCAGGTCACGCAATGTGTCAGGCTCGTTGACAATAGTGGCGGGGAAGTGGATGCCCAGGCTGACCGGCGGGGAAACCTCCCCTGAGGCCAGGTCATAGAACACCAGCTTGTACTCCTTGATGCCTCTCCCGGGTCGATCTGGCCACTGCTCTACGATAACTGTTGCAGAGGGGCCCAGTGGATAGTCTTTAAAAGTCTGCGGGTCGATTTGTTCCTGCAGCTGCTTGACCTGTTCTGGTCCCGCGTATGGCAGGCTCAACAAATCTGCAAAAACCGGCGTCACAATGAAAGAAAAAAAACTCGCTAGCGCCGCACATGGCCGGCGTCTGGCGGGTCGGTAGTCCATTGAAAAGAAGAGAATTTTCTTCGCCATCTTTCCCCCAAATCCCCCTGATCTGAGTTGCCGCAAATGGACGCTGTGCAACCAATATAGGTCATGTTGGATACAGCTGCACACGTGCCGCTAACTGGCAAGCTTTCCCCCACAGACGCCGCATGCCGTTGGCAATCCCTGTATCATCCGGCAAGCTACCGCCTGATCGACCAACGGAGAACGCCGCATGCCCAAGATCACCGTCGCCGCAACGCAAATGGCCTGCACCTGGGATCGCGAAGGCAATATGGCCAAGGCCGAGGCCATGATTCGCGAGGCTGCAAGGCACGGCGCTCATATCATTCTGATCCAGGAACTCTTCGAGACGCCCTACTTCTGCATCGAGCAGGAGTTCAAACATCTGGAGCTGGCCCACCCCGCAGATGACTGCCCGCTGATAAAACGCATGGCCGGGCTCGCCGCAGAACTGGAGGTGGTGTTGCCCATCAGCTTCTTCGAGCGCGCCGGCAACGCCTTCTTCAACTCACTGGCGATGATCGATGCGGACGGCAGCGTGCTCGGTGTATACCGCAAGTCGCACATACCGAACGCCGTGGGATACCAAGAGAAACAGTACTTCAGCCCCGGTGATACCGGCTTTATTGTCTGGGATACGCGCTATGCCAAAGTTGGCGTGGGCATCTGCTGGGACCAGTGGTTCCCGGAAGCCGCCCGCTGCATGGCACTGAGGGGCGCCGAGCTGTTGCTTTACCCCACGGCCATCGGCTCGGAACCCATTGATGCCTCCATCGATTCCATGCCGCACTGGCAGAACACTATGTGCGGCCACGCCGCCGCGAACATCATGCCGGTGGTAGCATCCAACCGCATCGGCACGGAACACGCGACCACCAGCGACATGCAGATGACCTTCTATGGCTCATCCTTCATTGCCGATCACTTCGGCAACCGCGTTGCGACTGCCGACCGGGAAGCCCAGTGTGTACTGACACATGAGTTCGACCTCGCTGAGATCAGGCAGCACCGGGAAACCTGGGGTGTCTACCGCGATCGACGGCCAGATTTATATGGGGCATTGGCGAGCCTCGATGGCAAAAGCGCCTGAAAGCCTCAGTTTCCAGCGCCTGACGAGAGCTAGCCTCGGAGACCCGCACCCGGAACACAGCCACCATAGACAGGCTGATTTCGCGGGGTTATAAAGATGCCATGGATTCCTCGCTATCAGTTCCCGTTTTTCTCGAACCCGAGTCAACATCGGTGAGGCCGACAAGGCTGTCAATCGAACCCTGCACGCACTGCCAGCTGGCTTGCCCGGGTTGTCCGAATACGGACCTTGGCCACCCGCCCGGCATGGGCTGGGGGCGTCTCAGATACGATGATTTCGCTGCCTTGCTCAACACGAACCCACAGTTGGACTACGTGAAGTTCGATTGCTTCGGCGAGGCATTCCTCAACAAAGAACTCCCAGCCATGCTGGAATTGGGCGCCAAGCGAGGTATTCGGTTCAGGATCACCTCCGCCAACTTCAACTATATCTCCGAGCAAACCATCAATGCCTTGGTATCTTGCCAGGTAGAGCGCATATCGGTCGCGATCGACGGCATCAGCCAGGCCAGCTATGGGGAGTACCGGCGCGGCGGCAATCTGGAGACGGTGCTGGAAAACATCCGCAAGCTCAATGCCGCGAAGCAGGCAGCAGGGAGCGAATTGCCGCATCTTGAGTGGCTATGGGTTGTATTCGGGCACAATCAGCACGAGATCGGTGAGGCCAGGCGCCTGGCTGAGGAGTTGGGCATGACCTTTCGCGCCAAGATGCAGTGGGACGAGAGCTACTCACCTATCCGGGACCGAGAACAGCTGGAGCGAGAACTCGGCTGGATAGCCACGGATCGCAAAGAGCTTGCCAGCTCTACCGGACGCGACTACATGGCAGATGTCTGCCACCAGCTGTGGCTAGAGCCCAAAATCAACTGGGACGGCAAAGTACTCGGCTGCTGCTGGACCCAGGAGGGCTTTGAATCCAATGCCTTTGAGGAAGGCTACCTGGAAGCGGTTAATGGCGACAAGATCAGCTACGCTCGCGCCATGCTGCGCGGCGAAGCACCGCCCCGTGACGACATACCCTGTAGCCGCTGCCCACAGTACCTGGGTAGAGCGCGGTCGGGCACCTTCATCAGCACCGAGGAACTCGAGGCCGGACGAAAAAGTATCGGCGCACCTGGTTAGCCCTCAATCCATTAGATACTTACGCGCCATGGCTCCGGGCGAGTCGCGCTTCTCAACGAGTCGATAGTTGCTGTCCAGGTAACGCAGAAATTCTGCCTCTGGCTCGAGGTGCGCTGACAGATACCAGAAACCGTTGGCCTTCTGTGCTGATAGAAAGCTCAGGAGGTCATCCACATCCTCTGTCTGGCCAGCGAGCTTTACCGCTTTGTTCGAAGAGTCGAAGGCCTTGAAGTAATAATCAAAGTACCTCGGGTTGTGGGCGTAAAAAACAATCGGCAATGGCGTTGCGGGTCCGTCTGTCTGAAGGACAAAGGCTGCAGTCTCGCGGAACTGTGTCTTTTTAATCGAGCTGTAATAGCCGCCGTCTGCGAGCAAGGCATGCGAGAAGGCAAGCAAGACGGCGATCGGCCAAAGCGCCCCAAATACAGCAGGCTGCATCAGGCGCATGCCGCGCACGAGTATTAAGTAGCTGGGTGCGAGCAGAATAATAAGATTGCGCATGGTAACCACCGGGTGCGACATCAGTGACTGCATGTAAGAGGCGATAAAGGGCGCGATTAGCCAAAGCAGGATGAGCAGATCCGGCTCGCTCAGCGCTTCTGGCCGCCATCCCGCCTTCGACCAACGGCGAACAAAGTGTCGGCAAAAATGAGTCAAAAACACAAGGTAGGGGACCAGGATCAACAGCATCTGCCAGCCCTGCATCAGCGGGAATGCGAACTCGGCATAGCCCACTAGCATGCCCAGCAGGGTGGGTTCTTCTATCCAGCTGCTCGTGCGCGAAGTGAACTGGGAGACCATTGTCGGAATCCAGGGCAGGTATGCAGCGATAACCAGGAAACAGAGTAAGGACCACCTCGACAGGGCTCGAAGCCCATGGAAACACAGCGCCAAAAACGTGTAGCCCATCAGCAGCACGACCAACAGAAGGCCAAAATAGTGTAAATACGCCGTCGCCACAGCGGCGACGAGATACATTACCGCTGCAGTCTTTGACAGCGGACGGTTATGCTTCAATTCATCAAGCAACTGGACCCAGTAGTAAACCAGGGCGATCGAGCCCAGCAGCAGGAAAGCGTAAGGCCTTGCTTCCTGGCTGTAGTAAAGGGCAGGCCAGGAGAGGGCCATTAAGGCCGCGACAGCCAAACCCGTTGCCTTGTCATAGAGCCGACGGCCCAACAAGGCCGCAAAGAAGACCGCCAGCACGCCCGCCAGAACAGATGGCGCACGTAAGGCCAGCTCAGAATCGCCAAAGCTTCGAATCTGCAGGTTCAGTAGAATGAAGTAGCCCGGAGGATGAACATCGCCACTGATTCTCCGGATCGCTTCGTCAATACCACCCACGTGGGTCCGCGCCCAACTCGAGAGCTCATCATTCCACAGCGATTCGGCGTCTAGCTCCCAAATCCGTAAGACGGCAGAGAGCATCAAAATAGCGAATAAAACGCCGCTGAACGGTGAGAGCTGGGATCGAATGCGTGCTCCGACTGAGCTATAGCCTTCGTCGACAGGCTCAGGTGGGAGCATCAGCGCGAGTTTCCGCCGGGCGCTTCTCGTCCAGCCGGTCGGACAGTTCGGGGGGCAGAAGTAAGGGCTCTTCCTCCCGCCGCTGCCGAAAATAGTCCACAACGAAAGACCGCATCTCGGGTTTGTCTGTGGACCACTGCCAGCAGCCCTGTTTGTGCAAGGAAATATCTCGCACAGGGTCAAAGTCGAATTGGTGGAATCCGAGATAGCGGTGCGCGTACCGTTTGTTCATTACGCTACCGTGCGCCAGGTGGAAGGCGGTGCCGTCTATGAAACCTACACGGCCTCCCACACGCCGGTAAAGCTCATCCCCCCACGCCAGATAGCTGCCCCACATCGAAGCGTCGAACTGGTAGGCCGCAAGAAAATCCTGTCCGCGGCCGTAAACGGCGGACAGAAAAGCCCTGTCGCCGGAGCCGAGAATCAGCCTGTCATAAAGGCCCAGGTCGGCGATAAGCTCCCGTCTCGCAGCCCAGGCAAAACCCGGAACCGAGCCATTCGCCTCGGAAACGCCGCACCCGGTAAATATGCGCTCTGCAATCACCGGGTCTTCGAGCACAGCGACTGCGGCGTGCAGGTGGCGATGGGTTTGCGAGCTTTCTGGCAGGATTTCGCAGAATTGATGAAAGGGCTGAATCAATCTGTAAGACTGCAGAGCTTCCCTGGCACGCGCAGCCCACCCAGGTTCCTCAAAAACAATGTCACAGTCCAGCCAGGCAACGTAACGGCATTCGGCCCCAAGGGCAGCGAGGCCGATGTTCAGGAGCCTCTCCTTCTGCCACATGACATCGCCGCCGCGTACCTGAATAAGAATCTCCGCCGCGCCTTCGTCGAGCTGGAACGGGTCATCACCGAAGGCGAGTTCTACACAAACTAAGGGTACTTCCAGGCGCTCGCGGAAAATGCGGTAGTTGCTCAATCTGGACGGGTATCTCGCGGGATTGAACAGGCAGGTGACGGCCCAGAAATCAGAACAATTGCGCTCCGACGCCCTGTAATTAACGACCCGCACGGGCGCCTCCTTGCCTTCCAGAAATCCCAACGCGCGTTCACGTTAACACAAGAGAAATACACGACCCAAGCAGCCGCGAGCCAGGGACCAGGCGCTGCCAAGGTTGAGGGAAGATCGATTTATGGGACACTTATGTTCCATATAATCGAAAGTGTGTTATGATACGTATGTGTTTCATATTTAGAGGCCACTGCCATGAACCTGACTGAGAATCTCGCCCACATCGCACAGCAAAACGCCGGTAAGGCCGAAGCCCTTCCCTTTCACTACTATCACGACCCCCGGATGCTGGAGGCAGAGCAACAGCACGTGTTCAGCGACGACTGGGTCTTCTGCTGCACGGAAGCTGATATACCGAGGGCGGGGGATTACCTCACGCTAACTATCGCCAATGAGCCCATCGCGGTGCTGCGCGGCCAGGATGGCTCGCTACGCGCGCTATCCAACGTCTGCCGCCACCGAGGTGCTGTATTGCTAACAGGCGCCGGCAACACCGATCGGCTGCGCTGCCCTTTCCACGCCTGGACCTACGCCGATGATGGGCAGCTAATGGCGATCCCCTTCGATGTGGACAAGCGCGTCAGCAAGGAGGAACACTGCCTGCCCAGTTTCAACATAGAGAGCTGGCTGGGTCTTGTATTTGTTAGCCTAAATCCTGCAGCGCCACCGCCGGCAGAGCGCTTTGGCGGCCTTGAGCAGTACTACGCGCGCTATCAGATCGAGACCTTCAGCCACGCCTCCCCGATCGAGGTACAACACTGGCAGGCTAACTGGAAAGTGGTGCTGGCCAACTTCGTTGAGGGTTACCACTTTTTCGCCGTCCATGAGAACAGCGTCGAACCAGCGGCGCCCACGCGGGACTGCTTCTACGTTGACGGCGGCAAAGACTGGTCTGTCACCGGCGGCAAACAGCTTGGCGATCCCGAATCGCTGGCGGACTGGCTATTAGGCAAGGCCGCAGAGTCACAATTCCTGTCAATCTGCATGCCCCCCAACTTCGTCTGCAACCTGTACGAGGGCTACTTAACCTGGGCTCGGGTTCTGCCAGCTGGGCCGGATAGCTGTGAGGTTGTCACCGGCACAATAAGCGCTGTGGCCTTTGAGGAGAGTCGCGCGGAAAGAGCCATTTACGAAAAGATCTTCGACGAGGACCGCGCGATCTGCGAACGCGTGCAACGGGGTGTCCGCAGCAGCCATTCTCGCGGCGGCGTGCTGGTGGACATGGAGCGCGCAGTAGTGGACTTCCACCAGTACTGGGCGCATCAGCTCAGTAAGCCAAAAGCATCTGGCAGGCTGCAGACAGGGCTATGACTAAAGCGCTATCTGAGCGGTCGAGTACCCCGCCATGACATCACCGCACACCGGATAGATCACCTCCATGTGCGCGCCGTGGCTGGAGTAGGCGAGGAAATCCTCGGGAGAATCGAAGGTCGCATGCACCGCGATGCCCGCGTTGCCCTCCAGCAGCGAGAGGTCGAGCCCAGCACGGAAGTCGCGAATTTCCGCTATATGGTCGGGCAAGGTTTGAAAGGCGGCAAGGACCGCCGCTTTTTGCGCATCCGTTGTGCCTGCCTTGAAATCGATAAGGGTTACGTGCTGGATCATGCGGCGTCCACCTTGTTCTTTTTCGTGGCCACTTCCGCTTCATGCTCGGCGATTGCCTGGTTGATACCACCCATGTAGGCATCCATAAAGCGATCTGCGTTACCGGAGGCCCACTCGATAGATGCCGTGCGATTGGCGTTACTGTGCTGAAATCGCGGCATCACATATTGGGCCACCAGCTCGTAAGACTTCTTCGTCGCCTCATAGCTCGCCGCATTGTGCGCGAGTGACAGGAAGCTGCCGAAGCCGCCGGACTGGAGCATCAGTTCATCGATACGATCACACAGATCATCCGGCGTACCCACCAGGCCAACCCCGAATGCTCCGAGCCCGCCGCTGGTCCAAACCTCGATCGCCTCGTCGAGGTCTTTCACCTGGGGGAAGAGTTTGCCGCCGAACTTGTGGAAGTAGTTGAACATGTCCATCAGGCCATACTCGAGGTCGCGTACAGCCTGCTCCCGGGTTTCGGCGATATGGAAGGGCACCACGACTTTCCAGGTATCCCGGCTTACGCTCTGCCCGTATTCAGCCGCCTTTTCTTCACAGATACCCCAGCTCGTCGCCAGGGCTTTAAAGCCTTCCGGGCTGGAGGCTGCAACGGACAACATCGACGCGCCGTACTGTCCAGCAAGTCGCGCGCCCGACGGCGAGATGGCGGATGCCACGGTGATCTCGAGGTCATCCTGGTAGGGGAGAATGTGCATACGCGCTTCATTCAAGGTGAACCAGTCCGTTTGCGCAGTCACGGTTTCGCCGTTCAGCAGTTTTACGAGTACCTCAAGCGACTCACCCATACGATGGCGTAGCTTCGCCGGGTCGACGCCCATCATGTAGGCATCCGCAATAAGCTGGCCAGGGCCCACGCCAAACATCAGACGGCCGCGAGTCTGGTGATCTAGCTGCGCAATACGATCCGCCAGAATCAGGGGCTGATGATAGGACAGCGAACTGACGCCGGTGCCGAAACGGATGTGACGGGTGCGCTCAGCGCAGCCTGCAATGAACACCTCTGGTGAGGCGATGCACTCGTAGGCGCCTGAGTGATGTTCGCCTATCCAGGCCTCATCAAAACCCCACTGGTCCATAAACTGGATCAGATCTATATCGCGCTCGAGCGCAAAAGTCGGGTTAGTGCGGTCGTTATGAAAAGGCGCGAAGAACGCACCGAAGCGCAATAATTTGGGCCGGTAGCTCATAGCCTGTCTCCACCAAAAACATTTTATGCTAAATGTTTTTTATTCTAGCACTCACCATCGCAGGCACAAGCGCCTTGGTCGCTTACTTGTACCACGCAGCGGACATACCCAAATCTGGACTTTCATGACTGCGGCGCTCTCAGGCCTTCTCTTACTGCAGGCAGGCGCTACCGTGATGCCGTGCGTATGCTTGCCGATGGCTTCTACGCGGTGAACTATGCGCAGTTAGGGCTCAGCATGCAGCGCCTCAGCGATTAGTCCGCCAAGCTCCGACTCACTCAGGCTGCGGCGCTTAAGCGCCGCGCTGCGAGCATGTAGTTCACACCCATAAAATCGGTCACGCTGATCTGGCGAGTGAAGGGGTTCACGGATACGCCTCGGCGCGCAACCGTCTCCAGGGAGGAGACACCCAGCATCGATTCCACCTCAAGGGGCTTCACAAACTTGCGCCATTGATGGGTCCCGCGCGGCAGCCAGCGCAGCACATACTCAGCGCCGAAAATGGCCACCAGCCAGGACAGCGGATTGCGGTTGATAGTTGCAACGAACTGCAGCCCGCCGACGGCGGTCAGCTCACCGCAGCGGCTCATAAACACGTGTAGGTCGTCGACGTGCTCTACCACCTCCATGTTGAGCACCACATCGAAATCCCCGCAGTCCAGAGCTTCAACCGAGCCACAGCGATAATCGATATCGAGGCCGTGCTCCTCGGCATGGCCACGCGCGATCGCAATATTGCGCTCAGCGGGGTCGACGCCAGTAACCTCCGCACCGCGCACCGCCATGGATTCCGACAAGAGGCCAGCGCCGCAGCCCACGTCGAGCACCCGCAAGCCCTTTAGAGAAGCCTCTGAGGCCGGGTCCAGGTTTAGCTGCTCGCTGAGAATCTCCATGATGAAGGGCACCCGCGCAGCGTTCAGCCGATGCAATGGCCACATCGGCCCTGACGGGTCCCACCAGGTTTGTGCCAGCGCGTTGAAGCGCTCGACTTCCTCTAAATTAACCGTTGCTGTCATATGCGTACCTCCCGGATACCATAGATACGCGGATGGCAGCAAAAGGGGTTGAAGTCGACTAGCTAATGACCATCCTGGTGCCTGCAGCCCGGGCGGTGCCGCCGTCGCGGCAACGCCTGGGCGGCATCAATCAGGGTGTGGGGAGGGTGTTGATGTAAGCGACGAGATTGACCAGCGTTTCATCGTCCGGGAGCGCCATGGCGATGCCGCGCATCGTCGCACCGTAGGCGTCTTCGCTTGCGTAGGCACGACGCCCGTTACGATAGTTATGTAACTGGCGCAGCAGGTAGTAGTCATTCTGGCCAGCGATGCGCGGCGAGCCCAGTTGCTCGTTACCAGCGCCGTCGACGCCATGGCAGGCCACGCAGACTTGATAGGCGGCTTCGCCCGCTTTTACATCTCCCTCTATTGTCTCCCGGGCATCAACAACCGGCATCGATGCAATATAGGCCGCAACATCTGCGCGCTCCTCGGCGGAGGGTATCAGGGTCGATATGCCAATCATCATATAACCCCAGGAGTCGCCGTCGGCAGTGCCACGCCAGGCTTTGCTGAAGTTCTCGAGCTGGCGCTCGATGTACCAGGCCTTTTGGCCAGCGATGTTTGGCGAGTTCATCTGCGGATTGCCGAGGCCCTCATTGCCGTGGCAGCCCGAACACTTGGCGTAAATGGCCTCTCCGGCCACGGGATCGCCCGCGTGAGCGAGGTTAAATGATGTCATAAGCGCGAGAACGACGCCCGCGCGCAACAAATTGCCTATCATCTTCATGCTCTCCAGCCTGTTTGTATGTGTGCCAGCTTTAAGCGCTGGCTTTATACCGCTTAGTTACGCCCACAGGCGGCAGCCGGATTTACCTGCGTACCCACCTGCAAACGAGCGCTCCTACTCGGCAATTCAGCACTCCCTATGCCCTCTTTCAGCCCTTTCCCTCATCGCCATCCCTGCAAGCCCGGGAACAGACTGTTATTTTTAGTTGACATAATAGAGTGTTAATTTAAAATTACACTCAGTCTACCAGAAAGACCACGAAGTACCAGCGAGACAGCGATCTTTCTGTCGGCTTTTAACCCGCGCAACCCACCTCCCCCAGGGCGGAACGGGGCGCCACGGCACACGTCCCGCAAATTAGAGGATTTGGCTTATGTCCATGTTGAGTTTCGAGCGAAAGTATCGGATTCGAGGGGGTACACTGGTTGGGGGTGACCTGTTCGATGTCTGGATCGGGGCCTTCTATGTTGGCTTCTTCGGCGTCACTACTGCTTTCTTCGCCGTTTTGGGCACCATCCTGCTGATTTACGGTGCGTCTCTTGGCCCCACCTGGAATATCTGGATGCTGAGCATCAACCCGCCCGATATTTCCTACAAGCTGGGTCTGGCGCCACTGGAAGAAGGTGGCATCTGGCAGCTTGTGACGATATGTGCCGTTGGCGCCTTCGTGTCATGGGCGCTGCGGGAAGTCGAGATCTGCCGCAAGCTCGGCATGGACTACCACGTACCCGTCGCTTTCGGTTTCGCCATATTTGCCTTTGTTACGCTCAACGTCTTCCGGCCCCTGATGCTGGGCGCTTGGGGCCATGGATTCCCCTACGGCATCATGAGCCATCTTAACTGGGTCTGGTACACGGGCTATCAGTACGGCAATTTCCATTACAACCCGGCGCACATGATCGCCATCACTTTCTTCTTTACCACCACGTTGGCCCTCGCCATGCACGGCGGGCTGGTGCTGTCGGCGGTCAACCCCTCCAGCGGCACCGTAAAGTCGCCGGAGCATGAAGATACCTACTTCCGCGACACGATTGGTTATTCGATCGGTCCTCTAGGTATCCACCGCCTGGGTCTATTCCTGGCTCTGTCGGCCGGTTTCTGGAGCGCGGTCTGCATCATGATCAGCGGCGCGCCCATTTACACCGGCTCGTGGGTGGAGTTCTGGGAGTTCATTCGCGAACTCATTACCTGGAACGGAATTTAAAGGTTACGCGGCACGCTCATCCGAAGCAGCAACTGGTCAGAATAGGAAATAAGGCTCATGTCAACATTTCAGACGATATTCAATCAGGTTCAGGTTTCCGGCCCACCCGAGATGGGGGCGCCTATCGGGATCGACGAGCGCGAGCGCATGGGTGCGCCGGGCTCGAGCTACTGGGCGGGCAAGTTTGGTAATGCCCAGATTGGGCCGATCTACCTCGGCACGCTCGGGCTGGCTTCGATCATCTGCTTTTCTCTTGGCTTCGCCATTATTGGCTTGAATATGGCGGCCTCGGTCAACTGGAACCCGATCCTGTTTATCCGGGAGTTCCTGTGGCTGACACTGGATCCACCCCTGGCGGAGCATGGGCTGAAGATTCTGCCGCCGCTCAATGAAGGCGGCTGGTACCTGATATCCGGCTTTTTCATCACCGCATCGATTATGTTGTGGTGGGTGCGCATGTACCGCCGGGCGATTGCGCTAGGCCTGGGTCTGCACATCTGCTGGGCCTTCGCCTCGGCAATTTGGCTGTACCTTGTATTAGGCTTCATCCGCCCCGTGCTGATGGGCAGCTGGCATCACGCCGTACCGTTTGGGATATTTACCCACCTGGACTGGACCAACAACTTCTCGATTATGCACGGCAACCTTTTCTGGAACCCCTTCCATATGTTGTCGATCGTCTTCCTGTACGGCTCCGCGCTCTTGTTCGCAATGCACGGCGCAACGATTCTCGCGACGGCGCGCTACGGTGCCGACCGAGAAATTGACCAGATCACCGATCGCGGCACCGCCTCCGAGCGTGCCGCCCTGTTCTGGCGCTGGACCATGGGCTTCAACGCCTCAATGGAATCCATCCACCGCTGGGCATGGTGGTTCGCTGTACTGACTACGCTGACAGGCGGCATCGGCATACTGATCACCGGCACGCTGGTCGATAACTGGACCATTTGGGCCATCAAGCACGGTGTGGTACCTGCGGATCTCACATGGTGGCCCATTACGCCAGATTCGACCGAGTCATCCTGGGTCGACTGATATCGAATTAAGAACGGACTGATCGCGATGGCGAGAGCCTGGTTGCCACCAGTCTGTTAAGGAGGCAACAGTGTGTAACGAGAGCGTGGAGTGTTCCAGACAGCATCTCTCCCTCAAGGACAGCCTGGAATCCGGGATAGAGCACCCCGGACTGCCAGGCCCACTCCCCAAAGGGGAACATGTTGTTTGGCAAGGGCTACCAAACTGGTGGGAGCTTGGGCGACAGATGTACTACCTCCATCTCGTGACAGCCTATTTTGTGATCATGGCTGCCTGGGGATTTGCTTCAGAGTACGAAGCGACGAGGGCACTAGCACCAGCGGTTCTCGCCGTTATTGCTCCTTTACTTTTTGGTACTATCGTCGTGGGCATGCTCATCTGGCTGGCGCGATTGGCCGCGAAGAACACGATTTACACAGTGACCAACAAGCGGATAGTAATGCGGATCGGCTCCGCCCTGTCCAAGACTATCGATATCCCCTTCAAAGCGATACAAAGCGTCGAACTGAAGACGCGCAAAAATGGCACCGGCAATCTATCCATTGTTACCACGGGCGATGTGCGGCTGCCCTACATGGCGCTGTGGCCACACGCTCGCCCCTGGCGCCTGAAGGAAACGCAGCCCATGCTCAGAGCGATACCGAATGCTGCCGAGACCGGCAGCATGCTGGCAGAGCAGTTGCGCATGGCCATGGGCGATGTGCCGGCGGAAGCAGCGCCCAGCGCCGAGCCCTTGGCGACTGCGCACGCTCATGCGGCGCAGTCTGATGCCGCAAATGATCATCACGATCATCACGCCGCGGAACAACCTACGCGCCGTCCGCTCTCCGAGCGAACCGATCGCATCGGCGTTTACGCCGCGGCATCACTGGCGCTGTTCACTGTCGCCACGGTCCTTCTGGTGCAACTCAACAAGAGCGGCCCGCTGGCACCTCCTCCGCCAGAGCCGCTGACCACTTACAATTTGCAATTCAACGACGCCGGGGATGACCGTATCGCCATCGTCGATGTCAGCGCAGACCAGACCATTACCTACGTGGAGCCAGGCAAAGATGGGTTGATTCGCGGCGCGCTGCGCGGCCTGGAGCGCGCTCGCAAGATGAACGGGAACCCCGTGGATGCGCCGCTGCAGCTGGTGGTTTGGGATTCCGGGCGCACCACCCTGTCTGATCTTGTACTGGATGAGCACATCCCCATTGACTCGTTCGGAGCGATGGGCCCGGGCGCAGTGTCCGCGCTGCTGCAACTGCCTGTCGACGGCGACTGAGCCTTCTCAAGCCCCTACCCTTCAGGGCGCCGATTTGGCGCCCGTCAAGAGCCCTTGACGCCCACTGCGTCATTTTAAATTGATACTGATCAAAAGCTGGACGTCAGCCGTATAAACCCTGTTGACGATCGGATGATCGGGCCCGCGCGTTGCCAAGTGAGCGCCCAGGCTGCCCTTTCGTCCCGCTAGAGGCTGTATTCGATGAGTTACCACATGATGGCCGAGTCTCGCACCTTGCCGGAACTGTTTATGTTCTTTGGCAAGATTCTCGGCCCGGAAAAAAAGTTCTACGTGACGGCGATCGTCTACGGCATCGGCATTAGCCTGCTGTCGTTGGCCACCCCGGTCTCTGTACAAATGCTCGTTAACAGTATCGTGAACACGGGCTTGACCAAACCGCTCGTTGTACTGTCCGTCACGCTCTTCGTTCTGCTGCTGGCAGCGGGGGCGCTCAATGCCATGCGCATTCATATTGTCGACGTGTTCGGTCGGCGATTCTACTCTCGCATGCTCTCGGAAATTGCTCTGCGCTCAACCTACGCGCTCAACCCGTTTTTTGATGACAACAGCAAAGGCCCGTTATTCAACCGCTACTTCGACATCATGATCGTGATGAAGCGGGTGCCCTATCTACTGGTCGGCGGCTTCTCGATTTTGCTGCAGGCCTTTTTCGGCTTGCTGCTGGTCGCCATGTATCACCCCTTCTTTCTGATATTCAATGCCGTGATCATTACCCTGCTCTGGCTGACCTGGAAAGTCTGGGGAAAACGGGCGATTCGTAGCGCTCTGGAGCTGTCTCACCGCAAGCACGCGGCTGCCGCCTGGGTGGAAGGCCTGGCCAGCTCTAATGGCTTTTTCAAAACTCGACAGCACATCGTCACTGCCCTTGACCGCACCGATGCCGTCACCGCCGAGTATATGGAGAAGCACGAGCAACACTTCCGGCATCACTTTGCCCAGACCATCTGCTTTCTCTTCATCTGGGCCGCCGGCAGCGCAGCCCTGCTGGGCTTGGGCGGCTGGCTGGTTATTCGCGGGGAGTTATCGATTGGGCAACTGGTTGCCGCTGAGCTGGTGCTATCTGTGGTGTTTTATGGCATCTCGCAGCTCGGCACCTACCTGACCTACTTTTACGACCTCTGTGCGGCGATCGAGGAATTATCACTCTTTTACGATATCGAGCAGGAAGACGTTGAAGGCGAAACAGACCTGCTGCGCGATGACAGCAGCCTGCAGTTTGTTGAAGCCCGAGGCGACTCGGTTGGCATTGAGGCGATTCTCAACTTTTCCGTACCCGCCGGTTCTCGAGTTCTTGCCTTCCCCGAACACCACGCGATACAGCGAATCTGCACCAACTTTCTGAAGCGACATGAAATGCCCTCAGGGGGCGCTATTCTTCTCGGCGGCATCGACATCCTTTGGGTCAAAGCACACACCTTACGCCAGCAGATCATCGTGCTCGACAGACCCAATGCGATTGAAATGACCATTCTCGAGTACCTGCGCATGAGTTCTGACGATGCCAGCGCCGACCAGATAATCGAGGCGCTGCAGGCCGTGGAACTCGACGCCACGCTGATGCAGTTAGACAAGGGCCTCCATACGCCACTTGCCGCAACGGGCTGGCCGCTGTCCATCTCGGAGATGATGCAGTTAAAGCTGGCAGCATCCATCATTGCGCAACCTAAAGTGCTAATTCTTAACCAGATTTACGATGTTATGCCAGAGCGCGCTCTGCAGCGCTCCATGGACCTACTGCAGCGCAAAGCGGGCACCACGGTACTGTACTTCTCCAACCGCTGGACCGACCTGGGCTACTCACATCATCTCTTCATGGGCGGCCAGGAACAATTCCAGTGCGATGGCATAGATGAGTTGAGGGAGGTCTACCTGTCCAGGACGCGGCGGGTAGTGCCACATATCGTTTGGGATGCGCCTGACGAGCGTCCTGCCGCCGCCGGAGGTGCCGGCGATGCCTAACCAGACCTTCCATAGCGAAAGTTTCAGCACGCTGAACCGGATTCAGCTGCCGCGATTGGCGCGCACGGTTACCTGGTGCATCTGTATCGCCATCGTCGCGGTGGGGCTCTTCCTGGCGTTTGTGCCCTGGGTGCAAACCACCACCGGCAGGGGTCAAGTCACCGCTCTGGACCCGGATGATCGCATGCAGGACATCAACGCTTTGGTGTCGGGCCGCATCGAGGAATGGTTTGTTCGCGACGGCAGCGAGGTTAGTGTCGGCGACCCCATTGTGCGGCTGGTCGACAACGATCCCCTGCTGTTGGAGCGGCTTAATCTGGAGCGCCTGCAGGTCGAATCCAAGCTTGAGGCCGCCAGCAGCGCCGTGCAAACCGCAGAAATCGATCTCAGGCGAACCAAAAACCTGCTCGACCAGGGCCTTGCGGCGGAGCGGGACTATGAGCGGGCGCAGATCAGGGTTGAGGAATTGCGCTCTCGCGTTGCCGAAGCCGCCGCCGAGCTGAACCGGGTCGACATCAGTCTTTCACGTCAGTCCGTGCAGATGGTAAGGGCCCCCCGGGATGGCGTGATCGTCGGCATCAATGGCGGTGATTCAGCCACCTATGTATCAACGGGCGATATTCTGGCGACCTTCGTGCCAATGGACGCCACGCGTGCCATCGAGCTCTATATCGATGGACGCGATATCGCGCTCGTGCAGCCAGGCGCGCCCGTCAGGCTGCAGTTCGAGGGCTGGCCGGTGATCCAGCTCAGCGGCTGGCCATCACTTGCTGTCGGCACATTTGAAGGTACCGTGGCCGTCGTGGACCCCTCAGCCAACAGCACCGGCAAGTTTCGTCTGCTGATTGTTGAGGACCCGGAGGCAGAAGTGCCCTGGCCGGACGATCGCTTTATTCGCTTTGGTGCAAAGGCCAGAGGTTGGGTGCTACTGGAAACGGTTCGCGCCGGTTACGAGGTTTGGCGCCAGTTGAATAATTTCCCGCCCGATTTTCCCACGACCGGGCAGTAAGCCAGTGCACCGACTGTTTCTAGCGCTGCTTCTGGCGGCTATCGGGCTATCGACGAACGCCCGGGCCCAGCAAGCGCTCGCTGAGCTCGAGAGCGAAGCCCTGAGCCTTGACGAAGCCCTGAGCCTTGAACAGGTGCTCGCCTCGGCGCAGCAGCACTACCCGGAAATACTGGAGAGCCTGGCCAAGCGACAGATCGCCAGCCAGCAATCTGAAGTGGCCGCCGGTGCCTTCGATCTGGTTTTTGATGCAGAGGGTTTTGACCGCCTCAATGGTTTTTATGATGGCCGCGTATTAAAAGCCGGTGTCGCACAGCCACTGCGGCCCTTCGGAGCTTCAGTCTTCAGCGAATACAAGATCTCGGACGGCACCTTCCCGATTTACGAGGACGAAAACTTCACCAATACGGGCGGCACGCTGTCTGCGGGAGTGCTGTTTTCCCTGCTCCGGGATCGCGATATCGACCAGCGTCGCTTTGACGAGTTCGACGCAACGATTGCCCTCGATAACGCTGACCTGGAACTCTTGATGGTCAGGATAGGCATACAACAGCGCGCCACCGTAGCCTATTGGCAGTGGGTCGCTGCCGGTGCGCAGCTCGCCGTATTCGAAGAACTCCTGAACATCGCCATCCAGCGAGAGACCGGTCTCCAGCAGGAGGTTAACTCAGGGGCAAGGGCACGCATTTTCCTGACCGAGAATCGTCAGAATATCGTGCGCCGGCGCTCACTGGCGATCTCCGCGCGCGAACTGTTCGAAAATAGCGCGAATACGCTCGCTCTTTACTACCGCGACGCGTCGGGCAGCTTGCTCCTGCCCGCGATCACGCAGCTTCCGAGTCAGGCAGTCCTGGCAGATGCGGTCAATGCCACCACACCTCGCTCTATTCGAAATCTACCCCAGGCGCTGGCACTGCAGCCCAAGCTGCGCCTGCTCGAAAACTCTATCAGGCGTACTGAAGAAGAGATCGCGCTCCGCAGAAACGAGCTACAACCGCGACTCGATCTGCGATTTGAGGTCGCCACAGGCTTCGGCGAAATCGGCGCCGGCGGGCCGTCCAGGGATACAACCGACCCCATTATTGGCTTTGACTTCACCGTACCCCTGGAACGGCGTGCCGCGAAAGCCAAACTGTCTCAGTCGCTGGCCAAGCGCAGCGCTTTCTACCAGCAGCAGCGCATGGTCATGGACCAGATTGAGGTTCAGATTCGCGACATTTTCAACACACTGAGCTATGCGGAGCGCCTGGCTCTGCTGGCTGCAGAGGAAGTCAACCTGGCCGATACCATGCGCTTGGCGGAGCAGCAGCGCTTCAAGGAGGGGGCCAGCGATTTCTTCCTGGTTAACGTCCGCGAAGAAGCGGCCGCAAATGCCCGCGTCAGCTATCTATCTGCATCACTGGACTCATTGATCGCCCGCACCAACTTCGATGCTGCGACGATCAACCTGGATGCCCTGGGGCTGAGCACCTTTGGTCTGAAATAAAGACTGCCGCTGACGGACGAAGCGTAACTTATACTTGTCGCCTTTTGGCGTCTAGTCAAGTTGACAATTGCCGCGATAGGGCCGACATTACAGGCATCACCTTGCGTCGGTGCATGCCATGACACCAACCGTTTTATTGACACTCGGGCGCTTGCCCAAAGCGCTGGCACTGGCCAGAGCCCTGCACGCAGCGGGGTGCCGGGTGGTCATCGCCGAGCCCTTCCGCTGGCACGTTTGCAAACCCTCCCTGAGCGTTGCTGCTAACTACCGGGTACCTGCGCCCAACGATGGCACCGAAGCCTATCTGGCGGCGCTACTGGATATCATTTCACGAGAGAACATCGATCTCGTCGTGCCCGTATCTGAAGAGGCGCTACACGTGGCGGGCCTGCACGATCGGCTGCCGGCACGTGTGCGCCTGCTCTGTCCCGATGCCGAGGTTCTCGAGGCCCTGCATGACAAGCTTCTATTCGCGCAGCGAGCCGCGCAGCTCAGCCTGAGTGTACCGACAACGTTCTCCGCCCACACAGCCGAAGCAGCGGAACTGGCGTCGTCCTCGGCCTATGTCACCAAGCCTGCCCTGGGCTGCTCCGGTATCGGCCTGGGCTTTCACGAGTCGGGCACGACGCCGCCCAAGGGCATAGACAATCTGCTCGTTCAGCAGCAGGTGACTGGACGCGAGATCAGTACCTTGTCCTTCTTGAGCGAAGGTCAGGTCATTACGACAGTTATCTATGAAGGCCTGGTTTTTGCGGGCACCGTGGCCGTTTGTTTCGAACGGGTGATAGAGATGCAAGCCGTCGAGACATGGGTAAGGACCTTCTGCGAGGGCCTCAACTACAGCGGCTTTATTGCCTTTGACTTTATCGTCGATGAACACGACACGCCCTGGGGTATCGAGTGCAACCCCCGGGTCACCAGTGGCGTTCATTTCCTCGACGAGTTCGGCCTCGGGCAGGCACTGTCCAGCCCGGAGAGCCCGACCTACATCGCCCTGCGCGAGGACACGCGAAAATGTCAGTGGGCCTACAGCACACTCACCGAAGCCTACGCCTCCATCCTAAAGCCAAGCGAGTTCTGGCGCTGCCTGCGGCACATGCTCAGTGCTTGCGATGTTGTTTGGTCACTCCGGGATCCACTCCCGTTTCTCCTGATGACACCGATGTCATGGGAAATTCTGTGGCCCGCTATGACCTCCAATCTGAGTCTCGGCGAAGCAACTCAGCGGGATATCGCCCGCTTCGAGCCGGCAAGCCGCATCACTACACTGCAGGCGCCGAAGATCGTCAGCGCTGTCGGGGGAGAAAGTGGCAGCTGATTTGCGTCGCCGGGCGCGTGGTCAGCCGCGCCGCCGGCCGCACGGTCTGCTCACCGTCAAGCGTGATATCAAAGTCGCGCAACAGCGATGCAATAATCAAAACGCTTTCGACCTGGGCAAAGCCAGCGCCCACACAGGTGTGCGGGCCCTGGCCAAAGGGGATGTATGCACCATCGACAACAACATCCTCATTTTCCGGCAGGAATCGCTCGGGTATGAAGGCATCCGGCTCTTCCCAGTAAGCACTATGGCGATGCAGGGTCCAAGGCGAAATCATTACCAGCGCACCACGCTTCAGCTTGCGCTCACCGACGGCCGCGGCGCGCAGGGCAACGCGCGGTATGAAGGTTATGGGCGGATAAAGGCGCAGAGCTTCCCGGAATACTGCGCGCACCAGCGGCAGCTGGCGCGTATGCGCAAAGTCAATGTCCCCGGTGCCCACCACCTCGTCAATTTCTGCTCGCAGGCGCGCAGCCAGTGCAGGCTGGCAGGCAATGATATAAAAGACCCAGGTCAGCACGCTCGCCGTCGTTTCATGGCCGGCAAGAAAAAACACGCCGAGCTGATCGATAAGTTCGTCCCTCGTGAAAGCTTCGCCACTGTCGGCATCACGGGCCGCGATCACCATACTGGCAATATCGTTGTAGTCGGCGTCCGGGGCGAGGTGGGTATCGATCAGGGTGCCAAGATGATCCCGGATGCGCTCACAGGCCGCGAGCACCTCCGGCGGCTGTGGCGCCTCGCTCCAGGCCGGCGCAAAAATCAGTCTGAGCACGTCGACCTGTGCCACCGAGCGTTCAAAGACGGTGAAGTCCTCGAACACCTCAAAGGCAACGCGAGAGTTCAGGGTCTCCGAAAAGACGGTTCGGCAAATAATATCCGCCGTCAGGTGACTCATGGCCAGATCCAGCAAAGTCGCCTCCCGCATGTCCGCCCGGGCGTGAAGGTCACGTACGTGATCATCGACCGCAGCGCGCATGTCACCGAAGGCATGGGAGATGCGCATCATGCTAAAGGCCGGATCGATCATGGCACGCTGACGTCGCCATTTGTCGCCATCAGTTACAAATATCGACTGGCCGATCAGCGGTTCCAGCGCGTTAACCATGAGGTCGCTTTTGGGAAAGATGCCCTCGGGGTCACGCAGGATTTCCCTGACCAGTTCAGGCTTATTAAACAGCACGGTGCTGCGCCGGGAATAACCGAGATTACCGACCTCAAAGCGATACGCCGCCGCCGGCAGCAGTTCGAGGAGGTTGCCATCACCGCGCCAAAGCACCCGCGCCAGTGCAGCAACAGACCACAGCGAAAGCGGCCTGGGCGGATAATACCGGGCCTCACTCAAGGCGTTCACTCCAATTCCCCAACTCAGCGCGAGTATGTGGGGCTGCATCCATGATGTCGAGCCATACGCTGTTCGAGTTACTGGTCGCCACCCATATCGTCACGGGCAGCGTCGGGCTGCTCAGCTTCTGGGTTCCAATCTTCGCGCGCAAGGGCGGCAGCAGTCACGCTCGCTTCGGCAAGATATTCACCCTGAGCATGCTGATCACGGGCAGCGTCGCCACCTGCATCGCTCTCACTACCCTGTCTGACCCCGTGGGCACTCATCCGCACCTGCAAGACCACCCCGATTTCAGCGACCCCGAGTTGATCAGCGGCATCTTCGGCTGGATGATGCTGTACCTGGCGATACTCACGGTCAACCTGGCCTGGCAGGGCTGGCTGTGCATAAGTAACCGCCAGGACCACCTGCGCAACCGCGCCTGGCACAACCTGCTATCGCAGGTCGTCCTGACGATGGCCGCCACCGCCTGTGTCATCGACGGCTGGCGCATTGGCCAGAGTATGATGATCGGCATCTCCTCAGTGGGCTACGCCACCGTGGCAACCAATCTCTGGTTTATCTACACGCCGGATCCAAGCCCGGTGGATCGCATACGGGAGCACATAAAAGCCTTGGTAGGTGCCGGCATCTCTGTCTACACCGCCTTCCTGGCTTTTGGTGCCGTACGCTGGATTCCGGAACTTGCGCTGGCGCCAGCCCTGTGGGCAGTACCCCTGGTCGTGGGCCTGACGTTGATCATCTACCATCGTCGCGCCGTAAGCCGGCGCTTTCACGCGCGGGCCGGGGCCTAGCTATCACCAGCCGTCGCGTTGCCGTGATCGGCGCCGGCGTCGGCGGCCTGGCTGCCGCGGCGGCGCTAGCGCAGGCCGGCCATCAGGTGAGTGTCTTTGAACGCGCGGCTGAGCCCGGGGGCAAGATGCGGCAGCTGCAGGTCGCCGGCGCGGGGGTCGACGCAGGCCCCACGGTTTTCACCATGCGCTGGGTCTTCGACCAGCTGTTTGAGGGTGCCCGCAAGGCACTCGAGCAAGCAGTAGAACTGCAGCCCGCATCTGTCCTGGCGCGCCATGCCTGGACCGACGGTGGCACACTCGACCTGCATGCCAGCGAGGCGCAGTCTGCCGATGCTATCGCAGCTTTTGCGTCAGCGGCAGACGCCCGGGGCTACCTGGCCTTTTGTCAGCGTGGCAGGGAAGTCTACGACACCCTGCGCGACACATTTATGCACGCGCAACGCCCCACGCCTATCGGCCTCGCGCGCCGCGTCGGTTTTAGTCGCCCGCAGGCCCTATGGCGTACGGCCCCCCATCGAAGCTTGTGGGCCGCACTTGAGGACTACTTTCCCGACCCCAGGCTGCGCCAACTCTTCGGCCGCTATAGCACCTATGTTGGCTCTTCGCCCCTGCAGACCCCTGCCACTCTTATGCTGATCGCACACGTTGAGCAGTCTGGCGTGTGGCTGATCAATGGCGGCATGCGCGCTTTGGCTGTCGCCCTGCAACGGCTCGGGGAGGAGCGCGGCGCGACTTACCATTTCACGTGCCCGGTGAGCGAGATTTGCGTCAACAGCGGTCGCGTCAGCGGCCTCCTCCTGGAAGACGGGCGGCACATTGATGCTGACCATGTTGTTTACAACGGGGATGTGTCCGCTCTGGCGGCAGGCCTTCTTGGCGACGCGATGCGCAGGGTTCTGCCAGCGGTACCCAGACAAAAACGCGGCCTGTCCGCGGTCACATGGTGTCTACAAGCCAGAACCGAGGGCTTCCCACTGCACTACCACAACGTGTTTTTCGCCCGGGACTATGCCCGCGAGTTCAAGGCCATTTTTGGCGACCGCGACATTGTCGATCAGCCTACCGTTTATGTCTGCGCACAGGACCGCTTGCACGGCGACTCTCAGAGCGCGGCTGAGCGCCTGCTCATACTCATTAACGCGCCGGCGGACGGTGATATTCAAACCTGGTCAGCTGACAAACTAACGATGATGCGCGAACGGGCTCTGGCGGTCATGTCTCGTTGCGGGCTCTCACTGACCTTCGATGAGAGCGCCTGCCAGGTCACCTCGCCCGCCGACTTTGCCGAGCTGTTTCCCGGGAGCGGAGGATCGCTTTACGGACGTGCCTCACACGGCATGTTTTCCAGCTTCGTCAGGCCAGGGGCCCGCAGCCCCATGCCCGGACTCTACCTCGCTGGCGGCTCGGTTCATCCGGGTCCCGGCGTACCGATGGCGGCGCTGTCAGGTCGACTGGCCGCCGCTGCACTGCAACAGGATCTCGCAACATGAACGCGCCACAGGCTACTTTTCTTCGCGCTGCGCCGTCAGTCGCCGACGCACCATACGCACGGAAATAAAAACCAGCCCAAATACCAGGGGCGCAGACCAGCCCACCAGCAGCTTGCTGTCGACACCGAGACCCGAGGCGTAAAGAGAATCGAGAAAGTACTTGAGCAGTCCGACCGCGTAGTAGCTGATAGCAAAGATCGAGAAGCCTTCCACCGCCTGTTGCAGGAGTAGCTGACGCTGCGAGCTGTCGGCCATGGATTTAAGGACACCCTGACTGCTGCGGGACTGCTGCAGGTTGACCATGGTGCTGAGCAGGTTAGCGGAGCGAGCCACTCGCTCGGCCAGTTCGCTGACGCGCCGCTCCGCTGCCTCACAGGTCCGCATGGCCGGGGACAGCGCACGCAGCAGGAAATTCGTATACCGCTGCTGCCCATCTACCACGGTTTCACCGACCTCTTCGATGCGTCGCTCTACCATCCGGGAGTAAGCCCGAGCCGCCGAGAAGCTGGAGGAATGAGACGTGGCAATCTCCTCAATCCGAGAGGCTATTTCCGTGATCCCATCCAGCGCATGTTCACGCGACTCAATAGTGCCCCGCTCCGCCATCTCTTTCATCAGCGCACCAATCTGCGGTTCCAGTTCCTGCACCGTGGACATCACCGAACGCGCTGCGGGCAGCGCGCGGATCGCCAACATTCGATAGGTTTCCATATCCAGCAGGCGCTGCAACAGCCGCGACAGGCGGTGACCGCTAATGCCCCGGTCGATGATCACGAGCCTGATAAAACCTGCGGCATCGAGCCGAAAGGCGGACCAGACAACAGCGTTCTTATCCGACATCTCGCCGCCATAGACGGGCCGAGCCCCCAATAGCGCACAGGCCATCTCGTAACCAGACGGATCGTCGTTGCTTGGTGCTGGCAACACCTCGACGTGCACGCCCACGAACATGTTGGCTAGCAGGTCCTCACGCTTGGCCTCATCCAGGAAGTCGAGCGCCGTCTCGCTAAACGGAGGCTGCGCGCTGCCAGGTACCAACAGCGTGTGGCTGGTAGCCTCGGTGTGGCACTCCCATTTCAGCAGACAGCTTCCCGTCTCCACCACATGGTAACGGCTGCCCGCGGCGGGACCGCTCTGCCCGTGCAGCTCACAAAATTCGCTGATAGCTTCCCAGGCCTCTGCGTCTGAACCGCTGTCGCGCAGGCCGACAATATGCGTACAGCGAAAGGGGTGAGGCAGGCTGATATTTGGCCGCGCATGCCATTCGCTGGACAGTTTGATGCGGTCTTCTTTCGAAACTGTCTGGGTCGATGCCTTGCTCATACCAAGCTGACTCCTGATGTTGTGCTCATTGGTCAGCCCGCTGCCAGAATGCCTCCAGCGCCTCGCAGGTCGCATCGAGCATTTCCCAGTGTGGCAAACCTCGGGTCGGTTGAATTCGCGCCGCCGACCAGTCCGACCCGCTGTCGAGCAAAGCCGGAAGTTGGTCAAAGCTCACATTGGGGTCGCGGTCGTAGATCACCAGCCCAGGCACCCGCAAGGGCATGTAGAGTGATTCACAGGCATCTGCGGTGAACAGACCACCAGACAAAAAGCTGAAGGGTGCAAACTGCGCGTTAGGCTGATGGGCACTGTCATAGGCATAGTCCACCATCTCTGTGGGTACCGCGCCTTCGAAGGACATATTGAGGAAGAATCGCACACTCGCCCGAGACGTAACGGCCGAGAATAAGCCTCCGCCAATCATGGGGAGATTAAGAAAGCCCTTCACCCGGGACTGGATTCCTGGCCCCGGCGGGCGCCTGTTGCTCAGCCCGGTTGGGGAAATGACCGCGAGACTGTTGCAGGCCTCAGGAGTGGCAAGAATGGCGCGAGCGGCAAACTCGGATGTGGTAGATAGCGCAATGATATCTGCTGGGCCGTCGCCCATAGCCTCCAGCAGGACCGCTATGGACTCCGCGTAGCTCTCCGGGCTGTATGGGCGATTATCGCGTTCTGAAAGTCCGAATCCGGGCAGATCCGGCGCAAAAACCGGCCGCCGACCCCGGTAGCGCTCAAACAGCGGCTTGACCTCGAGAGCGCTCGGCGCGGCATTGATGCTGTGCAGGAGCAGCAGCGGGCGGCCCGCTACGCGACGATCGACATAGCAGCTGAAGCGGCCTAAGGTCGGACTCTGCAAGGTTTCGATAGCAGCCTCGAGTGCCGGTGCTAGACGGTTTTGTCCGGTGGGCATTCAATGCTCTCCACGAGGTCTGGGTGGCAGCTTAACAGAAGTTGACGCCTTGATCTGTCAACTTGCGTTTACGCCTGATAGCGAGTAAAAACCCTGTATACGCACGAAGATGCCCACAGGAGCAATCCAGGCCCGGGGCGCTAGCCGCTGAACAAGGAGTCCACGACGACATGCCTGTCGCCTACCCCTTTAGTGCCATCGTCGGCCAGGACGACATGAAGCGATCCCTGATGATCGCAGCCGTCGATCAGGGCGTTGGTGGCGTGCTGGTATTCGGTGATCGGGGCACTGGCAAGTCCACCGCGATCCGCGCACTGGCTGCCATGTTACCAAGGATGACGGTTTACGCCGGCTGTTCTTCGGCCTGCGACCCGGAGCAACCCGACGAAACGCTTTGCCGATCCTGCTTCGCCCAGCACCCTGGAAAGAAGCTGCGCACCCGACTCGAGCCGCTGCCCGTGGTCGATCTACCCCTTGGGGCAACAGAGGACCGCGTCATTGGTGCACTGGATTTGGAAAAAGCCCTGCACAGCGGTGAAAAGGCCTTCGAGCCCGGGCTACTGGCTCGCGCCCATCGTGGCTTCCTGTATATCGACGAGGTCAATCTGCTGGAAGATCATATTGTTGATGCACTGCTCGATGTCGCCGCCTCCGGTGAAAACGTGGTCGAGCGAGAGGGGCTGAGCATTCGGCATCCGGCGCGCTTTGTGCTGGTGGGCAGCGGCAACCCAGAGGAAGGCGAGCTACGGCCCCAATTGCTGGATCGTTTTGGTCTGGCGGTCGATGTGCAAACGCCCCAGGACATCGAGACCCGGGTCAGAATTGTGCAGCTCCGAGACGACTTTGAGCGCGACCGCGAGGGCTTCGTCAAGAAATGGCGGCGCAAGGACAATGCGCTGCGGCGCAAGATAGAGAAGGCCCGGGAAACGCTCGATGCCATTGAGACTCCTCGGTCGGCACTGGAACTGGCTGCGCGCCTGTGTATGCGTCTTGGCACCGATGGGCTGCGCGGCGAACTGACATTAATCAGGGCTGCCCGCGCGCTCGCAGCACTCGATGGCGAGGCCTCGGTTGGCGCAAGACAGCTGCAAGACATCGCCCCGTCGGTACTGCGGCATCGGCTGCGCCGTGACCCTCTCGATGAAACCGGCTCGGACGTGCGTATTAAGCGCGCTATCGAGGAAGTATTCAGCCCATGACCACCGGGGCATCACGCGAGTTTTCCCAATGGCAGCACGCCGAGACTGCCGCCGCGGTGCTCGCAGTTGATCCCCATGGCCTGGGCGGCATCAGTCTACGCGCGTTCCCGGGGCCAATTCGTGAGACCTGGCTTGAGACATTTCGGGATTTATTGCCGGATGGCACTCCCTGGCGCCGCGTACCACTGCACACCAGCGAATCGCGCTTGCTTGGAGGCATCGACCTCTCAGCGACCCTACGCAGCGGCACCCCCGTTGCTGAAACCGGGCTTCTGGCCGAGGCTGATGGCGGCGTCGTGCTTCTGGCAATGGCCGAGCGCGCTGCCCGCAAGACCGTTGCTCACCTGTGCACGGCCGTGGATCAGGGCGAACTGCGCCTCGAAAGAGACGGCCTGAGGGGCCGCTCACCCAGCCGGTTCGGGGTCATTGCCCTGGACGAAGGCTTGGAAGATGAGTCTATGTCACCTGCGCTATGCGACAGGCTCGCGCTGGCGCTGGACCTGCATCCACTGGGTATCCGGGATGTAGACGGGCCGCATTTCAGTGACCATGACGTACAGGCGGCACGCGCGCGTCTCGCCGGGATAGCGCTGCAGGAAGCCCACCTGCGTAGCCTCGCCCTTGCCGCGCTGGCTCTCGGTATCGATTCGCCCCGGGCCCTTGTTCTGGCCAGCCGCTGCACCCGGATACTGGCCGCGCTGGCGCGTCGCGACGCCACCACTGAGGCGGACCTTGCAGCAGCCGTGAAACTCACCCTGGCGCACCGTGCGACCCGCCTGCCAGTGCCACCAGATGCCGAGGAGGCCGCTGAGGCGCCACCGCCCGAGAGCGAGGCCAGTTCGAAAGACGATACCAACGAGCCCTCAGCGGAGTCGCCCCAGCCTCTGCAGGAGCAGCTCCTGGATGCCGCCGCAGCCGTTATCCCGCCGGGCTTGCTGGCGCAGCTCCAGTCTGGTGCCCAGTCGCGTCACCGCCATGCTGGCCAGGGCAAATCTGGCGCACAGCAAAGCCAGCGCCTGCGGGGCCGACCCGCCGGCGTCACACCTGGCGACCCCCGTGAGGGCGCGCGACTCAACCTCATCGCTACCCTCAGGGCAGCCGCGCCCTGGCAACCCATACGCCGCGCCAGGGCCGATCGCGACGGCCTGCTGGTAGAACGCCAGGATTTCCGCTTGGTGCGCTATCGCGACCGCACGCCAAGTATCACGATCTTTGTCGTCGATGCCTCCGGCTCCGCGGCACTGCACCGACTGGCGGAGGCCAAAGGCGCTGTAGAACTGCTGCTGGCAGACTGCTACGTCCGGCGCGACGAAGTCGCGCTCGTGTCATTCCGCGGCGAGAGCGCAGAGCTGCTATTGCCACCGACACGCTCGCTGCTCAGGGCCAAACGCAGCCTCAGCGCGCTGCCGGGCGGCGGTGGCACTCCCCTGGCCAGCGCCCTGGATATGACAAGAGCGCTCGCCGACCAGGTACAGCGGCGTGGCAGCACGCCCTGCTTTGTGTTGCTCACCGACGGTCGCGCCAATATCGCAAGAGACGGCAGTCGCGGTCGAGATGGCGCTCTGCATGACGCACTCGCGAGCAGCGCTGAGCTCAAAAACATGGACCTCCATGGCATGGTGATCGATACCTCGCCCCGGCCACATGCCAATGCCAGGGAAGTGGCGAGGGCCGCGGATGCTGTGTACCTGCCGCTACCGCATGCCGACGCAGAAACACTGCGCAGCGCCGTACAGGCCAATAGCCCATGACGGCGCCCTCTCACTGGCCACGCGCCGGCCGCGATTGGCCTCACCGGGAGCGCAGCGAGTTCGTCCGCGCGGGCGGCATCGTCTGGCACGTCCAAACCTGGGGCAAGGGCCCGGTGCTGCTGCTTCTGCATGGCACAGGGTCAGCCACCCATACCTGGAACGGCTTGTTGCCACGGCTGGTGGACCGATTCAGGGTCGTTGCCGTGGATTTACCGGGACACGGTTTCACCGATCTGGTACCCGGCACGCAAGCAACGCTGCCGGGCATGGCCAATTTGCTCAGCGCCCTTTTGGATCAGCTTGATATTGAGCCAGCCCTGGCCGTGGGGCATTCCGCGGGGGCCGCCATCCTCGTCCGGCTCTGCCTTGACCGGCGTATTGCGCCCGCAGCGCTTATCAGCCTGAACGGCGCCTTCGTACCCTTCGGCCGCATGGCCGCCCCTCTGTTTTCAGGTGCTGCTCGCCTGCTGGCTGCGTCCCGGGTGGTGCCTTATGTGGTGGCGATTCAGGGCCTGCGTCGCCGCTCTATCGAAAACGTGATCGAGCAGACCGGGTCGCGCCTTGAGGAAGATGATCTGGACAATTACCGCACCCTGATCCGCCAACCAAGGCACATCAGCGGCACCTTGCGAATGATGGCCAACTGGGACCTGGAAAGCCTGTGGCGCGAGCTGCCGCAGCTAACGGTGCCTCTCGTACTGGTGGCCTGTGACAAGGATCTCGCTGTCAAACCGGTCCAGGCAGAACGGCTGGTCAAGCGGGTTCCCAAGGCCCGCCTGCTACAGGTGGCAGATCTCGGGCATCTGGGCCATGAGGAGCAGCCGGAGGAGTTTGCCGAGATCATCAAAAGCACAGCCCGGGAGTATGGGCTGCTGCGCGCCGCGAGCGCCTGAGGAGCCTCGGACGCACGCCTGAACAGGTAGCTGGCCCGGAGGGCTGCGCACTGCTATGATGTCAATATTAATTGACAAGCTATAGCGTCAAATATTATGAACAGTCGTTTGCCGATCCCAGATCTGCCTGAGACCCGTGACTCCGCTGCGCACGCCATCGTCATCGGCAGCGGTTTCGGCGGGCTCGCTGCCGCCATACGCCTCGGCGCCCGGGGCTATCGCGTCACCATACTCGAAAAGCTCGACGCGCCCGGTGGGCGCGCTTACGTCCACCGCAGGGACGGCTTCACGTTTGACGCAGGCCCGACCATTATCACCGCGCCCTTTCTGCTGGAAGAGCTGTGGGAACTCTGTGGTCGTAAATTCGAGGATGATATCGACCTGCGGCACATGGACCCTTACTTCCAGATTCGCTTCGACGACGGCAGAACTTTTAACTACAGTGGCGACCCGGAGCGGGTTAGAGACGAGATTCGCCGCTTCAACCCTGGGGATGTAGCCGGCTACGAACGCTACCTAAAGGCCAGTGAACAGCGCTACAAAATCGGCTTTGAGCGCTACGGACTGAGCGCGTTCAATACCGTGGCCGACCTGCTACGCGCGATTCCAGACCTATTGGGCCTGCGCAGTGATCGCAGTGTCTATCGCATGGTGTCGAAGTACATTTCCGACCCACAGCTGCGCATGGCCTTCAGCTTCCACCCTCTGCTTATCGGGGGTAACCCCTTCGCGGTTACGTCAGTCTATACCCTGATTTCCTATCTTGAGCAGCGCTGGGGCGTGCACTCCGCGATGGGCGGCACAGGCGCCATTGTCGATGCCATGGTTGACCTGCTCAAAGGCCAGGGCAGTCGCCTGCGTCTGAACAGCCCGGTTGAAGAGATTATTGTTGAAAAGGGCGAGGCAAAGGGCGTACGCCTCGCCGGCGGAGAGGTTCTGTCCGCTGACGTGGTCGTATCCAATGCAGACGCTGCCTGGACCTATCGTCACCTGATACCGGCCAACAAGCGCAAACGCTGGAGTGACAGCCGTATCGATCGGGCAGCCTATTCCAACGGGCTGTTCGTCTGGTACTTCGGCACCACTCGACGTTACGAGGACGTGCCGCACCACTCGGTGCTGCTTGGTCCACGCTATAAGGGCCTGATTAACGACATTTTTAAGGCGCAGCGCATGACTGAAGATTTCAGTCTCTACCTGCATCGGCCAACCGCAACCGACCCCGGTATGGCGCCAGCAGGATGTGATACTTTCTACGCCCTGGTCCCGGTGCCACACCTTGGCTCCGGCACCGACTGGGAAGCGAACGCGGAACCCTTCCGCCAGGCAGTACAGAAACGTCTGGAAGAAACGGCGCTACCCGGGCTAGGGGACGTCATTGCTACCTCCTTCTGCACAACACCACTCGATTTTCAGGATCGCCTGCTGTCTTACCGCGGTGCCGGCTTCAGCTTCGAACCCCGCTTGCAGCAGAGCGCCTGGTTCCGACCGCACAACAGCAGCGAAGATATCCGCAACCTCTATCTCGTAGGGGCTGGCACCCATCCCGGTGCTGGCGTTCCTGGCGTACTCTCATCAGCTCGAATTCTGGACGAGGTCGTTCCGCATGCCAGCGTCATCCAGTAGCCTGCTAATCGACACACCGCGGACCGACCTGGCCAGCTGTCGGGCACTGCTAGCGGGTGGCTCACGCTCTTTCCGCATCGCCTCCTTCCTGCTGCCCGGCGCAGTCGGGGACGCTGCCTGCCAGCTCTATGCCTTCTGTCGCGAGGCCGATGACCTGATTGACGAGGGCGACGACCCCGGCCGCGCTCTGGCTGTTCTGGAGGCGCGAATCACTGCGATCTACCAGGGTCAGCCCGGGCCATCCAGTATTGATAGGTCACTGTGCGAAGTGGTGAGCCGCTACCATATGCCCCGAAACTTACTCGATGCGCTGCTCGAAGGTTTCGCATGGGACGCTGACGGGCGCCGCTACGCTACCCTGTCGGATGTGCTTGACTACTCGGCACGCGTAGCCGGAAGCGTTGGCGTGATGATGACGCTGCTGATGGGTGAACGCTGTCCGCAAGTCCTCGCTCGTGCGGCGGATCTGGGGGCGGCCATGCAGTTGACCAATATAGCGCGCGACGTCGGCGAGGACGCACGCGCAGGCCGCCTGTACCTGCCGCTTGCATGGCTGACAGAGGCAGGTATCGACCCTGAAGAGTTCCTGAACTCGCCGCACCACAGCGAGGCACTAGCCAGAGTCATCAAGCGTCTACTGAATGAGGCGGATCGGCTTTACAAACGCGCGGACAATGGGATTCGCAGCTTACCCCGCGGCTGTCGCCCGGGTATCTACGCAGCACGCCTGCTATATCACGGTATTGGCGTTCAACTGGCCCGGCAGGACTATGACGCCGTAAGCCTGCGTGCGGTGGTGCCAAACCGGGCCAAGCTCTCGCTTATGGCCAGGGCAGCCCGCGCAGGCGCACTGCCAGATGATCAGCTGTCCGACCCACCACTCGCGCAGACCAAATTTCTCATCCCTGCCCGCGATAGCGCCCCGGAGACTCTACCTGAGAGCGCCGCCCGCTCCGGCTTCAACGGCCGTCTGGCCTGGATGCTGGAACTCTTCGAGGCGATGGACGCCCGGGACCGCGCCGCCGCGCTGGAGCACCGACTCCGCTAGCGCCAGCAGGATCAGGCCCGTCTGGGCATCCGGAAGGGTAACAGCCCCTGCACCCAGCGGCGTTTGAAACGCTGCAGATTCAGGCTTTCATGCATGGCAATGACCGGCTCGTCCTCCAGCGTCAAGCCAACCTTAGATCGTGCGTAAAAGGGCGTATCTTCAAAGGTATTGAGCACCTTGATGGGCCCAGGCTGCGATCTCGATAGCCGCTCAATACGCCAGATTCGAGTATCTGGCAGAGAAAACAGCAGCGGTTGAGCGGCAGACGCCACCTGGCCCTTTGGATCAAAGCGCAGCGCCAGGTGTTTATCGGCGCCCATTCGCGCATCGGTGTCATAAAAAACAGTGCTGCCGCCATCGGCATGCACAGCACGACACCAGTGCCAACCGCTGAAGGTTGACTCCAGCGGAACACGCCCCGCATTGCAGTCGAGGTACCCGCTACCGGACCAGCTAAGTCCGGGTCTATCCAGTTCAACTTCGACCCTGGCCTGCGGCGCCACCGGCCACCAGCGGTGCAGGCCGTCGTCATCGAGGGCATAACAGCGACCGCTGACACCCGGCAGTGAAATGCGGATTCGGCCGCGCAAGCGCCGAGGCAGGGGCACGGTGACCTCGTCAATATGCGCTACCAGCTGCAGACCCTCGCGCGTCAGTGAACTGGGGCCGATTTGCAGACAGGTGTTGTCGCGGCGCAAACCGCGGGCGCTGCGCTCGGTCATGGCCCAGCGCTTTCGGTCTGGCCCATAGAACACAACATTGAGGCTGGAGAACGCCTCAGCCGGCGCTGCCCCCCGACGTCTCGCGGCCGCGTAGTATGGCGAAAACACGCTGCCAATCGAGGCGATCAGCGTCAGCCCCGCCTGGCCATCATCACTGAAAGCATCCAGATACCACCAGCGATAACCACCTGCGGGCACCTCAGCGGTGAAATCGGGAAAGCCCTCGCCCGCAAGCTTGGGTTGCGGCGATGCAGCCTCAACTCTTGCCACCGTGTTGAATTCTGTGGTGGCGCTGCTGCCCTCTAACATCTGATATTTTCTCCTTGATCGGCCCTGTAAACCAGCTGGCTCGCCGTCATTTTTGGCGGCCTCGGCCAGCTTGC